>JAVERP010000002.1:0-141351 GCA_034007055.1 Sphaerochaeta sp.
GCCTGGCTTATGATCGGCCAGGCAGTAAGGGCCCCTGTCCCCTCGCCGAGTTGCATCCCCAGGGAGAGCACCGGCGCAGGCAGGCCCAGATACTCCAAGAGCAGGTCATGCCCATCGATGGCGGAGAGATGGCAGGCGATGATGTAATGCCGACACGCCGGCTCCAAGGCACAGCTTACCAGCGCTGCGGCTGTGGTGATGAAGCCGTCCAGCAGGATGGGCATGCCAAGGGAGGCCGCCTCTATGATGGCCCCTGCTATGGCCGCTATCTCAAAGCCGCCAAAGGAAGCGAGCACTTCCAGAGGATCGCGGGTGCTATGCCTGCTGAGGGCCTGCTCCAACACGGTGCACTTGTGCTCCAGGTCCTCATCGCTGAGGCCGCTGCCTTTTCCGGTGACCTTCCGCACAGGAAGGCCGGTGATGGCGCTCGCTATGGCGCTGGCGCTGGAGGTGTTGCCCACCCCCATCTCGCCGAAGGCGATGCAATCAAAGCCCGAGTGTTTTTTCTTACGGACAAGGGCCTTTCCCCTCTCCATGGCAGAGGTGCACTGCTCTGTATCCATGGCCTTTGCATGAAGGAAGTTCCGGGTGCCGAAGCCCAGCTTGCACCCTTCAATCCCATCGGAGGGGAGGAACCGATGGTTCACTCCCATATCCACCACACTCAGGTCCACACCGTTGCAACGGGCAAAGAGGCCGCACGCCCCTCCCCCCTTTGCAAAGTTGAGAGACTGCTGGGCGGTTATCTCCTGGGGACTGTGGGTTATCCCCTCAGCGACGATGCCGTGGTCCCCTGCAAACAAGAGAAGGGTCAGCCTTGTAAGGGGCCGTGGGGTGATGAGGGCGATCCTGATGGCAAGGCGGGCCAAGTCGCCCAGGCTGCCCGGGGGCATCGCCTTGCTCAGCAGAATCTCCTGCAGACCCTCTGTTCTGCTCATATCTATCGGTTGTACTGTCATACGAGCATTGTAGGGATTTATTCACTGGCATGACAAGGGCAAACACAGTACAATATCCTACATGCAACAAACACTCTATCTTTTTCTAGATTTTCTCACAGGTATGGTCATTTCGGTCATGGTTGTGGCCAATACCCAGCTGGGTCTTGCGGTGACCATGGGCGTCTCGCTCATCGTCAACCATATCATAGGGCTGGTCTTCCTCTCCCTCCTGCTCTGGGTGGGGAAGAACAACAGGAGCATCAACTCAGAGCGCAGGAGTGCTCCGCCCTACCTCTGGTTCAACGGGGTGTTCGGCCTGGTCATCCTCAACTGCAACTACTACACCATCGTCTATACCGGAGCTTCTCTGGCGATGGCTAGCACGGTCTTTGGGCAGAGCTTCTTTTCGGTGATCTTCGACCTCACCGGCTTTCTGGGCATGAAAAAGCGCAAGATCAGCACCAAGAAGATGGCAAGCCTAGCCATCAGCGCCATCGGCATCATCATCATGGCACTCGGAGGCGAGGGGGACTTTGTCTTTGGGTTCATCATGCTGGGATTTTTGGCAGGGGCCCTGACCATGACGCAGATGGTGCTCAACAGCACCTTCGCCAGCTACAAGGGCCCGGTCTTCGCCTCAAGGCACAACTTCCTCACCGGCTTGGTTGCAGGGCTTCTCTTCTACTTCATCACAGCACCGAAGGCGACGGTGGCGGGCTTTCAGAGCCTGCCCTCGGTCTCCCCCCTGCTGGTTTTCAGCGGTGGCATCCTGGCTATCTTTGTGGTGGTCTCCACTTCGTACGTCATCATCAAGGTGCCTGCAATCTACTCAGCCTTGCTGCTCTCTTCGGCCCAGATCCTGATGAGCCTGGCCATCGACACCCTCTTCTTCGACGCCTTCTCCACCAACCTCCTGGTGGGGGCCATCCTGATGCTGGTAGGCATGGGCGGAAACCTGCTTGCAGACAGGAGCAAGGCTACTCCTCGTTAATCTTGTAGACACCCTCCACTTCCCTGACAAAGCCCTCCTTCTCCAATTGTTCGAGGGAGATGAGCACGCGCTCGTCCTCAAAATGGGAAAGAAGGTCACAGATCATCGCAAGGGGCTTTGCCCCTGTATCGGTAAGCAGGTGGATAAGCTGTCCGCGTATCTGGCGGTTGGAGTTCTCGAACCTCTTCTGCTTGGTATAGTGGGCACTGCGCTTGTTTGCATTGGGGTGGAGGGCCTTGAGCAGGACCCCGAAGTCCATCAGGGCGTAATACCAGCTTTTCATATCATCGACGACCAGGCTCAGGTCCCCAAGCAGCTGCTCCAGTACCTTGTCCTTGACTTCATCCTCATCTGGATAGAAGCAGGTAAGCAGGACACGGCGGATATTTGTCTCCAGGTAGACTGACTTCTTCCCAAAGCAGAAGCTGCGGATGGCCGCGCTTGTCGCCTTGCCCACACCAGGAAGGGACTCGATCAGTGCCCTGTCATTGGGAATGGTCCACCCCCACGCTTCAGTCATCCTGGCGCTCCGGCGAAGGTTCAGGGCACGCCTGTTGTATCCGAGGCCCTTCCATAGGGAGAGCAGAGCTTCGGTGGAGGCCTCTGCAAGGGATGAGAAGGAAGGCCACCTCTGCAGGAAGGCCTCGTACTTGGGCAGCACCCTGGCGGTCTGTGTCTGCTGCAGCATCACCTCGGAGACCAGGATGGGATAGGGCTCGCATGTCTCCCTCCAGACAAAAGGGCGGCCATGCTCGGCATAGAAGGTGAGCACCAGATCCTTGAAGGCCAGAAGGCCTTTCAAATCTTGTGCAAAGGTATGGTTGGCGTAGTGATGGGCATCCTCATCTGTCAGGTGGGGAAAGTCGGTCATTTCTTCTCGCCGAAGTTCTCCGGCATGATGAAATCCCCCTTATGGTAGGTGCTGCTCGCCTCTTTCTCCTCAGCCTGGTCCCTGCTCTGCTCCGAAGGGGCCTGGCCCCGCTTGAGCTTGTCCTGCTTGCGCAGGTATCGGGCAAGGGCATTTTGCTTTTCGCTTTCGCGCTGGTAGCTCTTGCCGCTGCTGATGAGGATGGCGATGGGCCTGAGGGATTTGACGTTGGCGCAGAGGATCTGCAGCACACTGGTGATGGGAACAGAGAGGAACATCCCCGGGATTCCCCAGATATACCCCCATAGGGTGAGGGAGACGAGGATGACAAACGGCGAGAGGTTAAGCTGTCCGCCCTGGAGCTTGGGATCGATGATGTTGCCCAGTATGGTCTGGATGCTGATGGTCATGATGCCGACATAGATTACATTGGACCAGACAGGGGCGAACTGGATAAGTGCCATGAAGATGGTAAGGGTGGTTATGATCAGCGACCCGATGGAGGGGATGAAGTTGAAGACAAAGGCAAGCACACCCCAGAGGATGGGAAGGTCGAGCCCGGTCACCAGGGCAGTGAGGTAGAACATGACACCGGTCATCGCACTGATGACGCCCTTGAGCAAGAGGTACTTGGAGACCTGGCGCGTGATGCGTTCAAAAAGAACGGCGACCTTCAGGCCTTTGCTTCGGGGCACTGCAGCCAGGAGCTTGGGAATGGCGCTCTGCCTCTCCAAGAGGAGGAACAGGAAGAAAATGAAGACCAGCATTGCAAGCTTGGTCACCGAAAGGAACTTGTTCGATATGCTCGTCAGGCTAGTTATGGCCAGATTTGACCAGTTGACGGGAAGAAGCGACAGGAAGGAACTTCCGGTGGGCAGCTCGATGAACTGGGAGACCTTGCTGGAGAGCAGGCGGTCCAAGGAGACCACCTTGTCGGCATAGAAGGGTATGAGGCGGACCAGGGTGTCGACGGTCATGATGACAAACCACCCGGCTGCGACAAAGATGAAGAGAAGCAACACCATCACCAGGGTAACTGAAAAGATCCTGGGGATGTGCAGTTTGTCAAGCCGGCGTACCAGCGGGCTGAATATGAGAAAGCAGAAAAATGACAAGATGAGGGGAATGGTGACATCCTTGGAGAGTTTGAGCACTGCAAGTATTGCAAGGGTCACGAGAATTCCTAGGAAAATCTGAATGTACCGGTTGTTTGCCTGGGGTGTTTCTGTCATGGAACAACTATAGACCAGCTTGGAAAAAGCTTCAATATCTGTTATGACTCTATAGTATGGATCAAAAAAGTAATTTGGGTAGGATTCAGATCGTACTGGTAGGCACACAAGACGGTGCCAATGTCGGCTCTGTATGCCGCGCCATGAAGACCATGGGCATTACGCGCCTGGTTTTGGTAGGTGACAGGGAGTACGATGAGAATCGGGTACGGACCCTTGCCCTGCATGCAAGGGATGTCTGGGAGAGTGCAAAGCGGTACGAATCTCTACAAGAGGCTCTTGCCGGAAGCGTTCTCACTGTCGCCTCCACCCGACGCCAGGGGAAATTCAGAAAGGACAGCGTGCTGAATCCTCAGCAGCTGGCTACGCGCGTACAGGAAACCGGCGAAGGGCTTGTCTCCATCGTGTTCGGCCGTGAATCCGATGGCCTCACTGACGAGGAGGTCGCCCAATGTGCGGCTGTGGTAAGCATCCCTACCAGCGATGACTTCCCCTCACTGAACCTCTCCCAGGCTGTCCAGATCATCACGTACAACCTCTTTGACAAGATCAAGACCTGGGCGGTTGAGGCCGTACCTGTCGAGCAGGCAAGGTGTGAGCAGGCAGCTGCAACCGCCACCTCCGCCATGGATGAAATCGGCTACTTCAAGCAGAGCCATGAGAAGCTGTGGACATACCGCTTCCTGAGGGATGTCTTTGTCCGGGCGGCCCTTTCTGAGAGCGAGATTCAGAAGATGGAGAAGGTTTTTGTAAAAATGGGCAAGATCATAGCGCACAAGGAGCCCGGTGACGATGTATAAATCCTTCTTCGACCCCCTGCCCCGTGTAGTCGCCCATAGGGGGGACAGCGCCCACTTCCCGGAAAACACCCTGGAAGCCTTCCTGAGCGCCTACAGGATGGGTGTCGATGTGATCGAGACCGACGTCCACTTGAGCCGTGATGGGGTCCTGGTAATCTGGCATGACGAGACCCTCGACCGCAATACCAACGGAACCGGCAGGATCGAGGACCATAGCCTTGAGGAGCTCAAGCTCTTTGATGCAGGCTATACCTTCACCACAGATGGGGGGGTGACCTTCCCCTTCAGGGGCAAGGGAGTGCAGCTGTGCACCTTGGACGAGGCACTCAAAGCGTGTCCTGCCCAACGCTTCAATGTCGATCTGAAAACTTGGGGAGAGCCAATCGTCGATGCATTCATCAAGGTGCTCGAAGAGAACCAGGCAAAGAGACGGGTGCTGGGAGCATCTTTCCATCTCTTTAACCTCAAGTTGCTACGTAAGAAGGAGCCAAGGATCATGACAAGTCTCTCCTCTCTCGAGGTCAGGCACTTTCTTGTTTTGCAAAAGGCGAGGATGCTTCCCAAAAAGTTGCACAAGAGTCGGCAGATCATCTTCCAGGTCCCCCCGAGACAGGGGCGAATCACGGTGATTACCCCCTCCTTTGTCAAAGCAATGCACAAGCGCAATGCGATCATCCAAGTCTGGACCATAAACGACAAGCCTGAGATGGAACGCCTGTTCAGGATGGGGGTGGACTCTGTCATGACCGACAGGCCAGCGCTGGCGATGGAAGTAGTCAGGGAGTTGGGCCTCTAGCAGGAGCCTGGCCCTGTGAGACAGGCCAAGGCAAGTTGGAAGCTGGAAGGTGGAAGAGTAAAACCTACTATTCACTTTCAATACATGTAAAAACAAAAACATACCTTAATGATACTACAACCATACCAACAAAGAGCACCGGACCACTAGTGCGAACCGGTGCTCTTTGTTTATGAAGCCAAGCCATTCCTTTCTCAAGGCCAGCCAGCTAAAAGCTCGTCACAGCTCAGTGAACCATCTTCCTCACATCAAGGTTCTCACCCTCTATGTCCTTGAAGTAGTTGTACGTGCTTACCTTCAGCTCGCCACAGGCCTTCTCGTCACAGACGATCACAGCCTTGGGATGGAGCTGCAGGGCGCTGCAGGTCCAGCGATGCGATACAGAGCCCTCTACAGCAGCCTCCAGTGCAACGGCCTTGTTATGCCCGTTCACCAGGATGACCACCTCCTTACTGTCAGTTATCGTCTTGATGCCGACAGTCAGGGCTGTGGATGGGACCTTGTTGATGTCATTGTCAAAGAAGCGGCTGTTCATCACCTTGGTGTCGTACGTGAGGCTCTTGATGCGCGTCAGGCTGCTCAAGCTTGAGAAGGGCTCGTTGAATGCGATATGCCCGTCAGAGCCTATGCCACCCAAGAAGAGCTCGATGCCGCCATAGGAGGCGATCGCCTCTTCGTAGGCTTCACATTCGGCGACCAGATCTTTTGCCATGCCGTCGAGGATGTGCACATTCTCGGCCTTGATGTCTACATGGCTGAAGAAATTCTTCCACATGAAGGTGTGGTAGCTCTGTTCGTGCTCGCGCTCGAGGCCTACATACTCATCCATGTTGAAGGTCACCACATGTTCAAAGGAGATATATCCTTCCTTGTTGAGCCTGATAAGCTCTGCATACGTACCCAACGGGGATGATCCTGTGGGCAGTCCGAGGACAAAGGGGTTGGCCTTTGTAGGTCTGTATGCTCGGATCCTGTTTGCAATATGCCGCGCCGCCCAAAGGGACAGATTCTCATAATCGTCTTGAATAATTACTCGCATTATGTATCTCCTATGTACGCTCTAGCATAGTCAAAATAGCAAAGCTATACAATCGTTAGCTTACCCCACCTGCTCGATTATCCCTCCACAGAGTATGACCGGCCCGTCATAGAGGACCAGCGACTGCCCAAGGGTGGCTGCCTGCACCTCAGAATCAAAGATGGCGGTAACCCTGCCATCCTCGTCCTGGCGCACCCTGACAGCCAAAGGGGTGCCTGTGGAGCGTATCTTTGCCTGCAGTGCGACCTCGCCTGCAAGATGATTGCTAAGGCCCCAGATGAGATTGCCCGCTGTTACCGTTCTGTGGTAGGTATGTTCGACAAAGCCGACGACAACCTCATTGGTTTCGGCTCTGAGGGCCAGGACATACAAGGGCTTCTCAGCGGCAATGCCCAGGCCCTTGCGCTGTCCTATGGTGTAGTGCCAGATGCCTTCATGCTTTCCAAGGACATTGCCTTCGAGGTCGACGATGTCTCCCTTTTGGTTGCTCACGGTAAGCAAGTCGGTGTAGTCCCCTCCGTAGAAGTCCTGGCTCTCCTGCTCGTGCACAGCATGGAAGGCCTGCTGCTCGTCTATGAGGCGCACCTCATCCTTGAGCATCCCGCCAAGGGGGAAGAGCGTGGTTGCCAGCTGCTCTTGTGCCAGGCGGTAGAGGAAGTAGGACTGGTCCTTCTTCAGGTCTACAGAGCGAGCGACGGCGTACCTGCCGCCCTTCTCCACAATGCGTGCATAGTGGCCGGTGGCGAACTTGTCAAACTGCAGCCCTTTCTCCCTGGCGTAGTCGACCATCGCTCCGAACTTGATCTTGGAGTTGCACCAGACACAGGGATTGGGAGTCTTGCCACTCATATATTCATTGGTGAAATTCTGCAGCACCACCTGCTCGAACCGGTCACTGAGCTCAAGGGTCCTATGCTCAATGTCCAGGCGGTTACAGAGGGCCTTGATCTTCTCCAGGTCCTCACTCTTGTCAGGGGCAAAGCAGGAGTTTGTCATCCTTGGGGTGGGGAGATCGGAGCGGTTGCTCCAGATGGTCATGGTGACCCCGACAACCTCGTGTCCCTGCTCCTTGAGCAGATATGCGGCGACTGTGGAATCGATGCCTCCGCTCATGCCTACCAGTACTCTCATAGCACCTCCAAAAAAAGTATCAATGGTCAAAGTATACAGAGACCGCCTTGGAATTCCAAGGCGGTCTCTAAGAAGCGAGAGCGACGGGACTCGAACCCGCGATCTACGGCGTGACAGGCCGTCGCGATAACCAACTTCGCTACGCCCTCGTAGCAAGTAGCAAACTACAATATCGCAGTAGTTTTGTCAACAACTCCCAGAAAGAAAGTTGAAAAATTGTAGAAATGTATAGGTTTTACCGTACAGAAGAATATTTCCATACTTTTCATGTATGCTGTTTCCAGATACAAAACAAGACGGTTACTTACCATTCAACTGTGCATTGAGTTATTGGCGCTGGCGTATTTGCTGCCTTACCGCTAGATCATTTACTACATAACCCAGTTTGTTAAAGCCTTGGACCACTTCAGTGTAAATATTATTACTCTTAAGACCTTCCGATTCTTGAGTGTTCCTGATCGTCACCAAGAGAATAAATTCTTGAGAATCAATATTGAGATTATTTCTTGGTGTCATATCCAATCTAATCTTCCATCCATCTTTACAAGCAATCCCATTACGTATCTTTCTGTAATACGACTTACTGGGACTCCATTTGAATCCGCTCTCTATCATTGACTTTTCATACTTGTTTTCCCATGAACGCTCAAGTGGTACCTCCCCTTTGTATTCCGGTTTTCGATTTCTACCTATGTTCCGAAACTTGCATCTATGTTTACCTGACAATATTCATTACCAAACTGTTCATTCAGAATTGGGGTGTAGGCCAGAGTCATCCCAATCTCTCCATAATACTTTCCTTCCTTGATCAATGAACGAGGATACGGAAAATCGATTAATTCCAAATATGTACCCTGTGATATTTTTTGCTTGAACACGAGCGTGATTTCATCATCACTGCAAAGTAAAATATCCTCTGGATCTGTTTCAGGCATCCCAAACCCATAGTATTGTAAATTCTCATGCTTACGATCAAACAAATCCCGAGATTGCAATCGGGCAGAATGAATTAGTATTGCTTTTGCTAGCAAAAGATCCGGTTCAACAAGATCGTCTACAATTGATGCAAATTTATTGACTATTCTGGGATTTGAATAACTTGTACCTACTCTTTCTACAATTTCTCCCACAGGGTTCAATCCTTTTACACCTAACCCATAGAAAGTGTGACAATTAGAAAGATTCCCCCCATAATCTACCAAATCAGGCTTGATACTAAAATTAGCACCTGGGCCCCTCCTGCTAAAGGGAGAAGGCTCATTCTTCTTTACTAGTGAGGAGTGAGAATCTTTCAGTGCAATCGATCCAACAGTGACAGCTCTCATAGAATCCGCAGGAGCAATTATTCTATCTCGTTCTCCCATTTCAGGCTGTGCTGGCCAGTTTCTGTATGGTGGCTTATCAAGATTACCACTTGAGACAAAAAATTGCACCTTGTACTTATCTTGAATAAAATCAAAAAAATCCCTAGGTCTGACATAGTTCCTTGACAAATCTGATCTGCAATGCCTATAGAAATATTCCATATTTTGACAGTCTCAGAGAATTCTTCCATAGTGTCCTCTATGATTTCCATAAGCATCTCTTCCTCAATTCTATCTGTCGGTCCATGCCAAGGATCGTCATTAGGCAGGGCTACAATATCTTTGAATCTAAAATGCTTAGGTGTAGTGTGCAGAATCCCATTCAATTCATTTCCATATTGAATTATTGATGCTATAAAAGTTGCATGATCATGATTTTGATACTCTGGTGGTATGTAAACTCTACGTTCAGCGATATATGGAGCCAACAAAGTATTCTTCTCACTAATACCTCCATCAATAATCCCAATAAAGACATCGCTATCTATATTGTTCTCACAAGCTTCTTCACGTAGGTATATTTCAGCCTCACGGGTAATTTCCAACCCCTTAGGAAGTGTATAACTGCGAAAAAAATCTATTGACCTAACTCCGTTAATAGAGGCAATTCTCTGAACATCCTCATAACCAGTTACTGAAACCTTTATATATTTAATTGATTCACCATAAGCAATCAGCTCATGATTTTCTGCAAGGTTGAGTTCGGCTAGTTTTTTCATAACATATGCTTCTATTTGGTTATTATCAAATTCATTTCCAAAGTCAAAAAGCTTGATTTTGATCTTTTTCTGTATAGTATCAAATACTCCTTGTGCAGATATTTCAGTCAGGCTTTCGGAAACCTTCTCTTCAGCTTGTATAGGTTGGATATCAGAAATTGCTGTTAGATTGGCCTTGAATTTTTCTGTTGGCGGGTCATTCACCAAAGATATGGTTTCCTGTATGGATTGCTGGGTCAGCTTTATGTATATCTCGTCAAGGCCTTCTCCACCAATAATTGGGCATTTGCGACACAAGTCGTTGGGTTTATGAGATTTGGCAATGGCCTCCTGCTTGACGGTGATTTTGCCAACAGCCGGCACAAGGCTGCTCTCTTCGAAAACATCTTGGTAAAATGCTAGAATGCTTGAAAATTTGTTGGTAATATCCTTTTGAAGCTCAGGAGTAACCTCCCCAAAAAACTTAGTCTCGCCTCCCCCTGTATTTCTTCTCGTGTCGGACTTTTTTTGGTAAACCACTTGTATGGGCAGATATTTCTTGCTCATGGTGTATCCTCCTTACAGAGATTAGAGACAGCTGTCTTTGAAACGCCTAAGATAGTAGCTATAACCGAATAACTAAAAAGCTTTGCATCACAGGTACGCAAGAAGCTTGCTTTGAATATATTTTGCTCTTTTTTATCATTACAGTTTTGAGGGATGATTTTGCTGCATGAAAAGAATTCATTGTAGATATCTGTAATGGAAACCTCCTTACCTGCAATAAAAGCGTTGCGTAGAGATTTTTTTACAATCCCTTCTACGTCAGCACCACTCAAACCTCTGAATGCAATAGCCATCAAATGCCTATCCTTGAGATCGAAATTGATAATGCCATGAGAGAAAAGGTCAATCATCTTTGAAATCGCTTCGGTATCGGGTAATTCTATCTCTACCCTATAATCAAAACGGCGCCACACAGCTGAATCAAGCAGATGCTCATGGTTCGTTGCAGCTAAAAGCAGACTATCGCTACTCATAGTATCCACGTTTTGCAAGAGGCTGTTCACTACCCGTTTCAATTCGCCCAACTCATTGCTATCGTCACGAGCTTTTGCTATCGCATCAAATTCATCAAGAAACAGCACACAAGGCATACTTTGAGCAAACTCGAACACATTTCGTATGTTTTTTGCAGTTGTTCCCAAGTATGAGGATATAAGACTATCCAAGCGTGCTACGACCAGTGGCAATGCAAGTTCTTTTGCTATGAGGTATGCACATTTAGTCTTTCCACACCCTGGAGGACCATATACCATCAGCGTATTTGAGACTCCAAGACCTAGCGCATTCAACTTGTCCGCATGCCTGAAGCTAGTGATGAAAGCCTGTATTTTTTCCTTATTGCTTTCCGATAGGATCACCTCAATGGTATTGTCATTCGGATAGATCACATCGACCAAAGATGACCGTGACTCAGAATCTACCGGTACGTTCCTCGATGTGTCCATCGCCGATAGTCGGCCTTGGTCATGTGATGACAGCAAGTTGCTAAACTTGCCTGCCGCCCTATCATCATTATCGTTATGCAACTTCTCTATGAGTTGTCTGGTGTAGTTTATTACTTTCACCTGATCGTACTTAAGTGCACCTTCAACTATCTTGCCTATTTCAATTGAATACTTCACATCGTCTCCCTCTGAATACAGGCTAACGGAACGATTTGTGATTGTAAAGAACAATCATGCCATTATAATGTAATAATTCCATTAAAATTTGAACGTTTATCACGTATTTGTGAACGATAACTGGATTTTTATCAACCCGTAGAATATGTGTTAGAGTGTTTTCAGATGAAATGGTCAGATGGCAGAATGGGTCTCCTACTATTTCCCTACTGTAAGGATGGTTTGGCTTAGTACCAAACACTGCAGCATCACAAATCATCCCAGAAATACACAAGGTCCCTGCATTGTACAAAAACCTTTCAATGCTTGGACGTACAACAACCACCCACTCGGTGGTTGCATAGCTGAAAACCTGATAGTATCAGACTCCCTGCTTGTTACGCTGGATACAGTCAGGGGCAACACCGTTGGAGATCTCACCCCGAACTACAGCGGTCACTCCATCAAACTAGAACCTGTTGCCCATCCTTTCTGAGTTGCAAGTGCATCCGCAGTTGCGTATACTCCTAGGTAAGGAGTCAAATGTATGCAAGAAGCTATCCTGCTTTTCTTTCAGAACATCAGCAGCCCATTTATGGACTCATTTGCTAACGTTGCATCGGCGGTCGGGGAGCAGACCTTCGTCATCGCCGTCATGCTCTACATCCTGTGGAACCTGGACAAGAACAAAGGCTTCACCATCTGCTCCACACTGTTGTTCTCGGTGATGTCCATGGGCGCGCTCAAGGCGATAGTCAGGGCTCCAAGGCCCTTTCAAGTGTTGGAAAGCATCGATGGCAAACGCCTTGCAACGGCTACCGGATACTCCTTCCCCTCAGGACACACCACTACAGGCTCCTCCTTTTACAGTGCCCTTGCCTTTGCCTACAAAAAGCGGGCACTGAGTATCCTGTGTGCTGTCATGATCGTGCTTGTCGGAACCAGCAGGCTCTACCTTGGAGTCCACTGGCCCATCGATGTGTTCGGGGGGTTGGTCCTGGGTATCGGCATAACCCTCATAGCCTCAGCCAAGATGAGCGCCCTCTACGACGACAAAGGGAAGCGCTACAGGTTCTCGATCATTGTAGGGGCCATAACATTTGTCCTTGGGCTGGGGATGGCCATCCTGCTCAACACCCATAGCATTGACGAGGTGGCCTTCACCGACCTGATGAAAGTCCTTGCTCTTGCAGGAGGAGGCTACCTGGGCTTCGCCTTTGAGGCAAAAAAGGTCAACTACTCTGTAGAAGCGACAGTAAAGAAAAAGCTGTTGCGCTTCTTCCTTGGAATGGTTGGGGTTATCGGAATCATGGGTTTGAAGGCCCTGATCCCGGCATCACTGTACTCGGTAGGGTCGTTTGCCCGCTATGCCGCATTGGGCTTCTGGGCAACCGGACTCTTCCCCTTCATAGGAAAAAGAGTTCTGTTCGCTGATGCTCAATGACCTTGGCCTCGATACCTTTTGTGATGAGGAACCTCCTCAGGGTGAGCAAGTCATCGAGGCTACCAAGGCACTGTTTGGCAAATAGAAGGCCACACATGATGGCGTCATCGAGGGCGTAGTGGGCCTGGTACTCCATGTTGAAGTGGTCACATAGATAGGTCAGCTTGTAGCTGAGCATCTTGGGCCACACTTTTTTTGCTATGGTGTACGTACAAAAATATGATGTCGCCTTTGCTTCCAGGTCGTACGCTTCGAAACACCCCTTGAGAACCCCCATGTCAAAGACAGCGTTGTGGGCGACAAGGATGTCACGACCAATGAAATCCCTCATTGCAGGCCACAATACATCAAACTCAGGGGCCAGGAGGCAATCCTCGTCCTTGAGCTTGTGCACAGCACTCATGCCGGGGTCAAAATAGGGGTGTTTGGGCCTGATGAGCGAGTAGTAGGAGTCCAGCAGATTGCCCTCCTGGTCAAAGCGGGCCAAGGCGACGGCACACGCTCCCCCGGCATAGCTGTTGGCGGTCTCGAAATCCAGTGCTACATAGTTCATGACTGTTTTCCCAGCATGATGGAAAGGATGGTCTTGTCAGTCTCCTCCATCCCCTCACAGCTGATCCTGGAGAGAAAATCCATGCTCTCCCCACTGCTTCTGCCTACGATGCCACTCTCATTGCCAGGGGAATACCCCCGGAAAGCAAGCTTGCAAGCAAGATTGGCAGCCTCTACGCAGGAGTATATCTTCAGGGAACAGGTCATCTTCGCCCCATCACAGATGATGCCGGTAAGGTTGCCTATCATTGTGTTGATGGCACGGTCCATGATTGCAAGGTCCCCATCGAGGAGGTAGACCAGGCCGCACGCTGTTCCTATTGCGGCTGTAAAGGCTCCGCACAGGGCACTGAGGCGGTTCTTGCGTGCAGTGAGGGAGAGGCCCACCAGCTCGCTGAGCACCAGGGCCTTGCCCAGGGCCTCATCGCTTTTCTTCAGATAGGACGCCACCACAGCAAGAGGAACTGTCAGCGTGATGCCCTGGTTTCCGCTTCCACTGTTGATGATGACCGGCAACGGACAGCCGGCCATTCTTGCATCGCTAGCTGCAGCTGCAAGTGCAGAGGCGAGGCTGAAGGCTTCAGAGAGGCTCCTGGGCTCCTGGTTGAGACTCTCTGCAGCGATCCTGCCGACAGAGAGGCCGTACTCGTTGCGCATTGCATGCTCTGCTATGGCAAGGTTCACATCCTTGGCATCCAGGCAGAGCCCTATGGCCTCAGGGGGGGCAGAATCAGCATAGGCAAGGAGGTCGGAGAGCGTCGCCTTGCCGATGACATCCTCATCAGAGGCCTCCAGGATGGAGCTGCAGTTGTCCACAGGAAGGGAGAGCAGAATCTCATCATCCTTTTGCAGGAAGCTGAAGCGGTCATGTTCTCCGCTGATGATCGCTGTGGCTGAGTGTTCGCCACCAAAGGCAGTAACCTTGATATAGAGTGAAGGGACAGTTGTGCTGATGGAAAGGGAGACCGACAGTTGTGTAGCAAGCCTAAGCTGCTCCTCACTTATCTCACTGAGGATGCTCAACCCCTTCTCCACAGCACCTCCGCACACCCCAAGTGCAACGGCGGCCTGAATTCCCTTCAGCGTGCAGTTGGGAAGGCCGACACCCATGGCGTTCTTGACCATGTCACGGCTGGTGACAACCTCAACTCGCTCGGGGACATCCCCCAGCAAGGAGCCGGCTTTGGCACCGGCAAGGGCCGAGGCAGCAGGTTCAGTACAGCCCATGGCGGGCCTCATCTCTTTTTTGAGCAACTCTAGAAATTTATCCATAAGGAGACTATACCACTACAGGAGGGGATTCTCTACCCCACAAAGTGCATTAAGGGCTGCAAAAGCACCGGTATAGGAGAGCCACTGCTGCTCTTGCTCAAACCTTACCGACAGCAGTGCAAGCTTTGCCTTGAGCAGGTCCTGTTCAGAGCCGTAGCCACTGTCAAAGAGCTTTTGCTGTTGGGCCTCCTGAGCCTTGGCGGAAGCCTCCTTCAGATGGAGGTATTCCAAATTCTCATGGGCCAGGTGCATCGCATGATACGCTTCCTCCACCTGGGCCTTCAGGCCCTGGTAGACCTGGTCAATATCAAGGGCGGCCTGCCCCTCCTTGATGGAGGAGCGCCTCACCTCATGGAACTTCCTGCCCCCATCCCAGATGGTGGTCTTCATACCAACCGATACGTTGAAGGTATAGTCATCCTTCTCCATCCACCCATCTTCGATGAAGGGGAACTTCGCCCCCCCATACTCCAAGGAGACCTGCATCGCCATATTGGGCTTCCAGTAGAGGTCCCCCTGTGCTAGCGAGGTGGAGAGTGCGGCAAGTTCACCCATCAGGGTGGCTATGCGCACCTGCTCCTGATTCTTAGCGGTAGCCATCGCCTGGAGCCTCTTCAAGTCGAATCCGAGCATGGAACGGAAATGCTCCTCATCAGGGGTCCAAAGGATCTGATCACTGGAAAGAATGTCGGTATTGCAAAGCCGCCCAATGGAAGATTGCTGCTTCTGCCTTTGCTGGGAGACCTGCACGGCGGCCAACTTGAGCTGTCTGGCAAAGACCTGGGAGGAGAGGACATCCTCCTGGAGGGCCATCCCATTGGCAAAGGCCTCCCGCACCAAGCTCACCATAGCCTCTGCATGGAGGAGTTGCTGCCGGAGCAACTCCTCCATAGTGCCAAGATAGTGCTGGGCATAGAGGCGGCTCTCCAGCTCTGCAAGCAGGGATTTCTGCAAAGCGAAGCGCTGCCTCTGGCGTATCTCCACCAGCTTCTCAGTCATCGCAACCCCATTGCGGAGCTTGCCCCAGGTCCAGACTGGCTGGGAGAGGGTGAGGGCGAACTTGTAGAGCGTTGGTTCCACTTTCAATTCTAGAGGGAACATGGTGGGTGGAAGAGGAAATACTGTGGGGTCCACAGGATTTTCCTGAATGGTGAATAGAGTGGTATTCTGCAGATACGTCGCTGAGATCTCAAGCTCTATGGTCGGCCCATACCCGGCCTTGGCATCCTTTCGGTCCAAGACCGAGAGGTCCTGGTCGTCTATTGCCCGCTTGAGCTGCAGGTTGTTGGAGAGCAACAAACCCTTGAGGGAAGCTTCGGTAAAGGTTGCCCCTGATAGCAGTGATATGCTTACCACACATAGGATGAGCAGTGAAATTCTTCTCTTGTTCATGATCGTCTGGCCTTCTTGCGTAGGACACGCCTTTCGGTAAGATAGTAGAGCACGGGAATGATGAAAAGCGTTATCAGCGTTGAGGAGAAGAGCCCACCGGCTATGGCCTGTCCCAAAGGAGCATATATTTCAGCACCCTCCCCTGCTGCCAGGGCCATAGGGACGACCCCCAGCATGGTGGTGATGGTGGTCATGAATATGGGCCTGAGACGTGAGGCGCTGCCCTCGGTTATCGCTTGCAGCAAGCTCTCTTCACTCTCCACCATGTGAGGTCCTTCATTCCCTAGGTTAGTATTTTCCGGGTTTTCATTTTTATGGTTTTCACCAGCCTCGTTTTTCTGTCGCCGCAGGAGGTTCACATAGTCGATGAGGATGATGCCGTTGTTCACCACGATACCCCCAAGGGCTATGATTCCAAGCAAGGAGACGATGCTGAGCGTCGAGCCAAAGCCCAGCAGCCCCAACACAACCCCGATGATGCAAAAGGGGATCGAAACGATGATGATGGCCGGCTGTCTGAAACGCTCAAACTGGATGACCATAACGGTGTAGACAAGGAACCATGCGATCAGGAGGGCGGAGACGACAGGGGGGATGGACTCCTCTATGAGTTGGAGCACCCCTCCGGAGAGGCTCTTCACCCCGTCGGCCAAGGGTTCGGCCTCCAGGTATTCGTTCATCCGAGCCAGCACCATGGAGGTATCCTCATCGACAAGGGCCGCTCCGATGGTGATGGTCTTTGCACGGTCGGTGTGGTTGATCTCGCTCAGGGTCGGCTGCACTTCAAGCTTCGCCACTGCAGAAAGGGGGATGGAAGAACCCCCCATGGAGTGGAGCATGATGGAGTTGAGCGTATCAGTGGTGAAGGGCCTGTCTGTGGCATCACTGCCCACCCTGATGGCATAGCGCTCCCCGCGCCTGTCGGTGAAGGAGGAGACCTCCATCCCCTCTACAAGAATCCTGCTGGTAAGGGCCGCTTCATAGCTGTTTATCCCCAGCCTGTTGAGGCTGGAGCGGTCCATCTTCAGCACCAGCTGGTTTGCATCGAAGGATGTGTCAACCCTCGTTGATACAACCGCCTTGTCCTGCTGCAGGTGCTCCTGTATTCGTCTTGCCTCATGATAGAGGAGCTCCAGGTCCTCGCTGACCAGCGTGATGCCATAGCCACCGCCACCGGTGACAAAGCCCAACAGCTTGTCAAAGCCTCCATTCTCAAGTCGGACGGTGATGTCGGGAACCTCGTTGGCGATAAGAGCCTGCAACGAGAGCATAATCTCATGCACACTTCGCTTGCGTTCGGCAACAGGGACCAGGACCACCCTGGAGTATGCCACGTTGGCACTGCCTACGGTGAAGACGGTATCACTCATCCCTGCGTAGGTTATCACATCCTGCAACTCGCTCACCTCTGAGCGTATAAGGGATTCCACATGGGCACTTCTTTGTCGGCTTTGCTCCAGGCTATAGCCCTGGGGGAACTCCATGTGGACATAGAAGTCGCTGTTGTCGGTTGATGGCAGAAAGGTAAAGCCCAGCTTGGTTATGGTGAAGGCGGACATGGCCAGGACGGCGATGCAGATGACCAGGATGAATGCACTGTGGGAGAGGCTCCAATCCAGGGCACGCTTATACCCCTTTTCAAAGGAGGCGAGCATGCGGTTGAATCTTCTGTCCTTCAGTTTGGGTGGAGTCGGGCGCAACAGCAGCTTGGCAAAGAACGGGACAAATACCACTGCAACCAGAAAGGAGCCTGCCAGGGCGAGGATCAGGGTGATGGCGATATCCTTGAATATCATGCCGATGATGCCGCTGAGCATGGAGATGGGGATGAAGACAACGACGGTGGTCAGCGTAGAGGCAAGAATGGGAGGCCCCACCTCATCACTTGCCCTGTCGATGCTCTGGGTGACGGTGAGCTCCCCTGTCCTATAGTATCGGTATATCTGCTCCAGCATCACTATCGAGCCATCGACCACCATGCCCAAGGCGGCGACCAGACCAGAGAGGCTCATCAGGTTGACGGTGATGCCCATCAGGCGCATGCCGATGAAGGCGAAGAGCAGCGACAGCGGTATGGAGAAGCCGATTATCAAGGTTGATCGGGTATCCCCCAGAAAAAGGACAATGACCAGGATGGCCATGATGATGCCGGCCAACCCACTTCTGATGACTGTATACAGCGATGCCATCGTTGTCCTGCTGTCGTCCCCTATGATGGAGAAGCTGAGGGCTCCCCCACTCTTCTCTTCCTCCTCCAGAAGCAAAGCCCTGATGGCCTTGTTTATCCTCACAATATTCCCATCGGTTCGTTTGGTCACATTGGCTACGATAAGCGGCTCCTCGTCACTTTGCACCGCATAGGTCTGCTTGGGGTACTGCAAGGAGACGGTGGCTACATCCTCAAGCCTTATGGGAGTGCCTGAGGGGGTGAACCCGACAGCAACGCCCTTGAGGTCCTCCAAGGAGGTGAAGGAGCCCCCATATCTGAGGTCGAGGGTTTTCCCCCGGTACTCTGCCGAGCCCAGGGGCATGCGGCTGTTCGCATAGTCGATCAGGGTGAAGACCTGCGTCACGCTTATCTCTTTTGCAGAGAGGTCGTCCAGACGGAGCTGGACAAATGCCTCAAGCTCCTGACCTCCATGGATGGTGACCTCCGCCACCCCCTTGATCTGGTTGATGGCAGGGAGCAGTTCGCCCTGGACATAGGAAGTGACCCTTCCTATGTCCTTTCCTCCGGAGAGGGAGAAGGTAAGGATGGGAAGCATTGTAGCCCCCCCTACCAGGGCTATGGGCTCCCCTTGCAGGTTCTTGGGGAGCTCGGAGAGCAAGGTCGCTATCCTGTAGCGCACCTCCTCAAGCTGGTCGTAGGGGTCGGCCCCATCCTGGTAGTAGATGGTGATCATGCTCATTGAATTGCTGGAGACGGAGTCCATGGACTTATAGTTAGGCAGGGTCACAAACTCATCCTCAAGGATGCTTGTGACCTCCTGCTCCACATCCTCAGCCCCTGCTCCGGGATAGATGGAGAGGACCAGGATGGAGGGCAAGTTGATGTCGCTCATGAACTCGATGTTCTGCCCGGTAAAGCTGTAGAAGCCGAAGGCCATGAGCACGATGAGCAGCATCCCGATGATGACAGGGTGGCGGATAGCCTGACGTGATACCTTCACAGGCTCTCTCCGCCAAGGCGGACCTCTTGGTTGTCAAACACGACGTGCTGGCCATCGATGACGAAAAGACTCTCCTGGTACGCATCTGGGACCTTGAAGAATTCCTCGTCTTCCAACGCAACAGGGAGCTGCACATATTCTACCCGACGGGTATCAGGATGATAGATGTACCACGAGCCATCACTTTTGCGAACTGACTGTCCCATGCGATGGACATCCTCCTGCTCTTCGTACGTTATGCTGACATCCACAGCCATACCGGGCCTAACAAGGCTCTCTCCATTGTCCAGGAGAGCCTCCACGACGAAGGTCTTTGATTCACTTTGGATGAAGGGGTCGACCGAGAGCAAGGTCGCCCCAATGGGGGAACCCCACCTGGGGCTGCTCACTTCGATGCGCAATCCATCGAGGTTGTTCCAAAAGGTCTGATAGTAGCTTTCAGGGACCTCAGCCCTGACAACAAGCGATGAGAGGTCCGCCATGAGGGCCAAGGGCTGCTGGCCCCCGGCAAGAGAGCCCACCGAAGAGTTCTTCATCAGGAGAGTCCCGGTCACAGGAGCGGTGACAACAGCATGCCCGAGCTGCAGCTTGGCAAGCTCGTACTGGGCCAGGGCGGCATCACGCTGGGCCTTGGCCTGATCATAGCTCTGGGCGGTGGTCGCGTTGTTCTGGTACAGGGAAGCTACCCTTACAAAGGTGCTTTCACTGGCAAGGAAGGCAGCCTCTGCCTGCTTTGCCTGTTCCATAAAGGGTTTGCTGTCGATGGTAGCCACCACCTCTCCTTTCTGCAGAAGCTGAGCCACCTCGACGGGAAAGGTCTCCACCCTCCCTCCGACCAGAGGGATGACAGGGACCATATCGCGCACCTGGACATAGGAGGGGAAGAGAGCCCTTCTGGAGACCCTTCCCTTCCCCGGGCGTTCGACGACGACCAGGGGCTTTGGCGGGGAGTAGACAATCTTATCCTGATTGCCGAGGAACATGTCCACGGCTATCAGGACAAGGACGATGACGGCAGCCAAAGCGGCATACCGTGCAATGAGGGACAGGAGACTCGGAGAACCTTTTTTCATACTTTGACACCCTTACACGTGTCTAAAGATACTGACAAAAACCTTAGGGGGCAAGGGAGCCCTATCGCGGCACGTCAGCTATGAAGAGGTTCCCTTCGACTTCAAGCTGGTACTCCTTCAAGGCGGAGGCCACCACATAGCACTCTCCCTTGGCTATGACGGTCTTGTCGCCTCCGTTTGTAAAGGTCGCCTCCCCTTCGGTACAAAACAGCAGCTCGATGCTTTTTCGGTCATTGATGCGGTAGGAGCCTGTGGGGCAGACCATCAGGTGAAACTCCTCGGTTGGGGTGAGCAGGTGCTTGCGTCCCGACTTGCCCACCAGCGTCAGGACAGGCTCCACCTCCTTGCCCCTGATCTCCAGGACCTTCAGCAACTCATGCACATCGACCTTCTTGTTGGTCAGGCCTCCGCGCAGGACATTGTCCGAGGAGCTCATCAGCTCTATCCCATTGCCCAGCACATAGGCGTGCAGGGTCCTGGGCTCAAGGTAGAGCGCCTCGCCCTCCTTGAGATGCTTGACGTTGAGCAAGAAGGGGCAGAAGAGACCGGGGTCCTCGGGGTACATCTCATAGCAGGTAAGGGCGATGCCCTTGCTCTCCAGGAAGAGACCGTCAGACGAGGAGAATGGGAGGTCCTCCCTTTCACGCAAAGAGGCGATGTACTCCCCAATAAGGGGACGAAGATCTTCCTTCTTCAGGGTGTAGAGGGTCTTGAACAGGAGAGCAAGCTCCTCATCAGGATGATCGGAAGTCTCATCCAGATCAGAGAAGTTCTTGGCATACCCGACAGGAATGAGCCCTTTCAGTGTGGGAAGAATCTTCTCCAGGGGGCGGAAGGCACACATTGCAGTAAGGGGGGTGAGGGCGTATATGACCTCAGCCTTCCTGTTGGGATCCTTATAGTTCCACAGCTCCTTGGGAAATCTCTGGCGAAAGGCGTTTTCACCCTCCCAACCCTCCCGTGCCTGGAACTCTGAGGGGTGACACTGGATGGAGAGGGGGCGGTCAATGGCAAGGACCTTTAAGAGAAGGGGCAGCTCTGGACCGAACCAGTCCAAATGGTCCTGCCCGAACCAGTGCAGGGGATCCATGAGGAGAAGGTCGGATAGTTTCTGGCCGGTGCCTTCAATGAGGGATTCTCCGCTTGGATGGGTCCCCATCCAGAGCTCCGCCTTGGGATTTCCATCGGGCTTTTGGCCGAGAAGTGTAGGTATGAAGGTTGCATTTCCCCAATCGTACTCTTTCACTTCTGCCTTGATCTTGACAATATTCATACGGGCCTCCATGTAAGAGTATACGATTCTTCGCTTTGTATAGCAAATAGAAAAATGACCCTCCAAAAAGGAGGGCCACAGACAAGGATGCGGGTATCAGTTATTTTGCATACAGGCGGGGAAGGACGATCATTGCAACGGCAAACATCGCAAGGGTGGCTATCCAGGCAACCAGGACGTTCAGGAACAGGCCGCCAAAGACAAATCCAATCAGGGCACACACCGCTACGGTCACCGCATAGGGCATCTGGGTTGCAACGTGCTCAAGGTGGGGACATCCGGCTCCGGTAGAGGAGAGGATGGTCGTGTCGCTGATGGGGGATGCGTGGTCTCCGAAGACCGCACCGCCGAGCACTGCACTTACGCTGATCATCGCTGCATTGAGCAGGGCGGAACCCTCAAGGCCCTTGGCCTGGGCAAGTCCAACTGCAATGGGCATCACCAGAGGGATCATGATGGCAAATGTGCCCCATGAGGTACCGGTGGAGAAGGAGATCAGGGCAGAGAGGGCAAAGGCAATGACAGGGATGAGGGCGATGGGGAAACCACCTCCGACAACCGCTTCACTGAGGAAAGCCGCAAGACCAAGGCCGCCATCTTCCGGGCTGCTCTTGATGACCGTTCCGATGGTCCAGGCCATGGTAAGGATGATGAGGGCGGGGACCATGCTCTTGATTCCTTCACCGATCGCTTCACTGGCACCCTTGATGGTGAAGAGCCTACGGGCGATATAGTAGACAGAAGAGATGGACAGGGTGAAGATGACTGCATAGAAGAGAGCCATGGAGGCATCAGTGTTGTTGAAAGCATCACCAAGGCTCATGGAAGCCATAGCAGCGCCCAGGGTGGGAATGCCTTCGCCGTCGATGGCACCAAGGTAGGTGGTCATTGGGAATAGGACAACAGCAGAGACGATGAGGACCAGGATGGGCAGCAGCATATCAAGGGGCACCGCCTTCTCAGCATTAGCCGCGCCACCATCATCAATCTCGCCAGGGGCAGGGCCGTACGCCTCGTTATAGAGTTTGCCGGTCTCCTTGGCATAGGCGATGCTCTTGGCCATAGGGCCGTAGTTGCGTCCGGTAAGGATGAGGTAGAGCACCATGAACAGGGTCAGCAGTGCATAGAGGTTATAGGGGACCGAGCGCATGAAGAAGCTGAACTCACTGATGCCAAGGGACGAGAAGCCTTCGGAACCCTTTACGATGGACATGACGGTGATTACCCAGCTGGAGATGGGTACCAGGATACACACCGGTGCTGCAGTGGAGTCGAGGATGTAGGCGAGCTTTGCGCGGGCAACACCGTTCTTGTCGGTGATGGGGCGCATGACAGTCCCTACTGCAAGGCTGTTGAAGTAGTCATCGATGAAGATGAGCAAGCCACAAAACCAGGTCATCAGGAGACTTGCCTTTTGAGTGTGCAGCTTATCGGCAGCCCAACGGCCAAAGGCACGCGCTGATCCGGTCCTGCTGAGCATTCCTACCAATCCGCCAAGGAGGGCACAGAAAAGCAGAATGCGGATGTTCCATCCGTCATTCAAGGAATCTGCGAGCATGTCGGTAAGGTTGAGGATTGCTACAAAGGGATTCCCTCCTGCAACAATCAGTGTTCCTGAAAGAATACCCAAGAACAACGATACCATCACATCCTTGGTGATGAATGCCAGGGTAATGGTGAGTACGGGTGGAATAAGACCCCAAATTCCAAAGCTTGCCATAATAGACCTCTCTCTAAGTAATATGGCAAAACTATAGCATGGGAATAGTTACAAAGTACAGTATTATTCGTCAGAATAGTGTAAAAATATACAAAATGTTAGCTTGATAACAAATCACAAGTATAAGAAGAAACAGTGCCTCATGGAAGTAAACAGTAAATTGCCCTCCTTTCGAGGGAGGGCAATCCATATGAGAGAGGACAATCACTAGCGAGAGAGAAGCGAGAATCGCAGAGAGAGCGCATCGATGGGCTTGTCTCCAAGATCGTTTCCATACTCCAACTGGTAGTACGCTGCATCAATGTGGAAGATGAGCAAGTCTAGCCCAACACCAACACTCTGATACCCCTTGTTGATACCGTAACGAACATCAAGGAAGGAGAGAAGTCTGACAGAAGCACCAAGCCTGGTTTGGTTGAAGAACCCTCTTGCCAAGGCATCATCTTCCAAACCACTAAGGGACATCACATCCAGTACGTCAACGGCGATGATCGGCTTGATGATGGAGCCAAGGTTGGGTGCCCATGTTATGCCGGCATCAAGTTTCCACCCTGAATCAAACTCAAAGGTCCCTGAGTCAGTACCTGTGGTACTGTCAGTTCCAAATGTGGTTCCCAACACCTTATCAGCCCAGTTGTTCACCGAAGGGAAGATCTCCATGGAGTACTTGCCGTTGAAGTTATTGGCAACTGTGGAGAGGCTTAGCCCAAAGGGGAAGTTGATGTTGACACCGGCAGAGAGAGGTAGTGCGTAGCCGGCGGCGATAGGGACATCATTGAGGAACTTCTCAGCAAGGTCCTCCTCGTTGGCGATCGTGTTGATGATGCTGGAGGCTGTCTGCTTCTCAAGATAGAGCTTGTAGACAGCTTTTCCGGTAACACCTACATCGATGGACATGAAATCAGGGACGACATTGAAGTTCAGGCCAAAGCCCACAGTGGCCGCAGAGCTGACCTGAGCTATGAGATTGGCACTTGTCATGTCTGAGCCTGTCTTATAGGTCATGATCCTTTCCTGCGTCTCCAGGGCAAGACCAAATCCACCAAGGGAGAATACCACAGAGGCATCAGTGGTCATGAGATCACCATACCCCTTCTTGATGGTACCCAGGAACTTCTGTGCACCGGAGACCATGCCGGAGGTGGTGCCCTTCTCGAACTCCTCGATCGCACCGCTTTCCAAGATAGCCTTCGGGCTATAGAGGGTGAAGGTAATCGCAGGAATCGAGAGCTTGAAGCCACTACCTGCCAGGTTGGCAGGGTTCATCAGGAAGCTGTCGTAGTATCCCTTTACCCCCAGGCCGGCACCGCCCATGCTCAGCACACGCGTGTTGGTACCCATGAAGGTCTCCCCAGCCTGCTTGTACGCAGCAGTGCTAGGACTGTTCACAGCAACCAAGGGAGCTGCTACCAGCAAAATCAAAGCAATTGCAATGCTTATTAGTTTAATATGTTTCATAGTATGCTCCTTCCTAAAGCTCATTGTACCATTTGGCAAGGCCATCTTCTGTATCATCACGGAACTCTTCAAGAGCTTCTGTAACCTTCGATATCTCATCAACCTTATTGATTACAATGAGGTTGTTGAGAATCCTTACGTAATACGGAAGGTTCCTTATAACTGGAGGAACATCTGAAGGTGCACCATTTTTGATGAAAGCAGGCCAATCATCATAGCTAAACCCTGTGATAGTAGGTTCATTCAAGGTATCGCCTACGCTCAGAGTTCCTAATCCCAAACCCTGGTTGGCGTTCAGATAGGCGAGGATGATCTCATTCGCAGCTAGCCCTTCATGCTTCACAAAGGCATCATGCTCGGTAATCAGTACGGCCAGGCCATACTTCACCAAGGTGGAAAGGTCTAAGTTTGAAGAATCTAGAGAACCAGGCACGTACGCCGCCATCTTCAAGGCCTGCTCCATGGAAGCCCGATAAGCCTTCTGGTTGAGCAAGAAGCTGTTGTACTTTGCAGCGGTATATTCAAAGGCCGTACCATTGTGGGTAATGCCCATCAGAGTAACAATGCGCGGAACCAAGGAGTTTATTGTAGGAAGGTATTCCTCAGCATCGTCATCAAGGGTAAAGCCATCGCCCCTTGTCCCTCTACCTTTAGTCAGACTCTCTAAAAAGCCTCCCAGAGAGGTGTCACCGATCAGGGCAAGCGATCCAGCACCAGAAATCTGTTCTGCAGCCTCAGCAGCAAAAAGGGCATCAGCAATAATACCAAGAACCTTATCCTGATTAGCTGGCAACCCAAGCTTAGTCTCATCAACACCACCTAAGGTGCCACCAATATCTTCAAGAGTAGCGACTGTATTGGAAATAAGGTCGGTCATCATCTGCAGCATGAGCAGATCACCTTGGGTAAGGGTGCTGCCATCACCAACATCAGGGAGCTTCATTTGCTCCAAGACAGCTGCCAGCTCAGGATTATTAGTTATAAGCTCATCTTTCAATGCATCTAACGTTGCATTGAGAACACCAACAGTTCCTGCTGCAGCCGCTTGCTGATCAGTATCAGTGACCGGCTTTCCAAGCTCCTCGAGAAGCTTTTTCTTCTGAGCCTCAGAATTGAAAGCATCTGCAAGGTTATCCTTTAATGCCCCTTGTGCTCCGGGGCCTTGGGGAGCTAACATCGTAGTACTTCCTGGATCTGGGATAGTAACCCCTAAGCCAGAAGTGGTAGCAGGTTTTGCGCCTGATCCTGTCCCAATGGTTGCAACAGTAGCAGCCGCAGCCTCTGCCTGAGCAGTATTCACTACGATCAAGCCGGCTCCTTCATACAGGTTGCCACCAAAGCCGCCCATAAGACCGGCTAAGTTTGAACGCATATCCGCATCACACGAGATCATTGCTAATGCGAGAATGGGTACTATCAGTACCAGAACTAGTAATTTCTTCATATTCACCCTCCTCAATTCAGGTAAAACGCTTGTTCGTTCCTTTCTATATCATCTTCACAACATATTTGAATCAATATCCCAACACTACTACATGGGTTTATGCACCTATGTCACAACGTCCCCATATAAATAAAACTATCTTCCATAAAAATCGTTACACATTTCATTCAGTAAGTCCACCATTGGGCAGACGCAATACAGGCGAAATATGGTAATTTCGCCTGTTTCTATACATGTGTATATTGAAGAAAGGAATAAATTTCTAAAAGTATAGCTTTTTAATAGTTTTTACGTTTTCTTCCCTGTTTTCTGCTTCTCCAGCATACATAGCTTTAATTCTTTCTTTGTAAAACTCTACTGTCTTATAACGGACCAATTTCATCGTGGAGTTAACCAGCCCATCAGCCTCACTGAAGGGCTTTTCAATGATGGCAAACCTGACAGGGATCCATACATTGGGGATAGCTGTTGCATGCTTCTCGTATGACCTGAGGTTCTCCTCTATGGCAGTAAGGGCAGACTCAGGATCCTTGCACCCCTTCTCCGCTATCAATTTGGAGGCTACATCCTCTTGTAGCGTAACCAGAGCGGTGGTTATCACCTCATGGTCGTTGTACACCATAAGTTGGTTCAGAATAGGCAGGTTATTGACCATCACCTCCTCGACCTCCTCCGGGCTGTACTTCTCACCGTCCTTGGCGATCAGGAGGGCCTTGGCCCTTCCGGTAACCACCAGAAAACCATCCTCATCATAGTAGCCAAGGTCCCCAGTCCAGAGCCATCCGTCACGCAGTGCCTCTGCTGATGCCTCAGGGTTCTTGAAGTACCCCTTCATGACATTTTCACCCTTGATGACGATCTCCCCCTTCTGCCCTACCTTTGCCTCATGCTCGTCATCGAGCATGATCTTGCAGGTTTCAGAGGCGGCGACCATGCCGCTGGTACCGAACTTGTAGCGCAGGGGTGAGTTGCTGCTGATGATGGGAGCAGCCTCTGTAAGGCCATAGCCCTGGAAAACCGGGATGCCGATGGCAGCAAAGAATTTCTGCTGCTTCGCTTCAAGCAGGGCCCCTCCCCCTACACAGTAGAGCATCTTGGAGCCAAAGATTGCACGTAGCTTGGGAAACACCAGCTTGTTGGCAAGCGTGTACGCAGGCCAGGTCTTTATCTGTATCCAGGTGCCGGGTCGGCGGAAACCATCGCCATTGCGAAGGATTCCTGCCTCAAGACCACGGTTGAAGATCCCTTCAATGAAAGCACCTTTCTGGTGGATACCTTGGGTCATCTTCTTCATGAAGTTTCCCGTAATCGAGGGGACTGTCATAAGAAAAGAAGGGTTCAACTCCACAAGGTTTTTGGGGAAGTTGCGTATGATAGCGGCATTAGCCCCACGCGAATCAACAAAGTGTAGGGTGATACCCCTAAGCAGAGCTGTGTAAATACCTACCGTATGCGCAAAGGAGTGGTCTACGGGAAGGACCACCAACGTCGAAAGCTGGCCGTCCGCCAACTTGAACAGGTCAATGGCATCCTTGCTGTTGGTCCAGTAGTTCAGGTGCGTAAGCATGATCCCCTTGGGGTTGCCGGTGGTCCCGCTGGTGTAGCAGATGTTGATGGTATCATTCTCACCAATCTTCGCTTCAGCCTTCTTTACAAGTTCGGGATCTTTCTTTAGCGCCTTGTCCCCGGATGCAAGCATCCAGGGCCAGGTCACATAATCCTCCCCTTCCTTCCAACCGGCCTCCGTCGCCTGCTTCTTCAGCCTTTCATCCATCTCATCCAGATAGATGAACAGGACCTTGTGGTCAAAAAAAGGAAGGGCCTTTATGGTATTTGCAAGGGTATTGCTGCTCACTGCAATGGCATGGGATTCGCTATGGTTGATCCTAAAGGCAATTTCCTCAGGTGTCAGCTTGATGGATAGGGGGACACTGATGCCCCTTGCCTTAATGACTGCCAATTCGAGTGTCACCCAGGAGCTCTTGCCCTCACTGAGGATTCCGACGCTTTGCTCGGGCTTGAAGCCTGTTGAAAGCAGATATGCTGCAACAGAGTCGGAAAGTGCATCGGTCTGGGCAAAAGAGCTGGGGACCCAACCTTCCTCCATTCTGGTATTTGTGTATGCTCTATTTCCATATTTGGCGGCGGCATTGTGCAACATGGTAACGATTGTTCTTTGCATGGTGATTCACTCCGATGGGATATTTGGGTTTACAGGACGTGGTCCTTTACATTTATACTTGAAATGTCAAGAAAACACAATGAAATAGTATGCACAAATATGCACTTTGCCCCATTGTTTTCACAAGGGGCGAAGAGGATGGGCATAGTGCTTGTGTAAGCGATGGCTCTTGTCAGTACAGGGGCCTTCGATCAGAAGTATGGGATGAGTCCAAGGCAAATTCATAGACAAGACCGTCAAAAATCTTTGTGCAGCGACCCACTACCGTACCGTCATCGAGGACACAAATGCCCCTGCACCACAGGTTTGCTGATCGGGGGTCGAGTTGCAGGTGGTTGCATATCTCCGCGTTGGGGCTGATGGCCCCGACCTTGCCCTGGGCAAACGAACATCGCTGGCCACTGTAGGTGCTGAGGATCTCAAAGATGGACTGGTCACAGTACTCCTGCATCTGCAGCAGTGGCTCTGTAAACCTGGTGGACAGGTAGTAGTCGCTCAGGACAGTAGCCTTGTCTCCGACCATATGCAGGCTCTTCACATGCCATATCTGATTGTTCGCATGCATATCATCGCCGCCCAACTGCTCTTTGTCGACACCGGTTGCAAAGAGCTTCTCCTTAAGCAGTATCTTGTATCTGCCTTTAATGGTCCTCTCGGTATGTTTGGAATAGGTTAGGTCGACAAGCTGCCTATTGAACAGGACAAAGGAACCCCTGCCTCTTGTCCGGGTGATATGCCCCTGGGCAACAAGCTCCTCAAGTGCCCTGCGTATCGTGACCCTGGATACATCATACTGCTCACAGAGCTCCATCTCTGTGGGCATCTTGAAGCCCTCACCCCATTCACCGGAGATGATCTTCATCTGTAATTGTGCAAGTATGGTCTTAAACTTCAAAGCCATGGGTATCCTCCGTCAGTGCAAGATAAGGAGCATTCACCCCTATAGTATAATACACTTTGGGTAACAAATCATTAAGGATTTAGTATCATTTAGGAATATAGAAATAAACTATTGGCAAAGTTAGAAAGACTTTTAGCAAGCTATTAGAAATACTAATATTTCATTTAGGAATTATATAGAGGACAAATGCATTGATGGGGATTTACAATTGATTCATTTTACTGAAGGCTGTTACCTCTTTTTTGCAAACAAAGATGGGTCTGAATCAAGGAAGCAGTGGCTCCCTGAATAGCAAAAGCCACGGTTGGAAAAGGTTCTCAGCACCTCTCTATGTCCTTCCTTTGTTTGCCTACACTTCCCTACCCTCAGCCATTTTTTCTGTTCAAACCAGAGATCACCCTTTCTTTATTGCCAAACCTTGAGTATTATTAGGGCTAAGACTAATACCTGTAGGAGGAATTACATGGCTTATTCTGAACCGTATGATGTACTGGATGAGAAGACTCGTGATATTTCAAGAGCTATAACCAGCTTGCGCGAGGAGTTGGAGGCGATCGACTGGTACAACCAGCGTGTCTACACAACCAAAGACCAGGAACTCAAGGATATCATGGCCCACAACCGGGATGAGGAGATCGAACATGCCGTCATGACCTTCGAATGGCTGAGAAGGAATATGAGTGGCTTTGACGAAGATATGAAGACATATCTCTTCACCGAAGGATCGCTGCTCGAAGTTGAGGAGCAGGCAACGGGTGCAGGCGGCACACAAGCCCCTGTAAAAACAACGTCAGGCATGGGCATTGGCAACCTGAAGAATTAGAACCCGCATACGACACATAACCTAGGAGGATTTCTTTATGGATATGTTCAAAAGAGATTTGGCACCACTTTCAGCAGAAGGCTGGGGTGAAATTGAAAAAAGAGCAAAGGAAGTGCTGCTTTCCCGCCTTACCGCACGTAAGGTGGTAAACGTACAAGGACCAAAAGGCCTTGACTTTGCAGCAGTTAACGAAGGAAGGCTTACCCTCTGTGATGACGGGGAGGTAAAGGCCGGCACCTATACACTGAAGCCCCTCACCGAAGCAAGGGTGCGTTTCACCCTCAACCGTTGGGAGGTGGACAACCTCGCTCGCGGAGCGAAGGACATTGACTTTGACAGCCTGGACGCCGCTGTGGAAAAACTCGCCATCTTTGAAGAGAATGCGATCTACAACAGCTATGCTGCCGGTGGCATCAAGGGGTTGAAGGAGGCCTCAGCCCATAAGACACTGACCTTGGGCGACAATGCCAACGACATCCTGACATCCCTGACCAAGGCGGTCATGGAGCTGGAGGGCAGCCACATCAACGGCCCCTACTCCCTTATTGTAGGATCTGCCGGATGGATTGCCCTTCACAAGGAAGGACATGGCATGCCTCTTGTGGAGCGGGTCGAGAGGATGTTGGGAAGCAAGGTGGTCTTTGCCAGTTCCATCGAAGGTGCAATTCTTGTCCCCTATGACAGTGAAGACCTTGAACTGACCATCGGCCAGGATTTTGCCCTTGGCTACGAGTCCCACGACACCAAGGAGCTGACGCTGTTCGCAACAGAGTCCTTCACCTTCCGTGTCCTGGAGCCCAAGGCGATCGTCTGCTTCAAGTAACAGCTATCTGATATGATTCAGGGGTCAGGTGCCGAGCACCTGACCCCTTCTCTATAGTATTTCTATAGTTCTCCATAATATTTTGACACTTAGACACGGGTTTTCTTGGTATTCACACTGCTTTCCCTACTGCTTTTTGAGCGTCTCTCACATGCCTCATTCTGACGATCTTCCCTATATTCCAAGCTTTTTGCTCTGTACGCCTTATCACTTGCTTCCTTTTCTATCAGATAGCGTGAAGCAGTAAGGATCACACACGTCCATTTCATATGTTTTCCCGATGGTTCCCAGGTGACTTGAAAACAATGGCCATGCAAGAAGAAAGTTCAAGTGCAATGAGTAAAAAGGACAGGCCCACAATCCTCAGATCGTGGGCCTGTAGAGCGCTAGAAGGGAATCGAACCCTCGTCTCATGCTTGGGAAGCACGAGCACTAACCGTTGTGCTACTAGCGCATGGGTGGATAGTACCAAAGAAAAGCCGAAGTGTAAATATCATTCTGATGAAGTTGTGGTCAATAGGTACTCTCTAGGATAGTCACAGGTCTAACTATCTTGTGGATAAATAGTACATTATGAAAATCAGAAAAATTAAACCGAAAAAAGGAAGTACTTTTTATATTTTTATATAACCTCTTTTTCTTTATATTATATGCATTTACAAATTTTTCATTTTTTGCAACTGAAAAATTATTTGACATCCTTACCGTACTGGGGTAAAGTAATTCTTAGATAAAATAAATTGGAGGCATTATGGCCACTGTACAACTGAAGAACATCTGTAAGGTGTATGACGGAAACGTCAAAGCTGTCGATAATGTAAACATCGACATCAAGGACCGGGACTTCGTAGTCTTGGTTGGACCTTCGGGTTGTGGTAAGTCCACAACACTTCGCATGATTGCTGGTCTTGAAGACATCACCAGCGGTGAACTCTACATTGACAACAACCTAGTCAACGACGTTCCCCCCAAAGACAGAGACATTGCAATGGTTTTCCAGAACTATGCTCTGTATCCCCACATGACCGTGTATGACAACATGGCATTCGGTCTTAAGATTCGCAAGTTCCCCAAGGAAGAGATCGACCAGCGTGTACGTGAAGCTGCCAAGATCCTTGAAATTGAAGAACTCCTGGAAAGAAAGCCCAAGGCCCTTTCAGGTGGACAGAGACAGCGTGTTGCTGTCGGCCGTGCAATTGTTCGCAAGCCAAAGGTATTCCTCTTTGACGAACCCCTTTCAAACCTTGATGCAAAGCTTCGTGTCCAGATGCGTGCTGAGATCTCCTCACTGCACAGCCGCCTGAAGGCTACGATGATCTATGTAACCCATGACCAGGTTGAAGCCCTTACCATGGCAGACGTCATCGTCGTCATGAAGTTTGGCATCATCCAGCAGATCGGTGGTCCTTTGCCCTTGTACAACGATCCCCAGAACAAGTTTGTCGCAGGATTCATCGGCTCCCCTCCAATGAACTTCCTCGAAACCGCCATTGAAGCTGATGGAGCTGACCTGTATGCAAACGAAGGGACCTTCCGCCTGAAGCTGACCGCTGAACAGAAGAAGATGCTCACCCCATATGTCGGCAAGAGCGTAACCTTTGGTATCCGCCCTGAAGACGTGAAGTTCAGCCATGCAGAGAAGGATGGAGAGACCATCAATGGCCGTGTAAGTGTTGTAGAGCCCCTCGGTTCTGAGACCCACGTCTACATTGCTACCTCCAAGAGCCAGGTCATCGGAAAGATCGATCCGACCGTCATCCCCAAGGTTGACAGCAAGATCTACCTGATCCCCGACATGGCAAAGGTCAAGTTCTTCGACCTCGACACCGAACAGGTCATCAAGCCTGTAAAGTAGGCATTCTTTGATAAGCAAAGAACCGGTTCGATCGAACCGGTTCTTTTTATGCTTCATGTATTTTCAGGAATATCCCTGATGATGCAGATAATTGCTACAATTCTCTAGCCGGGGCTCAGGCTACATTCTCACACTGTCGACATACTTGATATCCTCAACAACGAGGAAACACTGGTTATCAATTGCCCTTGCAAGCTTGAGCACCTTCTTAGCCTCCCTGCGCCTCACCTGGACAAACAGAAGGATAACCTCACTATCACGACCCTGCCCTGAAAATTCAGTGACACGAAAGCCATCGCTCCTGAGCTTTACAGCAACTTCCTTACCCTTCACACTGAAGACCTTCACCACCTGCTCACCTATTTTCAGGACCCCCTCCAGGGTAATCCCCATAAAGGTGCCTGAGGCAAAGCCCAGGGCATAGGCGAAGGCTGTCAGAGGGTCACTAAGGTTGGTAAGAACCTTGGAAACGGCGAACACCCAGATAAGGGACTCGAAAAAGGCTATGCCAAAGGTGATGCCCCGTTTGGAACGGACGATCATGGCATGCCGCAAAGTCCCCAGGGTGACATCAAAAACCCTTGCAACAAAAATAAGCAAGGCCAACAAGATTGATTCTTGTGAAATCACAAAGCTACCCTCAAATTATATAGTATGTACTGTATGTATGATCCCTTTATGATGGATCATACGTGCACAGTAAGGTATTACCTAAAAACAAACAAGATTATGCATATGGGCAACAATAGCTACATGAATACCATTCCTTATCCGGAATGTTTTCATGTAGCTCTAAATTCTTTGCAGTCCTAAAACAGAGCTTTATAGAGACACTTTACAGCATCCTGCGCCTGCTCACTCCTGACTCCGATCAGGATGGAAGTATCAGAGGAGCCATAGTTAAGGAAATTAAGGGTAATGCTGTCCTGGGCAAGGGCGGTGGTGCTTTTGGCGATTACGGAACTATCCTGCATCACCCCTGACCCTATGATGCCCAGCACTGCATGCCCATGGTCCACAACAACTTCCTCAAGGTCAAACTCGCCCTTCAGCCTTGCGCACATCGCATTGAGCACACTGTCGCTAGCCTGGGAAGTCTCAAAAAACCAGACCATGCTGTCGACACCAAACAAGGAGAAGGTGGGACGCACACCAAAAATGTGGAGCATGGTCAGCAAGGCGTGCCTGATGCCCGTGCGCTTGAACAGCATGAGCTTTCTCAAGGAGAGGCGGCTGAAGCCGCTCTTTGCCGAGATGCCTACCAGAGGATGATTCCCAACTTCGCGTGTAGGGAGGATCATCGTCCCTGCATCGAGGGGGGCGTTGGTATTCTTCACATTGATGGGTATGCCTGAAGAGAAAATAGGTGCGATGGCCTCCTCATGGAACACCCCGGCGCCGACACCAGACAGCTCCCTCACTTCGCGGTAGGTCATCTCCTTGATGACCTTTGCATCGGAAGTCAGCCTTGGATCGACAGAGAACACCCCGGACACATCTGTCCAGTTCTCGTATGTCTTTGCACCGGATGCATTGGCAAGGATGGCTCCGGTAATGTCGGACCCTCCACGGCTGAAGGTCTTCACTTTCCCCTCGGGGTCGCATCCATAGAAGCCCGGCACCACGTATTTCACATTGGGCTTGAGAGCTCGCTTGAGGTTCTCCCATGTCTGGGGATTCACCGTCCCGTCATGGTTGATGACAATAAGGGGGTCGGTATCCAGGAACTCCCAACCGAAGTAGGTAGCGACCATCCTGGCTGCAAGGTACTCGCCCCTGCTTGCCGCATATTCAGCGCCATGGCCGGCGTCTATCATCTGACGAACCTCCTCAAGCACTGGAAGGAAGGGCTTAGCCTGCATTCCAAGATCGGAGAGGATGGTGGTGTACCTGAGGGATATCTTCTTGAACAGGTCCTTACAGGAGAGGGCCTGCTGGACCATGGCATTACATGCATAGAGCATGTCGGTGACCTTCTCGTCTGAGCCGGAACGCTTGCCAGGGGCTGAGACAACTATAATCTGGCGCCTGGGATCAGAGTCAACGATCTGCTTGACCTTCCGTATCTGCTGGGCTTCAGCCACTGAGCTTCCGCCGAATTTGCACACTATCATGGGGGATACCTCCCGACATTGTAAACTTTATTGCCCTATTGTATTGAACAGCCATCAGTTGTGCAAGTGAATACAACTATTGTCCCCACGCCATCGATGTGAAAAATTCTTGCATGACTTCTCATACTATTGCTGGTAATCTAGGCTCAGAGGGAGCAAGATGCAAGACTCCAATAGCTCTATCTTCTCCTGGGCCCTGTACGACTGGGCAACAGTGCTTGTGCAACAACGGTCATGGCGGGGTTCTTCCCTGTATTCTTCACCTCCTCAGGGCTGTCGGCGCCAAAGCACAGCAAGGCATCTTATACCTAGGGCTGGCGAACTGCCCGGGCTCCCTGCTTATAGCCATATTCGCACCTTTTATAGGCGCCATTGCCGACTACGGCATATACAAAAACCGCCTGCTCGCCTTCTTCGCCTCTCTCGGTGCAATCCTCTATTGATGGGTGTGGTCACCATAGTCACAGGAAACTACCGGTTCGGCATCATCCTACTCCTTGTAGGGGGAGGTGCTCTTCTGCTTAGGGTAAACGAAGAGTAGGGAAAGAAGGGGTGTGAGGCCATCGCAGCCAAATGCAACACCCACCTCTACTTTACTGTCCAGACACACCTTTGTGATGCAAAGGAAGGGAGCGGCGTTCCCTTCCTTTACATTAGAGGGTGGTCATGGTATTACTACCTATCCGAAACGCCTCGGAATAAGGAATTTTTGTGCAGCCGATCCAAGAGAACAAGATGGGTATCAAGCCCATACCAACATTAGTATTATCCATGTCCTTCCCCATCATGATCAGCATGATGGTCCAAGCCCTCTACAATGTAGTGGACAGCATATTCCTCGCTCAGTACAGCGAAGCGGCCCTTACAGCTGTCTCCCTTGCCTTTCCCATGCAGAACCTGCTCATAGCAGTGGCAGTGGGGACCTCCCTGGGGGTAAACTCCCTGTTGGCGCGAAAGCTGGGGGCAAAGGACTATGTAGGGGCTGAGAAGGCTGCCAACAACGGCCTTACACTCTCCTTCTTCAGCTGGATCCTCTTCGCTGTCATAGGGCTCTTCTTCTCCGGGACCTTCTTCAGATTCTTCACGGACGAGCCTGAGCTGCTGGCGATGGGAACGCAGTATGTGACCATCTGCTTCTTCTTCTCGTTCGCCATCTTTGTCGACATCACGTGCGAACGTATCCTGCAGGCCACAGGTGACACTGTCCGGCCCATGATCATCCAGAGCACAGGAGCCATCATAAACATCATACTCGACCCCATCCTCATCTTCGGCCTCCTTGGCTTTCCTCGTATGGGAGTGTTGGGAGCAGCCATTGCGACCGTCATAGGCCAGCATGCTGCGGCAATCCTTGCCATCTACTTTGTCCGCAGGAACAAGGAAGTGAAGATCAGGGCAAAGTACTTCAAGCTTGAAAGACGGACGGTCATCGACATCTATGCAGTTGGCCTGCCCTCCATCATCATGCAGGCGATCGGAACCATCATGACTACCAGCCTCAACAAACTGCTTATTTCCTTTGGAACGGCAGCGGTCTCTGTCTTCGGTGTATACTTCCGCCTGCAATCCTTTGTCTTCATGCCCATCTTTGGACTCAACAGCGGCATGACACCCATATTGGGATTCAACTATGGGGCAAAGCGGCCCAAGCGGATGATGGAGACCCTCAGGGTTGGCCTGATAATCTCCCTATTCATCATGACAACAGGCTTCATCATATTCATGCTCTTTCCCGGGACGCTTCTATCCTGGTTCAACGCTTCGCCTGAGATGATGGCGATAGGAAAGGTTGCCCTGCCCAGGATAAGTCTGTGCTACATAAGTGCAGGAATCTGCATTGCCCTGGGGGCCCTCTTCCAGGCAGTGGGTGACGGCTACATCAGCATGATCATCTCCATCACGCGCCAGCTCATATTCCTGCTGCCCGTAGCATACCTGCTGGGAAACTTCCTGGGACTCGATGCCCTCTGGTACGCCTTCATCATAGCAGAGAGCTCAGCGCTGGCCCTGTCGCTCTTTTTCTTTGCAAAGGTGTACAAGAAGCGGATAAAGCCGCTTTATGCTGTAAGCACCAGATGAGTTTACCTTGCCCTCTGATAGTGAGGCTTTACTCCAAGCAAATGAAGAGAAGAAATATTTTTAGGCAGTATGGGCTAGGACCTGTGTAGCATAGCAATTACACATGTATGCATGTATGTATGTACAAACAAGGATAAAAACTGCTGCAGGATGGCTACATGCCCGCCATAATCCCACCAATGCTACGGCTGGAATATATCCTCCTCCTCGAACAGGCACATGCAAACTACCAGCCCTTCACTGACTTCATAGCTGGACGGGTTCTCGAATCCGAGAAAGATATCATGCGGCTTTTGCATATCTCTATTCCGTAAACCATGGGTAAGAATATTCTGTTGTTGTAGTTATACAAAAAATCCAATAAGCAATGTAGCAAGTACGATCAATGGCGCTGGAATTCTTTTTGTCAGCAAAATCATAACTGTAAAAAAGGTAACGAGAAAAGTATCTAATGCCAAGCCACTCTTCTCCATCAGAATAACTGCTGCAACTGCAATTAATCCAGCGGCAACGGCAGTGATCCCTTGTAAAGAAATCTTTATTCCCTTTATTTCCTTTATGCTTTCCCACAGGGGATAAACAAAGAAGATCAAAAGAAGACCAGGCATGAATATTCCAATACCACTTGCCCCAGCACCGAGCACTTGAAACAGAACACCTCCTTCACGAGCTGCCATTCCACCGGCATATGCACTAAAGCTGAACATAGGGCCTGGTAACCCTTGGACCAAACCAAATCCAGTTAAGAATTCTTGGCTAGTCATGAATTTGTTCACTTCTACCAATTCACTATACATAAGAGGAACCACTACCTGGCCACCTCCAATGACCAAATAACCATACCGATAAAAGTTTTCGAACAAATGAAGAATCTTATTGCTACATATAAGGCTAAGAAATAGGCTTCCTAAGGCAAAAACAGCAAATACGATCATATAGGACCAATTGGGACGGATTTTTACACGGTTCCAGAGATTTTCCTCCTGTGAAGTCTTAATGCTTACCAGTCCACCAAGTACAAGCACTACAGGATAAATCCATGGCTGGCGAATGAAGTACGTTGTGATAGCACCAAACAGCAACAGCCCTAACGTCATTTTATTGGTTACGACTTTTCGCCCTATTCGATACGCCGCTACAATGATAAAGCCTACAGCCATCGGCCCAATATACCGAAGACCATCTCGGGATACATTCATCGTATCCAAAAACCCACTTACAAAAGAAAGTAGCGTCATCACTATAAGCACAGGTACAGCCCATACCAACAAGGTTAGTAATGCTAAAAAGGGTCCCCCGACTTTATATCCGATGGACACAATGGTTTGTGTACTGCTGGGTCCGGGCAAAATGGAAGTCAAGGCAATAAGTTCTGCAATTTCTTCTTCGGTCAGATATTCTTTCTTAACTACCATCTGATCCACAAACACACCATAATGAGCTTCAGGACCTCCGTAAGCCCCTAAAGAGCAAATGAGGACATCTTTCAAAAAAGTCATCCATCCTGTTCTTTCGTGTTTTTGCAGCTTGGTATTTTTGTTGGCCATACAACCGTCCCTTCCACATACATCCTGGGTCTTCATCTGATGGTTATTGCTATCGATGCAATAAAAAAGCTATCCCTTACCCTGTTATACAATGTATATTATTGAATTGTAACTCGACGAGCTCGGTTACAATAACCATATCATACCACAGTCAATGACAGTTCTTTTTCTCATCTACAACAAACACCCCCCGTAATCTGTTGTACACAGATTACGGGGGGTGTTGTTATTGTACGCTTATGCTTATTCCTGTTCTTATTCGTGTCCAATCAGACCAAATCAAATAGCATCTTCTTAGAGCGTCTCCAATTCAGCTTTGTTCCTTGTCGCTTACTCCCACTCAATGGTACCGGGAGGCTTGCTGGTGATGTCGTACAGCACTCTGTTGACCCCACTGACCTCATTGCAGATCCTGTTGGAAGCGCGCTCGAGCACCTCAGGGGGGAAACGGAACCAGTCGGCTGTCATGGCGTCCTCACTGGTTACAGCACGCAAGGAGCAGACCTCCTCGTAGGTTCTCTGGTCCCCTTGCACCCCGACGCTCTTCACCGGCAGCAGGCAGGCCAATGCCTGCCAGATATCCCCATACAGGCCGGCAGCGCGGATCTCCTCGATGAAGATGGCATCAACCTCTCGCAAGGTATCCAGTCTTGTCTTGGTGACCTCACCGACACAGCGCACCCCGAGGCCAGGACCTGGGAAGGGGTGACGGTTCACCATATCCTCAGGCAGGCCAAGCTCACGTCCAACCTCACGCACCTCATCCTTGAAAAGTTCGCGCAAAGGCTCAAGCAGCTCCCACTTCAGATCATCAGGAAGGCCTCCCACATTGTGGTGGCTCTTGATGGTCACCGAAGGACCGCCGGAGGGGCTCTTGCTTTCGATCACATCGGGATAGAGGGTGCCTTGGGCCAGGAAGGAGATCTCCCCTACACTGCGGGCAGCCTCGTAGAAGGTGTCGATAAACACCTTGCCTATGATCTTGCGCTTTGCCTCAGGCTCGGTGGTTCCAGAGAGCGCATTGAGGAAGGCATCCTGGGCATCAGCATAGTGCAGGCGGATGTTATAGGAGTCCCTGAAGACCTTCTGCACCCTCTCGGCCTCTCCCTTGCGAAGCATGCCGTTGTTGACGAAGACGCAGACCAGCTGGTCGCCGATGGCCTCGTGGATAAGAACTGCAGTAACCGCTGAGTCCACCCCTCCTGAGAGGCCGCACAGCACCTGCTTGTCCCCCACCTTCCTGCGGATCTCCTCGATGGCCGTATGGACAAAGGAGCCCATATTCCAATCAGGGGCGGCCTTGCAGATGTCCAGCACAAAATTGGAGAGCAACTTGGTTCCATCTTGTGTATGGACAACCTCAGGGTGGAACTGCACTCCATACAACTGCTTCTCATCATTCTCAAGGGCGGTGAACTCACAGTTCTTTGTCCTGGCACTCCCTCTGAAGCCCTCAGGAAGGGAGGAGACGGAGTCGCCGTGACTCATCCAAAGCTTGGATTTTTGAGAAAGTCCTTTCAGCAAGAGGGAGCTGCTGTCCAAGATCTCCAACTCTGCAATACCATACTCGCGCTTGTCAGGGCGCTGGACCGCTCCCCCGTTCTGCACGCTCATCACCTGCAGGCCATAGCAGATCCCCAGAATGGGGATACCCAGCTTGTAGATCCCCTCATCAGGTCGGGGCGAGCCTTCCTTGCCCACACTTGCAGGTCCGCCAGAGAAGATGATGCCCTTGGGCTGCATCTTCCTCAGGTCCTCAGAACTGGTGGTATAGGGGACTATCTGGGAGTAGACGTGCATTTCACGTACCCGTCTTGCTATAAGCTGGCTGTATTGGGCACCAAAATCGAGTACCACGATAGTGTCGTGAGAGAACTGTTGCATGAAATGCTCCTCTATGGTCTGGGTGCTGGAAGTATAACGAAAACTGTTTTGTGATGCTACCAAGCAAGGGAACTAACCGGTGGATATGCACGCTTGACCGCTGCAGCCAGGGCAAGGCCAAGGACAACGCCAACACCGCTTTGCAGAAGGTTCCAAGGGATTTCTGCAGCCGCTACCGACACGCCGCTGATGAAAATAGCCGACAGGGCAAAATACCCCAAGGAAACGGTTGCCATGCAGACGAACCCTGCAACCACCTTGGTGACAAAAGGAATCGTCACCGAACCCTTTTGCCGGACGATAAGGGCGACGAGCAACCCTTCAACGCCATGCACTACAAACGAGATGGGTGCCCACTGGGCGTAGCCGCTGAACAGGTCGGCAAGGGCTGTTCCCAACCCTGCTGCAATGAAGGCGGACCAGGGCCCGAAGGTGAAGGCGATAAAGCAAATCGCAACATCACAGAGGTTGAGATATCCCTTTGCTGTGGGAATACGGACTATCATGGTGAAGACGACGACAACCGCCGTAAGGACCGCCACTACGGCGACCTTCAGGGCATTACGATTTTTTTCCATGTGAAGAGACCTCCTACCGAGCTCTGAATGTGAGCCAAAAGACTATGGGTATAGTAAGAGAAATGACAAAATCCGTAAAGCCATGGCGGTACGAATCCAAGCTGTGATAGCTGGTTCTTTTCTCGCTGCGGCCAAACCCCCGCTGCTCAAGGCTCATCGCCAGGTATGGTATGGAGCGCAGGGCAACCACCAGGGCGCTGGTGAGGGTGGGCAAGAGGTCGCGCAGACGTTTGAAGACTGACCTTCTCTTTTCCAGCTCACCGCCCTCGCGCAAGCGATGGCTCTCACTAATTTGGGTGAAGCTGTCGGCGATGAAGGGGATATAGGTGAAGGAGAGGGTCACCACCAGCGACGCCTTGTACGGCAGGCGGTACCAGCGCAAGGCGAGCATCACGTCGGTCATCGGTGTGGTGGCAAACAACAAGGTGCAGGCGTACGTGATGCCGATGAACCGCCCTCCCAGCCTGGCGGCCTGCAGGGCCCCTTCGCGTGTTATGAGCGTGAACGAGCCGATGGAGACCAGGCTCTGGCCGCTACGCACATTGAAGGGCATGAACAGGGCCATGAACAGGAGCATGGGCAGAATGGACTTGAAGGTCCGCCCTGTATGGCGCAGGCCGGTATTCACACTGCCCACCAGGATGAGCAGCACAACAGTGGCATACAGCCCTTCCAAGGTAATCGCTAGAAAAAGCAAGACGCAGATGAGCAGCATCGCCATAATCTTGGCCCTGGGGTCCATGCGGTAGAGAAAGCCACTGCCTGCAACAAAGGTATTGGTGGTCATATGCTCTCCAGGACACCCGCCTCGATGGCGTAGGTGCTCTCGCCCACCAGAGAGGCAAACGTGCGGTCATGGGTGATGAGCAGGATCCCGGCCCCGTTGCGGCGCAAGAGCGCGATGATGGAGAGGGCCACACTATAGGTCAGGGCGTTGTCCAGTTCGTCCAGGATATAGAAGGGGCGGTCCAGCAGGTAGTAGACAGCAGCCTGCAAAGCTTTCCTCAAGGGATAGCTCATGGTGGATGGGGTCTCCTCCAGGTCAAGGCCGAAGAGGGCGGCGCACTCGCCTACCATCGCCGTCACCTGATCAGGGCTCAGGTCCTTGCGTCTTTTCAGCGACCAGGACAACTCCTCCCTGACGGTGGGCAGGAATATCTGCAGGTCGGGATTTTGAAAGAGGTAGCCGACACTGCGGTTCAGATCCCGGGCGCCCATCTTTTTGCCGTCGAGGGTGAAGGATCCCCCCCTGGGTTCATCAAGGCCGCACAGCAGCCGGCTGAAGGTGCTTTTCCCACTGCCGTTCGGACCAACCAAGGTGATGAGGTCGCCACTGGTAATAGTAAAGTGGGGCACAGAGAGCCTGAAGGGCCTGGCCTCCAGCGTGCTGACGCGGGTGCGGACAGTCACAAGATCTGAGCAGACAAGGGTATGTTCCACATTTTTGGAAAGCTTCTGGCCCTTGAGGGGGTTGGCAAGGCCATCGCCGCAGAGGACAGAGAAGAGGTGGAGGATCTCAGCCTTAGCCCCGAAACGGACCTTGCCCCCTTCCAAAAGGGCATACCGGTCAAAGAGATCTTCAAACTGCTCCAGATAGCGGGATGCAAGCACGAGCGTCGTCCCCTCCCCCTCCCTGATGAGGGTGGTGAGGTACTCACGCCAAGAGCGGTCAAGATCGTCAAATGATTCGTCCAATACCCAGAGGCGGGGGTTTACCGCCTGCTGGAGGGCAAGCAGCACGCGCTTGCGCTCCCCACCGCTGAGCTCCTGTTGGCTTGAGGAGCGCAAGTCCTGCAGACCCCAATTGGTAAGGGCGGTATCGACACGCCTTGCGATCTCCTCGCGCCCGAGGCCCAAGGACTCCAGGGGAAAGGCGACCTCATCCTCGACCGAGAGGGCGACAAACTGTTCCTGGGGATTCTGGGAGACATAGCCGCAGTCGAGAAGCAGCTGCCAAGGCTCGGTATGGGCAAGGTCCTTGCCACAGACATGGACACTGCCCTCCAAGACACCGGGAAGATACTTGGGACAGAGTCCGCTTATAATGCGAGCCAAAGTGCTTTTCCCCCTATCAAAGGGGGCGAGCAGCAGTGTCCTGCTCCCCTGTTCAAGGCAGAGGTCGACCCCTGTCAGCACAGGGGTGTTCTTCGCCTCCTTCCAGGAGTGATAGGTGAAGCTCAGGGCCCTGACCTCAAGACAGAGCTCCTTGCCCCCCTTAGCTGGGCAGTTCATTGAATCGTGACTTCACCTCTCCATAGACCCGGTCATGCAGCGTTGCAACCTCCTCTTTGGAGAGTGAAGCGGTAGGGATGGGCTTTCCGATGGAGAAGTAGGCGTGCACGCGCCTAAAGTTCGTTATCCCCTCAAGGCCATGGCGCAACCCCTTTATGGTTATGGGGACAATGATGGCGTTGGAGCGGGTAGCCAGTTTCAGGCTGCCGTTCTTCAACTCGCCAATGGAATCAACCTTGCTGCGCGTCCCTTCCGGGAATATGAGCATGGGCTTGCCATCCTTGAGCTTCTGCACCCCCTTGAGGATCGCCTTCACCGCATCATGGGGGCTGGTGCGTTCGATGAACACACAATCCAAGGCGTAGCACCAGAGGTTGATGATGGGCACCCTCCTTATCTCAGCCTTGGCAAAGATGCTTGCCCAAAGCTTTGCAGGCCCTGCAAAGGCAAGGATGTCGAGCATGCTCTGATGATTTGCCATATAGCAGATGTTTGTCTCGGTGGGCAGGTTCTCCCTCCCATCGACATGCACCTTGACCCCTATGGCAAAGAGGGAGCAATTGCTGATGAAGCGGCCGCACAGTTCAAGCCAACGGTCTGCCACCTTCCTGGCGCCAAACAACGTCAGGATCCCTGCAGGGATGAATGCATAGACCAGGGAGAGCACAAGCAAGGGGATGACCACGATGCAAGCCACAGCTATTCGTATAATTTTCATATCATGCCTCCTCTCAGGAAAAATCCTGCTTGCTGTACAATTTAGCATACTGGCCATTCAAGGCCAACAGCTGTTCATGCTTTCCCTGTTCGATGAGCTTGCCGTCATCGAGGACAAAAATGCAATCGGCGTTCTTTACCGTGGTCAGGCGGTGTGCGATCACTATCGCAGTACGACCCGAGGAGAGGCGTGCAAACGCCTCGCTGATGAGCTCCTCGCTCTCGGTATCGAGGCTGCTGGTGGCCTCATCAAAGATGAGGATGGGAGGATTCTTCAAAAATACCCTGGCAATGGAGATGCGCTGTTTCTGACCGCCGGAAAGCAGGGTGCCGCGCTCGCCCACCCCAGTATCGAGGCCCTTGGGAAGAGAGCGTACAAAGGTGCCCAGGTTTGCAGCATCGAGGGCTGTCCACATCTCCTGTTCAGTTGCATCGACCTTGCCGTACCGCAAATTCTCTCGGATGGTAGCATCAAAAAGAAAGACGTTCTGCTGCACAAAGCCAATGTTTTTCTGCAACGAGCGCTGTCGGACGAGGGAGATGTCCTGCCCATCGATGAGGATACGCCCCGCCTCAGGCTCATAGAAACGGGGGATGAGCGAGGCAAAGGTGCTTTTCCCTGCCCCTGATTCCCCGACCAGGGCGACAGTGGTACTGCCACTTATCGAAAGGTTCAGGTCCTTGAGGATTGTCTCTGTGGAGGAGTCGTACTGGAACGTCACCCCTTCAAACCGAATGTCTCCCTGGGAAATCTTCAGGTCCTTGGCGTCACGCTTGTCGACAATGGAGGGAGTCTCATCCATGACCTGGACAAAGCGTTCAAAGCTTGCCATACCCTGCTGCATCTGTTCGGTAAAGTTGATCAGGCGGTCGATGGGAGGCAGGACCACCCCGACATAGAGGATGAAGGTGACAAGGTCGTAGGACTGCACCGTGCCGCGCATGATGAGCAAGGCCCCTCCTGCGATGGTGCAGAAGTAGTAGAGCTCACGAAAAAGCCCTATGACGGAGTGGTACCTTCCCATGACACGGTACTGCTCGGTCTTGCTGTCGCGCAGGATGTTGTTCACATCATTGAACTTCTGCTCCTGGAACTCTTCACGTCCAAAGCTCTTCACCTCACGGATTCCCATCAGCGAGTTCTCCACGTTGCTGTTCACATCAGCAACGGTGGAACGGACGCGACGGAAGGTCGCCCTCATCTTCAGCCCGTAATACATGCCGTAGGCAACCATGAAAGGCAGGGGGATGAGGGATATCAGCGAGAGGGGGACACTGTAGGAGAACATGACAATGTAGGAACCGACGATGGTGGCAACGCTTATGATCAGGTCTTCCGGGCCGTGGTGGGCCAGCTCGGTGATCTGAAAGAGGTCATTGGTGATGCGGCTCATCATATGAGCGGTCTTTGTCCTGTCAAAATATCCAAAGGAGAGCTTCTGCAGATGGGCGAACAGCTCACTGCGCATGTCCGTCTCCATCTTCACACCCAGGATATGCCCCCACGTCATACGGATATACTGGCATATTGCCTGCAGCACATAGATGACGAGCATCACGGCAAATATGATGAGGATCGCTTGGAGATTCTTGTCTGGAATCTCCGTCTTCAGCAGTTGCCGGGTCAGGGATGGGAAGATGATGGACAGGATGGAGGCAAAGACGGCTACCCCCATATCAAGAAAAAACAGTCCTTTGTACGGTCGGTAATATGTTATGAAACGTCTGAGCATGTTACTTCTTTTTCCTAAACAGGCGAGCAAAAAATCCGCCCTTCTCCTCTTGTTCTTTCACCACTGGCTCGGCGACAGGAGCTTTTGTTCTGGGAGGCACGCTCTTTCTGGGTACACTCTTGTTCCCAGCAGCTCTCTGTTGTTGGCCTTGGGCTTGTCTTGGCTGACCCTGGTTGCCCTGGGCTTGTCTTGGCTGACCCTGGGCCTGCTTGGGTTCGCTCTTTCGCTCTTCACCCTTAGCCTGTACAGGCTTGCGTGCATCACCTCTACCCTGAGCTGGTCTGGGCGACCCACTGGCGGAGGGAGAGCCACTTTCGTTGGAGTACTGCTGCTTGTAGTAGGACATCCTCTCTTCCAAGGAGAGCTTCTGGATCTCTGAGTAGCTCTTCGACCCGCTTCTGCGTCCTGCATGGTCTGTACCGCTTGGTCTCCTGGACTGAGGGGCACCGCCTCTTGGGGCCGATGCTGGCCCAGGCCTGGACCCCTGCGCCTTGCGTGGGGGACGGGGGGTACTCTCCCTTCTTGGAGGTGGACCATCACGTCGGGGGGCAGGTCTCCTGCCACCGGGAGCAGGTCGGCCACCACGGCCTCTTGGGCCGCCGGGGGAGGGGGAGCGGGAGTACTCATCATTGCGCACCAGGTCGCGGAAGGAGAACTTTGCACTCTTGTCCTCAACCTCGGGCAGTTCACCCTCAGCTGGCCAGATCACAGGAATCTTCATGTTGATGTAGGTTTCAATCGGCTCCAGGCCGAATACATACTCTTCATCTGCCAAGGTGATGGACTTGCCACTCTTGCCTGCCCTGGCGGTACGCCCGATCCTATGGACATAGCTTTCGAAGTCATCGGGGATGTCGTAGTTGACCACCAGCTCAAGGTCATCGATCTGCAGGCCACGGGCTGCAACATCGGTTGCGACCAGAAACTTGATCTTGCCCTCTTTCATGCGGTCGATGGTCTCAAGTCGCTTTGCCTGGGGTAGGTCCCCCATCAGGTACTTTGCAGCATATCCATTGAGCGACAGGCGTTTGGAAACCTCGATGCACCGGGCCTTGGTGTTGGTGAAAAGCAGACAGTTCTCTGGATTTTCCTTGGCCAGGAGTTGCAACAACAGGCCGAACTTGTCTTTTTTCGAGATGTGATAGAGCTCCTGGGTGATGGCCTTAACGGTAATCTCCTCAGGCTCGACCTCAATCTCCACAGGGTTGTTCATGAACGACCAGGCAAGGTTCTTCACCTTGGTGCCCAACGTGGCGGAAAAGAGCATGGTCTGCCTCTCGGTACAGGGGCGCAACAGGCTGAACATATTCTGGATGTCCGGGTAGAAGCCCATGTCGAACAGGCGGTCCGCCTCATCGACGACAAAGATGTCAAAGTTTCTGAAGTCGATCTTGTGCATCTTCTGGTAGTCTAGGATTCTGCCGGGGGTGGCGACAAAGATGTCGCACCCGTCCTCGATGGCCTTGTCCTGCTTTGCATACCCCACCCCTCCATAAAAACATCCCACAGTGATGCCGGGGATGTGTGCGGAGAGCTTGAGGGTATCCTCTTCGATCTGGACAGCCAGCTCCCGGGTAGGAGCGACGATGAGGGCCTTAGGATGGGTTTTGCCCTCCTTGGCCGCCTGTACAAACTTTTCCAGGATTGTCAGCACATAGACGGCAGTCTTGCCGCTGCCTGTCTTTGATTGGATCATCACATCTTTCTGGGCAAGGCTTACGGGAAGCACGCGCTGTTGCACTTCCGTACATTCGGTAAAGCCGGCAGATGTAACGCCTTTGAGCACTTGCTCACTTAAGGGTAGTTCGGTAAATTTCATGGATCTATATATCGCCTTTATAAGAATTTGAAAACTGGGAGTTCACCGGGGTCAACCAATGGGGACCCCACTAAACAACGATAGAGCAAAAATACACAATTGTCCACCTCTCCAAGGAAGGGCAGGCGACTTCAAAGGCTCACAGGGGTCCTTCATCGAGTCCTTGTTTTTTATCCCCTACGTTTTTACCTGCCGCGAGGATCTCTTGTTCTGTCATCAGGGGCTAGCTAGCACAAGAGGCAAAGCGACTCATCCTGTGAGATTTGCAGAATATATTTTGACAGAATTAAAAAACGTATGGTATACTTTAATTGCTCAAACGTTTTAGCAAAGGGGTTGAGAGGAATGGCAGGAACCAGCCTGAAGAAGATAGCAGAAGAGGCAAAGGTCTCAGTGACCGTAGTATCCCTGGTGCTCAACAACAAGGCAACCAGAGCAAGAATTGCACTAGAGACTCAAAAGCGTATCCTTGCGATTGCCGAACGGGAAAACTATGTCCCCAACCGCCTTGCCAGTGCCCTCAAGTCGAAACATACAAAGATCCTTGGCATAGTAGTGCCCTTCACCCCTGTAGGATTCTTTGTAGAGCTTATCTACCACATAGAGCAGTACGCCATAACCAAGGGGTACCAGGCTATGGTCATCAACACCTTCAATGACGAAAAGAAAGAACAGGAATCCCTGAGCCTCTACCGCTCAGGCCTCTTTGATGGGATGTTCATCGCCTCGCTGAACAACACCTCTTCACGAAGGGGGGTTTATCAGGGGATGAAAAAAGCCTCCTTCCCCTTTGTCTTTGTCGACAGATATGCCGAAGGGGTCCCTGCAAACATCATCTCTTCGGACCACTTCAAGGCTTCCTACGATATGACGGTCAAGATGCTTGAAACAGGCAAGAGCGAGATACTGCTGCTGGACCGCTCGGGCCAGGCTGTAAACTCCACAGCGAAATTGCGAAAAGAAGGATATATCGCCGCGATGAAGGACCATGGGCGGGAACCGTGGATGCAATCCTTCATCTTGACAAGCGGAGAGAGCGAGCACGACACAAATCTGGCAGAGGTTCTGGAAAGCCTACCCAAAAAGCCTGAGGCAATCTTCCTTCACTCGGGCTTCTACATGCCACACCTCATCAAAGCGTATGGGGAGTCATCTTTTCGTGAGAGCAAATCAGAATTCATGACGGTCGACAATTTTTCCTTTACCCAGGACCTTATCGTCCAGAAAAACCTGCTCGAGCATGTTGTCGGTCACTTCCTCATTACCGTGCAGGATATCAAACAGATAGCAGAGATTGCCTGTGATACCTTGCTTGCACAAATAGAGGACAAGGACGGGGACGCAGAACCCAAGACCATCCACGTACCTACATACAGTTTCTGGGGGTAAATCCCAAGGCGATGCCTTGGAAGAGATACAAAAGGAGAAAGAATCATGAAAAAGAGAGTTGCTTGGGCCATCACCCTACTCACTATCCTGACCTTGTTCGTCGGCTGTGGAGCAAAAGAGGCTCCTCCAGCAGCCCCCGTGGCATCTGCCCCTGCACCAGTAGCTGCAGCAGCACCACCACCGGCACCTGCACAAAAAGCGGCGACATCAACCCTGCAGCAGATCAGGAACCGCGGATACATCATTGTAGGCATCAATGCCTCCAACCCGGGCTTTGCCTACCTGCAGGAAGACGGCTCCTACCAGGGCTTCGAAGTTGACTTGGCAAAAGCCTTGAGCATTGCAGTCTTCGGATCGCCTGACAAGCTGGAGTTCAGACCCCTCACCTCCAAAGAGCGCTTCATCGCCTTGCAAAGTGGAGAGATCGACGTCCTGATCCGTACCGCCACCATCAACACCACGCGTGACACCGAGCTTGGGCTGGACTTCACCTCACCCTACTTCTATGACGGGCAGACTTTTGTGGTACGGGACAACATCGGCATCAATACCATGGAAGACCTTGCAGGCGCATCCATCGCTGTGCTGACCGGAAGCACCACCGAGACAAACCTTGCAGCCATCATGGCGAGCAAGCAGATCAAGTACCGCCCACTGACATTTGAGAACCTTGATGAGATGAAGAGCGCCTTCATCAACGGACGGGTTGATGCTGTATCTGTGGACAAATCCTCTGCAGTGGTATTCCTTGCCCAATTTGAAAATGCAGGTGACTTCAAGGGTCTTGAAGAGACCATCAGCAAAGAACCCCTTGGCATTGCAGTGCGTCATGGGGACAGCAACTGGAAGGACATCTGCCAGTGGACCTTGTTCGCCCTCTTCTTCGGGGATGAGCATGCCATCACCAGTGCTAATGTCGACCAGGTGCTCGCAACGACAACCAGCCCTGAAATCAAGAATGTCTTGGGAGCCGGCAAGGAACTCGGACCGATGATGGGACTTTCCAAAGACTGGGCATACCAGGTGATCAAGCAGGCAGGCAACTATGGTGAGATCTTTGACAGGAATCTGGGAATACCGATGAAGGTGACCAGAGGCTACAACAAGCCTTGGAACCAAGGCGGGCTGTTCTACGCCAATCCATTCAACTGATCGTAGTGCGCAAAGCTCCTGCCTCCTGTGAGGCAGGGGCACTCTCTAGGGCATGGAGGTCCGTATGCATTCTCAAAGCAAGAGCATCCCCCTTTGGCAAGACAAGTATAAGCGCCAAAGGCTCTCCCAATTCATCTTTGCCCTGGTTGTCATCATCCTGACAGCACTGATATATGGCAACATCGTGGATTCGCTTTCCAAGATCGGGATGATCCCCTCCCTCAAGTTCCTGCGGATGGTAAGCAATATTGATATCGGGGAGTCCGTCATCGAGGTAAGCAACACAAGCAGCAACCTGAGGATGATAGCGGCAGGATTTCTGAACACCATCTCCATCTCATTCCTTGCCATTATAGTTTCAACCATACTGGGGCTTATCATTGCCCTGTGCAGGCTCTCCTCCAACTGGATCATCAACAAGTTGGCAGTGCTCTACATCGAAATCATACGAAACATCCCCTTGTTGCTGTTGCTGCTCATCTGGTACCGGGCCTTCTTCCTAAGGCTCCCGGGTATCAAGACCGGCATAATGGCCGGAGAGCGCCTTGGGCCAAACGGAGAGACACTGCTCTCCTTCTCCCTCTCCAACCGAGGCATCAGCATGGCATGGTTCAAACCCAATGAACACTTCCAGCCTTGGCTTATAGCCCTCGTGCTTTCCCTTGTCGTTGCCATTGGCGTGCTCATTTTCCTGAAAAGACGGGAAAAGCTCACGGCAAAGGAGCAGAGGACCATCCTCTACCCAACCCTTGCATTCCTAGCCCTTGCCGTAATTTCCTATTTTCTTTTGCCCAATGCCGCCCTCACCAAGGAGATTCCGGTGATGGGCAAGTTCAATATCTCCGGAGGCTTGCATGTGACAGCTGAGTGGTTCAGCCTGTTTTCAGGGCTCATACTCTATACTTCAGCCTTCATAGCTGAGATTTTCCGAGCAGGCATCCAGGGCATCCCCAAGGGCCAGATAGAGGCGGCAAGGTCACTGGGATTGAGCCATATGAAAACCATTCGTCTGGTCATCATCCCCCAGGCAAAGGTCGTGGTCATACCCCCTTTGACCAGCCAGTTCCTCGGTGTTGCAAAAAACACCTCACTTGGTGTGGCAATAGGATTCCCCGACCTCTTTGCCATTACAGGAACCATCATCAACCAGACCGGAAGAGCCCTGGAGATGATCATACTGGTCATGGCCATCTACCTGGGGCTGAGCTTGCTGACAAGCCTGGTCATGAACATCTATAACAGACGCGTACAGATTAAGGAGAGGTAAGCATGGCCTTGGAACTACAACACGACCCCTTCAAGACACCCAGGGAAATTGAGCATCCCCTGCTCTATTGGGTTCATAAGAACCTCTTCTCATCTGCCCTGAACACAGCCCTGACGCTGCTCTCCCTGACAATCCTCTACCTGCTGGTGACCAAATCCCTCATCCCTCTCTTTTCGTGGGACTGGACGGTCATCTCGGCAAACCTCAAGCTCATCCTCACCGGCAGCTATCCCATGGACCAGCTATGGAGAGTATGGTTCTGCCTCTGGTATGCAGCCCTGTTCTTTGGGCTGACCTTCAGCATGAACAGGACAAGGCCTCCTAAGGTCATGTACCTCATCCTCATCTCCATCCTATTGCTGGCACTGCTCAATTTCAGCTTGTTCAACAAGGTCAGCATGCTAGCGACAGCCCTATTGCTGTTCGTTTCATTCTTTGTGGGTACACAATTGGCGCAACAGAAAAAGACCATCATGGTTGCAGGTGGCTGGATCTTGTTGCTCCCCTTGAGCTTCTTCATCATCAGGGGCGTGGGGGGCTTCCTTCCCGTAGTGAAGACCAACCTCTGGGGAGGACTCCTGCTCTCCCTGCTGATCAGCCTTACCAGCATCTTCCTCTCCCTCCCCATCGGGCTCATGCTCGCCCTTGGACGGCGGAGCTCCATGAAGGTGGTCAAGAGCATCTGTATCTTCCTCATTGAAACAATCCGTGGAGTCCCCCTTATAACCATCCTTTTCATCGGCTACCTCATCCTTCCGATGGCACTTCCCCAAGGATGGTCCCCTTCGGTCTTCATCAGGGCCCTTACCGGTGTGGTCATGTTCCACAGCGCCTATATGGCTGAAGCTCTGCGAGGAGGCCTGCAAGGGATAAGCAGGACCCAGTATGAGGCTGCAACCAGCCTCAACCTCGGACCTACGAAGACCATGGCCTTCATCATCCTGCCGCAGGTCCTCAAGCGCATGATACCGGTATTGGTCAATTCGTTTACCTCAGCGTTGAAGGACACAAGCCTCATCAGCATCATCGGCATGCTGGACCTCATCGGCATATCGACCTCCATTGTAAGCAACCCCAAGTACCTCAGCGGAAGTGCCCAGGTACTCTTCTTTGAAGGTGCCCTGTACTTCGTGCTCTGCTTCAGCATTTCAAAGGCAAGTATGGTGCTGGAGAAGAAGTTGGGCGTAACCGGAAACATCAAAAAATAAGGAAACCAAGCATGAAAGCAGATACACAGAAAGAAGAACTGATTGTCTTTAAGGATGTGCACAAATGGTATACCCCCGAATTCGAAGTGCTCAAGGGCATTACGCACACCATCTACCGCGGGGAGGTCTCTGTCATCATAGGCCCCTCAGGAAGCGGCAAGTCTACCTTCATCAGGACCATCAACGCCCTGGAGGAATACCAGAGAGGGGAGATCATCGTCGATGGCATACCCTTGGACCACAACATCAAGAACATCAACAAGATCCGTAGCAAGATCGGGATGGTGTTCCAACAGTTCAACCTCTTCCCCCACCTGAGCGTACTGCACAACATCACCTTGGCACCCATATGGATCCGCAAGCTGAGCAAGGACGAGGCGGAGACCCGTGCCATGGAACTTCTGGACAGGGTGGGTGTAAAGGCCCAGGCGTTGAAATATCCCAACCAGCTCTCAGGAGGAGAGCAGCAGAGGGTCGCCATAGCCCGCTCCCTTGCAATGGATCCTGAACTCATGCTCTTTGACGAACCGACCAGCGCACTCGACCCTGAAATGATCAAGGAGGTGCTCGATGTCATGACAGAGCTTGCCGACAACAATATGACGCTGCTGGTTGTTACCCATGAGCTGGGATTTGCCAAGGCTGTAGCCGATACTGTCCTGTTCTTCGATGGAGGCAAGATAGTGGAGGCAGCTCCCCCCGATGAGTTCTTCAACAACCCCAAAAGCGACAGGACCAAGCTCTTCCTCTCACAGATCCTCAACCATTAGAAAAGACCATACCCACAGTACAAGGAACAGACGATGAACATATTTGCCCATAGGGGCTACAGCGGGCGATATCCTGAGAACACCATGCTTGCTTTCGAAGAGGCGGTTGCCTCAGGGGCGCAAGGTATAGAGTTGGACGTGCACCTCTCTAAAGATGGCAAGCTTGTCATCATACACGATGAGCTTCTCATAAGGACCACAGGGGTTGCAGGAAGCGTACAGGACTATACCCTCGATGAGCTGGTTGGGATCAATGCAGGCAAGCCTTTCTGCGACATGTTCGACCATACCCCCATCCCCAGCTTCGAGCAGTACTGCACCTATATCAGGGACAAGGACATCATCAGCAATGTCGAGATAAAAACCAATATCCAATACTATGAAGGGATAGAGGAGGCTCTCACAGAAATGGCAAGGAAGTTTGATATTGGGGAGAAGGTGCTCTTCTCCTCCTTCAACTGGCTCTCTGCAGTGAAGATCAGAGAACTGAATCCTCATATTCCGTGCGGCCTGCTCTTTGAGGACCGATCACTGCGGCACATCGCCTACCAAGCCAAGAGCATGGGCTTTGCCTTTGTACACCCAGGCAAAAACCTCATCGACCAGGAGATGGTCGACGAGTGCAAGGAGCTGGGTATCGCCTTGAATGTATGGACTGTGAACGACAAGGAGAGCCTGGACAGGTTGGTCAGATGGGAGGTCGACGGCATAATCACCAACCACCCCCCTACCTGCCTTCCCTAATCCTCAAGCTCCCATGAGCGTACCAGCGCCTTGATGGCATTGGTACGCTCAAAGGGAGGCTTGAAGGTCACGCTGTCCACCCTTGAAAGCGGCATTGCAGCCATGCTGGTTGCAGAGATGAAAGCCTCATCATACAGCGATGCATGCAGATCCTTGGCAAGCGGTGCCTCAAGGACAACCTCGATGCCCAACATGGTCGCTGCCTTGATGATGCGATCTCGCGTAATGCCCAACAGCACCTCATCGTCCCCAGCCGTATAGAGCTTGCCCTCCCTGAAGGCAAAGAAATTGCTTCTGGTCCCCTCAAGTACCTTGCCGTTTCGGTCTATGAGCAGGGCTTCAAACCCACCTTCAGAACGCGCCTTCTCCAAGGCCATGTAGTTGAGCAGGAGGTTTCCTGTCTTGCACGAGGGCATCAGGCGCTCACCTTCGTAGGTGATCGCCTTCACACCCTCAAAGTAGTGGCTATCGGGGTAGGTCAATAGTGGGGCGGCTGTGATAAAGCAGAGAGGCTCTTTCCCCCCAACCACCAAAATCCGCACCGAAGCCTCCTCCAACAGGTCCACCCTGATGAGCTCATGCACCCAGTCGGTGAGCTCTCCAGAGGTGAACGGGTGGATCAGGCCGATACCCTTGCACGAGTTTTCGAGCCTGATGAGGTGGTCCTCAAGGTGCACAGGGTGGGACTCGACCACCCTGATGGATTCATAGGTGGAGAATCCGAACTGGACCTCCCTGCTTGTTATAGGCAGGCAAGCCTCCTGTTCCAGGATTATCTTGCCGTTTCGCACTGCGTGTTCTCTTACCATTGGGGGACCTTCTTTATCACCAGAATATCTGTTCGTGTCTTCAACTGTTTTGCCTAGGGAATCTTGAGCAGCTCGCGTGGCTTGCTGCCGTTGGGAGGGCCCACGTAGCCGAGCTCCTCCATCAGTTCGATCAGACGTGCTGCACGGTTATAGCCGATCTTCAGCCTTCTCTGCAGGTATGAGGCAGAGGCGCTCTTGCGTTCGACTACGATTGCAAGGGCCTCCTCCAACAGAGCCTCCTCATCATTGCCATCCCCACTGTCAAAGCCGCCGCCACTGGAGGCAGGCTCGTCATCCTCAAAGAACGAGTCGTCGATAAAGTCGGCAACACCCTGCTTGGATGCAAACTGCACAACCTCTTCAACCTCCCTGTCACTGAGGAATGCCCCCTGGATACGCTCGGGGGTGGGGTCACTGCTTGCAAGGTAGAGCATGTCACCGCGCCCAAGCAGCTTCTCAGCACCACCTTCATCGATGATGATGCGGCTGTCTGTGGTGCTGGTCACGGCAAAGGCTACGCGGGTGGGGATGTTTGTCTTGATGACACCGGTGATGACATCGACACTAGGCCTTTGGGTGGCAAGAACCAGATGGATACCGACCGCCCGGCTCATCGCGGCAAGGCGCGAGACCTTGTTCTCCAGCTCCTTGCCCACCGTATGCATGAGGTCGGCAAACTCGTCGATCACCACAACGATATAGGGTAGCCTCTCCCTGGCGAGGCGCTCCTGGGTTATCTTCTCGTTGTACCCCAGAATGTTTCTGGCGTTGATGCCTTGCAGCAGCCGATACCTGCGGTCCATCTCGTAGAGACAGAAGTCGAAGGCCTTCAGGGTCTTCTTGGGATCATGGATCACCGGAGTAAGCAGGTGGGGAATGCCGTTGTAGATGCTCAGCTCGACTATCTTCGGGTCGACCAGGATCAGGCGCACCTCCTTGGGGCTTCTCCTGAAGAGGATCGAGCAGATCATGGAGTTTACGCAGACACTCTTTCCGCTTCCTGTGGACCCGGCAATGAGCAGGTGGGGTGAGGTGCTCACATCCATGACCACCGGCTCTCCCATAAGGTTCTTTCCAAGCACCATGGGAATGTTGTACTGGCGCATATCCATGGCGGGGAGCATCTCCTTGAATCCGATGACATCCCGCTTCTGGTTAGGTATCTCAATGCCAACGGCGCTCTTGCCCGGAATGGGGGCCACGATACGCACCTGCTTCGCAGCGAGGGCCATGGCGATGTTGTCGGCAAGATTTACGATTGCATTCACCCGCACTCCGGGGGCGGGAAGGATCTCAAGCATGGTGACCGTCGGGCCCCTGACTATGTTGGTCAGCTCGACATGCACGTTGAACTGCTCCAGGGTGGCAACCAGAATCCTGCCCCTTTCAAGGGTCTCCTCGTTGATCTCATTGCCTATCTTGGGATAGGTGACCAGGATCGACTCGGGAGGATAGTGGTACGTGATCCTGCCGCGGTTGATCAGGGCGCTGGAGCCCCCTTCGGATCCTACCAGACCCCCCACCCCGCTGGCGACCTCAAGCAGGTCCTCCTCGTCAGAAAGCTCAACGACGGGTACAGGGGCGTCTTCGCTAAAACCCCCATTGATGGGACGGGCCGTGCTGTGGGGAGCAAATGTACTGATGCCCTGGGCGACAGGGGAGAGCTCCTCGGCTTCGCCTTCCTTCTCAAAGCGGGGTGGACGCACCGAGAGGATCCTCTCCCGGATGCGCAGAGGTTGGTCATCATCCCTATCCTGGGGCATCTTCACCCCGAGGGCTACAGCCTCAAGGCCGGCTCTCTTCTCCTTTGAAGCGACAGCCTCGGCGAGCATCCCCCGGGCCTTCCCCGTGGGTTCGGGCCTTGGCTCTACCGGGGTGGAGGGACCCTTGCCTACCGCTTCCAAGGCACCTTGCAGAAAGCCTGAGAGCTTTCCCAGGGATTTCTTCTCTTCAGCAGGTTCTTGCTTTTTCTCAGCAGGTTCTTGCTTTTCTTCACTTTTCTCTTCTTTTTTGGCCCTATCTTCCGCTTCGCGCTTCTCTTGCAGCTCGCGTTGCTTCATCTCCAGATAGGAAAGGCCCTTATTGCGGTCCAGCTCCCCCCTGATGGTATCAAGGGCCCCCACACTGACCATCCCCACATCAACACCGGGATGCTCCTCAACATCAAGGAAGTGGTCGCCTTTGAGCTTCCTATCCCTTCTCCTGTGCAGGTTGCTCAGGGTGGGAACCTCAACTATAGGGGGAAATGAGAGCCTCTCATCACTGAGGATGTCAACTTCCACCTCAACAGGCTTCTTGTGCAGGAGGACACTCGCCTCCTCGTCTGCACCCGTATCCCGAGCCTTGGCAAATCGCTTCTGAGCGCGCTTGAAGGAGCGTCTCTGCCATGGGGAAAGGGTGCTCAAGTCTACACTCTCGCCACCGTTTGCCCTGTCGAGCAGGGTCTGGAACGCTTCCCTTCGTTGCTGGCGGCGGTCAAGGCCGTCACCGATGAGGGTAAGGATGACAAACAGACCCATCTCCAGGAGGAAGAGAACTACCACCCTCAGAGAAGCTAGGCGGGGTTCGGCATCAAAGGCGTAGAGCAAGGGTTGCAAGAAACGCGGTCTGGGGCTGCCTTGCAGCATATGGGAGAGCACCAGCAGGGTGTAGAACATAAGAGCTGAAAGAGGGATGAAGACTAGTGAAAAAAGCCTCTTGTTGCGAAAGGAGAAGCACATCCCGCTCCAGAGAAAGAGCATCCCCACAAAGGGCAGGAGGGCCAGGGGTGAGTCGGAGGCAAAGAACCCAACCCCTTTGGACAGCAGGGCAAGAGCCTTCCCTACAAACGGGGGAGCCTTTCCCCATTGGGTGGATGCCAGGGCAAAGCCAAGCAACAGCCCAAGGATGAGCAGGACCACACCACCTGCCACTATATATTTGTTCGTCTTTTTTTTCACAACCATCTCCTCATAGCTTATTAACACCCCACATCGCCTCAGGTATCAAGCTTTCTTCAGCAGACAGAGCATTCGCTCAGCATCCAGGTGCGGAACAAGGAGCGGAACAACCGTAGGTGTCCAGGAATTGGCGCATGTCAGGCGTACCTTCTCCAGCTCCTCGCTCAGGGAGGTGGCCTGCCCCTTGTAGGCGCAGACCACCCCATCGGGGGTGAGTATGGGCCACACAAGATCGAGGACCTCATACAACGGACGGAAGGCCCTGAAGGTTATCAGACCAAAGAGGCGGTCAACCTCCTTCAGGTCCCTATCAAGGACCTCCACCCTATCTCCGAGGCGGCAGACAGCCAGGGCGTTGCGCAAGAACCCTACCCGCCTGCCCATACGCTCCACCAGCGTGAAGCTATGATCGGGCAACGCAATGGCCAACGGGATGCCGGGAAGCCCCGCCCCCGAGCCAAGATCAGCAACCTGGGCATCAGGGCCAAGGGAGGCCAGAAGGCCCCGCATCACAGGGACAGCGCTCAAGCTGTCTATGATATGCCTGGTGATCAGATCCTCGCCTTGGGCACCTACCAGCTTGTAGATGGGGTTCCACAGCTCCAGTTCCGCTATATAAGCATTGAGCTGAACCATCTGGGCCTTGTCAAAACTCATGCCCAGCGCCTCGAGCGATCCGGTGATAAGTGCATCGTACCTACCCATTTCTGCCTCCCTTGTCCACATGGAGAATGAGGATGGCGATATCGCCGTTGCGTACCCCGCTGATCCTGGTGGCCTGGCCCACAGAGTGGGGCCTGATCTTCTTGAACTTCTCCCGTGATTCGGTGCTGATCCCATCCAATGCGTCATAGTTGAAATCGGAGGGAATCTCCAGGCCCTCAAGCTTCTCGAACCGGGAGACCTGGCGGTCCTGGCGGTTGATGTATCCGGCGTACTTCACCTCAAGCTCAACTTGGTAGCGGATGGGTTCCTCAAACTGGGCGAGCTCTGCTATGACCTCCTGGAGGTTGCCCATAGTAATTTCGGGCACCTTCAGCGCCTCAAGGGCACTTTTGTGCCCATACTTGTGCTTGCCAAGCAGATCCTTGACCGCTTCGATCTTCTCCAGCTTCGCCTTGAGGCGCAACAGGCTCTCTTCACCTTGCAACCCCACATCATAGCCCTTCTGCGTCAGGCGCTGGTCACAGCTGTCATGGCGCAGGTTCAGGCGGTACTCGGCACGGGAGGTGAACATCCTGTAGGGTTCCTTCGTGCCCAACGTCACCAGGTCATCGATAAGGACACCGGTATACGCCTCATTGCGCGCGAGTATGAGGGGTTTTTCCCCCTTGAGCTTCTGGGCGGCATTGATGCCGGCCATAAGGCCCTGGCACGCAGCCTCCTCATAGCCGCTGGTGCCATTGGTCTGCCCTGCGATGAAGAGGTTCTGGACATGCATGCTCTCCAGCGAGGGAAAGAGGTTCAAAGGGTCGATGTAGTCATACTCCACCGCATAGCCTGGGCGCATGATCTGGGCATGCTCCAGCCCTGCAATGCTATGGATGTAGTCCCACTGCACATCCTCAGGCAGCGACGAGGATATCCCGTTGAGGTACATCTCCTCGGTGCCTGTCCCCTCTGGCTCCACAAATATCTGGTGGCGGTCACGGTCGGGAAAGCGAACCACCTTGTCCTCGATGGAGGGGCAGTAGCGGGGCCCGAGCCCCACGATCTTCCCTCCATAGAGGGGGGATCGGTGGATGTTCCTCCCTATGATCTTATGCGTCTCCTCATTGGTCCAGGTGATGTAGCAGGGGAGCATGGGGCGCTCGACACTGTCGTAGTCAAAGCTGAAGGGCATGAGCACGGGGTCCCCATCCTGGAGCTCCATCTTGGAGAAGTCCAGCGAGGAGGATCGTACACGAGCTGGGGTGCCGGTCTTCATCCGCCCCAGGGGAAAGCCCTTCTTGCGCAAAGCCTCACCCAAGCCGATGGCCGCAGGCTCGTCCAGGCGCCCGTTGGGTGCATCATACTCGCCGATGAAAATCCTTCCATCCATGAAGGTGCCGGTGGTGAGGACAACGACCTTCGCCGATATGCTGTGCCCCCGTTCGGTCCTGACGCCGACAATGGTCCTGCCCTCCTTGTCCAGCAGGATATCCACCACGGTATCCATGAAGAGGGCAAGGTTCGACTGTGCTTCCAGGGTCTCCTTGGCAAGGCGTGCATAGGTGAACTTGTCAGCCTGGGCACGGGGAGCCTGCACTGCAGGCCCCCGCCTGCGGTTGAGGATCCTGTACTGGATCATGGAGTGGTCTATCAAATGCGCCATCTCCCCACCGAGGGCGTCCACTTCGCGCACGATATTGCCCTTGGAGAGCCCGCCTATGGCGGGATTGCACGAGAGCCTGCCGATCGAGTCGAGGTTCTGTGTAACCAGCAGCGTCCTGTATCCTATTCTAGCCAGGGCGAGGCACGCCTCAATTCCAGCATGCCCCCCACCGACCACTATTGCATCGTAATCCATCTTACTTCCCTACGCAGAAACCGCTGAATATCTCCGTGAGTATATCCGCGGGGGTGACCTCCCCGGTAAGTTCACCGAGGTTCTGCATCGCCTCCCCGATCTCCACTGCAACTATGTCCAGCGGAACATCCGTATCCACAAGTGCCAGGGCACGGCCAAGGGCCGTTGCCGCACCGCCGAGGGCCAGGCTCTGGCGTTCGCTCTCGATGACAACCTGCTCATCGCCGGTAGAGCCAAAGCCTGCACCCAAGCGCTTGGCGATCGCCTCCACCAGGGCCTTGATGCCGGCTCCGCTCTGTGCGGAGATGGCAAGCTCGCCCTGAGGGGCCTTGAAGAGGTCGCTTTTGCTGTACACGATGAGGGTGCGCTCATCGCGAGGGGGGATGTGCCCCACCTCACTGCTGTCCACAAGGAAGACCACCAGGTCCGCCTGTCCGATGAGCTGCTCAGTCTTCCTGATCCCTGCACTCTCCAAGGTGTCCAGGCTCTCGCGCAACCCTGCAGTATCATACAGGCGCACCGGTATTCCTTCAATAAGACAGTCCGCCTCAATATAGTCGCGCGTGGTGCCCTTGATATCACTGACTATCGAACGGTCCTGCTTGAGCAGGAGGTTGAAGAGCGTGCTCTTGCCGACATTGGTCGCCCCGGCAAGGACGATCCTCGCCCCCTGGCCGTAAAGGCGCCCGACAGCATATGTCGAAGCCAGCAGGGAGAGGGCGTCCCTGATGGCCTCAAGCTCGGAGCGGGGAAAGGTGAAGTCATCAACCTCGTCCTCAGCATAGTCGAGTTGGACCTCCACCTGGGCAAGAAGGGTCAGCAGCCTCCTCTTCAAGGCCTCTATCTGCTCTTTCAGACCCCCGCTGAGGCGCGAGAGGGCAAGGGCCTGGCTGCGTTCGCTTTGCGAGGAGACCAGTTCCTGCACAGCCTCTGCCTGGGTAAGGTCCATCCGCCCATGCAGGAAGGCACGGAAGGTGAACTCCCCACCCTCGGCATTCCTCATGCCGAGCCTCCTGAAGGAGGATAGGATCCTCTGCAGGCCCGGAAGCGAGCCGTGGCAGGTAAACTCCAGGGCCTCTTCTGAGGTATACCCGTGGCCCTGCTCATAAACGGCGACAACCACCTCATCAAGGCGAGGTCCGAGCGGTCCGTCGGTGAGGTAGCCATGCACCAGCGTGGCATTGGGTGCCTCCAGCAGTGCCTTGGGCCTTGAAAAGGAGGTGGCGAGCAGAGCTCTGCACCCCGCTCCGCTTACCCTGATCACCGCCAGGGCGCTCTGCGCCCAGGGGGTTGCCAGGGCAAATATGATATCATCTCTATTATAGCTTTCCATGTGGGGCAGTATACAGTAGGGGTAGGCGGCCTTGCAACAAGTGCCCCGGTTTGGATAAGATGGGGCAATGAAAAAAGCAGCGCAATTCAGGAGCCGGCTCAACCGGGACATACGCACCTTCTTCGACCAGAAAGGCTACCTGGAGGTTGAAACACCCTCTCTCTCGCCGGACCTCATCCCTGAACCGACCATAGAGAACTTCGCCACACGCTTTGAAAACGAGTTTGTCGGCTCGAGCGAGCTCTATCTCATCCCCTCACCAGAGGTCTACATGAAGCGCCTCATAGCCCGGGATTTCGGCAACATCTACCAGATCGGGCACTGTTTTCGCAACAGCGAGCAGATCGGGCGCCACCACAACCCCGAGTTCTCGATGCTTGAGTACTACAGTGTCGGCATGGACGAGCAGGACTCCATAGCCCTGACCGAGGAGCTGTTCGCCCACCTTGACGGACCCGACCACCTCAAGCCGCCCTTTGACCGGCTGACGGTCTCCCAGGCCATGTGGCAGTACGCCCAGGTCGACCTGGATAAGAACCAGAGCCAGGGCAGCCTCGCCATCGAGGCAAGAAGACTTGGCCTGTCGGTTCCCGACAAGCCGGAGAGCTGGGAGGATACCTTCAACAGGATATTCCTGACGCTGGTGGAGCCGAACCTTCCCCAAGAGAGGCCCTTGGTGCTGGACCGCTACCCTGCCCAGATAGATTGCCTGGCAAAGCGGGAGGGCAACTACCGCAGAAGATGGGAGATGTATGCAGGGGGCGTTGAGATAGCCAACTGCTACGACGAGGAGACCGACGCCCGGAAGGTGGAGGCGTACTACCGAAAAGCGTATGCCATCCTCATCCAGCAGAGGGCGCAAACCGACCTTGTCATCCCCGATGCCGATCCAAACTTTGCAGAAATATTCACCAATTACCCCCAGTGTTCGGGCGTTGCCCTGGGCCTGGACAGGCTGCAAATGCTGCTTATGGGAGAATCAAGCCTTGAGGGGGTGATTCTTTTTCCTTTTTCTGGTACTTTTAATAGCCGTAAATAAGTGTAAATCCAATATATGAGGTAATTAGCATGATTAAAGCAGGTCAAATAGAAAAGGGTACCGCCCTATTGATCAAGGGACAGCCTTTTATTGTCGTCGACCGTGAATTTGTAAACCCCGGCAAGGGGTCGGCATTTGTACGTCTGAAAATGAAAAGCCCTTCCACCGGACAGTCTCTCAGTGAGACCATAAAGACACAGGACTCCGTCGAGGACATCATGGTCAGTGACCGTGACTGCCAGTACCTCTACAATGATGGCGAACATTTCCACCTCATGCTCACCGACACCTTCGAGCAGTTGGAAGTGCCCATGGCTACCTTCCCCGACCTTGAGTACCTCATGAAAGATGGCGAGACCTACCGCTGCACCTTCTGGGAAGCACAGCTGCTGGATATCCAGATTCCACCCAAGGTGGTCTTCTTGGTTGCCGAGGCTGAAGAGGCCGTCAAGGGTGATACAGTGCAGGGAGCAACCAAATACGTGACCACCGAGACGGGGCTCAAGGTAAAGGTGCCCATCTTCATCAAGCAGGGTGAGAAGATCAGGGTCAACACCGAGACCAAAGAGTACCTCGAGCGCGTCAACACCTGATAAAGGCCATGACACCAAAAAGAGCTGGTTCATATGGACCAGCTCTTTTTTCTGCCTTGAATCCTCTTGTTTTTACATATTTCACCAAAAATGAACAAAACCCCTTGCCAAAAAAAGAGAATGGTTGTAGGTTAGTGAGCGTTAACTAAAAGCGAGGTATTCATGTTAAGCCCACGTCAGATAGAGATCCTGGAAGCCGCCATTCAGCTCACCAGCGAAGCAGGCATACAAAAGCTCACCATACGCAACGTTGCGGAAAGGGTCGGGGTATCCGAGCCTGCGTTCTACCGGCACTTTGCAAGCAAGCACGAGCTGTTGGTGGCGACCCTGGAGTACCTTGAGAGTAAGATCGCCCACAACTTTATCGGCTTTGTCCAGCCCTCGGGCTCTTCCAGTGAGCAGTTCAGGCACTTTCTGGATACCCTGTTCGCTGAGCTAGAACAGAACAAGGCCTTCTCACTCCTGCTCTTTGCAGAGGAGACGTTCAATGCAGACCCCGCCCTTCGCCCTCAGTTGAACGCCCTCCTGGACAAGAACCTCTCCACCCTTACCCACTACTTCTCCCATATCGCAGGTGAGGGAGGGTGCCGCACCGATATTGGTGCAGAGCAACTTGCCCTGATGACCTTTGGCGCCATACGGCTCACCGTATCCAGATGGCATCTGCAAGGAGAGCAGGATGGGCTTCTCTCCTATGCACCCCTCTTGCACAGGACCTTTGTCCACCTATTCACTTTGAACTAGACCAGAACAAATCTAGCCAGATAGGTTCGTTGTACCTATTCGGTTAGTTAACGTTAACAAACTTTGGAGGCTGTATGAGATTTTTCACTTCTTTGGCAAAAAAACCACTGCTTATCCTAGTAGTACTCATTGCCCTGCTCTCGCTATTTGTCTTTGGCATTGCAACCAATGCAAAGCTGGTGACCGACCTTACCAAGTATATGCCCTCGACCCACCCGGCCTTTGTGGCCAGCGATGAGGCCGAGGAGCTCTTCAACATACAGGATGCCATCCTGTTGGTGGTCGAGCACCCCACATCCATATATAACGCCACCACGCTGGAAAAGATCAAGAAGATCACACAAGATCTCCCCCAGCAGTTTGAGGAGATAGCAGCAGGAAAGGTCACCTCCCTGGCAACAGCCGACAACATCACCTCCTATGACGGTGATATGGAGGTCCGGCCCTTCTATACGGACGTTCCCACCACTGAGGAAGAGCTTGCAGCCCTGGAGGCGAGTGTCAAGGCGAACTCCATGATACATGGGAGGAATGTGAGCTTTGACTCAACAGCAACGCTCATCATTGCCGAGATACATCCCGACAGTGATGCCACCTCGCTTCAGAAGAGACTGGTCGAGTATGCCAGGAGCTGGGAAGGACCCGAACGCATCTATGTTGCGGGCAGGCCCATCGTAGAGGGCTCGCTTGCAGAGTTGGGACCGAAGGACATGGCCATCATGTTCCCCCTTGTCATCCTGTTCATGATCATCCTGCTCTATATCCTGCTCAGGTCAGTACGTGACACCACCATCAATATGGTCATCGTCCTGTTCGGTACGCTGTTTGCCTTTGGTTCAAAGACGCTGTTGGGCATCCCCGTCTATGCAGTGGACACCATGATACCGGTGATGCTCATAGCCATCGGGGTGGCCTACGGCATCCATATGCACAACGCCATCCACCACAGGATCGAGGACGACCCCACCATAAGCCGGGAGCATCTGGCACAGGCGACCCTTAAGGAGATGATACGCCCCATCTTCATGACCGCCCTGACCACAGCCATCGGCTTTATGGCCCTGATGACCAGTGAAGTGCTTCCTGTACGGTATTTCGGCTTGTTTGCCGCCATTGGGGTAATCAGTGAGATGCTCTTGGCCCTTATCCTATTCCCCGCCTCCATCTACCTGTTTGGGATTCCCAAAAAGAAGGAGAAAAAGGGAAGGGGTGCACAAGAGCCCACCCCAAGCCCAAAGGGAATTGCCAAGGACCACCGTTGGGGTTCTTTGCTCATCGACCACCAAAAAGCGGTCATCATCATAACCGTCCTCATCATCCTGGTTGCGGGATACGGGGCGACCAAGGTCTGGATCGACACGAGCTTTTTGGCCAACTTCGAGGCGGACTCCCCCATTGCACTGACCGATGCGTTTGTGAACCAGAAGTTCGGAGGAACATCCTCCTTGAACATCATCCTCAGCGGTGAGGACGAGGGGACCTTCAAGGAGCCTGGAGTGCTCAGGGCTATGGATGACCTGCAGACGAGGCTTTCCCAGGACCCTATGGTAGGGGCCACCTTCTCGCTGACCACGTTCCTCAAGCAGATGAACCTGGTCATGCATGAAAATGATGAGAGCTTTGAGCGAGTGCCCGAGAGCAGGGAGTTGGTTGCGCAGTACCTGTTGCTGTATGAGTTCTCAGGGGACCCCGAGACCTTGGAGAAGGTCGTCGACTACGACTACACCAAGGCGAACATCACCTTCCAGCTGAAGAGCGACAGCTCGGCAGTCCTGGGCTCGATCATAGCGCTCGCCGAGGAGGCGGCACCCACCTTTGCTGCCCATGGGGTAACGATCAGCTTTGCAGGAAGCGGCTACAAGACGTTCATATTCTCCTCGCTGCTGCTCAAGGGGCAGATCATAAGCCTGGGCCTCTCCTTTGTCATAGTGGCCCTGCTGCTTACGCTGCTGTTCAGGAATATCTGGGTGGGCCTTGCAGGGACTGTACCCATAGCCATCACCGCTGTGGTCAACTTCGGCGTGATGGGCCTTTTGGACATACCCCTCAGTTCGGCAACCGCCCTCATCTCCAGTATTGCTGTGGGCATCGGGGTCGACTACTCCATCCATCTGCTTGAGCACTACACCAACCGCAGGCTGAAGGGCTATAGCAGGGAGGATGCGACAAAGGAGACGATCTCCCATACAGGGCGCGCGATCATCCTGAATGCCATCGCCGTGATGGGAGGCTTCGCCGTCCTGCTGTTCAGCGTCTTCCCGCCCAACAGGCAGGTAGGCGCCCTGATCATGCTGAACATGGCTATGAGTGCGCTGCTCACCCTCACCATCCTTATCGTCATCATAAATCATCTGGACAGGAAGGGACGCTTCCTGCCCAAGAAGATACAACACCTACAACTACCAAATACAGGAGTCAACAAAGTATGAAGAACAACAATCTGAAACGCATGGCAACCAGCGTTGCCATCGCCCTAATCGCCTTGCTCTCCCTCTCTGCCGCCTACAGCGGCGAAGAGGTTATGCAGGCGGTGTATACCCGGGACAGCGGTAACAACATGAGTGCCACGCTAGTGATGACACTGACCAACTCCAGGGGTTCCACCCGGGAGAGGAGCATCCAGCAGTTCAGGCAAAATGATGCAGGCGGAGAGAAGAAGATCATGTTCTTCCTCGCCCCCTCTGATGTGAAGGACACCAGCTTCCTCAGCTACAGCTATTCTGATGGAAGAAGCGATGACCAGTGGATATACCTGCCGGCCTTGAAGCGGACCAAGCGTGTAGCCGGGGATAAGAAAAATGAATCATTCATGGGATCGGACTTCACCTACGACGACATGGGGACCCGTCACCCCAGTGCAGACACACACAAGGTGCTCCGCACAGAGATGATCGATGGCAGAAAGTGCCTGGTAGTCGAGAGCATCCCCAAGGAAGCAAAACCCACCTATGCAAAGACCCTGGCCTGGGTAGTGGAGGATGAATGGATCGGCTTGAAGAAGGAGTTCTATCTTCCAAACGGGAAGGTGGGCAAGAAGCTGGAGATCTCATCGTACGAGAAGACCGATGGGGTCTGGGTCATTACCGACATGACCATGAGCAACATGGACAAGGGCAGCTCCACCAGGATTCAGATGCTGGACGTCTCGTTCAACAACGACCTGAAAGAGAGTGTCTTCACCGAGCGACAGATGAAGATCGGACCAAGGATTTAAGGAGCTTCAAGCGATGAGACATACCAAGACAAAAATACTGATACCACTGCTGGTATTACTGACTATCACTACCCTATCACTGACTGCAAGGGACATGGAGTTCAACGGGATGCTTCGCGACCATATCGCCTACACCTTTGAAGACTCAGAGTTTGCAGTCCATGAGCAGACACTGGACCTCACCCTCGCAGGGTGGGGCGAGAATACCAGCATTGTGGTAAACCCAACCATCTACATGGGGGACAACCAGAAGCTGGAACTGGGCATCAGGGAAGCCTACGTCGACTTCTACCTGGAGGATGCCGATATCAGGATAGGAAAGCAGGCCATCATCTGGGGTGAGGCTGAAGGGGCATTCATCACCGACCTGGTAAGCCCGAGGGATATGAGATCCTTCATCCTTGCCGACTTCAAGGAGATCCGAAAGGGAGTGCCTGCAATAAAGGTGGACTACTACAAGGATGCCTTTACCTTTGAAGGGATATGGGTGGCAAAGTTCATCCCCACCAGCATGCCGGACCAAAGCTCGATGTGGGCAAAACAGCCTGGACTGCCCGGAGCAAACCCGGCTTTCCTTGCCAACGCTGAATTCAAGCTAGCCATGCCTGAACAGACCCTGCACAACAGTGAGCTGTTCGGAAAGGTAAGCCACTTCGGATCGAAGGCAAACTGGGCCCTGATGGGCGGGTATGCGTTCACCGACGAGCCGTACATCAGCAAGGTGACCCCAGCAGCCTCTCCCGCAAAAACCATCATCGACCAGGAGCATGGTCGCTACATCATGGGCGGAGGCTCGCTGAGCACAAGTGTGGGACCTACGGTGCTGAGACTGGAGGCTGCGGCCTACTTTAACAAGCCCTTCACCTCAATGCCAAGCGGTCCTGCATCAGCTGCAGTCGAGAAGCATCACCAGGTGCAGTCCCTTGCAGGGCTCGACTGGAGCATGTGGGGTACGCAGATGTCGACCCAGTATATCCTGGGCTTTGTGCATGACCACCACGACAATCTGGTAGACCAGGGCAAACTCCTTAAGGAGGTCAGCCACACCTTCACCTTCAGGGTCCAGAAGAGCTTCTTCGCAGACAGGCTTGCCGCCAAGCTGTTCACCTATGTCGAGGCTGACCCGCTCAATGCCCTCATCAGGGGCTCGCTTGCCTGGACCATCGAGGATGGTGTTGTCCTGGAAGGCGGACTCGATCTCTTCACAGGGGACAGTGAGGGTACCTTTGGTTCCTACAAGGATAACAGCCTTGCCTGGATGGCCCTGCGCTGGTACTTCTAGAAGAGCATTGGTTGAAGCATTTGGCTAACAAGGGAGGTAGAAGGGTTACTGCCTAGAGGCCATATATACAGAGCTACAGAGTTTATTGTGAGGGGCTGCTTCATACTCCTATGAGGCAGCCCCGTCTCTTTCTGCCCGTGTACACCAAAGCAGATGGGCAAGGCTTCCCCTCACCTATGTCAGCTTCACAGGGGAAGATGAGAAACCTATGCGTACACGAAGCACATGAGAAACTTTATTAGTTATAGCGTATTGGTTTATGTCCTAATAAAAGGTGCTACGTATGTCAGTGTCCACCGAATCCTCTGGCAAGAAGGCCTAGCAACCTTGCATACAAAACAAGAGTCTCCAAAAAAAATGACCAATAGCAAGGATATCGACAGATACTCCCTGCATTGTACATCCCGGTACACACAATGGGATCTCCCCTTGCCGATCTTCGGTCGATGCTGACCAAGGGAGGGACGGAAATAGCAGAAAACTGCATATGGATGCTCTAATTCGCTATGCTTAGCCTATAAGCAACCCCAGGACAAGTAAAGAACAGATGCCGAGCAGCAGGTACAGGATGGTCACCACAAGAGGTCCTATGTTGTTTCTCTGGTACAAAGAAGCATAGCAGGAGCTGGCTTCACCTTACCTATGTCAGTCTCCGAAGAGATACAAGGATACATGCAGACCAATAGCGATTATGATTATCATATACTATTATATTACAAGTATTTATTAATATATTTGAGGTAGTACACATGTCAGTTTAGGCAAATAAGACAGAGGATTTAACAGGTCCTATCCTTCAATAAAAAAGAAAATTACAAGAAAATTCGCCTTTAGTGCAAAAACAGGTAGATAGGACCTGCATTGCACATCCTGGTACACGTAACTGAATTATGCATCCTGACCATCACCATATGTGCTGAACAACAGGGGAACCGACACAAGGCGAACTGGTGGGAAGAAAGCAAGAGCCTATGGCCAGCTCCCCATGATGATCGCTATCTAGCTACCGGACTTTATGGAAATGGTGATGATTGCAGTATATTTGCCTGCAGGGGCTCTCTGGGAAGCACCGGCCTCCCGCTCCTGGATGGTGATGACCGCATTTTCAAGAAGACCAAATTCAGTGACCCTTGCAGCAGGAATGATGATGTGGTTGGGTTTGACCTGTATAGCAAGATATGAATTGTTGGAACTTACCATCAGGGAAGCGTCGAGACTAAGCTCAACGACGGCATTGGTGTTGTTGATGCCCGACAGATATCCGACAGGCACTTCGTTGGCAAGGCTTGGCAGGTCGACCTGCACCACAAGGGACTTGGATACAGCCTGTTCAAAAAGAGCCTTTGAGAAGAAGTTGAAGGGTTCCACGGCAGTGGAGGAGAGACCGAAGGAGGCAAAAGGAAATATTTCAGCACGGACTGCAAACCTATTCTCACCGGTTGACACAACAGGCTCGGCAAAAAGCGCGACTCCGAAGAGAGCCAGCACAAAAACAAGTAATAGATGTATAGTCCCTGTCTTCGTCTTCTTTAGTATTCCCATGAGAAGGCCTCTATGCTCCCGTAACTTTAGTTTTTCCACTTTAGTAAATGTACGGCTTCTCTACACCTATGTCAACATTCAATGACTACGATACAAAGAGAATTCACTCTAGTATGAATATTATTTTACATAGTGTTATTTTATAATGATTTGAGATTTTTTTACAAGAAAAAACCTATGTCAGCATCGGATGGAATTTACAGATAATGTAAGGGATGAATCGGAGGAAACAGAAAATAACAATCTCCAATAGAAAGAAAAGCCTCCCTTGGAGGGCATTTCTTCCTATTGGTCGATGAGCATCAACCACCGAACGTCAGGGTGATCCTTATGGTGGAGGCATACTCGCCTGCAGGGGCTCTCTGTGCCGCCCCTGGTGTCTTTTCCTTTATATGGATGGGGGAGCTTTCAAGGATACCGAACGTGCTGTCTGCCGCCTTGGGTATGTTGTAGTGGGTAGGGGTCACATGGATCAACACGCTGTCCGTACCGTTGCTTAGGGGTGTAGCTGCCAAGTAGATGTTTAGGGGTACCTTTGTATTGTTCAGCGCTGCAACATATCCCACAAGAACCTGATCGCCCAATTGCGTCATGACAACAGTGGAACTAATGCTGGCGCTTACGGCTTTTGAAAAGTTAGCTATGGAGGTGTAGGCAGCGGGAAGGAGACGGGCCGAAGATACTCCAAAGAGGGAGAATTCCGCCACAAGAGAGGATACATGTATCTTGGCTGGGCCTTTTTCAGTAGCAACTGCAAAAAGACCAGTTCCGAGAAGCAGTGCTATCAGGAGGATAGCGGTTGTCTTTTTCATAGGATCTCCGGTTAGGAAGCCCGTAGGCTTCTGTGCAAGGTAGGTGCCCTTTTCCTGGACGCATCTGTATCATAAGTGACTTTTTAACTTGTGTCAATACTTGGCTGTTTATCTAATTGTTTATTTGGATTTATTTTTAAATAATTTTCAACTTCATGTTTAGTATATATTTATGTTATTTTTTAAAAAATCACTTATGACATCGTAACAGGTATTTCTAGACAGATTCGTACCCTACCCCATGATAGATACAAAAAAACAGACTCATCAAGCCAAAAAAGAGAAGGCCTCACCTCATATACAGTGTAAGTGGGTGCTATACTACAGTTGTCAGCGAGATGGTTATGGTACCGGTGTAGAGTCTGGAACGGGCGAGTGCAGCAGTTCCTCCAACAGATTCCTTGATCACCACATCATCAAGTACGCCAAAGGCACTGTTTGCAGCAGCAGGGATATGCTTCTTATCTGGACGACCCGGCTGTAGCATATGGTGGCAATCCCCTCCATCGGATAGGGCTGTTCATACCATATGGCGATTACACCAGTATATTTCACTATTGTGTTTATGGGGTTTATCATGAGGCTCTTCCCACAAAGAAAAGAAATATACCTACCTTAGGAAAAGCAGGTCGAATACAAGGACAAGCGTCACCACCTAGGTATTGCCCATGCTGGGCAAACACAAAGGGAGCCCCCCTAGGCGGGGAGCTCCCTTTGATAAGTGCAGGTAGTTGAAAACCAGTATCAGCCCTATTAGCCGACCATGATCTTCAGGTCTTCCTCAACGGTGGAGATTCCGGCAATGCCGAAGTTCTCAACCAGCACGTTCACCACATTGGGTGAAAGGAATGCAGGAAGGGTCGGTCCGAGGTGGATGTTCTTCACCCCAAGAGAGAGCAGGGCCAACAGGACGATGACAGCCTTCTGCTCGTACCATGCGATGTTGTACGAGATGGGCAGGTCGTTGATGTCATCCAGCTCAAAGACTTCCTTCAGCTTCAAGGCGATCAGGGCCAGGGAGTAGGAGTCGTTGCACTGACCGGCATCCAGGACGCGGGGAATGCCACCGATATCACCGAGGTTGAGCTTGATATACTTGTACTTTGCACAACCGGCGGTAAGGATGACGGTGTCCTGGGGCAGGGCCTTTGCAAACTCAGTGTAGTAATCCCTGGACTTCGACCTTCCGTCACAGCCGCCCATGACGACAAAGCGCTTGATGGCTCCGCTCTTCACCGCATCGACAACCTTGTCGGCAAGGGCAAAGACCTGGTTGTGGGCAAAGCCACCGATGATCTCACCTGTCTCCAGTTCGGTCGGGGCAGGACTCTTCTTGGCAAGGGCAATGATCTCTGAGAAATCCTTCTGGTCGCCTATGCCGCCGGGGATATGCTTTACCCCTGGGTAGCCGGTGGCACCTGTGGTGTAGATGCGATCCTTGTAGGAGTCGGCAGGAGCGACGATACAGTTGGTGGTCATCAGGATGGGGCCATTGAAGGAGGCAAACTCAGTCTTCTGCTTCCACCATGCATTGCCATAGTTGCCAACGAAGTTGGGGAACTTCTTGAATGCAGGATAGTAGTGTGCAGGAAGCATCTCAGAGTGGGTGTACACGTCAACGCCCGTGCCCTGGGTCTGCTCAAGGAGCATCTCAAGGTCGCGAAGGTCGTGGCCGCTGATGAGGATGCCGGGGTTTGTCCCTACACCAAGTTTGACGCGGGTCATCTCAGGATTGCCATAGGCTGCGGTGTTTGCACCATCCAGGAGGGCCATGCCGGAAACGCCGTACTTGCCGGTCTCAAGGGTAAGGGCGACGAGCTCTTCAACACTCTTCTCCTCAAGCAGGGCAGCGAGGGTGGATTGGATGAACTCATCAAGCTGCTCGTCGTCCTTGATCAGGACGTTGGCATGCTTGCTGTATGCACTGACGCCCTTGAGGCCGTACGTGATCAGTTCCTTGAGGCTGCGCACATCCTCATCGGTTTCGCTGAGAACCCCAACTCCCTTGGCCTGGTCAAGGAAAAGGGTCTTGTCATCAGCGTCGTAGAGTGCCGCAGGGCTGAGGCCTTCCTTGTTGTCCAGCTGTGCGAGCAGGTTCTTTTTGGTAGCCAGGACCAAAAGGATCCGCTCGACAAAGACCTGCTCGTCAAAGTTTGCATTGGTAATGGTGCTGAACAGGTTGAAGGTAACCATGTGGTTCACTTCAGAAGTTACCTTCTTGCCTTCGGCCCTCAGCCTTGTGGTGACCTGGCTCAAGCCCTTGGTGACCCAAATGAGCAGATCCTGCATGTTGGCGGTATCGGGGTCCTTGCCGCAAACTCCCATCTGGGTGCATCCGATATTCCGGGCCGTTTCCTGGCACTGGAAGCAAAACATCTTGTTGTCCATGTATATTCTCCTATTATTAAACCTTGCCACCAGAAACATCTTCCGGTGCAAATACTGTATGCGCTCCGTAAAGCAGGAATCCTGCCTGCTACAAGAGGAACGTGCAGGTATGGGTCAAAACCCTACCCAGGCATACCCTCTTCTCATGCAACTACCTTCTTCCCAGTGGTAATCATACCAGAAGTATAGAAAAAAAGGATATTTTTCTATGTTGTATTTACAACATATTAGCAAAATATCACCAATAGATCAAATGTGTTGCCAATAAAGCATTGTATCTTCCCCAAAGACAAAGGATGGGAGACTGCAAGAAAAGAAATTGGGAAACAAAGGAACAGAAGAATGGAGAGTGCGTGCTTGTGTGAGTGTATGTGAAAAAGTGCTCCGCCATTCCGGTATGAAAGGGCGGAGCACAGAGTAACACAGGTCAAAAGTCAAAGCAAAGACCAAGGGACCTTTCACTGCCTCTGCAAAGAACGCAGCCTAGTTCCCCTCTTTCACTGCAACCCCGATGGGATCATCGGCGGGCTCGCCGCGGTGGACATGCTTCATCAGGAAGAACGCGATGAGCATGGAGGCAGCCCCGTAGAGGAAGATCGCCCTAAAGCCAAAGAGATCGATAAACCCACCTGTGATGGGGGGCGATATGATGGAGGCGAGCTGGCTGAAGAAGTAGTAGAGCCCGGTGTAGATGCCTACAGTGCTATAGGTGGACATCTGCCAGAGCATCGGGAAGCTGTTGGTGACAACGGATACCCAGAAGATGCCGAAGAGGAAGAGCAGGGCCCAGAAGGTGTACTGCCTGAAGGCCGTACCCATCGATGCAGTAAGGGGGTCGTGGAAGAAGATGAAGGAGAGGATTCCCACCAGACAGATCAGGGAGGTGCGGATGGTGCGCTTTCTGCCGACCTTGTGGGCAATGATGCCTGAAGGGATCGCAAAGATTGCATATGCTATGCCGACCATCCCTGCAGCAAGGGAGGCTGTCCCGCTGGATGTCTGCAGGATATCCTTGGAGTAGAGACCGACAAAGGGAAGGATGCCCTGGTAGCCGATGAACCACATCAACAGCGAAAGCAGGATGAAGAGCGCACTCTTGTCCTTCTCGGCAAAGATGACCTTCAGGGAGTGGAGGATCGGCTCCTTCTTCTCAGACTCCTCCTTGTTGATGGCCTTCTTCTCCTTCACAAAGAAGAACAGCAGCAAGACTGCAACAATTACAAGGACCGATGCGATGGGGAATGCAAGCACGTCCTTGGTTGGACCGAACTTGGGAAGCGTGATGGGCACGTCCATAAGACGAGCCAGGCCTACCGTACCGACGATGGTTGCTATGCCGCCCATGGTGTTGATGACACCATTGGCTTCACTACGCAGCTCGCCGGGTATCATGTCGGGCATCAGGGCTACAACAGGGCCCCGCACCGCCTGCTTGAACAGGTTGAGCACAAACACCAGGGCGATGAGCATCCACAGCCCGGTCAGGGCCGCAATGGGTATCAGACCGAAGGCTACTGCGGTGACAGGCAGACAGATGACGATGAAAGGCATCCTGCGCCCGATCCTGGTATGGGTGCGGTCACTGATCGCACTGAAGACAGGGATGAGAAGGATCGCCAGCATGTTGTCCAGTGTCATGATGGTTCCGATCAGCGCCTTGGAAGAGACATACTTCTCAAGGAAGATAGGGACATAGGTGTCATACAGGGGATCCATCAAGCCCATGGTGAAAAACCCCAGTCCGATGAGAAATGTGGTCAGATAGTAGCCTTTGAGCCCTTTCTTACCCGCTTTTTTTTCAATAGCCATACAGCTCTCCTTTGCCTGGAACATATGGGCGAATTGTATCATGAAAACGGGCTCAAGGGGGAAGGGATTGCACAAAGGCTGGACGAAAAGCACCGTTTGGGGTACACCACAGGTATGCACGAAGACACAAAGCACCAGAGCATCACCACCATAGCCCAGTTGGAAAAACATCTGAGGCTCACCGACGAAGAAAAGGCCTTTGGCAACCTCCACGGAGTCCTGCCCATCGCAATCCCCCCCTACTTCCTCGCCCTCATCGACAAGGATGACCCCAACGACCCCCTACGCATCCAGGCGGTGCCGACCATCGCTGAAGGGCAGATGCTCAGCGAGGAGGATATGGACCCGCTGGCAGAGGTTGGCCACTCGGTGACAGAGCGCCTGATCCACCGCTACCCTAGCCGTGTAGCGTTCCTTGTAACCGACATATGCGCCATGTACTGCAGGCACTGCTTTCGCAGGAGATTCACCGGGACCTTCCAAGGCCCGGCAAGCAGGGCTGAGATCGAGGAGGCGGCCTCCTATCTGGAGAGCCATAAGGAGGTCAGGGAGATATTGCTGACAGGGGGGGATATGATGACCCTCTCCGACCAGAAGATAGAGGAGCTCATCACCATATTCAGAGAGGCAAGGCCGGATCTGGTCATCAGGCTCTGTACCAGGATGCCTGCAGCCAACCCTGCCAGGATAACCCCTGCACTGGTGGCAATCTTCAGGAGGTTCACCACCGCACCCTTCTTTTTGATGACCCAGTTCAACCATATGCGAGAGCTCACCGATGAAGCCGTGGCTGCAGTATCCCTGTTTGTTGATGCAGGCATCCCTGCAATGAACCAGAGCGTCCTGCTCAAGGGGGTGAATGATGATGTACAGACCCTCGAGGAGCTTTGCAACAAGCTCATATTCTCGAGGATAAAACCTTATTATCTTTTTCAAGGGGATCTTGTGGGGGGTACCTCACACTTCCGAGTGCCGCTGCAAAGAGGTCTGTCTCTGGAAAAGGAGTTGCGAAAGCGTCTCTCTGGCCTTGCAATGCCCCTGTATGCAGTGGACCTGCCTCAGGGAGGGGGAAAAGTCCCCCTCACCGAAGGGTATCTGCAAGAGAGCATCGGCTGCTCGGTGTGGAACTTCACCACTGTGGAAGGGGAGAAGAGAAGCTACCCCAAAACCTAGTGCTACAGGGCGTTTATCCGCTCCAGGACCTCTTGTATCGCCTTGTTCCTGATCTCGGTGCGTTTCTGCTCGTACGTAAGGGGATCAACGAACACCTCAACCCCACCGGGGGCAAAGGTAGGAGGTGAAATGATGGGCTCAGGCTTTGCTACCGCACTCTTCACAGGCTTCACTGCAGGGGCAGCAGGAACAGCCACTTCCTCAGGCAGGATGGGAGTGAGCATCATCTCAGCAAGAGCTGGAGGAGCAGGAACAGCCTCAGGCAGGATGGGCGTAATAGTCATCTCAGCAAGTGCTGGAGGAGAGGGAACTGCCAACACCTCAGGGATGGCCGGAACGCTCTTGACCACACTCGGTACGGGAGTCGCGGGCACTGGGGCCACTTCGGGGAGAACTGGAACGCTCATGACCGTCACACTTGGCTTGGATGGAGCAGGAACAGCCACTGCTTCAGGGAGGATGGGAGTGAGCATCATCTCAGCAAGAGCTGGAGGAGCAGGAACAGCCTCAGGCAGGATGGGCGTAATAGTCATCTCAGCAAGTGCTGGAGAAGAGGGAACTGCCAACGCCTCAGGGATGGCCGGAACGCTCTTGACCACACTCGGTACGGGAGTCGCGGGCACTGGGGCCACTTCGGGGAGAACTGGAACGCTCATGACCGTCACACTTGGCTTGGATGGAGCAGGAGCAGCTACTGCCTCAGCAATGATAGGAGTGATTGTCATCTCAGCAAGTGCTGGAGGAGCAGGAACTGCAGCCCGCTCAGAGACAATTGGGGTGATCGTCATCTCAGCAAGTGCAGGAGGGGCAGGAACTGCAACCACAGTAGGGACAGGAGGAACGCTCTCCACCACGATTGGGGCCGGAGTTGGAACAGCGACCATAGTAGCCGGTGCAGGAGGAACACTCTCCACCACAATCGGCGCGGGAGCGGGGATCAATACTGGGACAGCTACCACAGCAGGTACATCAGGAACAATCTCCACAGCACTTGGAGCAGGGGCCAAAACAGGTACAGCTGCCGCAACAGGGGCAGCAGGAACACTTTCCACTACTCTCGGTGCAGGCGCCGGTGTTGGAACTGGAACTGCTGCCGGTGCCGGGGCAGGAACAGCAGCGGGAGCTGGTGCAGGAGGGACAATGCTCACCACAGTTGTGACAGGCACCTTAGGCACAGGAGGCACAGCCGCTGTAACGACACTCTTGACCATCTGAGCAACATCCTTGCGTGCAGGCACTTCCATAGCGGCAAGGATCTCAGGAACCAAGTCCGCCACCACCTGGTCGCGGTAGGATGCATAGAGGAGCAACAGCTCCTCTTCTGTGAAATTGTCAACCAAATAAGGTTTGAGTTCCTTGGCCAGGTAGGGAAGGTAGGTTTCCTTGTTCTTGTCAAATTCATTGACAAGCATCGCCACCAAGGAGGGGATCATCCTGTCGACAAGCTGGGGAACATAGGCCTGCATCTCGGCGTTGAGTTCATCTTCAATCTGCCGGATACGCGCATCCAGCAGCCCTTCTGCCTGGGCCAGGAAAAGGTCCTGCCCTTCTAGAAGCTCTGTGCGCAGGGCTTCGACCTGCTGTGCAAATTCAGCCTGCAAGCCCTGGGGGATGGCAGGAGCTTCAGGCTCAGCTCCCATGGAGATTTTCTCTTGTAGCTTTGAGGATATCTGAGAGACAAAGCCCTCATCAAGGGCAAACTGGGTTTTTAGCTTTTCATACAGGGGACCTTCAAGAGAACGGGAGACCTGGTCGGTGAGGGTCGGGAGCAACTCTGCTATAAGGGCCTTCCTGTCGACCTCTGTCCTGGGGACAGGCTCAGCAACAGGCTTGCGCATAGGTGCCTCTATTTCCAGAAGGGGTTGCAATTGCCGTGCCCGCGCTTGCTCTAACAGTTCGTTGGGAACACCAGGGCGCAGGTACCATATCCCTGCAAATGCAAAGATCGCCACAACCGTTGTAATAACCAGTAAGTGTATCCGAACCGATTTCTTCATTTCAAACCCTCATAATACAATTGTTTCATCGGGAAGATGAAACTCCGATTCCTATCGTAGCACAATACTCTGTGACTTGTCGATGAATTAACACTTTATCAGAGCTATTGCATAAGACATACACGGGAAGGGAAGGTGGAAAAACATCAGGGCGTATATCCTTTTGTGCCCTCTCCCTTGCCAAAAACCTCTTCAGCGTGATCGAATCACGTCGCTTAGAGCGTAAAAACCTGCTATACAGGGAAGCCTTCACAAACACCACATGATCACACAGCTGATGAAGCTGCATCCTGAACAGGAGTGCGGCATTTATGACAAGGGCTGCATGCCCCTCTTTTTCGGCCTCCCGTATCAGGCGTTTGCACTCACTGACCATGGCAGGGTGGGTAATTGCCTCAAGGGATCGCAGCTTCTCAGGATCTGAGAAGACCAGAACGCCCAAGGCCTTGCGGTCAACCTTGCCCTCCTTCACGATGTCAGGGCCAAAGGTCTCGATCAGGGGGCCCTGGCTCTGGTGCAGCACACGGTGCCCTATCTGGTCAACATCGATGACAGCACACCCCACCTTGGCAAATGCATCCGAGACTGCATTCTTGCCCGCTGCCGCCCGGCCGGTCAGACCGATGACCTTCATCAGTGGATCTCTCCCCAACTCTTGCCGGTCTCTATGCTTGCCCGTAGGGGAAGGGAGAGCTTGACAGCACCCTCCATAGCCTCCTTGACCAGGACGTGCACCTTCTTAAGCTCCCCTTCGGGAACCTCAAAGACCAGTTCATCATGGATCTGCAACAGCAGCCTGGTATCGGGGGAGTGTTCACGCAAGGCGTTGTCGATGCGCAGCATGGCCACCTTCATGATATCGGCGGCACTGCCTTGGATGACGGTATTCACCGCTATCCTCTCAGCCTTCGCCCGCTCAATCCTATTGGAGCTGTTAATCTCTGTGATGGTGCGCCTATGGCCGAGCAGCGTGGAGACGACCCCTGAGACAGCCGCATCCTCGCGCGTCTTCTCGATAAAGGTCTTGACCGCACTGTACCGTGCAAAATACTGGTCAATGAAGGCCTTTGCCTCAGCGTGGGTGATCTTCAGGTCCCCTGACAGGCTGTGGGGTCCCATACCGTACATCACCCCGAAGTTGATGGTCTTCGCCACCCTCCTCTGCTCGCCTGTCACCTCCTCCAGAGGCACGTCAAAGATAAGCGAAGCGGTCGAGCTGTGGACATCGATGCCCTTGAGGAAGGCTCCCTTGAGGCCTGGATCATCCGCCATATGGGCAAGGACCACCAGCTCGATCTGCGAATAGTCAGCCGATAGGAAGAGGTAGCCCTCCTTAGGGACAAAGGAAGAGCGGATGCGCCTGCCCTCCTCGGTCCTGACCGGGATGTTCTGCAGGTTCGGATCCTTGCAGGACAATCGCCCGGTCTCCGTCCCAGTCTGGGAAAAAGTGGGGTGTATCCGCCCTGTCCGCTCAAGGATATCCAGAGGCAGCTTGTCTATGTAGGTGCTCTTGAGCTTGTTGAGCGTGCGGTACTCGAGTACCAGGGCGACCTCAGGATAGGTTGCGCTCAAGGGCTCCAGTACATCGGTTGCTGTGGAGAAACCTGTACGGGTCTTCGCCCCGGTAGGTATCTCACGCTCGACAAACAGGACCTCCTGCAGCTGCTTGGGGGAGTTGAGGTTGAACTCACGTCCGCAGATGGCAAAAATCTCTGCCTGTATCGCACCGATCCTCCCTTCAAACTCCTCAGTCAGGGGCTCCAGAAGTGTCCTGTCCAGGAATATGCCCTCGATCTCCATATTCGCAATGATACGCAACAGCGGCATCTCAAGGTTCTCCATCAGGGGGAGGAGGTTTCGTGCAACTAGGAGGTTCTTGAAGAGCTTGTAGAGTCTGAAGGTGATGTCCGCATCCTCGGCTCCATAGAAGATTGCCTGCTCCTGAGGGATATCAGCAACACTCTTGCCCTTGGGAACAGCATCCTTGTAGGAGAGGGTCTTGTATTGCAGATACTTCTCAGCGAGGAAGTCCATGTTGAATACGCCGGTGCTCTCCAGCAGCCAGGCCCCCACCATGGTATCGAAGGCCAGGGTCTTGGGAACAACCCCCCAGTTGACCAGCACCTTGTAGTCGTACTTGATGTTCTGTCCCACCAGCGAGAGTCTGCCGGTGGAGAAGTACTTGGAGAGGACTGCCTTGACATCCTCGTCAGAGAAGAGCCTCTCGCCATCGCTTATGATCGGCACATAGTAGGCAATGCCCTCCACCCAGGAAAAGGAGAAGCCCAAAGGCTTGGCCGCCATGGAATCGAGTGAGTCCGTCTCCATGTCGAAGGCGATGATGCCCCCCTCCTTTTCAGCCTGGGCGAGCAGGACCTCTAGCCTGGCAAGGGTCAGCACCCCTTCATAGCTTCCCTTATCAGAGGAGTTCATCGCCTTGGAGACCTTCTCCTGCCTCTTGGGAGCGACACCCCCGTTTGCAAGCTTGTCCAGCTCCCTGACGATGCTCTTCATCCCGATCTCTTCAAACAGGGGGACGGCAGCCTTGTAGTTGAGGTCATCAAGCAGATACTGCTCGGTATCGAAGGAGTCTACCTTGAAGAGGTCCCTCCTCAGCTCCACCAGGCTCTTGCTCAATTTCGCAAGCTCCTCGCCCTCCTCCAGCTTGGCCTTGACCCCCTTTGCACAGAGGCGGAGGTTCTTGTATATCCCTTCCAGGGTCCCGAACTGCTGCAGCAGCTTGGCAGCTCCCTTAGCTCCGATGCCCTTGACGCCGGGAATGTTGTCAGAAGCGTCCCCTAGCAGGGAGAGATAGTCCACCACCTGGGTAGGCAGGACACCGAACTCCTCCTGGACCTCAGGGATTCCCATCATGCGGTAGTGGGTCTCCCCCTTCCTGGCAGGGCGCAAGGCAAAGGTATGCTCATCGACGAGCTGCAGGAGGTCCTTGTCCCCGGTGACCATGATGGTGTCGATGCTGTGGGCTGAGGCCTCATCACTGAGGGTTGCTATGATGTCATCGGCTTCGAAGCCCACCATCTCAACCATCGGTATCTCCAGTGCCTTGAGGATGGCATTGATGATCGGCACCTGGGAGTGCAGATCCTCCGGGGCCGATTCCCGGTTTGCCTTGTACGGCTCGTACATCTTGTGGCGGAAGGTAGGGCCGTGGCTATCCATGGCCACGACCATGTAGTGGGGATTGTTCTCCCGCAACAGTTTCAGCAGCGTGGTAAAAAACCCATAGACAGCGCTGATGTTGTTGCCTGCTGGATCCTTCATCGGATTGTTGAAGAAGGCGTAGTAGGAGCGGTAGATCAGGGCATAGCCGTCGATGATGTAGAGCTGCTTCTCAGCCATAGGCTTTGAAGGCGCTTCGCTCGCTTTTTCCTCGACAGGCTTCTCCTCCCGCTTCTCAATGACGAGTGCAGGCCTCAAGAGAGCTTCTTTTTCTAATTTCTTCTGGTCAAAATCCTGTTCGCCGAACAGCTCGTCGATATCATTGGTCATACGCTTCCCCTATGGTGATCTTTAGCATGTCGTAAGCCACGTGCATATGCGAAGGAAGCTCCGCTTCCAGCTGGCTATGACGTATATCATGGCTCAAATGGGTGAGGAACACCCGTTTGGCCCCAACGTTCGTTGCACATGAGACAGCCTCGTCCACACTGAAGTGGGTGGGATGGGAGCGGTAGCGCAAGGACCCCAACACCAGGGTGTCCACGCCCTCAAAGTATGGCAGGCTTTCAGAGGGTATGCCACTGCTGTCGGTGGCATAGATGAAGGACCCTATGCGAAAGGCCATGATAAGCTTGCACCCATGGCGTATGGGGATGGGCAGGACGTCAAAGCCTGCCACACTGATCATCTGGTAGGGCTTGACGCTGTTCAGCTGCAGGTGGGGTATCCCCCCCGCCTCATCATAGGTCTTCAGCACATAGCCAAAGCGGTCTTTGATGCATGCGACAACCGCATCCGAACAGTAGACAGGAAGGGTGCACTCCTTGCTGAAGACGCGCAGATCGTCGATTCCGTTGAAGTGGTCGGCGTGGTCATGGGTATAGAGTACCGCATCAAGGCTCTGCAAGTCCGCCCGCAACGCCTGCAGGCGAAACTCAGGGGTGGTGTCTATGAGCAGCGCATGCTCCCCATCCTGGATGAGGATGCTGCTGCGATAGCGCTTGTCGTGGGGATCTGAGGATGTGCACACTGGACAGGAGCACCCAACCACCGGAATCCCATGGCTTGTGCCGGTGCCCAGGAAGGTCACTTCAAAGGGCTTCATTGCACCTTTTCCACAACTGTACTGATCACATCCTTGACCATACCCTCACCCTGCTTGGCCGCCGCCTTGAGCTTGGCCTGCACCTCGGCACTCCTTAAGAGCTCCTGTAGCTTTTCAAAGGCCTCCTTGGTAAATTCAGGGCTGTTCCTTACCTGTTCGACGGCACTGTCTACAGCCGACTGCACCAGAGCGTTGTCGCTGCCTTTACGTGTGGAAAAACTCACTCCCAAGAACTGGGTGCTCATGCTGGGGGCAAAGAAATAGAGAAGGAAAAATGAGAGCAGCGCTACGAAGAGCGCTGAGAAGAAAAGATGAAAGAAACCCTTGTTTGCCATGGTCATGCTCCTTGCGACTACTTTAGCACACTTACTCAAAGCAGAAAAGCAACACAGGCCCGGATTTCTCCGGGCCTGGGATGCATTACAAGACTATTGTCTAGATAAGTGAGAAGAGAAAGGAGAGGCCGACCTTGCCCTTTCCGAGAGGAGCATCGAACAGATCCTGAACTTCCTTCCAGTTTTCAAAAGTATAGGTGGTATCAACGGTGTAGTTGAGACCGAGCATCATGTTACCGATATTGAAATCAAGGGTTGCACGGTAGGCAACAGGGGATTTGATGAAAGCGTCTCCGAAGCCATCCATGCTGCTGACAGTTGTGCCGTTGGAATCCTTGAGGACAGCATTTCCATTACTATCGATGAGGACGTTGAAACGAGGGCCCATGCCTATTCCAAGTCTGGCAAAGTTCAGGATATCGAAGGCGATTCCGGCGCTGGTCAGCACCGAGATGCTGGTAAAGTCATCCCCACCCACACTCTCTCTTCCGAACATACCAACCAGATCGATCTCAGCCAGTGCGATCTTCAGGCGAACATCAGCACCGAATGCATAGTTCTCAAGCTTTAAAGCCTCATCCCCAAAGGATCCATCATCAATAGAAGCAGTGATAGCATCGAAATCCTTGTCGTACCGAGCTGTCGCACCGATGCTCAAATTGATCATGCCTGCACTGAGGGTGGCAGGAATAAGAACCGCTACCACAATAAGCACTACGAGAAATCTCTTTTTCATTTTTTACCCCTTTTGACCGGTCATACCCGTCATATCATTGTTATATAACAAAGTTAAAACATTTTTAGTGACAACGCAAGAGAGAGAGAACCGCTATTCAGCTGAAACAACTCCATGGGAGAACGAGTTTTGACAAAATCCTTCAATGTGGACTCGCTCTCAAACATATACCGGACCCTCACCCCAACCTTTCCAAGCTCAAGGCCCAGCCCAAGCTGCATGTACAGTGGGCTCCCAAGGAGAGCATCGATGAAGGAGATATCGCTGGCCATGGCCTTATTGTCATCACCCTTCAAGCGATAGTACGCACCACCGTTGTCCTTGGTCGAAGGAACATAGGTGACGCTCGGGCCCAAGCCCAACTCCAGAAAAACCAAAGAACCGACTACAGGGAGGTTCAGACTCCCAAACCCAAGCAGCAGGACACCCTGGCCATTATCAGCACACTCTACGGGAAAGCCCATGGCCTGGACCTGCAGGACACTGAAACGAACAGCGACCTCCCCTCCGAACTTCCAGTTCTCAGGATTTTTGAAACCCTCAGAAAAACTAACGGAACTTGGTTTGGTGTACGAGCCACCAAAGCCAAGGCTTAGATCCAGCAAACTTCTAGCGCTTAACAAAGCAGGAAGTGCAAGAATGACAAGTATGACAGCTAGAAACCTTTTCTTCATAAAACTACAACCCCTCACCTCTATATAACAGAAGAGTGAGGGGTTGGATACATAAAGATGATAGAATATTTTTTGCACTATAGGAATGATTCTACTGTTTAAGCTTAGAGGCCTTCCAACTCATCCATCCACAACCGTACAGAAGCGTCACTGGGCATCCTCCAGTCACCACGGGGGGAGAGGGAGACCGAGCCCACCTTAGGACCATCGGGGAGGCAGGAGCGCTTGAACTGCTGGCTGAAGAACCTCCAGTAGAAGGTTTTCAGCCACTTCTTGATGACAGGGGGTTCGTACTCCCCCTCAAAGGCTCTTCGGGCCAGGCGCAGGACCTTGGCAGGGCCAAAGTGCAGGCGGACCACCTGGTAGAGGAAGAAGTCGTGCAGGGCATAGGGTCCCACCACCTCTTCAGTCACCTGGCTTATGGTCCCGTCCTCTGATGCGGGCAGCAGCTCCGGGCTTACCGGGGTTGCTACCACATCCAGGAGGACCTTCTGAACAGCAGGCTCCTCCTTGTTGGCGAAATGAATGACCAGATGGCGGACCAACGTCTTGGGCACCGAGGAGTTGACCCCGTACATCGACATATGGTCGCCGTTGTAGGTTGCCCAGCCCAGGGCAAGCTCAGAGAGGTCCCCGGTTCCGACAACCAGGGCGGAGTGCATGTTCGCAAGGTCCATCAGGACCTGGGTGCGTTCCCGTGCCTGGCTGTTCTCGTAGGTGACATCATGGGTTTCCGGGTCCTGGCCGATATCCTTGAAGTGCTGCTCTACAGCCTCTGTTATGGGAATGGTAAGCAAGGTAACCCCAAAGGCATTGGCCAAGGAGGTTGCATTGTCCTTGGTACGCTTGGTGGTCCCAAAACAGGGCATGGTGACCGCCATGATGCCTGTCCGCTTCAAGCCGAGCATATCAAAGGCCCTCACCGCTACCAGCAGGGCAAGGGTGGAGTCCAAGCCACCCGAAAGGCCAAGCACCACGCGCTGTATTGCAGTGTGCTCAAGGCGTTTCTTCAGGCCAAGGGCCTGGAGTGTGAGGATCTTCTCACACCGAACAGCTCTCATCTCAGGATCGAGGGGAACAAACGGTGCCTTGTCTATATATCGGGTAAGCTTTGTATCGTGTATGTTTTTAAGGGAGAACTCTACTGTGGTGTAGCTGTGCCTGCTCTCCCCGAAGGTGTGCATGCGCACTCTTTCTCCGGCGAGGCGCTGGACATCAAGTTCCGTGCGCACCAGGAGATCCTCTTGGAGGAACTGTTCGCCCAGGAGCCTTCCATTCTCGTAGATGAGGTTATGGCCACAGAAGACCAGGTCGGTCGTCGATTCGCCGGGTCCTGCATTGCAATACAGGTACCCGCACACCAGCTTGGCACTCTGGGTGGAGATCAGGGAACGGCGGAACTCTTTTTTTCCTACCAGCTCATCGCTGGCGGAGCAGTTCGCTATGACAGTGGCGCCAGCAAGGGCCATATCGGTGGAAGGGCTTTCAGGGACCCAGAGATCTTCGCACACCTCCACCCCAAGGACAAACTCAGGTATGTTTGCACAGGAGAAAAGGAGCTTCGTACCGAAGAGCGCATCCTGGCCTGCAAGGCTCACCTGCCTTACATCCTGGGGGGGAAGGTGGAACCACCGCTTCTCATAGAACTCCTGGTAGTTGGGCACATGGCGCTTGGGAACAATGCCAAGGACCTTTCCATCCTGCATCACCACGGCGCAATTGTAGAGGTTTCCAAAGAAGATGAGGGGGGCGCCGACCACCACCACCATATTGCTTTCCTTGCTATAGGAGAGCAACTCTACCAAGGCAGCCTTAGCCCCCTCCTGCAGGGTTCTTTGCAAGAACAGGTCGGAGCAGGTATAGCCGGTGATGGCCAGTTCCGGTAGAACCAGCAGGGCAAGATGATCGCCCTTGCCCTTGTCGATGGCCCTCTTGATCGATTCTGTGTTGAAAACAGTATCCGCCACCCTTATCTTGGGAGTTATCGTGCCACAGGCCAGGAAACCGTCTTTCATAGGGTATGCTCCTCTCTGTCAAGGACCGCCACCACTTCCTGATGGAAGGTCTGCGGGTAGAGGTCGAAGACCTTTACCTCCCGTACAGTGTAACCGTGCTGGGCGAACCGTTGCAAGTCTCGCGCAAGGGTGACGCTGTCACACGAAACGTAGATGACCCTTTTGGCTTTCCAGGAGGCTATGAGGGAGGGCAGAGCCTCCTCCAAGCCGGTACGGGGAGGGTCGACGACCACCGTATCTACCGTTTGCTTCTGCTTCTTAGCCCAAAGCTCCACCTTGTCGCTATACACAAGCAGGCCGGGGACATTGCGCCTGGCAAGGGCGAGACACTCCCTTTGCTGTTCGACTGCGACAAGAAGGCGCCCTTGTTTGGCCAGGAAGCTACTGAAGGTCCCTACCCCACTATACAGGTCCATGACCACCTCTGCTTGTGCATGCTCGGCAACATAGTGCACAAGATCGGGCAACAGGAGCTGATTGCTCTGAAAAAACACATTCGCCGTCACATGGAAAGGGTGGCCGGCAACAGTGGTGAGGACCTCCTCATCACCGAAGGAGACCTTCCTGTCCCCTGCAAAGGCATTCACCTCGATGTACTTCCCCTTCCTGGCTCGGTGGGAGAACATCTGTTTGCGTGCAGCCTCTATGATCCTATCCTTCCTTGCCAGCTCGACATTAAGCTCGTCTACAAGGATAGGACAGGTATGAATGGGGACCAGGGTGTTGCTCCGCTTGGCAAGGAACCCGATCTCGCCTGTAGCCATATCGACATGAAAGCGCACCCGGCTGCGATAGGCCCAGCTCTTGGAAAAAGCAGTCTCAGCGAGGAGAAAAGAATCAGAGGAGAGCCCTCCGATGCGCTCAAGATTCTCCAGGACCATCCTCTGCTTCGCCTCAGGCTGTTTTGACGGGGCAAGGTGCTGCAGGTCACACCCTCCGCACACCCCCCAGTATGGGCAGGGCGGCTGGACGCGGTCACTAGAGGCGTGCACGAGGGTCTCTACCCTAGCCTTTGCATACCCCTTCCTCTCCTCGAAGATGACAACATCAACTACCTCGCCGGGAAGCGCCCCTTCGACAAAGAGGCTCTTGTTGGAGTCCGGGCGGGCAAAGCCGTTGCCCCCCTGGACCAGTTTCTCAATGGTTGCTTGCATCGGCAAACTCCTGGGCATAGGAGGCGATGAGACCCATCCCCTCCTGCCAGAAAGCCTCGCTGGTAATGTCACAGCCAAGTACGAGCGCCACCTCCTGGACGGAGGCACTGCCGGTCTTCTCCAACAATGCACGGTACTTTGCTGCAAAACCCGGGCCATCCTTCTCCTTCTGTGCATAAAGGCCGAGGGCGAAGAGCTGGCCAAAGGCGTACGGGTAGTTGTAGAAGGAGAGGTCACTGCTATAGTAGTGACCCTTCACAGCCCACATGTAGGGGTGATAGACCGAAAGGGCATCACCATAACTTCGCTTCTGGGCATCAAGCATAAGGGCGGACAGCTCATCAGCGACCAGCTCCCCTTCTATACGAGCTTCAAACAGACCGCTCTCAAAGTAGAAGCGGCTGAGGATATCCACACACACCTGGGTGGTATCCTGCAGGAAGTGCTCTATGAGGGTAAGACGCTCTTCAGGGCTGCAATCGCTGATGGCACCCTGGAACACGACGTACTCGCTGAAGATGGAGGCAGTCTCCGCCAGTGTCATGGGGTAGCTTCGCAGGAGGTTGCTCTGAGGCAGCACCACACTGTCATGGTAGGCGTGCCCCAGCTCATGTGCCAGGGTCGACAAGCCGTTGAAGGAGCCGTCAAAGTTTGAGAGGATCCTGCTCTCCTGGGCAAGGGGAAAGGAGGTGTCGTAGGCTCCTCCCACCTTCCCCTTCCTGGGTTCGGCATCGATCCAGTTGTTGGTGAAGGCCTTCTCTGCAAACGAGCCCATCTCGGGGCTGAAGAGGGAGAACTGCCTGATGATGAACGATCGGGCTTCAGAGAAGGTATAGGATTTGCCCCCTGTCCCTACTGGGGCAAAGAGGTCGTAAAAGGTACAGCTGTCAAGCTTGAGGGTTTTTGCCTTGGTCTTCAGGTATCCCCTGAACATCGGCAGGTTCTTCTCAATGGTGGTGATCAGGGCGGACAGGACCCCGGCCTCGATCCTTGACTGTTTCAGCGAACGCTCCAAGGGTGATGCATACGAGCGCGCCTTGTCCAAGGTGATGGTGGTCCCCTTGACCCCATTGAGCGCTGCAGCAAAGGCTACCTCATGGGTCTTCCAGATGGCAAGCTCCTCCTCAAAGGCGGCTTTGCGTACAGCCCTATCCTGGTGGAAGGCCTCGTTGCGCAGATGGACAACAGTCTTGCCTCCCTCACCTGCAGCACTTGAGCTGATGGCTTCCTGCAGGCGTGAGAATGCATCGGTGCCTGAACGGGCAAGGTCCGAGGCAAGGTTCTCCAGCTCAGTGGCCATCAGGTGCTCCTGCTCCTCAAGCAGTTCGCCCAGGACGTAGCGATATGAAGCGAGGGGTTCTCCATCTTTGGTAAGGAGGGAGAGCTCCTGTTCATGTTCTTTGAGGAAGTTGAGGAACAACACCTCAAGGCGCTGTACGACCAGCGCCTCCTCCTCAAGGCGGTTCACCGCCTTGAGAAAGACAGGGTTGCCGGTCTCTGTGGTGAGCAGGCAGGTGCTGTATGCATTGAGATTCTCCACATAGTCGAGGATGCGCTCATAGGAGTATACTGCCTCTGCGATATCGCAAGAGGGGGAGGCGAGCTCTTCTTCAAGAGTGTTGGCAAGGGATACGACCTCCTTGAGGTCGAAGGCATACTGCTCGCTTGCAAGGGAAGGATAGATGGGGGACAGGTCCCAACGGGGAATGGCAGCCATGGTGGGGTACTCCTACTAGTGTGTTTTTATAAATCGAGATTGTTCTCTGCTATCTTGTTGATAAGGGTCCTGCGGCTGATGCCCAGCTCCTTTGCCGCCCGGGTGCGGTTCCCCTCCCAGCGGTGCAAGGCGCGTATGATGGCGTCCATCTCCACATCCTTGAGGCTCTTGCCCTCGGACTCATCCATCTTGGCGTCCTCCTTCTCCTTCTCATGGGCCCTCATGGAGACAGAGCCCCGAAGGTCGAGGTCCTCCACATGGATCTCACTGGTATTGGAGAAGATGACGGCCCTTTCCAGGATGTTCTCCAGTTCACGCACGTTGCCGAAGAAGTCATGGTTGCACAGCATGGAGAGGGCTTCGGTGGTGAAGCCGCTTATCTTGTTGCCCATCTGGCGGTTGAATCGCTTGAGGATGCCCGCTGCAAGCAGGGGGATGTCCTCCCTGCGTTCACGAAGGGGGGGTATGGTGATGCGCACCACATTCAGGCGGTAGAAAAGGTCTTCCCGGAACTTCCCCTCGCGCACCAGGTGCTCTACATCCTTATTGGTGGCGGCTATGATGCGGGCATTGATGGGCATGGGGTCAGTCCCTCCGAGGCGCGTGATGCGCTTGTCCTGCAGCACCCGCAAGATCTTCACCTGCAGGGAGAGCGGCATGTCCCCGATCTCATCCAGGAAGAGTGTGCCTCCGCTGGCAAGTTCAAACATGCCGGTCTTGCGCGCCGCTGCTCCTGTAAAGGCCCCCTTCTCATAGCCGAACAGTTCACTTTCCAGGAGGTTCTCAGGGACTCCGCCGATGTTTATGGCTACAAAGGGGCCCCCTTGCACAGGGGAGGAGGCATGGATGTCGCGAGCGACCACCTCCTTGCCTGTACCGCTCTCACCTGTAATGAGGACGGTGGAATTGGTATCGGCAATCCTGGTGATGAGGTCCTTGATCTTCCTGATGGAGGGGCTCTCCCCAACAAATATCTGCTTGTCATCGCTGTTGGTGCTTCGGCTCTCGCTCTCCACCATATTGCGCAGGTTCTGTGCATCAACGAGCTTCTTCATCCTGATGACCAGCTCCTCGGGATCAAAGGGCTTGACGATGTAGTCCTGTGCCCCTTGCTTGAGGGCGGAGACAGCGTCAGTGATCTCCCCGTGTGCGCTGACCATGATGATGGGCATGCGAAACCCTTCGGCTCGTATCCACTCGATGAGGGAGAGCCCATCCATGCCCGGCATCTTCAGGTCGATCAGGCAAGCATCGTAGAGCTCGGCCTTGAGCATCCTCTGGGCACTGAGCCCATTCTCCGCACAGTCGCTCTCAATATTCTCCAATTGGAGATAGCGGTGCATGAGGGCGCGGATATTCGGTTCGTCGTCAACTATCAGTATTTTCATGTATTCTCCGATTCTAACAGCTTGGTCGTATGCATGGAACGGGGCAGCACCACCTCGGCGACCGTCCCTCCCCCATCACGTGCGTAGAGACGCACGTTGCCCCCACGAGCCCTGACAAACTGGCGTGAGATGGAAAGCCCGATGCCCGATCCGTGGATCTTGGTGGTAAAGAACGGGTCAAAGATCTTTTTCTCATCCTTTGCATTTATGCCGTCCCCCCTATCCATGACAAAGATATGGATCAGGCCACGCTTGCCAGCCCGGATGGCAACTTCAACTTCAGGGTCCCTTCCAGAGCAGCTTTCAACTGCATTTTTCAAAAGGTTTTCGAATACCGAACGTGCCCTGTCCCTATCGATAAGTATCTGTGCAGAGGTCTCCGATCGAAAGCGGATAGGCTTGTCGAATCGTTTTATCAGGGTGGAGAAAAGCTCGTTGAGGTCCACCACTTCCGGCATTCCCAAGGGATTGCGCAAGAAATCACTGACCTTGTTTGTCAGCTGGGTAAGACGGTCCACCTCTTGGGACATGAGGTTCAGGTCCTCACGGTTCTCCTTGGGCAAAGTCTTACGCAACAGGGCAAGCTGGATGGTTATTGCGCTGAGGGGGTTCTTTATCTCGTGGGTGAGGGTTCTCGCTGCCTGTCCCAGATGTACCAGGCTCTCCTGCTTGGCAATGGTGTCGCGATAGCGGCGGTTGCTCTGGTAAATGTTGAGGACCAGGAGGAAAAGGCCTATCAGGACACTCACAGACACCACAGCGATGAACATGATCATCATCAGGCGATAGTGGTAGGTCTGCCCATCAAAATGGAGGTACAGGACATCAGGAAAATCAATGGGAGTGGGAAGGAGCCCACTCTCTGTCAGGGTGAGCTCGCCGGTATCCAACAGGATCGTAAGCCGGGAGAAACGAATGTATTCGACCATCCCGGTCTCTTTGTTGTAGGTTGCAGTCCCGATGTTGGACTCTTGCTTGCTTCCCTTGTTGTCAAACTTTACCAAGGGAATGGTCATCGGCACGTTGCCTAGGCTCAGAACCTTTCTCCCCATGGAGCTATATACACCAACCCCACTGACATTCTGCTCCTGCATGGTCTTCAATGCTTTTGCGGTGTTGTCCTGCAGGGCAAGGAATACAGAGTTGAAGGCTCGTTCGGCTTCTGACTGCATCCGCAGCTCTTCACGTTCGGTAAGGGCGGTGGCTAGGAATATGACCAATCCGATCAGGATGAGAAAAGCTAGGACAAGGGAGCCGATGACAAAGATAGGCTCTCTGCCATCGACTATCATCCAACGCTTCCTTTTTCTTTCCAAATGTACGCCCCCGAAACTTTTATTCGTAATTCAAGGCCTCAATAGGGTCAAGTTTTGATGCCTTCATAGCTGGGTACCAGCCGAAGAACACTCCAACAAACATCGAGAAACCCATCGCAAGTATGAACGAGGCATACGATAAATGCAACGACCAATCCATAAGATTGGTGACGGCATAACTCAAGGCAGCTCCTACAATGATGCCTAGGATGCCTCCAAGGATGGTCAGGGTAAGTGCTTCAGAGATAAACTGGCCACGTATCACATTGGGGGATGCCCCCAAGGCTTTTCTGATTCCGATCTCCTTGGTACGTTCTGCTACCGATACCAGCATGATGTTCATGATGCCGATACCACCGACAAGCAAGCTAATGGCGGCTATGGCAGCGAGGAACGCACTGAAGGTTCCGGTAATTTGCGTGGCCATCTCAGCAAGGCTTGCCGGGCTGAAGAGGTTGTACCCATCGGTTCCAACCAGGTTGTCCAAGTCTTCAGTGATCTTATCGGATACCTCGATGGTATCATACCCCTCTGCAACCTTCACGACATAGGAACCTACGCTGGAACTTTTGCGGAATCGCTGTTCATAGGTGTTGTAGGGAATGAAAATACTTTTGTCGTAGGAGATGTTGAAGGTGGCATCCTTTGATTCAAGCACCCCGACCACTAGGTAACTTTTTGCCTGGTTGCGGAAAACACTGACATACCCACCTAGTGCAGAACCTTCTGGGAATAGCTCTTCAGCAATGGAAGAGCCCAACACCACCACCTGACGGCGGTTGATGTTGTCCATGGTTGAGAAGAAATCACCATCGGAATACTCCAAGTTGAGAGCCTCGCCATAGCTTGAAAGGACTCCGGTAACAGTTGCATTCATACTCTGCTGGTTATTGCGAACGGTGGCATTGCTCGAGTTCTGGGGAAGCACCCTCTCGATGCCTTCGACATCACGCATCAGCGTGTCGCCGAACTCTTCAGTAAAGGTTCCTGTCGATCTCTGTCCGACTGCAGGGTAGATGGTGACCATGTCCAGGCCTCCGACAGAGATGCTGTCGGTTATACTTTTGGAGGCACTGTCACCTATGGTCAGGATGGCTACGACCGATCCCACACCGATTATGATGCCCAGCAGGGAGAGCAGGGTTCTCATCTTGCTTCCCCTCATGGCGGCAAAGGCCAGTTTGATATTCTCAAAAATCATATCATTCCTCCAGCTTTCCGTCGCGAAGGCGGATCTGGCGCAAGGAGCGCATCCCCAGTTCGCGGTCATGAGTAACAAGGATTACCGTTCTCCCTTCACTGTTGAGTTCTTCAAAAAGTTCCATGATCTGGTTCCCTGTCTTGGTATCGAGGGCCCCAGTCGGCTCATCAGCGAGCAGGATGGTAGGATTGTTGACCAAGGCACGGGCGATGGCAACACGCTGTTTCTGTCCTCCTGAAAGCTCATTGGGTCGGTGGTGCATCCTGTCAGAGAGTCCTACCCTTTCCAAGGCCTCAATGGCACGGCTCTTTCGTTCCCGCACCGACACCCCTGCATACAACAGCGGTGTGATGACATTCTCCAAGGCAGTCATCTTTCCCAGCAGGTTGAACTGCTGAAAGACAAAGCCTACCTTGCGGTTTCGGATATAGGCCAGCTCAGCCTCATTGAGACCGGCGGTATTTTCCCCATCGATATCGATGAGGCCGCTGGTAGGGGTATCCAAACACCCTATGAGGTTCATCATGGTGGACTTTCCACTTCCCGAAGGCCCCATGATGGAGGTGAACTCACCTTTCTTGATATCCACACTTACCCCATCGAGGGCCTTTACGATAAATTCACCCACCATGTAATAACGTTTTATATTCTGTAGTCTGATTACACTGTTAGCCATTGTTTATTGAAACCTCCCCATACCGCCACCACCACCTGTGGGAGGAGTAGTGCCAGCAGGAGGCGTGGTGCCACCACTGGTCATTGCTGCAAAGGCAGAGACAGTGGTATCAGTACGACGGACTATGAGGGTGTCGCCGACCTTCACATCTCCTGTAAGCAGTTGGCTGATGCCTTCACCCAAGTATTTCACCGTAACGACAACACTCTTGGTAGTACCATCAGACATCTTCTTGATAACGGTGCTCACCCCACCACGGCTGACAGTAATGGCATTTTGTGGCAGTAGGGTAAGCACTGTCTCCCCTTCACTGGTAATGGTCCCTTCAAAGGTATACCCAGGGGCTACTGAGGCAGGTGGATCATCAATGGTGATCTCCACCTCCATGACACCGATACCCTGGCTGGTATACTTACCGAGCATGGGGATGTAGGTGACCTCCCCTACGAGAGATCCTGCGGTATAGGAATCAAAGATCAGGTCTGCTGTCTGACCAATCTTGATGTGCTGCATGTCAATTTCATCTATCTCCACTGTGGCCTTCAGTTTGGAACGGTCGATAAGGGTCATAGCTGAAGTTCCAGCATCGAAGTAGTCCCCTTTGCTGACCTTCACCGATGCGATCACTCCATCGAAGTTGGCATAGGCCTGGGTATAGTCCAGCTTATTGGTCGCACTCTTGAGCCGGAGCTCCAAAAGTTCCAGATCACGAAGACTGCCGCTGAGCTTCGCTTTGTCTATCTCAGCTTCAATGCTTGCCACCTCATAGAGTTGGTTGGTGTTGTCGATGGCGATGAGGGCTTCGCCTTTCTTTACTGCATCACCTTCAGCAACAAATACATCGGTTACAGTTCCTGTGGACCTCAGTATGACATTCTGGATGTCATAGGGTTCCACAAACCCTGAAAGGTCTATGGTAGTGGTAAAGGAGCTTTCATAAACCTTCACCTCAACCTCCTTAACAGCAGAAACAGATGTCTTGGCCTCTGCCCAAGGGAAGTATCCATTGGTCTTATAGAAGGAGTAGATCTGGAATCCTGCCACAAGCAGGGCTATTACCAGCACCCATGTCACTATTTGCTTTATTCTCTGGTTACGCATCTTCTTCTTGAGTTGGCTGCGGACCTGGCTTTCTGTGCTCATTTCGCGCTCTTGTTCGTTATCATGTTCGTTCATCGTTGCTATCTCCCTTGGATCTGCAGGTTACGGATAGAATTCTCTAGGACCAGGCCCTTCAACAGGGTGAGGGCTTTCTCATAGTCATCCTGGCCGACAGCAAACCTAGCGTTGTCCACACTGCTTTTCGTAGTCAGGCCCTTTGCAAAAAGGGCTTCTTGTTGTTCCAATGCCTTCACATTATACGCGATGGTACTCTTCAACAGCGCATATTCCAACTGCCAGGATGCCACCTGGCTCTGTATGGAGGATGCTGTATACAGATACTCCTGCAAGGCATCGTTGTAGGAAATGGAGGCAAGTATTGCACTGTTCTCCAGTTTCTGGATGTTCAGCTGCTCGGTAAGCTGGGTAGGATTGTTGTTCCATGAGCCGCTTACGGTAAGGGTCGGGGTGAAATTCCCAGAATCAAGGTTGAATGACCCACTAAAACCAGCACCTACAGAGTAGTTCTTAGCTGAAAAAGAAGCTCCGAAACTTCCGTCAATCCCATTATAACCACTCAGGCCATAAGAACGGGATTGGGCCGCTGAAAGAGAACCAGCTTCAGAGGTAGAGAGACTCGTCCCTCCATTGATTTTTAATGTCTTATTGGAAAGTGCAGCCTCTGCAAGCTTCAGATCCTCCTTGGCTAGATCCAAAGCAAGTGCCTTAAGCGCTACTGCTGTGTTGCCGTTGGGGTTCTTCTCAAAGGCAAGCTTTGGTTCTGCAATGGTAGGAATTCCTTCCCAAGAGAGCGAGGTCAGCTGGGTATACTGGCTTTCCAACAGCTCCTGGTTCCCTTGGAGGCTTGCCAAGGTACCTTGCAGGCGGGTCATGCTGTTTTCAAGTTCTTTGTAGGCTACACTGTCGCGGCTGAGGGTCTTCAGTGCTAGGGCATCACTCATACCCTTTTCCTGAATGACAATGTTCTTCTTCGTGTCGTTGATGCTCTTCTCATTGGTAAGCAGGGCCTTGATCTGGTTCAGGATGGAGTTCTCAAACTGGATAAGGTTGCTCTGGTAGGAATAGGTCCCTAGCAAGGCACTCTGCTTGTTCAAAAGCGTCGATCGGTTATCACTGTCTTCTCCATAGAGGAAGGAGTGAGTGGCCGTAACTGAAGGCTCTAATGCATAATAATTCCCATTTGCAGTATATGCAACAGCCCCAGTTCCTACCTTGATAGCTGTTTTACCATCATTAGGAAGGGTAAAGGTTGCCTCAGTGCCTGAAGTCTTGAATACATAGGCATCATAAGTCGGTTGGTATTGGGCGCTTACATTCCCGCTTGAGACACTTATGCCCAACTCGTCTTTTGCTTCTCCGATGGAAACGCTTAGTTCTGTATTCTTCCTGTCAAGCTCGTAGCGCTTCATCTCTTCACTTGAGCCATAGGCTGTCTTGATTATCTCATCCAAAGAAGCGGAAGTGAGGGAAAAGGGGATAAGGGCAAGTAAGACCAGGGTGGCAACGAGTGCCGTATATTTGATTCGCATTACTGATGGTTCCTCCATATAGAAAACATAATATCGCACCCTTCTGTCCAATCGGCAACAACTTAGGGCGATTTCTTACAAGTATCGAGAGTGATGTCCCCCATCGATTATTAATCCTGTACTAGGTGCAAAGGATCACTGCCCGGCTCTTGCTCGGCGCAAAATCTTCAATGTCTTTCTCATATCTCCTATCATCTGGTCCATTCGGGGCCTCAGTTCCTGTAGTATGCGGATCATTCGTACAACGCTTGATTCTCCCATCTCAGCAAGCCCATAGGTATTCTTAGGTATGCATCAATACAGGACATATCTACAAAAGCCTTTCAATTTCTTCATCTTTCTCTAGCAATAAACATTCTATCTTTTCACTATATCCTTTTCGACTATATACAGCATGCATATAGTAGGCATGTACCTTGATGCTGTCAAGCATTTCGATTCCAAATACTTGTAATTCGTCCTTGGCATACAGGTGTATATCTGGAAAAGAAATCCAACGCTATAGGAGGTGATGACCCCCATCGACAGCAATGGTCACCCCTGTCACAAAGGAAGCTGAAAGCAGATAGGAGACAGCCTCACAGATATCTGATGGTGTGCCGGTTTTTTGGAGGGGCAGGATCTTCTCCATCTTGGTAAAATATGCATCCTCTCCGTTTGACAGCACTAGGCCGGGGGCAACGGCATTGACCCGTACAAGCGGGGCAAGTGCCTTTGCAAGGAGGGTTGTCTGATGGGTCAAGGTGGCTTTGGACAGGTAATAGGAGGGTCTGTTTGCCGGAGGGGAGGATAGTTGGGTGTCCGTTATATTTACTACGGCACCTGTTTTCTCTCTTTTCCTTATATGCTGGTACAACATCTTGGAAAGGAAAAATGGCGCTCCTGCATGCAGGGCCATATCAGCCTGCCATCGCTCTACGGTCGTCTCTTCCAAGGAGAGGGTATGAAAGACCGATGCACTGTTGACCAGTGCATCAACTTGTCCAAAGCAATCGACAAAGCGCTCAAAGAGTGCTTCCAAGCCTGTGAGGTCTGTCAGGTCCCCCTGCACCACCTGGCTCTCATGGCCTATGGCCTGCAACTCCTGTTGCAGGCCATGGGCTTCATCCAGGGAGGTGTTGCAGTGCAAGACTACCGTATATCCCTCTTGTGCCAGATGGTGGGAAAGGGCTCTCCCTACCCTCCTGGCAGCCCCTGTTATTACAACTATCTTTTTCTGTGTCATGGATGAATTATACAAGCCTTGTTGCCGATTGACAATTGCGGAGGTATATTCGGTATGGTGGCAATGCATATTCACCTCTAAGGAAACATATACACATGGAAAAAGAGACAAGGAACCAAGAACAAGAATTCGCTAAGCATGAGAAAGATTGGAAAGAATCTTTTAAGAAGAAACCCCCTCAAGAGCCAGGGGTCCATCTAGGCAGCAAGGAACCAAAGAACCAGAAGAAGTTTACCTTCTCTTTCTGGTATTTCTTTGTCATCCTCCTGGCATTCATCCTCATGAACTCCTTTATGGCCACAAGGCAGACAAACGTGCAGGCCATTGACTACAACCAGTTCAAGGCCCTGGTTGAAAGGGGGGCCATACGGCGCGTCGCCATCGAGGATGAGAAGTACGTAGGATACAACTTTACCCGGGAGCAGGCCCTTTCGGACGCATCCAGCTCCACTGAGTTCATGCAGTCCTACACCACCTATAAGATAGACGACCCGACCTTCATCCCCCTGCTGGACAAGTACGGAGTTGAGTATTACGCCTTGGCACCGATCAAGCCGGGAATATTCTCCACCCTTCTGAGCTATCTCCTGCCTCTGGCCCTTGTGCTGGTCTTCTGGCGATTCCTCTTCTCCAAGATGGGAGGAGGCAAAGGTGGGCAAGGGGTCCTCTCCTTTACCCAGAACAAGTCAAAAGTTGTGGCAGAGGGCGACACGGGAGTCCGCTTTTCCGATGTCGCCGGAGCTGACGAAAGCAAGTACGAGCTTGAGGAGGTCGTGGACTTCCTCAAGAACCCCGACAAATATACGGAGATCGGGGGCAAGATACCCAAGGGCGTCCTGCTTGTCGGTCCTCCTGGAACCGGTAAGACCCTGCTTGCCAGGGCTGTAGCCGGTGAGGCCCACACTCCTTTCTACAGGATGAGTGGTGCTGACTTTGTCGAGATGTTCGTCGGTGTAGGAGCCGCCCGGGTGCGGGACCTCTTCAAGCAGGCAAGGGAGAACTCCCCTTGCATCATCTTCATCGATGAGATCGACGCCATCGGGCGCCAGCGTTCCGCAGCCGGAATCGGCGGCAACGACGAGCGCGAGCAGACACTCAACCAGCTGTTGGTCGAGATGGATGGATTTGACTCCAGGACTGGGGTCATCATCCTTGCGGCAACCAACCGCCCTGAGATCCTCGACCCTGCCCTGCTGCGTCCCGGCCGTTTTGACCGTCAGGTGCTCATTGACAAGCCCGACCTTGAAGGCAGGTTTGAAATTCTCAAGATTCATACAAAAAACATCAAGCTCGGAGATGACATCGACTTGAGAAAGATCGCCCAGGCCTCCGCCGGCCTTGCCGGTGCAGACCTGGCAAACATCGCCAACGAAGCGGCGCTGCTTGCAGTCAGGCAGGAACGCAAGACGGTAAGCCAGGCTGACTTTGAGGAGGCGATCGAGAAATCTATAGCAGGCCTTGAGCGTAAGAGCCGTGTCCTGAACCCCAAGGAGCGTGAAAGGGTTGCATACCATGAATCCGGACACGCCCTGACCGCCTACCTGACCGAAGGCGCAGAGAAGGTCAACAAGATCTCCATCATCCCCAGGGGCATGAGTGCACTTGGCTACACCTTGCAGTACCCCACAGAGGACAGGTTCCTGCTCTCTGAGACAGAGCTATTGGGCAACATAGACACGCTGCTTGGAGGTCGTGCTGCTGAGGAGGTCATCTTCAATGAGATCTCCACCGGAGCCGGCAATGACATCAGCCGGGCAAGTGACCTTGTGCGCAGGATGATCCAGGAGTTCGGCATGAGTGAAAAGTACCGTAACATCACTTTGCCGATCACCCAAAGCGGCATAGCTGGGGTAGGCGGTTCGAGAGCCTTCTCCGAGAAGGCCCAGGAGTATATCGACAGCGAGACGGCAAGGATCGTCAACGATCGGTACGCCATCGTCCTCAATAACCTCAAGAAGAACAAAAAAGCCCTTGAAGCCGTTACAAAACTGTTGCTGGAAAACGAAGTAATTGGCGGAACAGAGTTCGAAGCTCTTGCAAAAAGTGAGGTCATTGTCTAATCTGCTTTTGTATGATCAAAAAGAAGATAGAAAACAAACGCTTACAAGAACATCTCGCCTCCCTGCCTGAAGATGCACGGGAGGTGTTTATTTTGCAAAATGGCCAGGTTCGCCTGACTGCCATCAGCGCGACGACCCTCATCAACCAGATGCGCGCCAACTTTGACCTGGACCTTCTGGAGACCTACGTATTGGGTCAGGCATATCTTGCAGGTGGCCTGCTCAGTGCCACAGTAAAGGGAAACGACCGTATCCAGCTGAACATCGAGTGTGGGGGACCCATCGGGGGCATCTCCATCGAAGCGTGGGCATGCGGGGCTGTGCGGGGCTATCTCAAGCATGTACCCATCCCCCTGTCCAAGCCTCTGGAGAGTCTGGACCTGAACGAGCTCTACGGCCCCGGGTTCCTCTCCATCTCCAAGGTGCTGGAGAAGAACAAGACACCCTTTACCGGACAGATCATGATGCAGTACGGTTCGCTGGCAAAGGACCTTGCCTTCTACTACCAGCAGTCCGAGCAGACCCCATCGCTGTTCTCCTTGTCGATCCAATTTGACAAGGAGGGGCATGTAGTGGGAAGCGGAGCCCTCTTCCTGCAATCCCTGCCCGACTGTAACGATGGTGTCCTGGAGCAGTTGGAGGAGAAGAGTGAGAGCTTGGCCTCCATCGGCTCGTTCCTTGCCAAGGGAGGGAGCATCAAGGAGTATGTGGAGACGGAGTTTGCATCCTTTGATGTGAAACACCTTGCCCGCCAGGGGCTGGGCTTCTCCTGTCCCTGCGACAGAAAGCAGTATGCCCAGTATCTCAGGCAGCTTGAGGACAAGGATAAAGGTGAGATCCTCAGCGACGGACCCTTCCCCTTGGAGCTCAACTGCCTCAACTGCAACACCACCTACGAATTCGAAAAAGACGAACTAGAAAGCCTGTTTTCATGACAGGCCAGGAGAATCAATGATTTTTTTTGCAACATCTGCCTTGTATCTGAACGACATCATCGAGGCCGAGGCCGTCAAGGCCGGTGGCACCGATGTACGCACTGTAAGCGGCGGGGTCGAATTTCAGGCTGACCTTGCAGCAGCTTATCGCTTCTGCCTATGGTCCAGGACCTCTACGCGCCTCATGCTTGGCTTGTTCCAAGATGATGACATTCGCACAGCTGATGAGTTGTATGAAGCTTCCATGATGATTCCCTGGGAAGAGTGGATCAACCCTGACCTCACATTCTCAGTAACAGAATCAGTGAAGAACTGTTCCTACCTGAAAAACTCCCACTTTGGTGCCATCAGGCTCAAGGATGCTATCGTAGACCGCATCAGGGAGAAGTTTGAAGACCAGAGGCCCCAGGTGGACAAGGAGAACAGCGATGTTGTCTTTCACCTCCATGTTGAGGGCGAGGAGGTCAGCTGGTATGTGGACTTCTCCGGCAGGGGCCTGCATAAGCGCGGCTACCGCACCGACCAGACAGATGTGGTCCTCAGTGAGTTCCTCGCCGCTTCGGTGCTCTATCGCTCCGATTGGAGAAGGACGCTGGAGAACAGCGAGACTGTCCCTGTGTTCCTCGATCCTTTCTGCGGTTCGGGAACCTTGGCCATCGAGGCTGCCCTCTGGGCGAGCGACCAGGCACCCGGTCTTGTCGTAGCACGCAGGTTTGGCTTTCTCAACCTCCCCGTACACGATCCCGACCTCTGGGACGATGTGGTGGATGAGGCTCTTGCCATGGCTGAAGCCGGGTGCAAACGCGATATAAAAATCCACGCTTGGGATAGTGACCCAAGGGCCATCGCCATCGCCAAGGAGAACGCGAAGGTAGCTAAGGTTGACCAGTTCATTGATTTCCAGGTCAAGGACTTTACCCAGATAACACAGGCCGATGTTCCCGAAACTGTGGGGTATGTGGTCACCGACCCACCCTATGGGGTGCGCTTCGCTGCAGACCAGCCCCTGGAAGTGCTCTACCGTGCCCTGGGCAAACAGCTCAACGAGCTCTTCGGAGGATGGAACGTTGCCATCCTGTGCGGACAGCAGGAGTTGCTCAGTTATGTAGACATGAAACCCGACAGGACCAATACGGTAAACAACGGCGGCATCCCCTGCCAGATAGCACACTACTACGTGTTTACTGACGAGGAGAGGCAGGCCATGATCGAGCGCGCCATCCAGAGGAAGGCCGAACGGTTGGCCCAGCCTCTCAGCGATGGGGCCCAAATGGCATACAACCGCCTTAAGAAGAATATGGAAAGGATCGTGCCCCTGATGAAGGAACAGGGTGTGACCTGCTACCGCATCTATGATGCCGACATGCCTGAGTACAGTGCCGCCATTGATATCTATGAAGGCAAGTACATCAGTTTGCAGGAGTATGCCGCACCTGATACCATAGATGTTGAAGATGCCCTCAGGCGCCTGCAGGAACTCATCGATGCCACCGAGCGAGCCACCCTTGTCGACAGGGATATGATCTTCGTCAAGCAAAGGACCCAGCAAAAGGGTGACAGCCAGTACGAGAAGCTGGGCAAGGACGACAAGTTCTACCTGGTCAACGAGAATGGCGCTCGGTACATGGTCAACTTCAGTGACTACCTCGATACGGGCCTCTTTCTGGACCATCGCCCCATTCGTGCGGAGATAGCCAAGATGGCTGAAGGGAAGAGATTCCTCAACCTCTTTTGCTATACCGGCTCCGCTACGGTGCAGGCGGCAAAGGGCGGTGCGCTGAGCACAGTCAGTGTAGACACATCGACGGCCTACCTCGACTGGGCAGTGAAGAATATGGAACTCAACGGGTATACCCAGATGAACCACTTCTTCTACCGCAACGACAGCTTCCAGTTCCTCTTCGATACCTACGACAGGTATGACCTCATCTTCTGTGACCCCCCAACCTATTCAAACGGTACAGGACGGGAGAGCTTCGATGTGGACCGAGACCAGGTGCGCCTGATCAAGGCATGCATGATGCACCTCGATCCCAAGGGGACCCTTATCTTCAGCTGCAACTATCGCAAGTTCAAGATGGATGAGCGCCTCATCGATGAATTCGATGTGGAAGACATCACAGCGAGGACCATCGGTGATGACTTTGCCCGCGATCAGAAGATCCACTACTGTTTCCTTATCAAGCATAGGGCAGTGGTAAAGGTGGCTCCACCTAAGAAGAAGCTGGTGCTGAGAAGCAGGGACCAGGATGAGGATGAGTCGTATATCGACGACTAGGCGGGCCAAGATCAAGGTGCAATGGCTATGGGTATTGCACAGCAAAAGAGCGGAAGGGGTGTTAGCCCTGACCGCTCTTTGTGTTTTGCTTGATGCTTCTTATTTGTGCTCCCTAGGAATAGAAGTTCCACATTGCGGACAAATCTGTTGCGTTTTTTCTTCTTTCACTTGCTTTAGCCTTATCTCCTCCATGAACCCCGAACTTATGATTCCTGTCGGAAGTGCAACCAGACCAATGCCTAGCAAGGCGATAAACCCACCAAGTATTTTCCCTGCGGTGGTTATCGGATACACATCACCATACCCTACAGTGGTCAAGGTAATTATCGTCCACCAAGAGCTTGATACTATATTGGGAAACTTATCACTTTGAGCAGGATTCTCTACAAAATACATCAGAGAGGATGCCAGTAACAATAAAAGGAACGTCACAAACAGGGTAACAAGCAGATCAGAGCGGCTTCGTTGTAAAACACGACTTATCAGAGCCAAGGATTCTGAATACCGCCCGATCTTCAGGATTCTAAGAATCCTGGTCAGACGCAAAATACGAAGTATCCAAAATCAATCACCGTTGTCAAAGGAATATAATAAGGAAGGATTGAGAGCAAATCGATCATAGCCATTCCTGAAAAGACACATGTAAGTACTGATGAAATCTTGTATTTTTTAGGATGTTTCAAATCGGATGTCCATAGGCGCAATACATATTCACAGGTAAAAACAAGGACTGATGCTGTTTCAAAAACAATGAACAACTCCTTGTATAGCACTGCAAGGGTGACAAATGATTCTAGAACAATGGATACAACATTCAGTGTGATCAAGAGCATAAGCGCCCAGTCAAAAACCAGGCTCGGAACATCCCCTGGTTTCGCTTTTTCCATGATTTCATAGATTCTCAATTTCATGTGATTCCCCCTTGTTTGTGTCATTTCAGAGTACTGCCCAACAAAAGAGAAATCCAGAACTGTTTCAGTGAATTACACAAGGACTGTTCATCATGCTACCTCTATAGGGTTGCCTACCCACACCATCATGAACTGGTGTGTAGCTCAAGCCAAGCATCCTGTATTCTCCCCCTCCCTTTTTTCCCTTCTTGTGCTAGAATGCAAGGATGAACAAGCCCACTATCCAAGAAGCCCTTCTTCGTTGTCCCTATTGCAGTGCCGAACAGCAACAGGCCCTCTATCCTGTTGTCGACCTTGTCGAGAACCCCTCACTGAAGCTGGGAATCCTCACAGACTCCCTTTTCAGTGTCCGCTGCTGCGAGTGCAGCAACCGGTTTTCGGTGGTGCACGAGATGCTTGTCCTGGACAAAGACGCATCCTTTGCCTTGTTGCTGGCCCCTGACTCCTCCCTTACTGAGATAAAGGAACCCTCAGAAGAGATAAGAGATCTTGGGACGCTGCGTCTGGTCACCAGTTCTGATGAACTGAAGGAGAAGGTCATCCTCCTTGATGCCGGTCTCGATGACACGACCATCGAACTGTGCAAGATGTACCTCTTGATGAAGATGGAGCGACCTGGATACACCCTGCTCTATGCAGACCACCAGGTGGGGGAGGCCCAGATGCTCTTCACCCTCTTCAACGAGAAGGGTGAGATGGAAGAGACCATCCAGTGTTCGGATGGTCTCTATACACAACTGCTCAAGACTGCAAAGGCCTTCTCCCTAAAACAGGGATTCTTTCTCCGCATCGACCAGAGCTGGGCTTTCAAAGAGATCAAAAACAGCGCTGGTTAGGCTCCTTGGTACAGGTGGCGCACTGGTAGCATATCTCGTGCGGCATGACCTTGCCCTTGGCAAAATCACGAATGCTGTCAAGGGTTGTCTCTGCAATATTGTGCAGGGCCTCATTGGTGAGGAAAGCCTGATGGCTGGTAACCAGCACATTTGGCATGGCGATAAGGAGCATCAGCGTATCGTCATCAAAGAGCGTGGCACTCTTATCCTCATAGAAGAGCTCCCCTTCCTCCTCGTACACGTCCAAGGCTGCGCTGCCTATCTTCCTGCTCTTGATGCCTTCCAGGAGGGCCTGGCTATCGACAAGGGCTCCACGTGAGGTGTTTACCAGCACCACACCCTGCTTCATCAAGCCGATGCTCTCCCGGTCTATCAGGTGCACTGATTCAGGGGTGAGCGGACAGTGCAGGCTGATGATGTCAGACTCCTTGCAGAGCTCTTCAAACGAACAGTAGGTCACCCCTTCCAGGCTCTTGTCCGGATAGGGATCATAGGCGAGCACCCGCATGCCGAAGCCCTTGCAGATGGTGATGAACACCTTTCCGATCTTTCCCGTGCCCACCACGCCGACGGTTTTTCCATGCAGGTCGAATCCAACCAGCCCGTTGAGGCTGAAGTTGAACTCACGCGTCCTTACATACGCATGATGGGTCTGGCGCACCACACTCAGCAGCAAGGCCATGGCGTGTTCGGCGACAGCGTAGGGGGAGTAGGCGGGCACTCGCACCACATGGACCTTCCCAAAGGCGCTCTTGAAATCCACGTTATTATACCCTGCACATCGCATGGCGATGAGGCGTACCCCGTCCTCATAGAGACGGTCGATCACCAACTCGGTTATATGGTCGTTGACGAACGCACAGACACCATCGTACCCCTTTGCAAGGGGAGCGGTATTCTCATTAAGTTTCGATTCGAAATAGTGGATATGGACATCGTACTGTGAAGCCAACTTATCGAAATATATCTTGTCATAGGGCTTGGTATCAAAAAAAGCTATTCTTGTCATACTGAATTCTCCTCAATCTCTTTTTCATGGTAGCACAGACCAGCAAAAGGTTCTCTATTATGGAGGGGCATTATCAAAAAAAGAGGGCGGGCATCCCGTCCTCCTTTGCTTCATCCTATAGGACGACCTCTTCCCACACATCGATGAGCAGCTGGTAGTCCCCATCAATGGCACTGATGTCAGCCTCAAGCAGCCTGTCAGGGTCGACCATTGCCCAGTCGATGTCGTACCCGGCCTGCATGGCCAGCTGGTAGAAGAACAGGCGGGTGGTGCGTCCGTTGCCATCGCGGAATGGATGGAGTGCCTCCACCTCCCCCATGAAGAAGGCAAGGTCGTTGATGAACTCCTCGCGCTCCATACCCTTCAGATAGTGACCCTTATGCAGTCTGGAGAAGATGTCCTGGGCCGTGCTTTCGATGAATTCAGGGCTGCAGAACTCAGTGCGCTTAGCAGCGGCAACACTGCGAACCTGCCCGCCGGTAGGATATATATCCCCAAACAGATGATGGTGGATCTGCTTCAGGTAGGCAAAATCAAACTCCTGGAGCGCTGGCTCTGCAAGCAGTTCAGCTGTCCTTATGTTGGAGATCTTCATCTCCACCTCGCGCAGGCGGGAGCGCTCCTTAATGCCGAAATAGTTGACAAGGCTTTTTGTGCGGGGAAAGTACCCCCCTACATCCTTGGGTAACGTATGCATGACAACAAGTCCTTCCTTGTCAAGAACTTCTTGGACCAGATCATCGGCAAGGCTCTCCCCTTCCAACAAAAGTCGCAGCGAGTCCTCTTCTGAAGAGGAGAGCTCGAAACCCTCAGCTTCCTGATTGAACTTGATATAGTCGATGCACGCTTGTACTCGGCCTGATTTCATAAAAAAATATCCATCCTTCTGCCCTAACTGGACAAACCAATCCAATACGCCTTATCCCATGTCGTACGAGCCTCACCGTATAAAACCATGATAGCCATACCAAACTTATGAGGTCAAGGCAAAGCATCAAAAAAGAGCCCATTGCTGGGCTCTTTACTGAAAAAACTCTGTTTAGACTTAGAAGGAGAAGCCCATGAAGACTCCCGCCTCAACATACTGTGCAACCTTATTGAGGTCGGAGAAGATAAAGTTGTACTTCATATCCATACCCATGGAGAACATGGGGTTTATCTGGTATGCAAGGGCTAGTTTGGAATAAGCGCCATAGACGAACTGCTCACCCTTTGTGGAATTAAAGTCAGGACCCCAGATTAAGAAGGCACCTGCACCAAGGTCCGCCTCAACCTTGTCGAACTGGAAGTTCAGCATGGGAGCAACAGAAATCTTGGCCGTATGGTTGAATCCACTCCAGAAAGCGCTCGGATTTTGGAAAAGATCCTTGGCTGCCTGTCTCCATCCGTAGGAAGGGATAATGTAAGGAGTATAGGTAAGGCCCATATCCATACCAACACCGAAGATATGGTCGTACGTCATCATGTTCTTCAAGCGCAAGCCAAGCTCCGCCTCAAAATTCCATCTGTGCAGTGTTAGAGGAGCGGCATCTACAGGGGCCATGTAGCTAATATTGCCACCTAAGGTGATGGTTCTCTTGAACCTGCTCTCCGCCTTCACCTTTTCCACAACAACGATGGGAGGAAGGTCGGCGACCAAGGCAAGGGCTGCGGCACTGGGCACCACTGCAGGCTTTTCAGCAGCTGCTGGAATCTCAACAGGTTCAGTAGCTATCATGACAGGATCAATGACAGATTTTCCACTTTCACTGAAGGTAACCCCATCATAGGACTGCTGCAGATACAGTGTATGTGCCCTGAAGCTGTCGGGGCTGTTGAAACTGTAGGAAGTGACAGAGGAATCAACCTCAACCCACTTGTCCGGGCTCTCGCCATCGACCTGATAGCGGAACTTAGTAACCTTGGGATCATCAGCGGTCCATACCCAATTGAGCATCGAAGGCTCGGTAGAGAGGTAGTTCGGGTCTATGATGGATCTTCCACTTTCGCTGAAGTTTACCCCATCATAGGACTGTTGGAGATAGAGCGTGTGGGCCTTGGGGCTGTCGTAACTTTTCAAACTGTAGCTGGTGACTAGAGAGTCGACCACTGTCCATTTGTTATCAAGCTCGCCATCAATCTGATAGCGGAAAGCCGTCACCTTAGGATCTTGGAGCTTCCACACCCAATTCACCATCACAGGATCAGCGGTATATACCTTGGGGTCGATCATAGCTTGCCCGCTATAACTGAAATCCTTGCCGTTGTAGGACTGCTGAAGATAGAGTGTATGGGCTTTGGAGCTGTCAAGGCTTTTCAAGCTATAGCTGGTGACCGACGAGTCAACCACTGTCCAGTTGGCCGGATCTTCACCGTCAACCTGATAGCGGAAAGCTGTCACGTTTGGGTCATCCAGTTTCCAAACCCAATTCACCATTACCGGCTCAGCAAACAGCATTGCTGAGAACAAAACCAATGACACAAGCAAAATGCAGCGTTTTTTCATGCGATCTTCTCCTATACAAACATTTCAATTTAGGAAAATTCAAAGTCTATATCTATTATAATACGGTTAGCCGTAAACAAATACAAGCTAAATCCAAAATAAGCTAAAAAGCAATACTATCAGCCATATAATAAGCCATAAAGCAGAAAAATGCTAGCATGTGAGAACCATGGAAACGAAAAAAGAAAGTAATCAAATCAAAGAAATATACTCATTACGTAAGTCAGATAGAGGTTTTTACTCAGATAGGCTTTCCACATGAAGCCACTTCGACTCAAGGAAGGGCATTAATAAAGAGCCCATTGCTGGGCCCTTTTACAAAAAAGATCTCTTGCTCTCTTAGAAGGAGAAGCCGACATAGAGCCCTGCGTCTGAAAACTTTCTGATGTCAGTGAAATCAACCAGGACAAAGTTGTACTTTGTATCAATGCCCATGGAGAACCAGTTGTTGAACTGGTAGCTAAGGGCAAGCTTGGCAAATGCTCCGTACATGAATTCTTTACTCTTGATGGACTTGAAGTCAGGACCGTACGTGATGAAGCCACCGCCGCCGAGATCAACTCCAAGCTTGCCAAGCTGCATATTCAGCATGGGGCCAATGGAGAGGGTGCCGGCGTGGGTAAAATCACCCATCACACCACTGAAATCGCTGAAGAGATTCTCAATGGCACTGCGCCATCCGCGTGCACTATCAAGATAGGGGGTATAGGCAATACCAACATCCAGACCTAGGCCAAAGCCCTTGTTGAAGGTCATGATATTCTTGAACTGAAGGCCAAGTTCAGCTTGCATGTTCCACTCTTCAAATGTCGGAGGGGCTGTATTGATGACATCGTACACGTAGCTTACTCCACCACCAAGGGTGATGGTTGTCTTGAAGCGGCTATCTGCCTTTGCCTTCTTCTCTGCCACAGGCTCTTCAGCGACTACGGCTGGGACAACCTCTGCAACAGCAGGCTCAGCTTCGGCAACTACCATCTCTTCTGCAACAGGCTCGACGGCTTCTTCCATTACAACAGGTTCAACTTCGGCGGCTACAGCCTCTTCAGCAGCAGGCTCGACGGCTTCTTCCACTACAAAGGGCTCTTCCTGGGCAACGACAGCCGCTTCCTCAACCATAGCAGGCTCGATGGCCTCTGGTGCTGCTGGAGCCACAACTACTGCGGGCTCTGAGGGGAAAATCGGCTCTGAAACTGCTTTGGCACTTCCACTGAAATTTTCGCCATCATATGATTGTTGAAGATAGAGCGTATACGCTTGTGAGCCATCAAGACCCTTCACCGTATAGCTGGTGACTGAAGAATCAACCACGATCCATTGATCTGGATCCTCACCATCAACCTGATAGCGGAAAGTCGTCACATTAGGATCTTCGAGCATCCACTCCCATGTCACCACTACTGGTGCAGCAAACAAGGATACTGAAAACAGTATTAGGGCAACCAGTAACAAACTACGTTTTTTCATCATACAAACTCCTATTTTGACCATTTCGTGGTAATAATTAACCAGAATTGCTATAGTGCATCATACACTTCCCAAACCAAAAAAACAAGTGAATATGATAGCACTTCTCTTATGGCCTCGGCTAAGAGCAATAAAATCAGCTCTGTTGCGATATCCCAAACCTTGAAGGGGACCCCTTGGAGCCTGTACACTCGGTATCCATGAACAATATCAAAACAATTGCAGTCTTTTGTGGCAGCAGCGTAGGAAACAACCCCCTCTATGAACAGAAAGCCATTGACTTGGGCAGTTCGTTATTCAACAACCAGATAGGACTTGTCTATGGGGGGGGAAGCCGTGGCCTGATGGGGGTTGTCGCCAAGACGGTATACACCCTGGGCGGTTCGGTGACAGGGGTCCTGCCCGAAGCCCTCAACCTCGCAAGCGTGCGCCAGAGCGTGGTGGAGACCGAGCTCATCATCGTACCCACCATGCATGAAAGGAAAGCCAGGATGTACGCCTTGGCCGACGCCTTCATCGCCCTTCCAGGCGGGATCGGGACCTTTGAGGAATTTTTGGAAGTATTTACATGGCTGCAGCTCGGATATCACCACAAACCGGTGGCACTGCTGAACACCGCGGGGTTCTACGACCCCTTGCTCCATCTGTTCCGCCATAGTTCAAGCGAAGGGTTTCTCCACCAGGACCTTCTTGACACCCTGGTGGTGGAGGAGGATGAGAACCTTCTGCTCAAGCGCATGCAAGGCATTTCGCTTATGATGAAGGACAAACTAGCCCCCTGAGTGTGGAACAAATACCCCCCTCGCTATATGCTATGGCTATGACCAAACGACAATACCATCTCGTGGAACTCTTCTATATCATAGCCGGGTCCTTTCTCACGGCAGTGGGGATAGCCTTGTTTGCAGCACCGGCAAAAATAGCAAGCGGAGGGGTCAGCGGCATAGCGACCATCCTCTACCACACCCTGGGCTTTGATACAGGGCTCTCCATCCTCGTCCTTTCCATACCCCTGTTCCTATTGGGAATAGCCATATTCGGCAAGGAGTACGGCATCAGGTCCTTGGCAGGGACCCTCTTTCTCTCCCTGTTCACCTCACTGCTGAACCGGTTCTTCGGCTATGGGGGGCTGCTCGACTATACCAATGTGCTGTCGGTACTGCTCTCGGCCATATTCGGCGGGGTCATGATGGGTATCGGAATAGGATTGGTCATGCGCAGCGGAGCCAATACAGGGGGAACGGACATCGTTGCCCAGATCTTGGCAAGATTCACCCCCCTATCGATGGGATCGGCCCTCTTTATGGTCGACGCCCTGGTCATTGGGGCCAGCGGCTTCATCTTCTCCCTGGAGATGGCCCTCTATGCAACCATAACCGTCTTCATCACCGGCACCCTGATAGACCGCGTGGTGCTCTCACTCGGCACAAGGTCAGCGAAGACGGTGTTTATTGTAAGTGAAAAGTTGGAGCCCATCCAGAAGGAGATCCTGGAGCAGCTGGGACACGGGGGAACGATCCTAAGCGGCATTGGCATGTACACCGGCCTGAACAGGCCGGTGATCATGACAGTGGTGGAAAACCACAAGGTCGCACAACTGACCAACATTGTGCATGAGACTGACAAACGGGCCTTCATGATAGTGCAGGAGGCCTACAAGGTCTTAGGGGAGGGATTCTCCCCCATAGAAGAGGCAACCTGGGCCGGCCATTCGGATGTTACGCAAAGCAGGCCCAAGAAGCGACGCTGATCAGTACTTCCACAACTTTTCGGGGTAGTACCCCTTGATGATCTTGTTGGCAAGCTCTTCCTTGACAATTGCCCGGTCAGCACTGTACGTCATGCCGAACCACTTCTCCTGGGTTGTGTAGAAGCGCATCCGCCCCTCACCCTTGGTGACGAGGTTGCTCGCTCCGTTGGGAAGGAAGCTCTCCCCCTTCTCCGAGGTGACATTGTCCTTGATGAACTCATCCCAGTAGGCGGAGAAACTGGCAAAGGCCGCGGGACTGAAGCCGAAGAAGTTCATGGAGACCCACTCCTTGCCGGTCAGCACCACATCCTTGCCATCGATTTCGCTGATGATTGCATCCCCTGCATACCCGATCTTGGTGTTCTCCTTCATGCTTAGCAGATAGTCATCCTTGACTGTGCAGATGGCCCGGGACACCGTTCCGCTCAGACTCATGGTGTTTTCAAGCACATACCCGACCATGGCATGTTCACGACTGTCGTTCTCAAGGGAGGCGAGGTGCTTTCCCATGATGGAGAAGGATTCGCGCCCATAGTAGTCGTCGGCATTGATGACGGCAAAAGGCTCATTGACAGCCTCCTGTGCGCAAAGGAGTGCATGGACGGTCCCCCAGGGCTTTGTCCTGTCCTTGGAAAGGAGCTTCTGCTCTTCGGTAAGCAACCTGTCCTTGCTCTGGAACACATAGGTGGCATCCATGTTCTTTGCAATGCGGTCAAAGAGGCGTTCTCGGAAATCTTTTTCAATATCCTTGCGGATAATGAAGACAACCTTGCCAAAACCACTCTTATTGGCATCATAGACACCAAAATCAAGCAGTGTCTCACCGTTCTTTCCTACTGCATCTATCTGCTTAACCCCGCCATATCGGCTCCCCATTCCAGCAGCCAGTACCATTAGTGTCGGTTTGTTCATGTGTAACTCCTCTCAAGCCTGTTTCAGTACCTATAGTGTATCTCTTCTTCGAAGAATAAGTCAAATGATGCTTGCCAATTTTCTTGGCATAAGGGCATGCCATGAGGTATGCTCTCCAATGAGGAGCAAACACATGAACAATCTTGACTGGTACACAAAGGTGACACTCTTTTGTAAAGCATATCAGAGCTGCACCGAGTGTCCGTTCTTCCTGATGCAGAGCCAGGAAGAGACCCTTCCCCTTGAAGTGAAGAGGTGCTTCACCTCAAAAGAGGCGCTCGAACAACTCTCCGATTGGCTTTCTCAGCCTATCCATCACGAACAGGAGCTGCAAAGCTGCTCAGAGTTGCCTGACAACCAGTGGCTGAAAGACCTGCTCAAGGGAGAGTTCGGAGACGATGATGAAGACATTGATGCGTTCTACCTCGAGGATGACCTTATCTAGGGCATCTGGATTGGCAGCTGTGCCGTCGGTCAATACAAAGATACAGTGAGTTGCCACTAAAGAGCTCTTCTTTCCATGCAAGGGGGTGAACGGCTTTTCATCTGCACCAACCGGGGCTGAACTCCTAGGCTACACTTGACATCCTACACACCAAAACCGTACGATACATAAGTTTTTGGGCCCGTAGCTCAGATGGATAGAGCGTCTCCCTCCGGAGGAGAAGGTCGCGCGTTCGAATCGCGCCGGACTCAAAGAGGGGAAGTCTTCACAGGCTTCCCCTCTTTCATCATTTTTCTATTTTTCTCTTTTTCTCTTTCTCTCTCAGCCTTTGCACGGCTCAACAAAACCATGCAGGCGGACATCCCTGCTGCTTGACCCCACCCTGATCTCAAAGGCCCCTTCACCGGGGACAAACCTCCACGCATCTGGGCGGTAGTGGCTGAACGCATCCACGGTGAGTTCAAACTCAACGACCACCCTCTCTTGTGGGGCAAGCCTCACCTTGACAAAGCCCTTCAGCTCCTGCTCTGGGCCGAAGAGGGCCGGCTCCAGTTCATGCACATAGAGCTGCACGCTCTCCATCCCCTCCCTCAGCCCGCTGTTCTCGATACAAGCAGAGACAAGGACGCTGCCACCCCCTGCCGGACGGAGGGTGAGGTCCGAGTAGGTGAATTCCGTGTAGGAGAGCCCATGACCAAAGGGGAAGAGGACCGCCTTCCTATCCGTATCGAACTGGCGGTAGCCGACCATCAGGGCTTCGTTGTACTCAAGGTCCCGGACAAACCCCTTGGTGGGGTCCCCCTGCCCGCCTCGGATCTGTTTCAGGGAGGTATTGGCATACTTTTTGGGGTAGTTCCTCATCGAAGTGTAGTCCTCGAGCTCATAAGCCATCGTAAAGGGCAGCTTGCCTGAAGGGTTCTCCCTGCCGAAGATGAGGTCGGCAAGGGCCTTGGCAGTGCTGGTTCCAAGAAAAAATGCAAAGAGGGCTGCAGGAATCGCATCAATGAAGGGCTTGAGATGCACAGCGCCTCCACTTTGCACCACAAGGATGGTCCTCTTGTTCAGATTACTGGCCGCCTCGATCCCTGCCCTCTCCCCCTTGGGAAGGGCCCAACTCTTGTCGTATGCCTCGCTTTCAAGTATGTGGTCAAAGCCTGTGACCATGATGACCGCATCCGATGATGCAACCTTGCTACGGTAGGAAGCCTTCTTCTGCCAGGATGGGGGAAGAAGGACCACCTGCATGTCATCTTCCTTGAGCATCAAGGAGGCAAAGCTGTTCACATCCATAAGGGGGATGATGTGCGAAGAGCCCCCACCTGCTGCAACCTTGAAGGCATTTGCTCCTCCGACACACACTACCATGCCGGGGCGCTTCTTCAAGGGGAGCAGGGAGCCCTCATTCTTGAGCAGCACAACCCCTTCACTGGCTACACTGAGGGCCACCTCACGGTGTGAAGCACACCCTACTTCGACCGAAGGGTCGACCAGGGGCCTGCTGAAAAGGTTTGCCCTCTCATAGGCGGTGAACAGATGCAAGAGCTTTGCATCAATGCTCTGCATGGAGACCGAACCATCAGAAAGGGCCTTTCTTACCTTGTCAGGGGAGAACCACCTCGAGGCGGGCATCTCAAGGTCGACTCCGTCATTCAGTGCCCCGACAGTGGAGTAGAGGGAGTTCCAGTCAGAGACGACCAGCCCTTCAAAGCCCCATTCGTTGCGCAGGATCACATCCAGGAGGTAGGGATGCTCGCTTGTGTAGATGCCGTTGACCTGGTTGTAGCTGGTCATCACGGCAAGGGCCCCTGCCTCGACTGAGCGCTTGAAGGCCGGCAGGTAGATCTCCCTGAGGGTGCGCTCATCGACGACCGAGTTGCTCTTGTGCCGGTCGTGCTCACTGTTGTTGCAGGCGTAGTGCTTTACCGTAGCTACTACCCCTTCGCCCTGCACCCCCTGGATATAGGAGGCGGCGATCTCCCCGGCAAGGTAGGGGTCCTCTCCGCAGTACTCAAAGTTCCGACCGCAGACAGGGACCCTTGCAATGTTCACCCCGGGTCCCAGCAGGACCCCGACGCCAAGGGCGCGGCACTCCCGCCCGAGCGTCCTGCCCGCCTCGAGCAGCAGGGCCCTGTTGAAGGTGGCTGCCATCGCAACCATTGCAGGGAAGTCCGTCACAGGGGCCTTCCATCCCCTGAGGCCCATGCTTGCATCACTCATCCAGACAGGTTTAAGCCCGACTCGCGCGACCGCCGGGATGCAGAACTCGCTGACCCCTGCCAGCAGGGAGAGCTTTTCCCCCTCACTGAGCTCGGCGACCAATCGGGATGCCAACGACTCCTGGTTGGAATCGGGAAGCTTGAGCTGCATTGCAGCGCCGTCGACTACGGGGGGAATGGGGGCGAGCATCTCCTGCATCTTTTTCTGTATGAATCGTTTGAATACCAGTTGAAACCACCTCATGGACCGGCCCTCCCCTCTTATCTGCTGATTGTAGCATACCAAGCCTTGCCATAGGATGGAAAAAATCGTTACTCTAGGGATATGAGCATACGAGTACTCTTTTTAGGCGAAATTGTGGGGAGACCCGGCATTCAGACCATAAAAAGCGCGTTGAAGAACCTTCGCGAAGAAAAACAGATCGATTTGGTAATTGCCAACGGAGAGGGGGCTACAGGGGGTTTCGGCCTCGGGCGCGCCCACTCCATGCAGCTTCTGAAGCTGGGCATCGACGTCCTCACCGGAGGCGAGAAGATCTACTACAAGATGGATATGGTGGAGTTCATAGCAAAGAACCCCAGCATCCTCAGGCCTGCGAACTACCCCCAACAAAACCCCGGAAGGGGTGTGCGGTACCTCACCGTCAAGGAGACCAAGGTCTGTGTCATCAACCTGTTGGGAAATGCGAACTTTCCGCGCACCCACCTTTCAAACCCCTTCACCCTTGCCCAGATGCTTGCAGAGAAGGCAAAGGATGAAGGGTGCATCACGTTGGTGCAGTTCCACGCCTCAACCACAGCCGAAGAGCTTACCATGGGCTTCATGCTGGATGGACAGGTAGCAGCGGTCATCGGAACGCACAACAAGGTGCAGACCGCCGATGCAAGGGTCCTGAAAAAAGGAACGGCATACATCACCGACAACGGCAGATGCGGCAGCCAAAGCAGCGTAGGCGGCTTCGAAGCAGAGACGGAGATCATGAAGCAGATAAGCCAGGTGCCCGTGCGTTCGCTGGAGAGCTGGGATGACCTTGCCCTGGTGGGGGTCATCGTGGAGATAGCTGACGATGGCAAGGCCTCCGCCATTCACCCCGTCAAGGTACCGGTAGTGCTGAACCAGGAAGCTGACCATGTATGAGAGAGTTACCATAAAACAGATCTTCAGCGACAAGAGCGTTGAGGTCTCCTGTGAATCCTCAGCCTGCAGCGGATGCAAAGGCGAAAGCTTCTGCAACACCAAAGGCAAGGTCTTTGAAGCGGCCAACCCCCACAACCTCCCCCTACAGGAGGGGATGGTGGTCGATCTCTATCTCAAGAGCTCCTCCACCATCTTCACCACGCTGTTCACCCTCATCTTCCCCCTCCTGCTCTTTCCCCTTGCCTACTACCTGGCAAAGATGGCGGGATTGGGAGAAGGGGCGAGCATGCTTGTAGGGTTGGGGGGAATCTTGGTTGGGTTCCTGCTGGTATGGGCCTTCTTCAAGGTGCACAAGGATCGGTTTGTCCCCAAGATAACCAGGATCATCACTGAGGGACCATGAACAATTTCTGTGAGCATTTGCGATTGCCCAAAGGGGGAAGGGCAGGTATACTCAATGTCATGAGTAACAGAAGCGTTCTTGGCATGATTCTTGCATTGATTATCCTCTCGCTCTCCTCCTGCACGATGGAGAGCCAGGTCCCCCTAGAGCCAAAAACCTACGAATTCCCCGATATAAGCCTAACCCAAGCCACCTATGTGCTGGGCAGAAGCGGCGAGCCCAAGCTCACCATCACCGCAGGCGAGATAGCAATCTATGAAAAGAGCAAAGAGGCAAGGCTCAAGGGCCTGCAGTTCTCCCAACAGGACGAACATGGGGAGAGCCTGCTCTCAGGAAGGGCCGACTCGGCCACGGTTAATACAGAAACCTATGACGCCACCCTCATCGGCAATATCCTGGTCACCCAGAAGGCAGAGGACTTCACCATTGAGGCTGAACAGCTTCTTTGGCACCATGATGGGCAGGTGCTCCGAAGTGATGAGGACGCAGTGGTGCGCATCCTCTACGATGGAGGACAGGCAATCGAAGGCAGAGGCTTCAAAGGGAACTTGAAAAGCGGCCTCTACCAGTTCACCGGCCTTACAGAGGGGGTGCTGCTCAAATGAGAAGATACCTTGTGCTAGCCATACTCATACCAATGCTGACCCTTCCCCTTCTTGCACAGGAGATCTCCTTCAAGGGGGGCTCGACCCGCATGCAGATGCAGCAGGGTTCTGAGACGATCACCTTGCTGGACGGAGCGGAAGTGGGCGTTGGCTCGCTGTTGTTGCGCGCCTCCACTATGGAGCTCTACGGCAAGGATTTCAGGTTTGTCCGCTGTGAGGGGGATGTCACGCTCCAGGATGAGGAACGCGGCATATCGCTGGTCACCTCCTCCCTTCTCTTTGACAGGGTGGAGGAGACGCTCCTGATCGACAGCTGGGTGGAGCTGGAGGATACGAACAACCAAGTCGCAGCCTCTGCTGCGCGCATGGAGTTCTTCCTGCAGGAGGGCATTGTCATCCTGCAGGTCCAGGCTAGGCTGCTCAAGCACACCGATGACGGTCCGATGATCTGCCGCAGTGACCACATGACCTTTGACCGGGACAAGGAGATGCTGGAGCTGAAAGGAAGGGCAACCATAGTATGGAGGCCCGACACCTATGAAGCGGAGGCCATCACAGTCAACCTCAAGACCGAAGAGATCAGGATGGAAGGTTCCATCAAGGGGACCATCCATGGGTAACAGCGTACTTGAGGTGGTGAACCTTGCCAAGGCCTATGGGAAGAAGGAGGTTGTCAAGGACATCTCCTTCTCCATGCAGGCAGGGGAGATCATAGGGTTGCTCGGTCCCAACGGGGCCGGCAAGACCACCACGTTCTACATGATAGTGGGCTTTCTCAAGCCCAAGCGCGGCACCATCCTCCTTGACGGCAAGGACATCACCGGCTTGCCGATGTATGTCCGTTCCAAACGGGGAATCTCCTACCTACCCCAGGAGCCCTCCATCTTCCGCAAGCTCAGTGTAGAGGACAACATACGCCTGGTCGTGCAGACCAGGGCGGACCTGAGGAAAAATGAGCAGGAAGGGCTTGTAGAGGAGCTTTTGGAGGAGTTTGGCATCGCCGCCATTCGCAAGCAGAAAGGCTACACCCTCAGCGGGGGGGAGAGGCGGCGTACCGAGATTGCCAGGGCCCTTGGCTGCAGTCCCCGCTTCCTATTGCTGGACGAACCCTTTGCAGGGATCGACCCCAAGGCTGTCTATGAGATCAAGCTCCTTATCCGCACCCTTAGCGCAAAGGGCATAGGCATCCTGCTCACAGACCACAATGTGCGGGATACCCTCTCCATAACCTCCTCTTCCTACATCATCAATGAAGGTTCTATCCTCGTTTCGGGTGGGAAGCAGGAGCTGCTATCCAACCGCATCGCCAGGGAAATCTACTTCGGTGAAGATTTTGAGGGGGAGTCATAATGGCACTATCACTGTCACTATCCCAGAAGCAACAGCTCAAGCTCAGCCCCCAGCTCCTGCAGTCCTTTGAACTGATGGCCCTCCCCCTTGCAGAGCTGCAGCAAAAGATAAAGGCTGAGATAGAGATCAACCCCGCCTTGGAGATTCCCTCCGGAAGGGAGGCCTCCTTTGAGGTGTTTGCTGAGAATAACCAGGACAGGGAAAGGAGCAGCGACTCCTATTCAGACTCATCCAGCTATGGCAGCGACAAAAGTGGGTACGACACCGAGGCTTCTGACCGTCGCCAGAGCTTCATGGAGAACGCCCTCAGCGACGAAGAGACCTTGCAGGAGCACCTGTTGAGCCAGCTGGGGTGTGAGGCCCTGAGCAAAGAGGAGTATGAGGTTGGGATGCTGCTCATCACCAACCTCGATGCGAACGGCTTCCATGTCCAGGAGCCCCTTGGCCTCCTGAAAAAAGAACAGAAGCCCCTGTTTGAACCGATGCTGGAGAGGATCCACCGCTTTGACCCCCCCGGGATAGGGGTAAAGGACTGGAGGGAGTCGCTCATACTCCAGGCACGGCTGAGGGGAATGGAGGGCGATGAGCTGAAGAGCTTCTCGCTTCTGGTCCAGGACAACCTGGAGCTGATACGGGCGAACAAGCAGGCCCAAGTGGCAAAGAACCTTGGCCTAGAGCCTGAAGAGCTGGAGGAGCTGTTCAGCTTCCTCAAGACCCTCACCCCCTACCCCGGACAGGCTTTCGCCAGCGGACCTGAGCTCTATGTCATACCGGACATTGCAATCCGCAAGGTGGACGGGGAGCTGCTGCTGCGCATGAACAGCTCCTCCCTGCCGGACCTGAAGATCAATGAGGAGTTTGAGGCGTTCTCCCTGGAAAAGGAGATGCCCAAGGAGACACAACTCTACATACAGGACCAGCTCAAGCGAGCTCAATCGCTGATGTTCCAGGTCCAGCTTCGGAACCAGACCCTCTACAAGGTGGGTCAGGTCCTTGCAGTGAAGCAAAGGGAGTTCTTCCTCTCAGGGCCGGAGTTCATACAGCCCCTGACCCAAAAAAGCGTTGCCGACCAGATCGGGGTGCACGAAACCACTGTCAGCCGCATATCCACTGCCAAATGGATAGATACCGACTGGGGCATCATTCCTATAAAGAGGCTGTTCAGCAGTGCTGTAGGGGATGAGGGGGAGCAGGTATCCAAGCATGCCGCCAAGGAGATCATCCGCCAGATTCTGGAGGAGCACCAGGGCAAGAAGGCCCTTTCAGACCAGAAGATCTCCGACCTGCTGAAGGAGCGCGGCATCACTGTGGCCAGAAGGACAGTATCCAAGTATCGCAATGAGCTGAACATCGACCCATCCTTCATCAGGGGAACAAACTGACACGGGCTCTGGTGCATAACGAAGGGGCGCTTTCGCGCCCCTCCTTAGATTATTGCAAACTCAATAGGATCAATGCTCCTTTATCTTACCCTTTTCCTTTCTGGCTACGGCTTCTATCTTGTCCACCAGCATCTCGATGCCTTCGTACAACTCATAGCAGTCATAGCTGACCATCTTGAACGTGCCCCAGGAAAAGTGAATCTTTGCATCCAAGTGAAAGCCTTGCCCCTCCGTCTCCCTGGTCATGACAATGTCCAGATCATGAAGGTAATCTTCGGCGAACTGCAATTTTTGCAGTTTCTTGTCCAAAAATGCCCGGGTCTCGTCACTAGGATTGTAACGGATGCCTCTTACTGTCAAATTCATAAGTCCTCCTTTGACTAAGGTCCTATCTCAAAGATAAGGCTTCCCAAGCGATACGTCAATGGACAATTAATTCCTCCACGCGATAAATACCACCATTCAGGGAACAGCACCTTGTTCTACAAGGGTATGCCGGGGGATTTTACCCCCGGCAAGGACAAACGAGGGGTTGCAGAATACAAGTAACAACTGTATAGTAGGACCTGATAGGGAGCCCCTCCCTCAAGGAGATTATGATGTCGGAGTTTACGATTCTTGACCTTCTTGACCTAGACCTGAAGGAACACAACCACCTTGGCCTGTCATGCATTGCCGGCAGGACAGGTCTTTCCAGGAAGATCACCACCAGCAAGATCAGCCGTCCGGGTCTCCCCTTGAGCGGCTTCTTTGAGGAATTCAGCAACGACAGCATCCAGGTCTTCGGCCGTGGGGAGCAGGCATACCTTCACAAGCTGGAGGCCGAGCACAACCTTGCAAGCATTGAGCGCCTCTTCAAATACGACATACCCTGCTGCGTGTTCTGCGACGGAGCTGACCCCAGCCCCCGCTTCACGGCCCTTGCAGAGGAGACAGGGACAGCGATCCTAAAAACCGACCTGCTCTCCTCAGACTTCTCGCGCAGGCTCTACCAGACCCTTGACGAGGTCTTCGCACCGACGCAGACCATCCACGGTGTCCTTGTCGAGGTCTACGGCATAGGGGTCCTGATCACCGGAGAGAGCGGAGTCGGCAAGAGCGAGACCGCCTTGGAGCTCATCGAGCGCGGCCACCGCCTCATCAGCGACGATACGGTGAGGCTGAGGAACATCAGCGACAACTTCATCGTCGGCATGGGGGAGAACCCCCTGCTTGCCCACCACATGGAGATACGGGGCCTAGGCATCCTCAACCTGGCAAACCTCTTCGGAGTCGGTGCAATCCGTGACCGCAAGCAGGTCCAGCTCTCCGTCAAGCTCGAGCCCTGGGATGCAAAGAAGAACTATGACCGTGTGGGCGAGGGGTCGATGCATGACCACTACCTGGGCATCGCCATCCCGATGGTCCTCATCCCTGTGAAGCCCGGACGCAATATCCCTGTCATCATAGAGACTGCTGCCAGAAACGAGCGGCTGAAGAAGCTAGGCTACTACTCTGCCAAGGAGTTCGATCAGAGCGTGCTCAAATGGTTGGAGAGCGAATCTGCGAGAAACATGTACAATATCAATGAGGAGACGCACTGATGGTCACACGAGACATCAAGGTATGCAACAGGGCAGGCATCCATGCACGCCCTGCTGCGAATATCGTAAAAGTTGCAAACAAGTTCGACAGCGAGCTGTATCTGGAAAAGGGAACCATGAAGATCAACGGCAAATCCATCATGGGGATCATCACCTTGGGTGCCACCTACCAGAGCACCCTCACCATGATATGCGAAGGACCTGAAGAGGAAGCGATGGCCGATGCCATAGAGACCCTGTTCCAGAACCGTTTTGAGGAGTAACAGATGCGTGAACTAACCCAAAGACAGAAGGATGTGGCCCTATTCATAAGCCGATTCATCAGGACGAACAACTATGCCCCCTCTATCCGCGATGTTGCCGAAAACTTCAGTTTTTCTGTAAAGGCGGCACACGACCACATCAAGGCCCTTGAAAAAAAACAAATCATCAGGACAACCGACGGTATCTCCCGTTCCATCGAAATCATAGGCGAGGAGTACATCCCGCGTGAGGAGATGATCAGCATCCCTGTTCTGGGCACCATCGCAGCTGGGGTACCCCTGATGAGCGAGGAGAATACCGACTATCTCCTGAACCTTCCCATCTCCATGATCGACAACACCCACAACACCTATTTTGCCTTGAAGATCCGGGGTGAAAGCATGATAGAGGCAGGCATCTTCGAGGGGGACATAGCCGTCATCAGAAAGTGTGAGACAGCCAATACAGGGGATATCATAGCAGCCTCTGTCGGGGAGGAAGAGCCCGGCATTACGCTGAAGGGGTACTACCCTTCCAATGGGAACATTGAACTGCGCCCTGCCAACTCAGCTATGGGACCCATCATCACACGCTCGTGCAGGATCCATGGCAAGCTGCACCTCCTGATAAGGAACTATGCATGAGTGCCTCCGCCCACCTCCTGCTCGGCCCGGAAACCGGAGAGAAAGAGCTGTTGCTCAAACAGATCAGGGACTCCCTGAAGCAAAAGCAAGGCGGCGATCTTGAGATGCACCGCTTCTACCCCTTCGAAACAGAGAAGGGTGAGATCTTTGTAGCCCTGAACAACAACTCCCTCTTTGCCGAACACCGCCTGGTCATCCTCAGCCAGGCAGAGGGGCTCAACGCCTCCATGGTCGACTCCCTGGTGGAGTATCTCGCCCACCCCAGCGACACGGCGACGCTGGTCATCATCTCAAGCGAAACCCGCCTTTCGGCCAAGCTGCTGAAGGCAGTCCCCAAAGAGAACACCAAGATCTTCTACGAGCTCTTCGATAATCAGAAGTTCGGATGGGTGCGTGACTTCTTCAAGAAGTACGGCCTTACCATCGAATCCGATGCGATAGACCTCCTGCTGTCGATGGTGGAGAACAACACCCAGGAGCTGCGCACCATCTGCAGCCAGCTGACCCTCTTTTGGAAAACTGGCGATGAGGGCAGGCCCATTACCGAAGATGACATCCAGACCTACATCCATCACAGCAGGCAGGAGGATGCATTCACCCTCTTTCCCTACATAGCGAAAGGAGACCTCAAGATGAGCATCTCATCGCTGCATGCAATCCTGGGCAGTGGGGACAGCTCCAGTGGCATCTTGCTGGTATCAGGGCTGTTGTGGCAGTTCAGGCGCTTGCTCTCCATACAGGAGCAGATACAGGAAGGCTCCAGCGAGTTTGAAGCTTTCTCCGGTGCCAAGGTCCTGGGAAAGGGCGTGCCGGTGCGCAGTCCCCGCGACAAGGGCGTCTACCACCAGGGGCGGGAGGCCTACTCCAGAGAGGAGTGCCGCTCCATCATCACAGCCTTGGCAGAAGCCGACCTTGCGACCAAGGAAGCAGGATCGGAGATGCTCTCCATCGTATTGGAGAGGATGCTCTACCGCATCGTCTCCTGCAAGGGGAGGCCCCTCTCCAGTGTAGGGTTTGCCACGCTCTAGAGATTGAGCTGCTTCAGCAGCCGCTGGGCAACAGGCAGGGGGATCCCTCCCTCCTTTGCAAGCTCCTCCGGCTTTTTGCCGAGCATCACCTCCAGACTTCCAAAGGTCTTCATAAGGTCCATACTTCTTTTTTTCCCAATCCCCTCCACCGACTGCAGCAGTTGGAACGAAGCGTCTCGGCTTCGAGCCGCCTGGTTGGCACTGGTTGCAAAGCGGTGACACTCGTCGCGCACCGCTATGACCAGGCGCAGGGCTGCGCTATCTTCAGGGAGCAACAGCTGAGGCCTATCGTCATCGAAGATGATGGCCTCCAGCCTCTCGGCTATGCCGATGATGGGGATGTCAAACATCCCCAGGTCATCCAGGACCTCTCTCACGGCATTGACCTGCCCTTTGCCCCCATCGATGACCAGAAGACCTGGACGCTCAAGCTTCTCATTGAGAATCTTTGTGTAGCGTCTGGCAGCCGCTTCGCGCATAGCCTCATAGTCATCCACCTTGCCATGCAAGCTCTTGATGTTGTATCTGCGGTAGTTGGGCTTGTCCGGATTTCCCTCGCGAAAGGAGATAAGCGAGGCCACGGTGTACTTCCCCGATAGCTGGGCGATGTCAAAGCCCTCAATGAGCGATGGGGGTGCAGAAAGCCCGAGCACCCGGGCCAATTCGACCAGAGCCTGGGTATTGTCCTTGCTCTTCAGCCTTTTCTCCACATCCCTGGAGGCATTCTCCCTTGCCATCCTCAGGACCCTGTAGTGCTTGCCCTCGATAGGCAGGCTCACCTCAAGGCGCCCTCCAAGCAATTCAGAGAAATACTGCCGTATCAGGGCGATGTCGATCTCATGGGAGACGTAGAGGAACTGGGGCAGTTTCATGCCGTCGGCATAGTACTGCACCAGGAAGTTGAGCAGCGTGTCGGTCTCCTCGCCCAAGGTCTCCGCCCGGTAGAGGGCCCGACCGATGAGGCGCCCGTCGCGCATCTGCATCAGGGAGATGGTGCAAAGCGGCCCGCGCATCTCAATGGCCGCATAGTCACGGCTCTCCATAGCCAGATCCTGCACCTGCTGTTCGCTTCCGGTTGTGGTGATGGCATCTATCTGGTCGCGCTTGATGGCCGCCTCCTCAAAGTTGAGGGCCTTGCTTGCCATATTCATCTCGGAGGTGAGTCTTTTCAGCAGGGCGTCGGTCTTACCTTCCAGCAGGTCGACCACCGCCTGTACAGAAAGGGCATACTCCTCCTGGGAGACCAAGCCGGCACACGGGCCGCTGCACAGGCCGATGTGGTAGTAGAGGCAGGGCTTGTCGCGCCTTCGAAGCGGGATGCCGCACCTGCGCAGGGGGAAGAGCTTCTCGATGAGGCTCAGGTAGAGGTCAAGCTTTCCCCCATCAGGGAAGGGCCCGAAGTATCGTGAGCCGTCATTGATGATCCTGCGGGTCTTGAAGACCTTGGGGAAGGGTTCGTTCGTGATGCGTATCATCTGATAGCTCTTGCCGTCTTTGAGGGAGATGTTGTAGTGCGGAGAGTATTTCTTGATGAGGTTGTTCTCCAGCACCAAGGCCTCAAACTCGTTGCCGGTTATGATGTACTCGATCTGGGTGATTTTCTGGACCAGGGCGGCAGTCTTGGCGCTGCGGTTTGCAAGGAAGTAGCTGACCACGCGCTTCTTGAGGTCCTTTGCCTTGCCGACATAGATGATGGTGCCGCCCTTGTCCTTCATCAGATAGACCCCGCTGGCATGGGGAAGCTCCCTTGCCTGTTCGCTGGGGGGCAGGGATTCTGCTACGCTGGTACCGAAGCTCTCTATCTCGGAGAGGTTGCTGTAGGGTTTTTTCTCATCGCTCATGATACCCCTAGGATAATCATTGGAACTTGTTTAGGCAATCGGAAGCCGGTACAATGGGGGGTATGGAACACCCTCTTTTCACCACCTTGCCCCAGAGTGAACAAACATACCTTATGGACCTCCATGCACAGTACTGCTTCAGCTTCCAGGAGCAGCGGCAGATCATAGAGACAGCCTCGGACCTCCGGCAGTGGAAGATGGGCCCCATAGAGCGCTGGTTTGACGAACAACAGGTCAGCACCCTGGAGGGTCGAAAAAGGACAAAAGCCCTGGTTGGAGCGCTGCTCAAGCTCGTCAATGAGGAGCGCAGGCGCCCCACAGACTATACCGACTTCTTTCCAAGCGAACAGCTGCCTGAGAAAATCCAGAGCGTCATCGTCCATACCGAGAAGATCTTGGGCAGGTGCCCCTGCCCTGTCGAGGGGGAGAAGACCCGCTGCTGCAACCTCAGGACCCTTGATGCAGTACAGCAGTGCGCCTTCGGGTGCTCCTACTGCTCGATACAGTCCTTCTACAACAAGGGGGCCATCGAGGTGGTGGGGAACCTGCAGGAGCGCTTGGAACAGATCACACTAGAAGAGGACTTCTGGCATATAGGAACCGGACAGAGCAGCGACTCGCTCCTATGGGGAAACGACTTCGGCACCCTTGATGCCCTCGCCACCCTGGCCCGGCGCTATCCCAAGACCATCATAGAGCTCAAGACAAAGAGCCACCGCACAGACTGGATCGCGATGGAAATGCCGCCGAACATAGTGGCCACCTGGTCGCTCAACGCCCCCACCATCATAGAGAAGGAGGAGCACCTCAGCGCGACGCTCGAGCAGAGGATAGCTGCAGCTAGGAAGGCTGCTGACAAGGGTATCCCTGTAGGCTTCCATCTCCATCCGATGGTCTGGTTCAAGGGTTGGCAAGAAGAATATGCCAGTGTGATAGACACTGTGGTAGACACCTTCGCCAGCGATGAGCTGGTCATGTTCTCCCTGGGGACTCTGACCTTCACCAAGGCTGTGCTGCGCACCCTCAGGGGAGAGGGACGAGAGAGCCGCATACTGGATATGGAGCTTACCGGGGCCGCCGGCAAGTACTCCTACCCCCTGGCCACCAAGCAGGAGATGTTCTCCCACGCCTACTCCTGCTTTCCAAAGGAGTGGCGGGAGGAGGGCCCGTTCTTCTACCTCTGCATGGAGGACCCCTCCCTTTGGGAGCCGACCTTCGGCTATGGATATCCCGATGACAGGAGCTTTGAAGCGGCGATGAAAGAGTCCTATCAGAAGAGAGTTGCACTGGTAGCCAAGAAGGAGCATCTGTCTAAGGAAAGCATGCCAATGAGCTCTTGTTTTCCTGTAATTGAGTAGGCTACACTGCTAGCCATACCGTTGCAGGAGCATACATGAGCAAACGAAACGATGCGGTCAGGGTGTACGAAGTACCGACCTACAAACAGATTTTCCCTTACATCATGCCCAGGAGGTGTGATTCCCTTGTCTATCAGAATATGGTGCTGGACCTGACCAATGCAGTTGCCTTCATCAAGAAGAACAAACGCGCCGATGGCTCCAACTACAGGATCTTCGAACTGTTCATCGCAGCCCTGATGAGGACCATCACCCTCAGGCCAGAGCTGAACAGGTTTGTGGCAAACTACCAGTACTGGCAACGTCAGGAGCTGTCGGTCAACTTCATTGTGAAGGAGGACTACACCGACGATGCACCCGAGCACAGCATGCCCTTGTACTTCTCCCCCGAGATGACCCTCCCGGAGATGTCGGCCATCATCGACGAAGCGATCATAGCACAGCGCAAACCTGCCAATGAGAATTTCACCGACAAGGCAATCCTCTTCTTCATGAAGTTCCCCAAGCCGATCATCAAGCTGATCATCGGCTTTGCAGGGTTGCTTGACCGCCATGGGAAGGCGCCAAAGGCCCTCAGGGATGCCGATGGCCTGCACACCACCATCTTCATCAGCAACATGGGCAGCATAGGCCTGGGCGGGGGAAGCCCCCACCACCATGTCTATGAGTGGGGCACGACAAGCCTGTTTGCCACAATGGGCATACTCAGGAGGGTGCGCAAGACACTCGATGGGGTGAAGACCCATATCGATACCATGGAGGTGGGCTTCACCGTCGATGAGAGGATCACCGACGGCTTTTACTTCACCAAGTCCATCAAGCTGTTCCAGGACCTGTTGGACGACCCCTCGCTTCTGTTGACAAGGCCAATCGTGCCCCCTCCCCCTCTGACAAAGAGGGAGTACAGGCAGAAGATGAAGGCAATGAAAAAACAACCAAAGCCAATGGCCTGACCTGGAACAGGCTACTGGTAGTTACTTTGGCTGGTACAGCTGTGATATGTCTCATGCAAAAACCCGGAAATCAGAACATGAAGGCCGGGTTTTTGTTGTAGTGTTTTTCCCAAACAAGCTCCCTCTCCATAGCACAACCGGCTGATAGTGAGGATACCCCCCGGTTTTGCTTGTTTTTAGGGGTTTCAGACGGATATACTGGAGCCAGTTTTCACTGCAGGAGCAAGCAATCATGAGCAGACGCAACGATGCGGTCAGGGTGTACGAAGTACCGACCTACAAACAGATGTTTCCCTACATCATGCCCAAACGGTGTGATTCACTTGTCTATCAGAATATGGTGCTTGACATGACCAATGCTGTGGCGTTCATCAAGGCGAACAAGCGCCCTGACGGTTCTTCCTACAGGATCTTCGAACTGTTCATCGCAGCCATCATGCGAACCATAACCCTCAGGCCCGAGCTGAACAGGTTTGTGGCAAACTACCAGTATTGGCAACGCGATGACCTGTCGGCCAACTTCTTTGTAAAGGAGGACTATACCGATGATGCTCCCGAGCACAGCATGCCGGTCTACTTCTCTCAGGAGATGACCTTGGACGAGATGTCGGCCATCATCAATGATGCGATCATAGCCCAGCGCGAGCCTTCCAATGAGACGGTCACCGATAGGGCGATCCTCTTCTTTCTGAAATTCCCCAAGGTTTTCATCAGGATGATAGCCAGCTTTATCCGTATGCTTGACCGCCACGGCAAGGCTCCGAAGGCCCTCAGCGATGCCGACGGCCTGCACACGACCATCTTCATCAGCAATATGGGCAGCATAGGCCTGGGCGGGGGAAGCCCCCACCACCATCTCTTCGAATGGGGGACCACCAGCTTGTTCATCACCATGGGGATGCTCAAGAGGGTCCGCAAGACGGTGGGGGATGTGAAAACGCATACCGATACCATGGAGGTGGGATTCACCGTCGATGAGAGGATCACCGACGGCTTCTACTTCACCAAGTCCATCAAGCTGTTCCAGGACCTGTTGAACGACCCGGCCCTATTGATGGCAAGGCCCATGCTACCCCCGCCCCCCCTTACAAAGAAGGAGTACAAAAAGAAAATGAGGGCGCTCAGGGTTTCTACTCGAGTTTAGAGTCAAAAAGCTCCCTAGCCCTGCCTTTCAGAGGATTCTCCTCGCCCTGAAGCACAGCCTTCAGGGCGGCGAGCTCACTTGCACTGAAGGTCTTCGCCCCCCTCTTGTGCTCCTCAAACGCCTCGGTAGCGATAGGGCATACCTTGCGGACCATCTCAAGGATGGTCTGGGCATAGATGCGAATCTCATACTGGGCGTGTTCGTCCAGGCGCAGCTGCAAGAAGTGGAAGAGGTTGTGCAGATCCATCTGCCAATACCATTCTGTATAGAGGCTGAGGGGAAGGTCTATCCTGGCAAGTTCCCTTGCAATTCCCATATCAAGCAGTTTCTGGTAGTTCTCATAGCTTCGCCTCTGGTCCTCGGCAAGCAAGGCGAGCACCTCCTGGGCAATGGCGGGTTCGACGGCCTCAGGCATACGACCCTGCTTGTTATCGTCGCTTTGGTAGTTTATGTGCTCAGGATCAGGGAGGTAGCAGTCGTTTGTCATGACGCTGTACCTGCCGCTGATCTCATTGACACGTCCTGTACGGTGACGGATCCACTGCCGGGCTACGAAAATCGGCATGCGCACGTGGAAGGTGAAGTTTACCTGTTCAAAGGGAGAGGTGTGGTCGTTGCGCAGCAGGTAGGTTATCAGGCCCTTGTCCTGGCGGTAGGTCTTCGTGCCACTGCCATAGGATACACGGGCGCTTTGCACGATGCGTTCATCACTACCGAGGTAGTCGACGAGGCGTACAAACCCGTGGTCCAGGACAGCAACCTCCTTGTCAAGAATCTCTTCAGCAGCAGGGACGATACAGTGGGCCATGGCAAACTCCTCATATGATCCACCGTTCAGCAGGTATGCATAGGTGGCAATAACAGTACGCTAGTATTTGATTTCTCTGCCATTATGCAAACAACAAGGGCAAAGCGCAAGGGCCCTAGAGCAACCCCATCCTTCCTAGCAATACCGCGATACCGGCGGAGCAGGCGGTCTCTGTCCTGAGGATTCTTCCCCCTAGCGAGGCAGGGGCAAAGCCTGAGGCAAGGAAAAGTGTCCTCTCACGGTCGGTGAAGCCACGTTCCCCGCCTATTGCAAGCACGACCGGGGTGGAGGAGACAGCCAAGGCGGAGAGCGGGGTAGCGTCCATCCTGTTGTCCAACACTATTTTGGTAGGACTACTGTCCACCCGGGCTATGGCATCCGCTACAGAGAGGGCGAATGCGACCTCACTTACCCCGGTCTCCCCGCTTTGCATCGCCCCGTCGAGGAGGATGGAGCGATACTCCCCGCTCTGGTAGAGCTTGGCATCGGCATAGGATTTCTCTGCAGTCTCTGTTCCAGTGAGAATAATCTGTTCCACTCCAAGGCTTACAGCCTCCCTGAGGATCCGTCTCATGCAGATGGGGCGAACCTGCGCAACCAGCAGTGTTACAGGGTGGAGAGGCGGTGAAAGTCCCTCAGAGATGAAGCTGAAACGGAGGCTCTCCTTGTCCATTGAGAGGATGGTTGCCACCCCCTTTGGGCCGTTGGTCTCTCCGGCAAGGAATTGTCCCCCAACGCCCAGTTTTAGTATTTTGCGCATGTGCAAGGCTCGGGGGTCAAGGAGAGGAAGGCTGTTTTCCACATCCAAATGGGTAAAAAGGATGATATTCATGCTCCGGACTATAGCATGACGGCCTTGATGAAAGATAGAGTGGACACATGAGTAGAAAAGCCATTTACGTTGCAACATCACACGACTGTGCCGCCAACCTTGCAGGAGAGGCATACCTGATCAAAGAGGACCTCGACCACATCCTCTACCTCTGGGTGAATGACCCATGCATAGTCATCGGACGTTTTCAAAACCCCTACAGCGAATGCAATCTCCAGAGGATGGATGAGCAGGGCGTACAGCTGGTGCGCAGAAAGAGCGGTGGGGGTGCTGTCTATCATGACAGAGGGAACCTCTGCTTCACCCTGATAGGAAAGAAGGATACCTCCTCCAAGGAGGAGAACTTTGCCCTGGTGCTTGCCGGGCTCAAGAAACTAGGCATAGAAGCTGAACTTTCCGGGCGCAATGACATCCTCAGCCAAGGCAAGAAGATCTCAGGCAACGCCTTCCAGAGCACGCCAACTAAGTTTTGTCATCATGGGACGCTGCTCATCACCAGCGACCTCTCGGTCATGGCCAACTACCTCACCCCTAGCTCGAGCAAGCTTGCCTCCAAGGCGGTCAAGAGTGTCGCCTCACGGGTGGGAAACCTCAGCGAGGTCAAAAGCGACATTACCAACAAAGAGGTCCAGGACGCCCTCATTGAGGCGTTCTGCGACAAATATGGGCCGACCCATGTCACTCCCATCGACTTCAAGCAGCTCAGGGAGGCTCAGGATGATTATCGGCTTTTCAGTGACAGGGCCCTGATCTTGGAGAAGACCCCCCAATTCACCCACTTCCTGCACCACCGGTTCAGCTGGGGTGAGTGTTCGCTCCATATGGATGTCCACAAGACCAAGATAACAGAGGTGCGTCTCTTTACCGATTCACTGGACACATCCCTGCCAGAGAGGATAGTAACGAAACTGGAGGGCCTCCCCTATGCCAAGGGAGCTCTCCAGGATGCATCACAAGGGTGTGATGATGAGGGTGTGCTCGAGTTGCTCTCCTTCCTCATCGATCAGCTTTAGATCCCTTCCCTACCATATATCTCGATCAGGCCACGCAGGCGGTCAAGGCGCCACCCTTCAACCCCACTGAGGCTTTTCAGGCGCCAGCTCCAGTTGCTCATCCCGACGGTGGAGGGCACGTTCATCCGTGCCTCCGAGCCCAGGTCGAGCAGGTCCTGCATGGGCAGGATGGCATCCTTGGATGCCGAAAGCAGCATCACGCGAATCATCTGCCAGACTATCTGGTCATCAGGGGCTTCAAGGTAGCGGCGAACCTTGTCCTTGGTTGCAGGGTCCAGCGCCTCATACCACCCTCGGGTGGTGTTGTTGTCATGGGTCCCTGTATAGATGACGCTGCTGTACTGGCAGTTGTGGGGAAGGTATGCGTTGGTAGCATCAAGCTTTCCACTCTTCAGGCCGAAGGCAAACTGCAGGATCTTCATCCCCGGCAGGTTGTTTGAGTCTCGCAGCTCCTCCACATCGGCTGTTATGACACCCAAGTCCTCAGCTATGAGGGGGATGTCATCCCCGAGGGCCGCTTTCAATGCGGCAAAGAGCTTCTTCCCTGGGGAAGGTACCCATTTGCCGTTCATGGCGGTCTTCTCCCCCTTGGGAATCTCCCAGTATGCTGCAAAGCCCCTGAAATGGTCGATCCTGATGATGTCACACACCTCAAGGGTCTTTTCTATGCGCTTGATCCACCAGGAAAAGCCATCTTTCTCATGCGCGCTCCAGTCATAGACAGGGTTTCCCCAGTGCTGTCCTTCGTCTGAGAAGGCGTCGGGGGGGACACCGCTGGAAGCGGTCTGCACCCCTTGGCCATCCATTTTGAACAGATGGCGGTTTGCCCAGGCATCGACGCTGTCCGGCGCTACAAAGATGGGGATGTCCCCGATGATCAGGACCTGGTTTTTGGCTGCATACGCCTTGAGCTTTGCATACTGTTCAAAGAACAGGTACTGCAGGGCCTTGATGCGCTCAATCTCCAAGATATGGGCAGAGCGGGCCTCTTGCAGGGCCCCTTGTTCGCGAAGGCGCAGGGCTTTTGGCCAGACTGTATGCCAGCGTGAGTCGTTATACACCCCACACAAGACCTGGTAGAGGGCATAGTCATCAAGCCACCAGCTGTTCTCCGAACAGAAAAGCTTGTACCGCGTCACAACCTCAACCTCAGTATCGGAGAGGAATGCATCGGCAGCCTTTACAAGCAGGGGTTCCTTGAAGCTCCTCACCTTGCCGTAGTCAATGCGGTCCGAGGGGAATTCAAGAGGGGTGAGGACGTCCTCCAGGTCTAGGTAGCCGTCGTAGGCGAGGGCTTTCAGGTCGATGAGCAGTTCGTTTCCCGCAAAGGTCGAACGGGCTGCATAGGGGGAGTCCCCATAGCCGGTCGGACCGAGCGGAAGAATCTGCCAAAGCGTTACTTTGGCGCTCTTGAGCAGGTCTATAAAGGCAAAGGCCTCATCACCAAAGCTTCCAATTCCATGTGCCGAAGGCAGTGATGTTGGGTGCAACAGCACACCACATCTTCTTTGAAGGTGTTCCATGGTTGTAACTATACCCTATTGTAGGTGTTTCTGCCTATTGCCCATACATCTGCAATAAAAATTAGCTTGCTTGTTCTAAGTGCAAAAATAGGATATAATGGCCCTATGAGTTCATTGCAGGATTATGTTCAGTTTTCAGTTGGGGACCACGTCGTTTATCCGCTACAAGGGGTAGGCGTCATCAAGCGCGTTGAAGAGCGCATGTTCAGAGGGGCAGAGACCCTCTACTACGTCATTTATCTTGACATCTCCGACATGACTGTCATGATTCCAGTAGACAAGTCTGATGAGATGGGCATCAGGGCGATTGTGCCCAAAGCTGAGGCAGAGGCTGCCATCGAGACCATCTCAAGCAAGTACGAGCCTATGCCGGTTGACTGGAAGGCACGCTACCAGATGAATGTGGACCTGCTCAGGCAGGGATCCATTGCATCGATTGCCAAGGTCGTCCAGGCTCTCTATCACCGAAGCAAGATAAAAGAGCTTCCGGTCCAGGAGCGCAAGTTGTATGACAATGCCTTGAGGCTTCTCATCGACGAGACTGCCTACTCTTTGGACAAGGACAAGAAAGAGATAGAGATGCTTGTCTTCTCACGCTTGGAGAAATAGCATGGGTTTTCCAGAACACGCGGTCATAGTCACTGCTGCCGGCAGCAGTGACAGGTTCAACAAGCAGGGTCTTGGGGTAAAGAAAGAGTATCTCACCCTGGATGGGCATACAGTGCTCTACCGGGCGGTAGAGCCTTTTTTACAGGTTCCCAACCTGTGCGCAATTGTGGTCACCCACCCCAAGGGGATGGCGGACCAGTGCGCCATCGCCCTTGAGGAGATATTTGACCAGAACATCATCCCTGTCATCCTGGTAGAGGGCGGTAAGGATAGGCAGGAGTCGGTCCACAACGCATTGAAGATGCTTGGAAGCTTGTCGCTTCCCATCAGCTATGTGGCCATCCATGATGGGGCCCGCTGTTTTGTTACGACCGACCTGATCATCCGCACCCTGGCAACCGCCACGGTCTTTGGAGGGGCGGTCCCCGCCCTAAGCCCTACCGACGCCCTGAAGGGCATCGATGCCAATGGGATCATCATCAGCCATATAGAACGAACTGAGACCGCAAGCGTCCAGACTCCCCAGATATTCCACTATCCAGAGATCCTCACAGCACACCAGAGTGCCAAAGCTAATGAGAAGAAGTATGTGGACGACACAGAGGTGTTCACTGACTTTGGTATGACTGTAGGTATTTGTGAAGGCGAAAGGGGCAATCGCAAGATTACCTTCCTGGAAGACATCCCCAATGCAGAAGAGCAGATGGACGAATACCTGAAGAACCTCGAAGAGGGAAAGAGGAAGGCGAATGCTGCAATGGCGCTTGAACAGGCGATAAGCCAAGTGCAAGCCGAAAAAGCAAAGCAGGGACAGGCAACTCCATGAGAATTGGAAGTGGTTGGGATATCCACGCTCTGGTACCAGGAAGACCCCTGATGATCGGGGGGATCCACATCCCCCACGACAGGGGAGAGGCAGGCCATAGCGATGGGGATGTGCTTATCCATGCCATCATAGATGCAATCCTAGGAGCCTTGGCCAAAGGGGACATAGGTTCCCACTTTCCTGACAGTGACCCTACCTACAAGAATGCCGACAGCCAAGTGCTCCTAAAGCAGATTATGGAGCATGAACTACAGCCCTATTCCATTACCAACCTCGATACCACCATCATCTTGCAGAGACCAAAACTGAGAGAGCATATTGATTCGATACGAGAGAATCTAGCAAGAGTGATGAACCTATCAGTAGATCAAATCTCCGTAAAGGCAAAGACTGCCGAAGGGATGCTCAACGAGGTGGGAACCGGTGATGCCATCATAGCCCAGGCTACGGTGCTGATTTCCCTATACCAGTACGAGAATCTTCAAGAACCATAAAACACAAGGGGTTCTTTGTACTTGGGAAACTACAGGAAAAAGTCCCTGTACTATTCCTTCTCATTGATAATCATACCCCGATCAAAAGATTCCACCTATTAGTTGGTGGAAAGAATTCTATATCTTCGTTACTTCAACACCAAACTATGCATAAAGCAGTTTTTGCTAGGTAGGATCTACCTTGACTTGATATTATTTTATGATAAAATCATATCATAAGGAAGACTAAAACATGAAATCATACGCAGATAAAATTCGAGATTCGATCGAAAAAATGAAACAGGGAACCATTTTTTTCGCTGATGATTTCCTTATCCATAATCGCCAAGCAGTTCGTGTGGTTCTCTCACGTCTAGTGAATGGGGCTAGCATCATTCGCTTGGGACCTGGTATCTATCTGAAACCCAAGTACAGCAATCTTATCAAAACTTTTGAATATCCCTCTATGGAAGAAATTGCGCTGGCTCTTGCAAATAAGGAAAAAGCTAGAATCACTCATTCCGGTGCATATGCTGTGCATAAACTAGGATTGTCTACCCAGGGTCCTGTGCGATCAGTATTCTTAACCGATGGATCTCCAAGGAAAATTACCCTTGAGGATGGAAGGGAGATAGTCTTTAAGCGTACTACAGCAAAAAACCTTTCCTATAAAAACAGCACTATAAGAATGGTTGTAGCAGCTTTACAAGAAATCGGAAGCACAGCCATAGATGATACTATCAGGAAGCAATTAGCCAACATATTAGCCTCTAGTACTATGGCAGATACTAAAGAAGATCTCCAACTTGCTCCAGAGTGGATACAGAAGGAACTCTTACAAGTATTACCATAAGAGGATGTACTATGCTAGTAAGCAATTTCTCAGATTCTGACCAAAGGACATTGTACGGTGATATTGAACGTCAAAAGCATATACCGGCTGTAGCTGTCGAAAAGGACTGGTGGGTAACGATTGTATTACATGCATTATTCTCAACTGAATAAACCACACATATGGTGTTCAAAGGTGGTACTTCCTTAAGTAAAAGCTGGCATGTCATTGAACGTTTTAGTGAGGATATAGACATAGCTTTAGATCGACAATTTCTTGGGTATGGGGGTATACTCACAAAAACACAAATACATGACAAGTTACGGAGAGCTTCCTGTAGTTTTGTGAGAAATGATTTATCCAAAGCTGTAAGACAGGCCTTACTTACACTCGGCGTTTCTGATCAAGACTTCAAAGTTATAGTCTACCCTACCTCAGTTTCTACAGTCGATCCTGAGAAAATCCATGTTGAATATAGATCAGTATATTCCAAAACTAATGCATATACCCCAAACAGAGTATTAATTGAAGCAGGAGCTCGAAGCATAACAGCTCTATGTAAGAATTTACCCATCCAATCATTTATTGGGGAAATGTTTTCTTCTGAAGAGTTTGCAGATGTTCCAATTGAAATACCTACCACAGACGCAAGTCGAACATTTCTCGAAAAAGCATTTCTTCTCCATGAAGAATTCCACTCACCTGCCCATACAATAAGGAATGATAGGATGAGCAGACATATATATGATTTAGAAAGAATGATGGATACAGATATTGGATTCAGAGCTTTACAAAATCTTTCCATGTATAGAGACATAATTGAACATCGTAGACGATTTATAGGACTGAAGGGATTCGATTACGATTCACTATTTCCTCAATTCATAGATTTCATTCCTCCTGTATCTGTTCTCGCTGCATGGGAACGTGATTACCAGATAATGCGTGAGAACATGATTTATGGGAAGTCATTAACCTTTACACAATTATTAGAAAGGATAACAGAACTGAACAAAAGATTTACAATCCTTTCTGCACCCTAAAGAAAACATATAAAGCTAAAACAGAGTGTAGCTGTATCTTTCATACCAGACAAAACCAACTCATAAAAGGCAAAGAATCTCTTGTGCTTGATTCTCTTTTGTATGCTCAATGAAGTAGAAAGTGGGGATGCCATCATAGCTCAGGCTACGGTGCTGATTTCTTAATAACCCCCTATACAGCTGTTTTAGCGGAGTAAACGCAGTATATTCTACGCATATTGTGCGGAGAGTGTATCATGTTTATCTATGAACAAGCAAATTGGCCCCATGTTACCTGGAGAAAAGAACTCTTGCTGCAACCACTTGCAAAAGTGGCGTTTCTTCAGGGGAAAATCCTCGGACAGATAAAAAACCTTGGCTTCGACCTGCAACAAGAAGCAATATGGCATGTAGTGACCCAAAACATCATAACCTCAAGTACGATAGAAGGTGAACATCTCGAGTATGAGCAGGTTAGATCCTCTGTTTCACGTCACCTAGCCATCCCCTATACCCACCCCTTCCCAAACGACCATCATGTGGATTGCATGGTTGAGATGATGTTTGATGCCTTGGATAACTGCCAAGAGCCTCTTACTCTCGACCGTCTCTACCGCTGGCATGGTGCACTCTTCTTCACAGGGTTCAGTGGCATGCATAGGATCAACGTTGGGAGTATACGAAACGATGAAAAGGGTCCGATGCACGTAGTGTCGCGAAGCGCAGAACCATCGGAGGTGGTGCATTTCCAAGCACCTGTGTCATCTACCTTACCAAGACAACTCACTGACTTTCTTGAATGGATAAACGAACCTTCTAAAGAACACCCTTTCATCAAAACAGCTGTGGCCCACCTTTGGGTTATCGTAAGATGATCTTAATGAAACCGTAGCAATCCCAACTGAAGAAGAAAAATCAGAGTTTGATTCTTATTTTTCCTGCGGTGCGAAGACTCGAGCTAATCCTCTATACGTGGTACATGGGCAAATATTCACTGATATTGTTACAGTTTTCTCAATTTAGCAAGAAGTTGTTCATCTTTCTGCTTTGGCATAAGCACTTTTTCACCTGTTTTAAGTTCTTTTTGAATATATTGCTGCACTCTAGGGCGGCAGAATTTCCCTTGGCACGCCCCCATGCCTGCCCTTGCTCTTCGTTTCACAGCATCAATTGAATCAATTGCTATGGATCGGGATAATGCATCTTCAATTGTCTTTTCACGCACCTGTTCGCACCTGCACACAATCCGTTCAGGATCGCCTTCAGGGAGAGTGATATGTTCTTGTATCTGTGAAAAAGGCTGTAGATCTCTTGGCATTAGTATCGGGGATCTCCTGAAGTCTGTTATCCTCTTGTTCCCTGAAATAATTCCATCTTCTATGAGCATGGTGCAGATATCTTCTGCAATTGCCGGGGCACTGGTAAATCCTGGGGAATCAATCCCTGCCGCCTGATAAAAACCGGGTGTCTGTGTTCGGCCTATGACAAAATCCTTGCTATCAGGGGTTGCCCTGATTCCTGTAAAATATCTGATAACAGATGAAAGATTCAGACTTGGAACACTTATCTTTGCCTGTTCATAAATCGATTTCAGCACGTCAAAACTATTTCCCACATCTTCTCTGTCTTGAGTCTCTTGAGCATTGGGTCCTATAAGCAAGTTGTTCCAAGTTGTGGGGGAAATGAGCACCCCTTTACCCTTTTCTGTAGGCGTTTGGAAAATCACGGTATTAAAATCGGTACCTGCTCCTCTTTTGAGTACGAGGTATTCACCCCTTTTGGGGATAATGGTAAAAGTTTTCTCACCAATCATCGATGCTACAGCATCACTGTAAAGACCTGCCGCATTCACCACAGCCTGAGTGTAATATACTGCATCTACTGTGGACACTTTCAGGGAGTCCCCTTCTTTTTCGATACCTATAACTTCACTGTTGCATTGTATTGTAACTCCATGAGAAGCGGTAGTTTCAGCAAAGGCAATAGCAGCCTCATAGGGGCTTGCTATTCCAGTTTCATCACAGTAAAGAGCTCCTGTTACTTGTTCATTGACTAAAGGTTCTTTATTCCTTACCTGCTGGGAAGTAAGAATTCTAAGCCCAGTTACTCCATTTGCTTTTCCATTTTCCAAAAGATAGTGAATCTCTTTATCATCACTTTCATTAAACCCAAGTACTAATGATCCAATCCTCTGAAAGGGAAATCCCAGTTTTTCAGAAAGGGAATGGTACATCCTGTTGCCCCGTATGGAGTATAAGCCTTTTAAAGTATTATGCTTTGCAGTATACCCGCCGTGGATAATGCCACTGTTCGCCTTAGTTGCTCCACAGGAAACATCTTCTGCTTTTTCCAGAACAAGAATTGACTTCTCATAGTGAGAAAGCTGGTATGCTAGTGCACTGCCTATTATACCGGCACCAATAATAATAACTGAATAGTGGTTTTTCATAGTAGGTTGAATCTATCACAGCCTAAGGTAATCTACAATAAAATGATGCCAATAACCTCTTCCTCACCAGCTATTTTGAACCATTCTATTCGCCATTACCAAAAATACCCATCTAATAACTGGTCTCTTGGGCAAAGAAACCCAATGAACATCTTCCTGATACTTTTTAAGCTGGTACAGGAGCAGTGTTGGATATAAGGTAAAGTACCAAACAATCCTACAAAGGATGTACATTGGCTTCTTTTGTAACTGGTAAGAGACAATAACGCCACCAGAGTGCCAGGACACACGAGAAGCGGTTTGTCGATGACACAGAGGTGTTCACAGAGTTCGGCATGATCGTAGGCATCTGTGAGGGGGAGAGGGAAAGAGGAAGGCGAATGCTACAATGGCGCTTGAACAGGTGATAAGCCAAGTCCAAGCCGAAAAAGCAGAGCTGGGACAGGCAACTCCATGAGAATTGGAAGTGGTTGGGATATCCACGCTCTGGTACCAGGGAGGCCCCTGATGATCGGGGGTATCCACATCCCCCACGACAAAGGCGAATCTGGCCATAGCGATGGGGATGTGCTCATCGATGCCATCCTAGGCGCCCTGGCCAAAGGGGACATCGGATCCCACTTTCCTGATACTAACCCAGCTTATAAGAATGTTGACAGCCAAGTGCTCCTCAAGCAGATTATAGAGCATGAACAACAGCCCTACTCCATTACCAACCTCGATACCACCATCATCTTGCATAGGCCAAAGCTTAGAGAGCATATTGATGCGATACGGGAGAACTTGGCAAAGGTGATGGACCTATCAGTAGAGCAAATCTCCGTAAAGGCAAAGACTGCCGAAGGGATGCTCAACGAGGTAGAAAGCAGGGATGCCATCATAGCTCAGGCTACGGTCTTAATTTCTTAATAACACCCTATACAGTTGTTTTTGCGGAGTAAACACAGTATAATCTACGCATAATACGCGGAGGTTATACTGTGTATATCTATGAACAAGCAGAATGGCCCCATGTTACCTGGAGAAAAGAAGCCTTGCTGGAACCCCTTGCAGAGGTGGCGTTTCTTCAAGGACAGATCCTTGGACAGATGAAAAGCCTTGGTTTCGATCTGCAACAAGAATCAATATGGCATGTAGTGACCCAAAATATCATAACCTCAAGTGCGATAGAAGGCGAACATCTCGAGTATGAGCAGGTCCGATCCTCTGTTTCACGTCACCTAGCTATCCCCTATTCCCACCCCTTCCCAAACGACCATCATGTGGATGGCATGGTTGAAATGATGTTTGATGCCTTGGATAACTGCCAAGACCCTCTCACCCTCGACCGTCTCTACCGCTGGCATGGAGCACTCTTTCCCACAGGGTTCAGTGGTATGCATAGGATCAACGTTGGGAGTATACGAACCGATGAAAAGGGTCCGATGCAAGTAGTATCGCGAAGCTCAGGACCATCGGAGGTGGTGCATTTCCAAGCACCTCCAGCTTCTTCATTACCAGCGGAACTCGCTGAGTTTCTAGCATGGGTGAACAAACCTTCCGAAGAACATCCTTTCATCAAGACTGCAGTAGCCCATCTGTGGTTTGTTACGCTACACCCCTTTGATGATGGAAATGGACGTATTACACGAGCTATTGCAGATATGTTGTTATCCCGTGCAGATGGAACATCAAGGCGGTTCTACAGCATGTCAGCACAAATCCAAAAGCAAAAGGAAGAGTATTACCACATCCTTGAAAAAACACAAAAAGGTTCCACCGACATCACTGCATGGTTGCTCTGGTTCCTCAACTGCCTCGCAAAAGCGATAGTTGCGTCTGAAGCAGTTGTCAATGGAGTCCTGAGAAAATCACATTTTTGGCAGAAAGCCGCACAGCATACACTGGGAGATGATCAAAGAAAGGTGCTGACCATGCTCCTTGATGATTTCAAAGGAAACCTCACTTCCTCAAAGTGGGCGAAAATCTGCAAAGTATCACAAGACACTGCAGGCAGGGATTTGAAGGATCTCGTGCAAAAGGGCCTTCTGAGTCAACAAGGACAAGGAAGAAGCACATACTACATACTAGTGGAACAAGAATGATGCATGACGTATCAACAGCACTGCAATTCACAGAAATACGGAAACGGGTCTTTTTTACCTCATAAACTCTGTTGACACTGAATCCTATAATCCTTTATCTGTAACGTTTCATACTTAGGGTGCTGAATCTTAGTGCCCCCTACTGAAAATACTCCAAAAACCTCATTTATCATCTCCATTGCATGGTTTAGCCTTGTTATGTGGTG
>JAVERP010000038.1:0-39957 GCA_034007055.1 Sphaerochaeta sp.
CAGACTGAAGACTCTGACAACCCATCGAGTTTGGAAGTATCATGAGACAGAAAAGGAAAAGCATGTTTGGAATGAACGTACTTTTTGGTCTGGGGGGTTACTTTGCTTGTTCTGTTCCACAGAAGTAATACGAACATACATACAAAATCTGCTCTGATTCATCCCAGCCCCTTAAGAGGGCTGGGATTTCTCAGCCGAGTGGTTAAAAACAGTATTCTCATCCCTTGTCATTGAACTGATGTCCAGCTTTAGCGTAGCTTCGTCTGCTGTTGCTTATCCAGCTTCTTCTTCGTTCTGGCCATATCACGAGTCTTTCCTAATGTGGTCCATAAGGCGAGTGCCTCTTCGAATCGGCCCATAGCTTCATTCGTTTTCGCCATACCCGAAAAATGCTCTGCTTCTGTGTAGCATCGCAGCGCATCGTCTAGATTACCAATATCCGTATAAACCTCAGCAGCTCTCTTGAATTTCCCCAACTCTTCATTTAGGATCGCAATTTCATCCCTCCTTTTGCCCCTAAGACAGAATCCCACTATCTTCTTACGATCCACCTTACTCTTCTTGAGGAACTCCAAAGCTTCTGGGAAACGGGTTGAAGAGAGACTGAAAAGCATATAGTTATGCATGTCGATCGGAAGGTCTTGCACTAGAGGCTCCAGTGTAGTGTGGATATCAGGCTGAGCCAGTGCTGCCAAAAGACTGTCGTTATGGGAAACTGCAGATGCCATAAGCCGTTTTCTGAATGGTTCGAGGAAAGTTTTGTCACTGATATCGCTATGAAATACGCTCAGGAATATATGGTTGAGATACCGGGTATCAATGATGAGGTCAATGAAGGATTTTGGAGCATGATCAGCTATGAAGAACATCTCGAATGATGCCAGATACATCTGGATGATGGATAAGATATCAAAGGGATTCGTCCTTCCATGGAGTTTTGCTATAAGTTCGAGTAATATCCGCTCGCTATTCTTATAGATCAGGCTTCCGATCGTCCTTTCACCTGGTTTGCTGATATGATGCTTCAGAAAGGTTTCGGAAATGGAAAGGTTCCTTTTTCTTGTGATGAAGTCAGTCCCCTTTTCAAGTTCATCCGATTCCATAAAATAGGTGATCGCTTCCTCATCGCGACCTTCGACAAGCAACGCTGACTTTACAACCCCATCAGGTTCGTTCACCGTGAGGTAGCGGGTGAGAGCCTTGCTGTACTGGCGGTCCCTATAGTAGATTTCAGCGGTTTGATAGCAAGCCTGTATCAATTTCTGATTAAACCGACCTCCTTTCATCATACGCTCACGCAGGAGATCGATCACCTTCCTATACGATTCGGAGTCTCCGATCTCCTCATACAGGTCAATCGCCTGGTCTGTCTTCCCAAGCATGACATAGCAGATGGCGGCAGTGTGCCGGTCTCCGTCCTTAAGATACTCTTCAGAGGCCAGCTGATAGAGACTCTTATGGAAGAACAGATGTGCGGCATTTGTATGTTGCAAGATAGCGGCATACCGGATTCCGGCTTTGATCATCGATCGGGAACTCTTTTCCAAGGTCTTCGCCTCATCGAGAAGTTGCTTCTTGTGTGTTTTTGAGATCCTTGCATAGAGGGTGAACTCTTGGATAGCAAGCACGAATTCCTTGCGTTTCTCATATAGGGCACCCAACTCATAATGCTCTCCTAAGGCGGTATAGCAAGCATACACATCAGTCCAGGCTTTCAAACGGAGGTAGAGGGAGACCGCTGATGCATGATCGCCACCAGCTACGTAGTAGTCAGCTGACTTTTTCAGTTGCTTCAGGCGTTTGTAGCAGAGAGCTGCCTCCAGAAACTGACCGGCACAGGCATAATACTCTCCTGCCAGGCTATAGGACTTCAATGTGAAATAGTACGAACCAAGCTTGTTGAAAGCCTTCGCTTTTTTCCAGTTCTCCACCGCCTTGTCGAAGCGTTTCTGCTTGACCCAAAGATCGGCAGCCTCCCCATACCTCCCCTCGGTTTCCATCAGGGATATCTCACAAGGGATGATCTTGTCCTTGCGTTTCAGAGCCTTCCAGAGGGGAAGCGCCTTGTCATACAAGCCGGCATTCTCATAATCCTGAGCTGCCTCTGCCTTGCGACCTTGGACAAAGAACAACTCGGCTGCTTCACGATAGAGCTTCTCCCCTCTCTTGATGTATGCCTGGCATATATCATACATCTCATCGTTGGAGCTGTTGCGATAGCACTCCGCGGCGACTGGGTAGTGCTCCCGTTTGAAGAAGTAGTCACCCTGCTCGTTCCACTGCTTTGGAGTCGATATGCGTTTCCAGATCTGCTTGAGTGCTTCCTTTTCCTCTGTGATGAAGATGTGGGGAGCGAGTGCCTCAACCTGCCATACCGGTGAAGTCCGTGCCCCATCGTATATGATCAGGGTGTTCCTTGCCCTGGTCACAGCCACATACAAGAGGTTGATCTCGTGCCTGATCAAGGGATGATGGTTCGTATCGAGGATGTTCTCCATATGGATCTTTCGCCAGATATCAGCTGATTTGGCATCGGATGAGAACTTCCACAGGAGCACGGTGTCAAATTCAAGGCCTTTTGCCTCGTGTATCGTGAAGACAAGCTCGGTTCCCAGAGTTTTGATCAGCTTTCGTTTTTCACTGTCGGTACGCACGAGGACCACTTGTCCTGCTGCTGTAGCCGCTACCTCACCGCTCATTTCCACCTCAGAGATGCCATGGATGAGATACGGTGGACGGCCATTGAATTTCCATTCCTCCATCTGTTCGTGTCCGCTGATGCCCACCAGCTGCTGCTTGAGCTTGAGCAATGCATTGGAAAGCCTGACAACACTGCCGACGCAGCGGAAATTCAGATGCAGGTGCTGAACATCAGGGACTCTCAGCCCTTGTTCATAAAAACGGTTCTTAAGTTCCTCCCAGCGGAATCCACTGGGGTTGATAATCTGTTTGGGATCTCCTGCACATACGATCTCCCCAGGCTTTGTCGAGAGCTTGTAGATGAGGGTGAGCTGGATGTCTGAAAAATCCTGCACTTCATCACACACCACCAGGTCCCATTGGAACTTCTCGCCGAGTTGCTCCAAGGCGACTATCGCGCGTCTGCATAGGTCTATGTCATCAAAGCTCTTTTCCGCCTCTAGCTGTGCCTGATAGTATTCGGCGATAGTATGGATTTCCTCACGGTCGTAGAGGAAGTTTGGAGCCCTCTTTTTTCCCAACTCGGTATATTCTTGCAGCGAGAGAAGTGGTGAGGATAGATGGTGCTCTTTTGTCTGTAAGAGACGCAAGATCTCACCCAGGATATATGCAAAGGATGCATAGCTTGTCTGTTGGTTGGGAAATGAAAGTTTCTGAACAAAGTCGTTGAAGTCTAAGCACGAGCTCTTGTTCTCGATGATTCTCTCAATCTTCCTGATAAAACCATAAGGTTTCAGTGCCAGAAGAGCTTCCTTTAGCTGACGTAGCTGGACAGTTGTAAGCGTGTTGCTCAGATAGCTCGCGATCAGGGTGCGGTAATGGGTGAGGCTTACTGGGGGATTAGCTCCCTTGATGATGGATCGGATCTCCTCCCAGACCAGTTCGGGATCATACTTCTTGGCAAGGGCATGCCGGTTGAATATTTCAGTGAACCCCTTCAGATCCACCTCCTTTGTGGGGTCCGGATGGTGTCCAGCGGCAGCGAGTATCTCCAGGACTAGTTCGTTCAGCATGACAAACCGCACATTGCCGATCTTGTTCTCCAGGGAGGAGTGAACGATCAAACCCCGATACAGGTTTTCTGAATACTCCTTGAGAAAATTACTGCAGGTGACGAACAGGACATTCTGCCCGGTATGACTTCCCTTCACCAGATAGTATACAGCCAGCGTAGTCTTGCCGCTGCCGGCTGTTCCCGATACCAGTAAGGGAGGTTTCAGCTTGAGCACATCCTGTTGCTCCCCAGAGAGATAGAGAAAGAGTTCAAAAAAGTCAGGATGAGTTTTTTCCAAGAGCCTTGTAAGCTGGTCTTCACTGATATCCATCCATTTCTGAGGGCCATAATCTTCAAGCACCTTCTGCTCAATTGATTCCTGGGAGAAGCATTCATCGCTCAGGCTATCTATGAGCAGATCATCGAGATTCTCCTCGCTATGGGTTTCGAAATGGAGAAACGGTGCATTGTCCGGCTCGATCGTCCGGGCCTTCGAACTGATGTCATCATGGTGGACCGCACCCCACAGGTAGATGCAGGTCTGATCCCCGTCCTTTCCAAGGGTGAAGATGAGCCGGTCCCCTTTGCTGATCCTAGCTTCAAAGATGACCTTGTTCGAAGGTCCCTTGAGCTTCTTGACCCGCACTCCCCCATCCCACATGCCGTTTTCCAGAAAGGACAACTTCTCTAGAATGCGTTCACGCGCCTTAATCGGTTGTGAGAGGATATCTTTCTTCAGCTGTTCGTTGAGTAGAAGCAGATAGGGTGTGTTCGCCATGATGGCTAATCATAAAAGTAGTACACCCATTTGTCCAGCGATATATATATATCGCAAATCAAGAGCTATATAGCTCATGATAAGAGGACTGGTTTGCAGGAATTCGGATACTGTGTCAGGACAAGCATATGTGCATGGAGCATAAGGTCAGTTAGTCTTGATCCTTCACGTTCATCCTAAACATCACACTCAATTTATCCCATGGCTTCATAGGACATACAATCCCAAAAACCATACAGATACCGATACATACCATATTCCAGCAAAATGCCTCCCCGCTTATCGAAATAGGTGCATGATTACGCTCTACACGTAGCAAAATATATATCTGAAGACCTTAAACCAGACAAAGTTAATTAATAGTTTACAAAAGCTGTACAAAAGGACAGTTTAAACTTCTCTAAGACAGTATTTATGAGTATTTTTGAATTTATATATAACAAATGTTTCTTTATTTTAATACAAACAAGAAATATGACCAAGGTGAAATCAAAAAAGCAAATTTGTTACATTGTAAATTGTATTTTTGTTTGTATATCTATAAATATTCAACTTTTATTGTATATTTTTATATTACTTATACGATATTATAAAGCATAATATATATAATAATAAGTACAATTAATCATGTAAACTTTATTTGAATCCAAATTAAATCACACATTTTTACATTTTTGGATATATTTTAATGTAATTAACTTAAAATGTGTAATTGTTTGCAATGTATTAATAGTGCATATGTTATGAATATGTATAATTTATGCATATCAAATTTGTGTACATTAAGATTACGTACTTACTTTTAAAGAGTAAGAATATATGCCGAAACTTATTGACATAAATTACCCGATAAAGTACTGTTATACAACAATTAGATTGTATATTTATTGAAATTTTTGAATTGCACATTTGGCTTTGATTGAACAAGTGATTGAACAATCGTCCTATTTCATGAGGAGAGAGCATGGTAACCAGCGCACCTTTCACCCTATGCAGAATCACCCGATCAGAGAGAATCTACTGGTATGCACTCTTCCGAAACCCGGATACAGGCGAGCGGACAAACAAGAAAAGTGTGGAGAAGATCCGCAAGGATCTGGGGATACTATCCACTGTGCCCATCAAAAGGCGTGATGAAGCTATCCTCATATGCCAGAAAGCCTTGGATGAGGGGATAATCTTTGGAAAGAGGGAGCCACTCTCCTTGTATTCCTACCTGGAGAGGTTCTTTGACTGGGAGAGGAGTCCCTATGTAGAGAGGCGTAATCTCCTCGATCCCGGCAGCTTGTCCGAAGATTACATCGCCACACGGCAAAACCTCATTTCCAACCATATACTACCTAGGATCCAGACCAATCTGCTCTTATCAGCAGTAACACTGAACCAGTTGGAACACATCCAACTCTCCCTGGTCAAGGAAGGGCGTTTGGCATCCTCCACCATAAACATCTGCATGGGTGCCCTTTCCCTCTCCCTTGCAGAGGCTCAGAGACGGGGCTTGGTCAGCAATGCATACACCTATGCTGTACGGCCACTGAAGAGCATGCACAAGGTGCGGGGTATTCTGAGTGAAGGGGAGCTCAAGGCTTTCATGCAGTATATGAAAAAGGATGGGGAGCAGAGGATTTACCTTGCCTGCTTGCTCGCCTTGCTTACAGGCATGCGCAGTGGGGAGCTTAGGGCCCTGCAATTCTCCTCTGTCGGGGATGATCTGATAACAGTGGACCAGGCATACGCCGACAAGGCCGGGCTCAAGGTCCCCAAAGGCAAAAGGACCCGGTATGTACCCTGCCCTGCCTTCCTGTGCGAACAGCTGAAGGACCTCTGCCTTGAAAATCCCAAGCCAAATGCCCATCAGCTTGTATTCTGGAGCAAGCGTGGCGGAGGTTTCGTATCAAGCCACTACTTCAGCGAACGGTTCCAACAGGAGCTGGTGCGTTCGGGTGCATTGGATATGGAGCAGGTCAAGGAGAGGAACATCACGTTCCACTCCTTGAGGCATATGGCCAACACCTTGCTGCGAGGCTCTGTTGATGAGCATGTGCTGCGCATGACCATCGGACATAGCAGCGAGCAGCTCTCCGACCTCTATACCCACCTGAGCCAACGTGGCCTGAGGAGTGTGGCCCTGGCACAGCAGAACAATATCCTGCCCCTCTTCTCTGAGGAGAATCCCTAGTATCCCCCGCCCTTGAGGTAGCGGGCAGTGATGCTCGCCTCCACTTCCAATATGCCCGGTAGGGGCCCGGCATAGAGCAGGGACCCGCCCTTCTCCCCTCCACCGGGACCAAGGTCCACTATCCAATCCGATTGTTCTATCAGGTGCAGGTTATGCTCCACAACAATAAGGGTCGCCCCCCGTCTGACAAACTCCTGCAGCAGCTTGATGAATGCCCCTACATCCTGGGGATGCAGGCCAACAGTGGGCTCATCCATAAGGAATAGGGTCCTTGAGCTCTCCTTGGACATGTTCGCCAATGCCTTGGCAAGCTTGAGTCTCTGGGATTCGCCGCCGGAAAGGGTCGGAAGGGTCTGTCCAACCTCAAGGTATCCAAGGCCCACATCCTGCAGGATGGTAAGCTTGTGCTGCAGAGCCCAGACCCCCTTGAACAGCAGGGCTGCCTCCTCCACACTCACGTTCAGCATATCGTGGATGGAGTGGCCCTTGTACGTGATGGCCAGGACCTCCTCGGTGAACTGCCTCCCCTGACAGAGGGGGCAGGGAACTTCTGTGTCCTGGAAGAAGAGCAGGTTGCTCCTGATGGTTCCCAACCCTTCGCACTGTGCACACCTGCCCCCAGGAGAATTGAAGGAAAAGCTCTTGGCGGTGAGACCAGGGTTGGTCTTGCTCGCCTCCTTGGCAAACAAGGCCCTAAGGGGGGTATAGAAATCCATATAGGTCGCCACATTAGACCGCTTCATTGCCGTTGGGGGGAGCTGGTCGATAAGAAGGACCTGGTCAAAATGGTGGGAAAGGTCTTTGTCCTTGGCAAGGATGTCGAAGACCAAGGTGGTCTTTCCAGAACCTGAGAGGCCTGTCACAACGGTAAAGCATCCCAGGGGGAAAGGCACATCGATATGCTTGAGGTTGTGCAGCGACGCATCCTTAATGTGCAGATACCCCCTCTCAGGGATCCTGGGAATCCTGTCTACCCTGTTCTGTTCTTGGAGATAGCTCCTGATGAGCGAAGAGGGATTTGCCTCTATCTCCTTGGGCGTCCCGCTGGCAAGCAGGAAGCCGCCATGCCTGCCGGCTCCCGGGCCGAGCTCGATGATGGTGTCGGCTTCCCTGATGACTGACAGATCATGCTCAATGACAAACACTGAGTTGCCCCTGTCGCGAAGCATCTTCAGCTTGCCGACCAGTTCCTGGGTATCGCTGGGGTGCAGTCCGACTGTCGGCTCGTCAAGGATATAGAGTATCGAGGTAAGTTCTGCCTCGAGTGCAGAGGCCAGACGGAGCCTCTGTGTCTCACCGGCACTGAGGGTCATCACCTGCCTGTCCAGGCTCAGGTAGCCCAACCCCACCTGTATGATAGTCCTGATCTTACTTGAGAGGTCCAGCAGATAGGTTCCGATGAGCTGCTGCTGTGAGCCCTTGAGACTCTTACCCAGCTCTTCCAGCCATTCCAACAGGGCCTGCAAGCCTAGGCTTGAGAGTTCGGGAACTCTCTTGCCCCTCACCGTTGCAAAACGGGAGGGGGGGGCTAGGCGCTCACCCTTGCAGGCCTGGCAAGGGGAGTGCACCAGGTAGGCTTCAATATCCTTGGTGGTGCCCTTGTGTTCGGAGAGCCTGCGCATGATCGTGGTCACCACCCCTTCAAACGAAGGGGCCGTGCCGCTTTTTTTTGAATCGGTTGATCTGCATAGGGCATTGAACTGTTCGCTTTCACTGCCATGGAGCAGCATGGCACGCTGAATCGGAGTAAAATCAGTAAGAATCACCTTTTGGGCAGAGCCCAGACCATAATGGGCCAAAGCTTTCTCGAATTGCTCCATCGCATACGTCTTGTAGCGATGCTTCCACATCCTGACACCCCCCTCTTCAAGGGTGAGCCCCTCATCAAGCAGCGAGGTCAGATCTACGTCCCAGACCACACCAAGGCCTCCACAGGTTGTACAGGAGCCCTCCTCTGTGTTGAAGGAGAAGTGGGAGACCGTCAGCTTGGGCATCTTCTGTTTGCATGTGGGGCAGGTGCACAGGATGAGCTGGGTATCCTTGGTCTTGTGCACCTCTTCAGGGGAGGCGTCCTGGGCAAAGGGGGTCTTGCAGTGGTCACAGTGACGCACAGAGAGCTTCTCATAGACCATTCGCAACCCTGTGTATATGTCGGTTACCGTTCCGACTGTAGAGCGAGGGTTTCGGTTCCTGTATGTTTGTGAGATATGAATTGCAGGAGAGAGGTGCTGTACCGAGGCGACCTTGGGCTTGTTTATGCCCAAAAAACCCATCGCTTCAAGATACTGGCGTACAGACTCCTGGAAGATGACATCAAAGAGGAGTGTGGTTTTTCCTGATCCGGAAACCCCGGTGAACACCACCAGCTGGTTTCGTGGAATTGCCACAGATAGGTGCTTGAGGTTTTTTTCGTAGGCGCCCTTGATGATGATATGGCTTTGCATGCCCCCATTCTAGGAACGCATGCGGGAAGGGGCAAGGGTGAGGGATGGCATTTTACCTACTTTGTACATTTTTTAGACATCTGCTCATCAGGTGTACCCTCACCTTTTTTTGAATCACTAATTTCAAATACAGACACCTGTCGCAATTAGTACAAAAAGGCTCATTCCCATAGTGCACAAATATGGTCCGAACAGTAAATGCATGCATGAAATGCAGTTTCTCGAGGGTCAGCTAGTTTCATTGAAAAGGGTGGCATGGTACAGTTTGGTAGACTTTTCTAGCAGGCGGACAAAGGAGAAGAGATGAAACTTGCAGTTCTCAGTGATGTTCATGGAAATTATAGGGCCCTGGAAGCAGTGCTCCTAGATGCCAAGGGCCTTGGTGTAGACCATATACTGTTTCTCGGAGACCTTGTCTTTATGGGGCTGGACCCCCAGCCTTGTTTTGATCTGTTGATGGCAAACAAACCCCTGGTCATCATAAAGGGGAATACCGATGCCAAGATCGAGGGCATCAAGGCAACGAATCCCGTCGATGTGGAAGAAAAGCTGTGGCGAAAGTTTGTTCGCTACACCGATATCCGCCTGAAGCCAGAATCAAAGGCCATCATCAAGGCTTGGCCCATAGTGCAGCGTGGGGAGATAGGCAATGATCCCTTCATATTCTGCCATGGAAGCCCCTACTCCTTTGATGAAGCCATAAGGAAAGATATGGAGACCTCTTCCGAACTCTACAAAAAGCTCATGCAAGAGGATGCATCGGTAATCCTGTGCGGGCATACCCATAAACCAGCTGACTTCACCCTAGGTGACAAGCGTATCATAAACCCCGGAGCCGTGGGATACTCATTTGACCAGGACGTACGGGCCTCATATGCCTTTATGGATATCCACAGCAACAAGATCAATGTAACTATCAGGCGCATTGAGTATGATCGGGAACTGTATATAAATGAGGTCAGGCATGCTTCTCACAGTTTCAAGCACTTCTCAAGCGTGCTCTACGCCTTGGAGCATGGGCTGCCCGATCCCAAGTATTAGGGTGTCACTATTGTCTTGATCAGGTAGGAAGTGTAAATAAGGTATACAAATACTAAGAAAGCACCTTCAAAACGGTTTATCCTCCCCTTCCTACCTCTAAAGCCGTATCCAATCACAAACAAAGAAATCGTCAGGATTGCCATCAGGGTCATATCCCTATAGACCGTTGAACTCTCTACTGTTATGGGATGGATTATCCCTGCTATCCCGACTACACCCAAGGTGTTGAACAAGTTGCTGCCAATGACGTTGCCGATGGCTATGTCATGCTCCCCTCTCTTTGCTGCGATGATCGAGGAGGCGAGTTCAGGAAGAGAGGTCCCCACAGCAACAACGGTAAGCCCGATTATGGTATCACTGACCCCAAAGTGCTGGGCTATCTCGACAGCTCCCCAGACCAGGAGCCTAGAACTTGCAATAAGGACCGCCAAACCTGAAAGGAGCAACCAGAGGGATTTCTTCAGGGAGTGCCGAGGACCAAGGGACTTCTCTGTCTGAACAGCCAGGGCATCACCGTTTTTCTTCATTCCCTGGACCACGGACCAGGTCATGAGCAGGACAAAAAGAACCAAAAGGGCCAATGAGTCCCAAAAAGAGAGGTAGAGGTCCATCAACAGCAGAATCGAGATGCCTGTAACAAAGGTTAGGATGGGCAGCTCCTTGCGCAGGATGGCAGAGTGGACCCTGACCGGTCCTAGTATGGCTGTTATGCCCAGGATAAGGGCTATGTTGGCAATATTTGACCCATAGGCATTGCCCAAGGCGATGCCGGGGTTCCCTTGCAAGGCGGCAAAGGTGGAGACGACCATCTCGGGTGCTGAGGTACCGAAGCCTACAATTACCATACCAATGAGCAAGGGTGGCATTCCGAAGAACTTGGCCGCCTGGGAAGCGCCATCGACAAAACGGTCCGAACTCCACAACAGGAGCAACAGACCTACAACCGACAAAACACTGGGTATGAGCATAAGAATCCTTTATGAAGTAGAAAAAAGTAAGAACGCAATCACTACAAGAGGAGCGTCCTTAGCCATATTCTACCACAAAGGGAAGAGGAGCCTCAACCAAGTGAAAGGAAGAATAGGGAATAGTGAATAAGAAAAAGAGAACTATCAATTTTACTCAACGATAGGTATTGGATGAAAAAATGAGAAGAACAGGACCAGCAGGCAGTTGAGATTCACCCTTACACACTGTTGAAGCCTACCCCTTTACCCTGCTCTATTTCTATTTTTTCACATACTGGTTCCAAAAGCTGGTCTTTCGTTTGTTAGCCTGCAATAGCTGTACCTTGTACGCATTATGGGTAGGAAAAGTCTTCCAATCCTTGATAAGGGACGCCATCGTGTCCATTGCATGGAGATAGTCAATTCCATGGTGATAGCTTTTTGCATAAGCCCGTTCCATCATGGAATCCAACAGGCTCCTGTAGATGAGGGAAGAGGCAAGGTAGCGCTTGTCCCGAGCCAATGCTTTGGCTACTTCAGGCAAGGTATAATAATCATCACCTAACTTCCCTATTCGTGCAAACAGATATGCTTCCAGCTCGTCGAACATACCCACATCAGCTAAGAATTTTGCGTTGTCAGAAGAAAAAGAGGTGTCTTGACTCATAAGGGTCAGTTCATTGGCAAGGATCTCCGCCTTTTTGTCTTCTCCGGCAACATCCAAAAGCTCCTGAAAATGATCAAAGGTACGGTAAGATTTGAAGTTTTTATAGTACAGGGCGATGAGACTCTCCCTGTCACCTTGTCCTGCATATATTTTCTTCAGCAGTTTCTCAATCTCATAGGTATCTGAATACGTATGTGTCGTAATCTTCTTGATCCAAGCATGCGCTGCATCGGCCTCGTCTCGATCAAGCAATACCTGGACCAACTCAAGTATTCTCTTATTCGATAGCTCCACCTGTTTGCCTTGGAGGGCATCTGCAAAGAGTTCCGCTTCCTGTATCTGAGCTTTGATGGATGTACTAGCATAGGTATAGGTGCCTTTCTTTTTTTCGTTTTTTGCTTTGGATTCCAGTACCTGAAGTTTCTTCAGTATGGTGGCTAACACTTCCTCATCAAAATGATCCGGAAGCCTTTCCATCAGGGAAGAACGAGCCCCGTAGTCATCCTTGAGGGCAACCTGCAAGAAGAGTGAGACTACCTTCTCCTTATCCTGACAGGCAGAGGCATAATGGAAAAAGAGGTCCTTGGCATCCCCTACGTATACGCCCCCGATTATGCCGTCATCATCGCTCTTTTCAAACACGGAATTATCAGTTTCAAAAAACTCAGCAACCAGCTCAAGGCCAACAGAGGGATCGAGGACACTGGCCTTCATGTCTGTAAGCATCTGTCCCAATTGGACTGCAAAGGAAAAGATATGTGCATCGTTAATGTACCCGGTCATATTCTCCAGGGCTGCGATTTTCTGTCTGAACCTTTTTACCGTTGCCGATGCAGGATCAACCAATTGGTTGAGCTTGTCATCGACACGTTCGATACTGGAGGCCAAATCTAGCAGAAGATCAGCAAGGGCTTCGAGTCCAAGGGCCATCAGTTTCACTTTGCGGTCATCACTCATGTAGGCAATCTCCAATTCTGATACAGGTATAGGGTGCATTTTTGCAGTGAATTGAAAGATGTTTCTACCTCTTCCAACCTATTATCCAGCATGCTGAGCCCAGAAATTTCTTTTTCTCCCATGGATCTTCAGTAGGGATCCTTTGTATGCCGCATGGTCGGCAAAAGAGAGCCAATCAGGGACAAGGGGGGAAAGAGCATCCAGTTTTTTAAGGAAGGCTACTGCATCCGGGTAGAACGGGGTGTCACCATTTTCCAATATGAAATCCAACAAAGCTCGGTAGATGACTGTAGAGGCCAGAAAGCTCTTATGCTCTTCAAACGTGGTGGCTATGGGGATTATTTCATTATGCCACATTCCAGCAATTTCATCTGTCCTTGCAAACAGATACGCTTCGGCATCCTTGAGCTCTCCCACTTCGAGCAGGAATGCAAGATTACTCAAACAAAACAATGAATCATTGAGAATATGGGAGCTCTCCCCTGCGATGACCTCAGCCCTGAACCCTTCTCCGACGACATCAAGGAGCTCTTGCAAGACAGAGGGCACATGAAGTTTCCTCAACCGTTTTCTCAGTATGATGGCCAGATTCTCCTTATCCCCTTGCCTTCTATATATCTCGGTGAGAATCGAAAGGTATCTCTTTCTCAGATACACCCTATCGTTGGGGAACTTTTGGATCCAGGCAAAAGCAGCTTCAACGTCATCGCACTTGAGATGGAATTGAGCAATTTCTATGATGGATTCTAGTTTCTTTCCATGGATCCCAAGTAAGGTCTTTTCAAAAAGCTGGGCGTCCTTGATCTGGCTTGCACATGACAAGACCCTGTTCTGGTAGTAGTTCCTGGTTACCTCTTCATCTTCTTCGACAGCCAAAGCTTGGAGTTTGCCGATCATGGTCCGGATCGTTTGCTCATCAAGAAAGGTGGACAGGCTATCCATCAGGGAGGTCCGAACACCAAACCTATCATTCTGGCAAAGGCGCATGAGAATGGAGACTATCGTCTTTTTGTCCCTGCACGATTGGGCATATTCTATAAAAAGGTCCTTTGCCCTGATGGAATACACACTTCCTATACTGCCCTTGGCTTCATCACAGTACTCAAAAACAGAGCTGTCCGTCTCATAAAAGTCAGCTACCAACTCGACCCCCAGACAGGGCTCAGGAGAACATGCTTCCAAACCATCAAGCAATTGGGAGAGTGAATCTGCAAGATGCGAAGATTGTCTCCAATCGTTGAATTTTGTCGAACGTCTCAGGCCTGACAGTTTTTTCCTGAAAGCTCTGATATTCTCCTCTTGAGTGGATACCATCTGGTTGACCCTGTCATCGACCTGTTCAAGGCTCCTTGCCATATCCAAGAGGGCATCAGAGTGTGAATCGGCTCCCAATTGCATGAGTTTCTTCTTTCGTTCCTCTTTCATGTACAGTATCTCCCATAGGAGGTGAGTTTCACCTGTTTCAAATGTGATGCCAAGATAAGGAAAGGGGTATGAAGTGTAGCCCCTTTGTGGTCAATAAACTTTCCTTAGCATGGCAGTATAGAAATTCTGCTGGTGCAAAGCCTAAACAGTCCCCAACAAATCCAACCACCCCTCATAGAGCATGACCATCGCCATGGTATCAAGCTCGCAGTACTTCAGCAGTGCCTTCCTGATCTCCTCCCGTTCATACTCGCTCATCTCCTCAAACTGCATACGAGCGTATGCAGTGAGGGCTGCCCCACCATCACGAAGCTCATCATCGCTGCTGAGCAGACGCATATCCTTGTCTGAGATGTCAGTGAACATCTTGGGCAGCGTCTTGTAGGGATCGATGACCACCCCATCCTTGCAGGTAAGCCACGTCCAATCCTTGAAGTTGAGGCTTTGAATTCCCCCTTCTGCACCATAGATGGGTTTTGAATACGTATCCTTAAGATACGGTGAGCTGTTCAGGATCGCTGGAAGCACCTGCTTGATGGAGTTGGACCCATTGGTAGCACCGTCATAGTGGTAGCGCTTCACCAGTGCCCACATGTCCACCATGGACCGGTCCCCTTCCCACTGCTCTCTTGACGACCTGACCGATGTGGTGATGCTCCTGATGAAGGAGCAGAGCTCGTCAGCGTCCTCCAGTCTATGATTATCACCTTGTATCTGGCGGTAGATCATATTGAGGTAGGTGTTCTCGTGGTTGGAATATCTAAAAATAGAACCGTTATCATGCTCCAGCTGTTTTTTGAGCTCGCGGACAAATTCGTAGTTTGGAAACACACCAGGGGTGGCATTAAGATACTCTCCGGCATGTGCAATGGTCCCATCACGCCGGACAGTGTGATGGGAGAACTGGAATGCTATACCCTCATAGGGGCGCCTGCCCTTGTTGAAGGGGATGGCTGCCATACTGGTTTCAAAATCTATGAAATGCAGGGGGAAGCGCCAGCTGTTGATCTCTGCCTGCAGGTTTTCCCTATCCAGCCACACGCTGCTATCATGGGTCCTGTATTTGTGCACCTGCATCCACTGTCGTTGCGTTGCAGAGACCCCAGGCCTGCCATCCTCCTTGGGGCTGATATCAGACTCAGTGACATCACCAAGCTTGATGATTCCCGCTTGGATAAGCTTGTCCTTGCCCCTGAAGTTCCATATGTCCAGTACCGTAGAGGAGGCAAAATCCTCATCATCCCACCCAAGCATCCCCTTCCAGCACTCCTTCTTCCCACTTTTCAGCCCGGAGGCCTCTTCTTCCTTGGCGGTATGAAACTCACAGGAACCACAGATCGAAGAGATGGGGGAGTCGATCTTGGTATCAGAGGCATACTGGTCAGCAAAGAAGGTCACCCTATCGACAAACCGCTGGCCAAGGCCTTGTTCCCCATCGCTTCCTTCATAAATCTTGGCACACATGTCATCGACATTCACCTTGATGAGAATCGGTATGGAAAGGTCCTCTTCAGTGATGGTATCACTGACCAAGACTGATTTCCTTCCCCTTTCGTCTGTGACCAGGCGGAACTTCTGATTCAGGCCGTCAGTGGGACAGAGAGAAGAGGTGTCAGCCATCATGAGGTGGGCAGAGACGCTAAACTGAGGAAAGGCTTGGTTAATGACATATTTCTGGAAGGCAACATCGTAGAGATAGCTTTTCCAAGATGAGGAGATGGTTCCGTCCCTGTTTGTAAAGGAGGGCCCTCCCCCTCCATCATAGGATTTGGATTTGACTTCGTACAACAGGAGATGGTCCCCATCCTTGACCAGGATGTCAGCTCGTATGAACAATTTCTCCGTTGCGATGGTAGCTTCATAGATGACCACCTTGTCCAAGGCGAGCAGGGCATTGGTCTCAGCTAGGGAAGTCTCATAATCGAGGCTTGTGATATCATGGCCCCCGGGGAAGTAGCGCTTGGCAAGCTCCCCTACCTGGAAGCCGCCATCGGCAAGGGCGAGCAGGAAGGAGTCCTCAAGGTTCTGGTCCGCATACTCCTTCTTCTTTGTATAAAAGAGTTTTGTAGGACATTCAGAGGCAAGTTTGAACCGTGATTTTGTCAGATACCGCTTGTGTGCCATCAAAAGATTCCTCCTGCTTACTCTACTTTACTGCATCCAGGACCTGATACTATGCTCCGTCCACCGGAAGTGGGGCTGATGACTATCTGTGTGCTGATCATCTCCTGCATCGCTGAGACGTGTGAGATTACCCCGATGAGCTTGCCATCCTGCTGAAGGCTCGAAAGGGTCTTCAGCGCAGTCTCAAGGGATTCCTCATCCAAGGTGCCAAACCCCTCATCAAGGAAGAGCGAGTCCACCCGTACCTTACGGCTCGCCATCTTTGAAAGCCCCAATGCCAGGGTCAGGCTCACGATGAAGCTCTCACCGCCAGAGAGGTTCTTCGTCGAGCGGATCTCCCCTGCCTGGTAGTTGTCGATGACGTTCAGCTCCAAAGGCTGTTCATCAGAGCGGATAAGCAGGTAGCGGTCACTCATCTTCGCAAGCTGTCTGTTGGCATGGCCCACCATCAGCTCAAAGGTAAGGCCCTGGGCAAAGTTGCGGAACTTCTTGCCATCGGCAGACCCTATCAGGGCGTGCAGCCTCTCCCACTTGGTAAGCTCGCGTTTTTGTTTCTCTATCAACGTCTGCTTGCTTGCTATACGCTGCCTGGCCTCCCCATTTTTCTTGAGGGTGGCCTTCAGGTCAGCAATCGCTTCACGCCTTGCTTCCAAGGCAGCCTCTTTTTCACCTAACGAGGATTGCAGTTCAATTAGGGGGCTTTCAGTCAGATTTTTTTCCTGTTCAAGGGCTAGTCTGGTTGTCCTGTCCTGCATGGTGGTCTTCAGCGCAGTGTGCCTCTCGTCAAGGGCTTTTGCAGCAATGCTCAGACGATTGCGATCAGATACGGGAAGTCTGGCTGAGATGAACAGGGTTTCATCAGAAAACCCAACAGAAGAGAGCTCTTCTAAAAACAGGGCTTCCTTACTCTCCAACAAGGGCTTGCGCCCAACAAGGGAGGCTTGCAGGGCCTCTATCCTGGTGCGGGCAGTGCTGACTTTTTGCACAAGGTCAGAACTGACCCTACCAGCCTTCCTTTCCGCTGTTTCCGCATCATGCACAGCATCAGAGAGGCTCTCTTCCTCCCTATCAGGATCCTTGTCACCATAGAGCTTGTGACGGTCTTGAGCAATGACAGCATGGGATGCAGCAAGGGCTTCCAACGCTTCCTGCTTTGCCCCCAAGGCAAGCTCCTGCGTATCGAGTACCCCGGCAAGACGTAGCAGTTCCCCCTTGATCGCATTTATGGAGTTCTCAATGCTCTTTTTTTCATCTTCCTTAGTCAGCCATGCATCCTTTCGCAGGCGAAGGGATGCAAGTAAGGAGCTCAGGTCAGCGGAAATCTCTTCGATTCCGTAGGCCTTGAGCTTCTCACCCATTCCCTTCTCCATCACAGCATAGGATTCCTTGGCTTCATCCCTGGCAACTAAACTTGAGGTTTGGGCTATGAGGGCGCTCTCTTTGGCATGCAGGGCACCAGACTCAAGTTTTTTTTGTTCAGCCAGGGCTGATAGGGCATCACGCTCGGCGTTCAGCAGATGCTGAATCGTTGTCTCCAACGTTTCAGCATCAACGATGATCTTAGTCAGAGCGGTGATGTTCCTCTCTGTTTCATCAGGCTTTGGAACATTGCCCAAAGCAAAGGGGTGGTCCAGTGACCCGCATAAGGGACACTCCTTACCATCGACCAGAGCATTGCGATGTTCCTCAAGGGCTGCAATCCTCGCTAGGAACTCACGTTCTCGAAGCAGGGTATCCTTTCTCTCCCTATACTCTCGCAAGAGCGTATCTCCCAATAGACGGGAGAGTTCATCCCTTTTCTCTGTAAGGTCACCCATAGCCCTATCAAGCTTTGTCTGCTTGTCCGCAGTGAGCTTTTCACAGCTTGCAAGGGCTTTTTCAGCACCCTTGAGGGCCTTGTCGGCCTTTTCCACTTCATCTTCTTTTTTCTCTACTTCTTTTTGTTTGGAGGCAAGGGCCTGTATCTGCTCATTGATCCCGGTCAGCTCTGTGACCAGGGCCTTATCCTGCTCATGCTCAGAGAGGTAGGTTTCAACCAGGACAAGTTTCTCTTGTTCGCAAGAGACCTTCTTTGCTTCTTCCTCTCTCTTTTTCTTATAGGACTCAATGGACGCCCTGTCCTCTGCAATGCTTGCTTTGCCCTCTGAGATGCTTGAGGCATGCTGTTGTATGCTCTGGTCAAGGGACCTGACCTGCTTGAGAAGGGGGGCGGCCTCTTTTTGTGCTTTCTTGGCTTGGCTGGTACTTTCTTCTGCCTTGGCAAGGGCTTCGGATCCCTGCTTGGCTTGGGCCTCCAACAGAGGCAGAGCCTGCTCCTCCTTCTGCAGGGAAGAGGCTTCACCTTTCTGCTGGCTCCGCATTTCCAACAGGGTTGCATATGAGCCTTCCAAGGTTGCTGCCTTGAGGGCACTTTCGAGGCAGTTCCGTTCGACAGCAAAGGCATGTACATCGGAGGCAAGCAGTTCTTCCTGTTCAGCCAAGGCTTTGACCTCATCTTCCAAGTGGGCTATGCCTGTTAGCCAGGTGATCGCCTTGGAGAGGTCGGAAACGAGAGCACGCAGGGTGCCCTCCTCCTGTTGTGCAAGGAGGAGAGAAGCTGTAGAGAGGGACTCCTCCTCATCAGAGAGCATAATGATGCCACGGGTTTCAGCCTCCATTTCAGAGAGGGTGGCCCTCTCTTGGCGCAGCCGCTCATGTACGGCGACGGATATGTCCGAGTAGATCTTCGTCCCTGTTATCTGCTCCAGTATCTTGGATTTCTGCTCGACGGTTGCCTTGAGGAAGGTGTCGAAACCCCCTTGGGCCAGGAGGATGGAGCGGGTAAACCGGTCGAAGTCCATACCTGTCTTCTCCTCCACCAGAGCGAGAACTGCAGTCAGTTTGGTTTCCAGGACTTTCCCCTCTTCATTTGCTTCAGAAATCTCATGCTTAGGGCTCTGCAGCTCACCTTCAGCTCTTCTGCGGGACCGGTGGTGGGACCAGTGGCAACGATACGTGCCCTCACGGGAGGCAAAGACAACCTCTGCAAAGCACTCCCCTGTCTGACGGCTCATGATGTCGTTGCTGCTCTGGGTTATCCGTCCGAGGCGGGGGGTAGATCCATAGAGGGCAAGGCAGATGGCATCAAGGATGGTGGACTTGCCCGCTCCTGTGGGACCGGTGAGGGCAAAGATGCCATTGTATGCATACTCCGGATCGGAAAAGTCTATGTGCCACTCCCCATAGAGGGAGTTGAGGTTTTTGAATCTGAGTTCTAGGATTTTCATCGTTTTCCCTTTATTATTCTGCCCTTGTGTCGGATTCAGCAAGAGTCTGCACTATCTCATTGTATGAGGCGGTCAGTTCAACACGCTCCTCTTCAGGTATCTCTTCAGCGTCAAGGCACCGTTTGAAAACTTCTGAGGTATCGAGGTCTTCCAGGGTCTCATGTTCGTGTATGGCGTTAAGTACACGGTCGGTGGTGCGCTTGTTCTTGATGATGGTTACCACCAGGGAGGAGCCTTCCAACAATGCTTCAATCTCTTCGCGCAGGTTGGCAGAACTGTCGGTGCCTGTATATTCAATCTCTAGCCAGGCAGAGCTCCCATCTCTTGCGAGCTTTTCGATTACAGAGGCGATATGATCCAAAGAGCCGGTGATGCGGACCAAGGGTTGGAAGCAGGGGACAGGAAGGGCCTTGATAATCGGATCGCCGCCATCGAACTGAACAAGAACGACCTGCTTCTCCTGCTTGGCTTCCCCGAACCCCATGGGGATCGGGGAGCCGCTGTAGCGCATATGGGACAAGCCACCTACCATCTGGGGAACATGCAGATGTCCCAAGGCCAGGTAGTCGATGGATGGGGGGAACATGTCGCTCCCGACATGGCTTAAGGAGCCGATATAGAGTTCGCGTACCCCATCGCCATCGACAGTCTCCCCTCCTGCGGCAAAGAGGTGGCCCATGCCGATGATGGGAATGGAAGGGTGGCCATCCTTGGAAAGGGCTTCCTGCTTCCTTACTGCCAAGGAGCAGACCTCTTCGTAGTGGGAACGCATCCCGTCAGCAAGCTTGGTGCCTTTGTCCTCAAGGCTCTCCCCCGCTTCCACCGAACGGATATCCCGGTCCCGAAGGTAGGGAACGGCACATACGATCGCTTCTGGCATGCCCTTATGGGAGAGAAGAAGCACCTCATCCTCTATCGTCTCCGCCTTTGATCCTACTACATGCACATTGAAGGCCTGCAACAAAGCCTTGGGAGCATTCAGAAAGGTGGGTGAGTCGTGGTTTCCCCCGATGATGACGGTGTTGTGGCAACAGGTCCCCCCCAGGCGTGAGAGGAACTCGTAATAGAGCTTTTGGGCAAGATTACTTGGTGTGGTGGTGTCAAAGATATCCCCGCTTATCAGCAGGGTATCAATCTGGTGTTCATCTATGGTGGCCAGCAGCCAATCAAGGAAGAGGGAGAACTCTTCATAGCGTTTTTGTCTGTAGAGCATCCTTCCCAGATGCCAGTCAGAGGTGTGCAGTAGTTTCATGGAATCTCCTTAGCCAGAAGTATAACAGATTTATAGCAAGGGGGATTGTGAATATTCCCGTCAGTTTCTATAAGCTATACATCAGAGTATAATGCAAAAAGCCTTCTTAGCTTTTGATAAGAACTATAATGTATTGTATTTTACATATCATGAACATTGCTATGCATTGTGAAGTTGCCTCGACATTAGGTTTTGTTTCTGTCTTGATTAGAAATATATTTAGTACTACTATGTTATTAGTAATTGTCAATAAAAGGGTATTAATACTATGCAAGTATCATTTATTACTCCATCGAAAGCTCAGAAAATTATTACAGAAAATGTTCGTGAACACCGTCTCCAACTAAACCTCACTCAAGAAGGACTTGCACAAAGGTCAGGAGTTCCACTGCCTACTCTTCGCAGGTTTGAACAACAAGGCTTGATTTCTCTAGAATCTTTTTTAAAGGTATGTATGGTCCTTGGCAATTTGGATGATATTGTCAAAGCAACTGCAATAAAACAAGAGCCCTTCTCTTCCATTGATGACGTACTTTCTGCTGAAACCACACCCAAGCGCAAAAGAGGGAGACGAAAATGAATAGACTTTCAGCAGTAAAAGAGATCAAAGTCTCACTTGATTTTGGACAGAGTGCAATCCCAGTCGGGCGCTTGGCTTTGAGAGACCATAGAATCTACTTTGCATACGAGGCCTCATTTATCGAACAAGGAATGGAAATATCCCCTTGTATCCTTCCTCTTAAAGCTGAGCTGACCAGCTTTGACAACACCCTCTTTGAAGGGCTGCCTGGAGTGTTCAACGACAGTCTCCCCGATGGTTGGGGGCGTCTCTTGTTTGATCGTTTAGCACAAACACAAGGAGTCTTGCCTTCGGAACTTTCCCCTTTGGATAGATTGGCCTATGTAGGAAACCATGGAATGGGTGCATTAGTGTATGAACCAGAGATCATCTTGAAAAGTGAAAATGGAACAATACGCCTCGATAATATTGCCCAACAAGCTCTGGAAGTTCTAAAAGGATCATCAGAAGATGTCTTACAGGAACTTCTGGCTTTAAACGGTTCTTCAGCCGGAGCTCGGCCCAAAGCCCTAATTGGTGTCTCTAAAGATAGGAAACAGATCATCCATGGCTCACAAACTCTCAAAGAAGGATACGAACCTTGGCTGGTAAAATTCCCCAACAGTCACGATGGCCTTGATTCTGGAGCAATAGAGTATGTCTATGCCCTGATGGCCAAAAGAGCAGGCATAGAGATGGCTGATGTGCATCTGTTCCCTACCTGTGAAGGTCCAGGATACTTTGCCACCAAGCGCTTTGATCGTGATGGGAACAAACGCCTGCACATGCACACTGCTTGTGGGTTGTTGCACTCTGATTTTCGTCTTCCTTCGCTCGATTATGAAGACCTGATCGGACTTACCTCTATCATGACTCATGATATTCGGGAAATGGAAAAGATGTTTCGACTTGCTGTGTTCAATGTCTTGGCTCACAACCGTGATGACCATGCCAAGAACTTCAGCTTCCTGATGGACGAAAAGGGACTGTGGAAGCTCTCCCCAGCTTATGACCTTACCTTTTCCTCAGGTCCTGGTGGTGAACAAAGCACCATGGTCATGGGTGAAGGGAAGAGTCCGGGGGTGGAACATCTGACCAAACTTGGCAAAGAAGCCAAGCTATCCAACTCCCGTATCACGGAGATCATAGGGCAGACACAGGCTTCTGTAGCCAATTGGCCCACATTGGCAAAGCACTATGGGGTGACAAAGGCTAAAACAAACATAATTGCAAAGAGGCTTGGTGTAGCCAAATAGTATTCATCGGAGATACGATATCGAACTCTTTATCGCCTGTACAAAAATCCCTTAGAGACTAGATGGTAATATGTATTTTGTAAAAATACTCGCATATATTTATATTTGTAGCATATAGCAATCATTGTTACCTGGAGCTTACCCCATGAAAAAATCCCTCCCCATCATCGTGTCGAGTGTCTTATTACTATGCTTGTTCACCAGTTGTCCCGAACCAGCTGGAGACCCACCTGGTCAACCACTTGAGTCTTTTGTTATAAAGGATGTGAGTGCTCGGCAGCATACCATGGTAGCTATGGAAAGTGGTATGGTCTGGAGTTTTGGAAAGAATGACCATGGACAACTGGGAAATGGCTTCACAACTAACAGTACCCAGCCAGTCTTGCTGATGAAAAACTCCAATACCGCCATGACGAATGTTGTTAAGGTTTCAGCAGGCGGGCAACACTCGCTGATCTTGCTTTCTAATGGTGAAGCTTGGGCTGTGGGTAGCAACAATTCCGGTCAATTGGGTGATGGCACTACTACAGACCGGCTCTATCCTGTTCGCGTCAAGACTAATACCACTACATATCTGGAAAATGTTGTTGCGATTTCCGCTGGTGGCGAGCAAAGTATATTCCTATGCAACGATGGAACGGTGTGGAGTACAGGAGACAACGACTATGGAAAGCTTGGGCTCTTCCAGGACACCGATTCAGATGCCTGGTATGCAACACAGATTGAATATTCCAGCGACAACCCTATAAACAATGTATCAGGTATCTCTACCCGAGCTCAATTCACTCTTCTTGCGCTTAAACCTCTTGCCCCTGATGCTAATACAGGTGAAGCCCTTGGATTTGGTGACAACACCAGTGGCCAATTGGGACAAGGTAAAAATTCAACCACCCTATCGTATCTTGGATACGAAAATGGTCCGGCCTCTGTGTTTACGAGTGGGACGACATCCCTTCTGAATGTTGTCTCAGTCCATGCTGGGGCATCCCACTCCCTGGTGCTTCTTACTAATGGGACTGTTGTGGCAATTGGATCAAACAATGACGGCCAACTAGGTATTGGAACCTATACTAGCTTAACGTTTCCACAGACTGTTAAATACGGTGATCCTGTAGATACACTCCCAGATGTCGAACAAACAGTAGCTGGCGCCTATCATAGCTTGTTCCTCCTGACTGACAAGACACTGCTAGCCACAGGAAAGAATGCAGAGGGAGAATACGGCGATGGGAGCACCACACAATCCAATCTCCCAAAAGTCGTAACACCACCTACAGGAAAAGTTATTGCAAAGATTTTCGCTGGAGATTTTCACTCCCTGTATCTAATGACCGATGGTACTCTTTGGGCCACAGGTAGCAATGAATTTGGACAGTTGGGGGTAGCTACCGGCTCAGCTACGTCTGTTACAACACCGGTGCAGGTGGTCTTCCAGTAAGACTGATCATACATAGTCCATAAAAAAAGTGCCTAGACCGTACTGACTAGCACTCAATTAGCACACAAACCCCCTCAATAACATGAAGATGTGAGGGGGTTTGTGTATTCTGTTTTTCTGGTATTCTGGTAACTTACCAATAGGTTATTTTGTGACTGGCACCCGAGCCTTGAGCCCTTCAAAAAGGATGGAGTGTGCATACTCATCACTGGCCTTGTAGATGATCTCTTCTGAGATAGCATTATCAACAAAAGAATACACGGATATTGTTTGGTTTGCCTGGTCAACGTACCAGCACTCCCTGACCCCACTTTCCATATAGAGCCCCAGCTTTCTTCCACGATCATTGGTCCTGGTTGATGGACTGAGGATTTCTACGACCAAGGTGGGTATTCCTTTGTACTTATCCTTCGCATTAATGTCTTTTTCGTAATCACACAACACGATGAGGTCCGGTTGCACCACATTGATATCATCTTCGGTTGATTCCCTTCGGGCTACTTGTAATAGACGGATAAGTTCTATGTCAAAAGGAGCTAAAAATGGTGCACAACCAGTCTTGTCTTGGAAATATTGCCTGAATTCAACATATAGGTCTCCGAGGATCTCCTGGTGGGAGAAACTAGGGGACGAGAGCTGGTACACCACCCCATCGATCAGCTCATATCTATTGTCACTGTTTTCTGTGAGATCGATGAAGTCCCGATATCCCAGTGCGTCAGCATTCCTTGGGCTAGTTCCATACCCGATGGCATGTTCCAGAACTGAGGCTGAATCCACATTGGTGCTCAACACCGCTTGGGGAACTCCGTTACGAGTTATCACAACCGGTTCTATCGAACAAAGCCTCAGATACTTGCCAAAATTATTCTGCACCTCTGTCGCTGTTACCAACATATATTGCTCCTTCCAGTCATATAAAAATCAACTGCCGTACAAGAAGTATAGCATAGTATTAGCTAATGGAAACCCTATTAGCTAATACTAAAGAGAATATGATTGAGCTTGTTGCTTGTCCAGAAAGATTTCAGTCTTTTCTTTTCCCTTCCACAGAAAGTGCCTCCTGTGTAAGGTCATGTGCTATGTCCATCTCAGAAAAGGTTTCGCTTTCAGGTAGTAGGATATGGTAGTTTCTCATCACCCCAACTTCTATCTTTGCTTCTACAATGTCAACCAACAGCACATGCCCGCCCTTGGTATGGTCCAAAGAAAGAAAATGCAGATGCCATTGGGGCAGGTTGATGCCATCGACATAGTCCGGACACCGGAAGGCTACGATAGTACCTTCCACCATCTCATACGTATATTCCTTTTGAGTGGATGCGATGACAGAGAGTCTCGGATAGGGTTTCTCTTGGGGGGGAACACTTCTCACAATAATTGAAGAGAACAAGCCGTGGACCTTGGCAACATAGAAACAGTTCAAATCCTGGGTTTGTTCCATAATTGTCTGGTCAAGCATAGCTTTCAGCTCTTCGATGCTCTCAATGGAGTTGCACTGGAGGTCGGCAACATCTGCTTCAAAATGGGTTGCCATGGCAAAGGGAACCGTCATGCTATCAGAGACTTCGTTTACAGACCCATCAACCTTTGCTTGGTATACTAACCCATCGAGCAGGATCATCTCCCCATCCAAAGCATGGAACGTACCAATTCCTGTATCTCCAAAATTCTTCAGAGTCCCGACCGGTACAAAACCATCATATTCACCCAAAAGGAGGGCATTGAGCAAGGAGACCTGATATAGATCGTCAGATCCTGGTGCACTCTTGTCCAATGAGGCACAGCCACTTAGGATAAAGACCAATACAACTATGCATACGAACCAAGCTAGCAAACAGTTCTTCTTTTTCATCATCGATTCCCCTTCTTGATTACCCTACTATAAGGTTCAAAGAGAGCAGATACAACAAAAACAAGAGATCTGATACTCGCAAAGAAATTCGAAAAACTATACGGCAGACCTGTAGTAAACGGTACAGTGTTGGTACCTTCCCTCAGTACATGTCATATTTGCTATACCGTACAGCAATGATTGATCAGTTCTTATTACATACCAAGTGATATCTATGCAAACAACTGTGGGAACCATACAATTCTTGTGCCACTATGTGATGGTCAGGGAGAGAAACAGTTACCCCAGGTCGAAGAATTTAGGTGTAATCGTCATGAGTTTCCTGTATAATGAAAATGATGTATTATTAAAAAATAGGTCACCATGGCACTCGGGTATGGTTAAGGCAAATAAGGGTTCACTATTGGTTTCAAACAACCGATTTTGATTATGTACCCTTGAAGGCTTTATCATTATGGTGGACCAGTTCTTAGTGACAATAAAAATATCAATCAAACCAGTGAGGTAAACATGAAGAGAAGTGAAGTCAACGCAATTCAAGTGGAAGCCAAAGAATTTTTAGCAAAACATGCCTGGAATCTGCCCCCGTGGGCTTATTGGAAACCTACAGATTGGGAAGGCCGGGGATCAGAGATAGATGAGATTAAAGAGTGCATGCTGGGCTGGGATGTGACTGACTTTGGTTCAGGTGATTTCTTACGTCGTGGCTTATTTCTCTTTACCCTCCGCAATGGCAGTCTTACAGGTACATCAAAGAAACAATATGCCGAAAAGATTATGATAGTCAAAGTAAATCAAGAGACCCCTATGCACTTCCATCGCTATAAAATGGAAGATATCATCAACCGCGGTGGTGGGGAACTATGCATTCAGCTCTACAGCTCAACAAAAGATGAAAAACTTTCCCAAGAAGATCTGACAGTTTCCATTGATGGTATCTCAAGGACCATCAAAGCTGGTACCACAGTAAGACTGCAGGTAGGTGAAAGCATCTGCTTGGAACAATATATGTACCATCGTTTCTGGGCCGAGAATGGGACGTCTTTGGTTGGTGAAGTAAGCTTGGTCAATGACGACACTTCTGATAACCGTTTCCTTGAAGTAGTCGGACGATTTGCAGCAATTGAAGAGGATGAAGAGCCTTTGCACCTTCTAGCTTCTGATTATACCTAATATTGCTTGAGGATGATTTTTATTACGGCTTAGCACTATCGTAATGGCAACGTATGCGATTTTCTTCTGCTACGAGAAGCGATTGCAGATTCCAATTGCCGTACCTTGTATTTCTGACTGCAGGAATCGTTTGTTGCAAACGTACCTGCAGTCATCTGTTTTTCAGGTTTGGTGATATGATGGGTCACCCTACCCTTCACTAGAATTTCTTGATCACAAGGAACATCTTTTCATTCATCAATTAATCCATCAATCCACCAACTTGGGAGTGTCCTAACAATGAAAAAACAAGAAGTGTTAAACTATGTTGGCAATATGCAACAGGTTGCATCCATACAACCCGTTCTCTACACCGAAGGGATCGCAAAAGGACTTGGAGCTTACCTAGTAAGAAATGGAGATCTATCTTTTACGGTAATGCAAGACAAATGCCTCGATATCTCACAGTTGTCCTACAAAGGGATCAACCTTTGTTTCCTATCCAAACCAGGATTACAGAATACAGGCCATTTGGGTACACAAGAGGGCGCCTCAACTATCATGGGAGGATTCCTCTTTACGGCAGGCCTCGATAACATAGGTGCACCTACTACAATTGACAATAAGAACTATGATTTGCATGGAAATCTGAGGTCGATACCGGCAGAACATGTTTGTGCACATGCCACATGGATTGATGATGATTATGTACTTTCAGTATCGGGAGAAGTACGTGAATCTGAACTTTTTGGAAAGAATTTGCTCTTGAAAAGAGAGATACGTACAACATTCCCAGGAAAATCCTTTGTCATCAAAGATGAAATTGAGAATCAGTCATTTCGCGATGAAGCTTTTTTGATCCTTTATCATATGAACTTTGGATACCCATTTCTCACAGAACATTGTGATATCCTCATTCCATCAGAAGATGTTGTGCCAAGGGATGCTATCTCTAAAAAGCACCTTGACAGATGGAATCATATGGATAAACCTATTCCAAATGAAGAAGAGTATGTATTTATTCACACACCATCAACGAACAAAGATGGTACTTCAGTTGTCGGGGTATACAATACAGAACTGAAAATTGGGGTGTCCATTGAGTATGAACCTGAGAAATTACCCTTTTTCATGCAATGGAAAAGCCTGGGTTCAGGAGATTATGCTCTTGGTTTTGAACCCGCTAATGGAAGTGTGTTCGGACGGCAGTATCACCATGACAATGACAGCCTTCCCATGCTTCATCCATTTGAAACAACGACCTTTGAGCTAAAGATCACGATATTGGATGGGGATGCAGACTATGAGAATCTCCAAGCAGAACTCAAAAAGCTTACTCCTAAAGGAAGAGCCTAAAAGAATAATGCGTAGCCAATACTTGCTAAGAAACACTCTATAGCACTGGAGTGTGCCTTAGTTTGCTTAGCCATTTTTTATATAAGCTTGCACATTTCCTAACCACTCGGCTGACATTATACATCGCTCTCATTGGCCTACCAGGTACCCGTAGTTTAGTGTGACTAACAGGTTCAGCAGTTTGATGTGAATACTGCAGATTACAATCCTTTTTTTGTATCCTCTCATCATGCTATTGTTTTAAGCATAACGAGAAATTTTACTAAGGTTTGCTAAAATCTCTCTTCAATGAATACACAAAATGACGTATACTACGTTGCAAAGGGGAACATAGTATGCGCATTGCTGGATCAGGTTGTTGTTTGATCGACTCCATCTATATGAACTCTTCCTATGAGGAAGAAGGCTTTAGAAACGTCATGAGTATTACAAAAGGAGACGGTGGCCTTATAGAAGGCGGGCTTGTCTTCAGTGAAGATATAGAGGTGTTTGCCAATCGGCCCTACAAAGACATTCTTCGTGAACTCACCAAGGCAAGGAAGCCTGATGTTGAGAACCTTGGAGGACCTGCGGTAGTAGCGCTCGTCCATGCTGCTCAAATCCTACAGCAAGAACAGGTTGCAGTTACCTTCTACGGAGCCGTGGGAAAAGACGACCAGGCAAACCATGTCCATGAGGCAATCGCAAAGACTCCTCTGAAGGGAGAGCTCAAGATAGTTCCAGACAAAAGGACAGCGACTACAGATGTGTTTGACGACCCCACCCAACGTAACGGAAAGGGCGAGCGCTCGTTTATAAACACCGTGGGAGCCGCAGGAGAATACGGGCCACAAGACATCCCTGCCGATTTCTATGAAGCGGACATCGTGTTGTTGGGAGGAACTGCCCTTGTTCCCCGCCTCCATGATGGCCTTCTCACAGTTTTGAAAAAGGCTAAGGATAAAGGATGCATAACCGTAGTTGGAACTGTCTATGACTTCCGAAATGAAAAGAGAGCACCACATGAAAGATGGCCCCTAGGTGGTCAAGAATCCTACACGCATATAGATCTCCTTGTCACAGATGAGGAGGAAGCTTTATGCCTTAGCGGAGCAACAGAGATTCTCGATGCGGCTAAGATACTTATTGGCTATGGTGTCTCTGCTCTTATCATCACTCGCGGTGCACTGGACATCCTCGTCTATTCCAAGGGAACCATTATCAGCAAGTGCGATCTCACCTCCCTTCCTGTAAGCAGGTATATGGATGATCTTATGGCGCAAGATCCCTCAATACGAAAAGACACCACTGGCTGTGGCGACAACTTTGTTGGGGGTGTGTTGGTAGCACTTGCTAAACATCTTGTGAAGAAAGAGAAGTCATTGGTCAACATGAGGGACATCTGCGCCTATGGTGCCTCTTCGGGTGGACTGACCTGTACCTATCATGGTGGTACATACTATGAGGAGAAGCCAGGTGAAAAGGCGGCACTCTTGCAACCGGTGGTGAGTGCCTATCTAGAAGCAGTAGGAGAAGTATGATGAAACCGCAATTCGTACAATGGGGAGGGGGAAATATCGGAAGGTCCTTTATTGGGCAGGTGTTTGCCAACAATGGGTATGGCGTCACCTTTATCGATGTGGACACCACTCTCATCAATGCTTTAAATGCATCATCATCCTACGTTGTCCAATGCGTATCAGGCTCTGATGTCAAGAACCTTGTCATTGAAGGGGTGTGTGCCCTTGATGCGAGAGACCAAGAGAAAGTGGATGAGGCTATCACACAAGCTGACCTTATGGGAGTTTCGGTTGGAAAGAACGTATGGCCACACATTGCCTCTTCCCTCGCTCTCGCCCTGGTCGCCCGTCACAAGCTAAAGCCCGATACGCCACTCGATATCATCCTAGCTGAGAACATCCATCATGCCTCCTTCTTTGTCTCTTCGCTCCTCCTTCCTCACCTCCCTTCAGGTTTTCCTTTTGCAACCTATGTGGGACTCGTTGAAACAAGCATTGGAAAGATGGTCCCTATCCAGGAAAAAGGAGATCCACTGACCCTACGTTCAGAGCCTTACAATGAACTCATAGTGGACAAGGAGGGTTTCTTACAACCCATTCCCCCTATCACAGACCTCTACCCGGTAACCCCAATTGATGCTTATGTGGACAGGAAGCTGTTCATTCATAATCTTGGGCATGCGACAGCCGCATATCTTGGCTACAGAGGGCACCCTGACAAGCCTCTCATTGCGGATGTGCTGGAGGATACGGAAGTTGTGTTACTTGTCCGTAAGGCGATGATGCAATCTAGCGAAGTGTTGCTCAAGCATTATCCAACTGTATTCACACGAGAAAGCTTAACTGAACACATCGATGATCTTCTTAGCCGGTTCTCCAATAAGGCGCTGGGAGATACTGTCTTTCGGGTAGGGCGAGACCTTACCAGGAAACTCTGCTTTGATGACAGGCTCATGGGGATTATTATTGAGGCTCAGAACATGCATGCACCCTGGGATCATATCGGTATGGCCTATCTCGCCGCTCTATCGTTCACAGCCCTCGATGCTGATGATGCAATGTTTGCACCTGATAAGAAGGTGTTGGTATCCTTAGAAGGTCTCTCTTTGCATGATAGCCTCTATCTCGTTAGTGGATGGAAGGATTCTGACCTGTCTCTTGAACTGTTTGAAGCCATAGCAGGTGAACTTGAAAGACTTAGGTAGCCCAAGCTCAACGTATGCATGAAGCTTATAATCTCTTGAACCATTTTTGTTGAATTTTTTACTAAATAAAGCCGGACTACTCTTATGAGCAATCCGGCTTTTGGTGTTTTGGAGGTGGGGGGATTCGAACCCCCGTCCTAACGTGCCACCCAATGACGTCTACAAGCTTAGTCGATGTTCTTTATTTCCGAAGGTAGGCAGGTACACCAGCAAAACGTCCTTCCTTCGTATCCTACTGTAGTTTCCCCCCACCCCATAGGCATTGGTGGGAGTAAGCCCCTATTTTTACAGGTTACCGTTGCTTAAGAGCGGCAGCAGTCGGACCTGTACACAGTCGTGCTATTAAGCAGCGAGAGCGTATTCTGCTTCGAAAAAGACTTCGTCTTCTCTTTTGGCAGTTAAAATTTTTGCTAGTTTATGGAGTTGGCGCTCCGCTTGCAGCCATTGACCTGATCTTCCGCCAGTCGAAACCGAAACACCCCCGAAGGAATAATCCTTTGGAGTTACTACAATATACTCTTACTAAGGATAAAAAGCAAGAAGGGACCATCCTTCAATAGGAAGATCCCTTCTTGGTTTTTCTTATGTATAAACTGTTCTGATCAGTTCATAGCTAATGATTCCAAGTATTGGCTTAGAGGTTAGCTTTGGTCAATACAGAAACACCAGTGTCAAAGTAAGCAGCACCAACGGGTTCGCCCTTCAGAGCCTTTACAGCACTCTTCATGCCTTCATATCCCATGACATCTGGATTCTGAGCCATAGTGCAAAGAAGGTGGCCATTCTTGATGAGGGAGAGGATCATATCGGACTTGTCAAAACCAACACCGATGACCTTCTTACCAGCTTCAGCAATAGCATTACCAACGCCTACGGTTGAGCCTTCGTTAGAACCAAAGAGACCAACGACACCCTGGGTAATAAAGTTAGCGCTCATATCCTTAGCAAGAGGAGCATCACCATTACTATACTGGGTCTCAAGAAGATCAAAACCAGCACCTGCGAAAGCCTTGCGGAACCCTTCCTCACGAGCAACAGTAGAAGCAGTAGCACTCGTAACGGCGATGATACCGATCTTACCTGAGTTTACGCCACTAGCCTTGAGGGCTTTGAGAAGTTCCTTACCAGCGGTAGCGCCAGCTGCTGTGTTGTCAGTTGCAAGAGTCTGCACTGCAGGGAAGTTAGCGGCAGAGTCAACATAGACAATTGTAACACCAGCACTTTGTGCTTCCTTGAGAGCACCAGTAACAGCATTGAGGCCGTTTGCAGCGAGGAGGATAGCATCAGCACCACCAGCGACAGCATTATTGATGCTTTCGATCTGCTTTGCATCATCCTTTACGTCAGGAGCAAGCCACTTATAGGTAATACCACCTATTTCAGTAGCTGCCTTCTGAGCACCCTTGTCCACATTAACCCAGTGCTGATCCTGCTGGTCCATAGTGATCAGATAAATCTTATACCCAGAAGCTTCCTTTGCACCCTGAGCAAACAGGGACGTTGCCAATACGAGTACACACAGTACAATTGCAATCTTTTTCATAACAGAACTCCTTTTTCTATGTACTACACCTTAGTGTTAGTATTTATAGTGATGAAACAACACGTTTCTTTCTCAAGCCTTTTCCTGAACGCACTATGACATCCAGCAAAACGGAAACTACGACAATAACTCCGATGACAATATTTCTTATGGCTACTGGAGCACCTGCGAACTGCAGACCATTCTGCAATACACCCCAAATGGAAGCACCAATGACTGTACCGAAAAGCAACCCCTGGCCGCCCAATGTGGAGATTCCCCCGATTACCGAAGCGGCAACCGCATACAGCTCATAACTATTACCTGCATCCATGGTACCCATGCCAGTTGTGGCACTGGTGATAAGTCCTACCACACCAGAGACAAATGCTGAAACCATGTAAGCCTTGTTTGTTGCACTGATGACATTGACTCCGCTCAGTCTGGCAGCTTCAACATTCGATCCTATGGCATAGATATGCCTGCCGCTACGCGTTCGCATAAGGATGAAGTTGAATATGAACCAGAGTACCGCTGCTATCCAAATGGTATTGTATAGGCCAAAACTCTTGCCATAGTAGAAGAAATCCCTAAACCCCTGGGCTGCTTCACCGATGCTGTCGGTGTTGTAGTTGTTGTTCGCTATCTGGGCGATACCACGTGCGATAGTCATCGTTCCCAAAGTGGCAATGAAGGGAGGAAGCTTTGCAAAGGAGACCAACAGGCCGTTGGCCAAACCGAATGCAAGACAAATTATCAGGGTAACAACGACCGCGACCCAGGGATTTACACCCTTGGTCATCATCGTTGCGCTGATCATGCAACTCATTCCTACCACGGACCCTATGGAAAGGTCGATATTACCGGTTATCAGGACATAGGACTGCCCGATGCCGATAAGAAGTATCGGGGCTATCTGCCTGAGGAGGTTCGAAATATTTCTCGAGGAGAAAAATACCGGATTCATTATACCAAACACCACATACAGCACTATGAGACCAGCGGTTACTGTCAGCACTTGCCCTATGCCACGTATGGCCATCATTCTTTTAAACGGATTTTCAAATTCTCTGCTCATTATCCCTTCCCCATCAAAACTGATCATCCAGTTTCTTTTCAAACCGGGTTGCGTATTCCATTATCTTTTCCTGGGTGGCATCAGAGCGGTCAAGCTCGCCGGTGACCTTTCCGTCACACATTACCAGGATACGGTCTGAAACCCCCAGGATCTCAGGCATCTCGCTGGAAACAAACATGACTGCAATGCCATTCTGTTTCAGCTCATTCATCAGGTTATAGATCTCAACCTTTGCAGCGACATCAATACCCCTAGTAGGTTCATCAAATATAACCACCTTGCTGTTTCTTGCAAGCCACTTGCCGACGACAACCTTTTGCTGGTTTCCTCCAGAAAGGGAAGAAGCGTTGACCTCACTGGTCGGAAGCTTGATCTGCAAATCGGAGACAGCCTTATTGACCATAGTCTTTTCACGCTTGCGATCGATGATACCTGCCTTGTTACAGATGATATCGAGATTGGGAAGTGAAATATTCTCTCGTACAGAAAGTTTTACACAAAGGCCATCACGCTTTCTATCCTCAGGAACCAAGACAAGACCGGAAGCGATGGCATCTTCAGGGCAGGTGATCTTCACAGGTACACCTTCTACCTCTACCTCTCCGCCATCTTTCTTATCTACTCCAAACAAGGCTCTGGTCATCTCAGTCCTACCAGCACCCATAAGGCCTGCGATACCCAGGATTTCACCTTGGTACAGGTCCAAGGAAACATCCTTGACCATTCTACCCGCCTGTATATTACGAATGGAAAGGGCCAACTTGCCTTTATTGACTGGGATACGAGGAAACTTCTCTTTAATCTCACGGCCAACCATACAGGAAATAATCTGATTCAGCGTCAAATCCTTGAAAGCCTGTTCGGCTATGAACTTTCCGTCACGCATGATGGTGACTCTATCGACAATATGCTGTAGCTCTTCCAGACGGTGACTGATGTAGACAATACTGCATCCTGTGTCCCGTAACTTCCGTATCAAGGTAAAGAGTTGTGTTATCTCAACACTGGTAAGGGCACTGGTAGGTTCATCCATAATAAGGATTCTGGACTTGGCCTGCAGGGCCTTGGCAATTTCCACCATCTGTTGTTTTGATACCGCAAGAGAGCCCACCACCACATCTGGTTTTATGTCAATTTGTAGGGAATCTAGGACATCTTTAGCTAGCCGATTCATCTCGCGCTCGTTGAGCAAAGAGCCATGTATGAGCTCACTGCCTAAAAATATATTCTGTGCAACAGTAAGGTGATTGCACATGTTCAGTTCCTGGTGGATCATCGAAACACCCAGGGCCTTCGCCTTGCGTGGAGTCAGGTCCCCTTCTATGGCTTGGCCAAAGATGGTGATATCACCGCGGTCTCGTGTATAGACACCACTGAGAATTTTCATAAGGGTTGACTTGCCAGCACCATTCTCACCCAAAAGGGCCATTACCTCACCGGGACGGAGGGTAAAGGAGACATCATCCAAGGCACGCACCCCAGGGAAAGTCTTGGTGATATTGTGCATTTCAACACTATAGTCCTTCTCATTCATGCCATGGTACTCCTGTATGACAAGAAGTATCACATGGCTTTCTAACGACCGCTAGGGTGTAATTTTTTAAAAAAGGGTACGTATTCTTTGGATTTCAGAGGTATGGAGCCTGCAATCCCCCCGTACTGGGAGAATTCGTTACGCGTGAGTACCCTTTCTACCCTCCCCCCGGAGAGTATGATCAGACGGTCTGCAACCTGCAGAGTATCGGAAAGTGAGACTGCCAAAATCAGGGATGTCATCCCCTTTTTCTTGAAGGCGTCAAAATAATGGATGAGTGCGATTCTCTGAAACATATCTACAGAAGCAAAGGGCTGTACTGCAAGGACAAAAGAGGGATGTTGCATCAGGATGCGTTGGTATACAATGGTATGGAGCTTCTCCTGGGAGAGGTCGTCCAGGCTTCCTTTATAGAGGTCATCCCCAAAGATAGGTTCCAGTTCCTTTGCGATGGCCCTTCTTCGTTTGGGACGTAGCCAGAGGTGGCGTATCTTCTCATCACTGGTGAAGTAGAGATTGTCGATGACTGAAAGCTGGGGAAACAGAAGGGACTCATAGGGTTTGGCCGCTATGAGGGAGATAGAGCGAACATCTTTCGATGGTGATCTTCCCTCAAGGGTCAGCTTTCCCTTCTCTGGAGGTGAGATTCCTTGAAATAGGGTAAAGAGATCGGTAATACAGAGGTTTTCACTATCGAGCAGCACCACTGTCTCTCCCTTCTGAACTGAAAAGCTGAGACCATGCACATTTTCATACCAAAGATTCTTGCACTCCAGATACGGCTTTTCTAAATCCTGCAGCCCTTCATACTGGCTCTGACGTTGCGAAAGCTCCATGCTCTGATCAAATACGTTGCTATAGTGGGCAATTACTTCATTGGTCATCTGGTAGGGGAAAAGATGTTTTATGATCCTACCCTCCTGCATCAGATAGCAACGAGAGCAAAACCGAAAGGCTTCCTGATGATGACTGCACAGGTAGAGGAACGTCATTCCTTGCTCCTTGAAATACTGCATCACCGCTTCTAGCCTGGTTAGGTCAATTTCACTGACAAAGTTTGAAATCTCATACAGGATAACAAGGTCGGCACGGCTGATGCTTGCCTTTACAAACTCTATCACCAGCTTTTCAAAGGGAGAAAGGTCTCCTACCAGGGTCTTTCTACGTATTGTCACTGGCAGAGGGGCGAGCAACTGACGCATCTGGCTCGATAGCAACTTCTGGTTTATGAGATGGCTGCGAGATCCTTTGCGCAGGACAAACAAGTTTTCCTCTACACTCAGGGTGTCAATGAGGGTTGAATCACGGTGGATGACTGTCACGCGGTTTTGTGTGCGGGAGCTGGAAAGATAATCATTTACCAAGAGGTCGTTACAGTAGACATGTCCGTAGTGGATGGGAATGTTCTTCTTGAAGATAGTCAGCAGTTGTTCGATACCTAGGGCATTGAGCCCGATGAGAGCCACTATCTCTGCCTTGTACAGGTGCAGGTTGATGTCAAAAAGATAAGGGGGAAGCGAAACCTGCTCCAGACGGAATACCTCATGCTTCATACCTTATCCTCAGAACTCACACTTCTTGGCAGTGAGATCAGCACATCTGTACCAACTCCCATCTGACTAGTCACAGTAAGGCCGTACTGCTCTCCAAAGAGCAGCTTGATTCGGTTGTTCACATTCACCAAAGCGATGCCGCCATGGTGCTCATCGCGTTTCATATACTCAAAGCTTCGTACTGAGAGGTTTCGGTGCATCTTTTCCAAGACGGTCCTTTCCATACCCACCCCATCATCACTTACGGTGACCAGAAGCCTTGACTGGGTAGTCTCGATATGGATCCTGAGATGTCCTTGTCCAACCTGAGACTCCAGGCCGTGGATGATGCAATTCTCTACAATAGGCTGTAGCGTAAGCTTGGGAATGCGGTATGAGAGCACCTCGGCCTTATCCTCATCATCTATGACAACGTCAAGGGCCATGCGGTTGCCAAATCTGAACTGCTGGATGAAGAAATAGTTGCGGGTGTTCTCCAACTCCTGTTCGAGGGTGACCAGGTTCTCTACGCTGCTGATCGTATAGCGAAAGAACGTGGACAGGGCTTCAGTCATGGAGGCTACATTATCGAGACCTGCAAGCAATGCCTCTGATCGTATCCCTTCCAGGGTATTGTACAGGAAGTGTGGGTTTATCTGGTTTTGCAGGGCGAGAAATTGAGCTTGTCGCTTACTGGCATTCATGATCTGGTCAGTGTTCAAAAGCGTATGCAGTTTTGCTTCTACCTCTTGCATCTCCCTGCTCAGGGGCAGCCTTTTGTCTATGACGTTTTCAAAGGTATATCCGGAGGCGAAAAGCTGGAGTATGTGTCGTGTCCTCTTATAGGGCACGATCACCCAACTATAGAGCAGTATCCCACTTGCCAACAGGAGGCCAAGCGGCAAGAGTAACCACAGCAAGGAAAGGATCCTCCCAGATTGGTACAGCAATGCCATAAACAGGAGCATGACCAGCTGAAAGAGTAACAGAGCCATCCAAAAAGCAATTCGCTCGTCAAGATAGTGTGTCTTTCTAGCCATACAGTTTCCTATACTCGTTGGGCTTTATCTGACAAGCCTTCTTGAACACCCTTGAGAAATGTTTGGGGTCGCGATAGCCTACCTTCTGTGCTATCTCACCTATGCTGAATTCGGTATTGGCCAACAACCGTTTTGCCTCTGTAATACGAAGGTCCAAGAGGTATTCAAAAAATCCCTTGTTACAGCTCCTTTTGAAAAGCGAGCTGAAGTAGGAACTGTTGAGATTGACCACTTCACTTATGGACTCTAGGCTGAGCAGCTCATCTTGGAAATGCTGTGCAAGATACTCTTGTGCCTTGCGTACGGGTTTGCTCAGGTTTTCTTCCTTATCCTGGAGATACAGGGAGAAGATATCTTCCATACTTGTACGAAAGGCTTCCTCCAACAGATCCATGGAAAAGGCGTTATCAAGGTACTGGCGCTTTTCTACGAATACCGAATTGGGCTGACCTTCAAGGGCCATATGCTCCAGAATAAAAGACGATCCTTGCTCAAAACAATCAAGGATATACGTAGATCGCACATAAGGAGAAAGATGAGAAGCTCCAATTTCAGCAATCAATATAGAGCAGTGGCTCGATAGTGAAGACATTGAGTTTTGCACACAAATACCCTGCAATCCTTGAACAAAGGATTTGACAAGAGTATCGACGGGGAGTTCTTCACATCCAGTAGCAACATACCGTTTCAATGGCCCTGAGACCAGCCTTTGTGATACGGTTTGGCGGCAGGAAAGGACAGAAGTGGGTAATTCGTCAAAAGAAGAGACTTCAACACCCAAACCTAGAGTAAACAGGATATTGCCAAAGATCTCTGATTGGGTCTTGAGAAACTGCAACAAGGCATCAGTTCCTTTAAGAACTGAAGGTTCTTGTTCCTGAGTATAGGAAAGCAACAAGTAGATGCTCCCCTCATACAGGTGGGTAGCAATATCAGAGCAATAGGAAGTGCATTCACGGCTGATAAACTCATCTATTTTTTCAGACAGGATTGTATCGGACCGTTGGGCATGAAAACCCTTGAGCAGATCCATTTTTATGGCAAGGACGCGCATGAGTTCTGTATGAGTAAAACAGGTTGCAAGAAGGGTCGTTTTCGATTCTGCAAGAAGCAGACTAAAAGCTAATGAACGCTTATGCCTACGGTCTAGTATAACCTGTTGCTGCAATTGCTCAGTGACATGGAGCATGGATAGTTGCTCACGATGGCCAGTGATCATCCTGGTGAGCGTTTGTTCCAGTTCCAGTTTCTTTATGGGTTTGAGAAGATACTCAGCCACGCCATATTTTATTGCTGTCTGGGCATAGTCAAACTGCTTGTGCCCGCTAATAATGATAAACTGTAGGCCGGGTTGCATCTCTTTTGCCATGCGAATAAGGGCCAAGCCATCAAGACCCGGCATACGAATGTCTGTGATGACAAGATCGGGTGACACGGTCTTGATAAGTTCAAGGGCACTAATCCCATCATAGGCTTTCCCGCATAGGGTAAGCCCCAGGCGTTGCCAATCAATGAGTGCACAAATAAGTGCACACACTCTCTCTTCATCATCTGCTACTACTACCTTCATTCCTCGATTGTAAGGCTTAATGGAAAAAATCGATAGCTAAAATACTATTTTTCTTGCATCTAGGAGATCAAAGCAACTTTCAAGGGCAACAAATGTCTTCTCAAGGTCAATATAGCGTAGCGTTGCCGCACCATCCAGGGTGGTCTGCTGTGCATTGACGATGACAAGGGGTGCTCCGTTTTGGAAAGGAAGCTGCAGCATCACACCCTTACAAATCACTTATCGACAATGCAAAGGTATCAACAGCCAAGATTATTAGGTTGTCAGATGATACTACAGACCAGTAACACTTTTTGAATTTCATACAATACCAAAGGAGGTTCATCCATCAGATGAAAATTCTTAGGGTCGGTCTTGCTAGAAAAATGCTATAATGGATCCAGTAATTAGGACTACAGGAAAAATGATGCATGGCGCTTGAGGTTGTTTTTAATGCTAGTAGATACGCTACATACTTTACCTATATTTCACAACGATAATCTCTGACGACAACTTTATTCTCTAGTAGAGACTGGCAGTAAATTTCTTTGATAATAAAGAAATACTGCCAGTTTGCTATTGCAATAAAGGCAAAGACATCTTATCGT
>JAVERP010000087.1:0-6455 GCA_034007055.1 Sphaerochaeta sp.
TGGGGGGTTACTTTGCTTGTTCTGTAGGCGATGCTTCCACAAGAGTAATACGAACATACATACAAAATCAGCTCTGATTCATCCCAGCCCCTTAAGAGAACTGGGATTTCTCAGCCGAGTGGTTAAACAATTTGTCATGTTGAGAGAGGGAAAGAATTTCCATTGATTCAATATCTATATCGGTTGGTAATTTATCTCGCAAGACAGGAAGAATATATTGACAATTAACCTCATCGACAATTACTGTTAGTAAACTTGTTATCTGGTTTGAATGCACATTCTCTATTTGATCTTGTAGAATAAAATGCAAGCATGGTATATCGAACTTATCAGCAAACATAATATATGCCAAATCAAATGAAGCCATCTGACTCTTTTTGCTTCCAGTGCCGGGATTTACTTCAATATTTGTATATCTGTTTGATACTGTTCTGTAAAGGACTGGGTCACATTCTGTTACGTACAAGGGTATCCTCCTAGCTCCACCTTTCTTTACATCAAAGCCCAGGCATGGCCTCCACTAAAGCCTTTGGATGCTGTGATGGATGACCTGGAAAAGTATTTTATGGATATGTAACGAGAGAATAAGAAGGAAAGGTGGCGTGCCTACGAAAGGGACTTTCTGTAGCACGCTCTCCCTTGTTCGCCTGTGTTTGGTTCGCTGACTTTTGGCCAGCTTCTTTTTCCAATCCTCCTCTCTTTTCTTCTTCCCTTTTCTACCAACTCCTGTAAAATGGTCCTTATGAACAACTACAAAGAAATTGAAAAACGCTGCTCTACCTTTCTCAAGGGCTTTGACTCCATCAAGCAATATGCGCTGGACTGGAGCAATGGAAACAAAGCAATTCTCAAGGGTATGAAAGAGATATGGGGATCAGGGCCTGACAAGATTGCAATGGATTATGAGATACAGAATGGATTCCTCTATATGATCGCAGAGGTCTATCAGAGTCCCAAGATATTGAAGCTGCTAAGGAAAAAGCACGAGGCGGCCTTGACTCCGGAAGGTCGTCAGGTACTTCTTTTCTGGGAGAAGAACCCTGCCTTCTGGTGTTACTTCACCGTGAAGGAACACATCACCGGCAACTTCTTCCTGATAGTGGACCAGATGAGCGGAGAGGAGCACCTGCTGAACTCCAAGGGTATTGCAACCATGCAGACGTGGAAGAATGAAAAGGAACTGAGCTTTCTGTGCATCATGCAGCCCAACGGGCAGTGCTTGCAGACTGTGGGCATCATCAAATACTACAGGGTGCCTGTCTCCGATTTCCTGTTCTACTGCACGCTCTTCAAGCCCGAAGAGGGGTTGCAGGCGATCTTGAGCAAGCATTTCATCAAGTTCTTCACCTTGGACAAGATCGCTGACATCCCTCAAGCCAAAAACGATATCTATGATACAGGCTTCATCTGGCAACCATTCACCCTACCCCAGTTTGCAATCGAGGAGCTGGGAGGTCGATGGTATTGCCACAATATGGGGTCCCAACAGAGATGCTCCCTTACCGGTGTTACTGAAAGCATGCTCGATCTTCCCAACATCTCAGTCTACGAAACAGCTCCCTCTGCCATGGCGGGAGCCATCATCAGGGACGATGCTACAGGTGAGATGGCCCTCTATACCAACACCGAAGTTGCCTACGCCTTTTTCTCCGCTATGCTCAATCGCTCATACCCTGATCTCCAGCTTCCTGAAAAGCCAGAGTATTCCATCAGTGGAGCCTTGCAGCTCCTATTGGAAGCCATTGACACCCCTATCCCCTGGAAGAAATATAGAGACATAATGTCGTACAGGGAGCCCAAGGAAAAGGTGGAGGCAGAACGAAAAAAGGAGTGGGAGCGCCTCAGGGAAGAGTATAGGAGCATCAAACCCAAAACAGAAGAAGATCAGTTCCTCAAGGAACTGGCTGAACTGTTCATCGAAGCCCAGATCACAGGGCAGCCCATGGATGTAGAGGCAGTGAGCAAGGTAACTGGCCTGGACAGGGAGATTGTACAAGGCATCTGGAAGAAACTTGATTACTTCGATGATGTGGATGAGGATGAAGATGACGAGTGGGATGAGGAGGAGGAGGAGGACTTCTTCTTTCCTGACGATGACGAGTATGTACATTATCACTACACAGTGCCACCAGAGGACAAAAGCTTTGAACTGACCGACTTGCCGCTGCCTGATGACCTTATAGGGGACTTCTTGCAGTATACCCTCTCCGATTCTGAAATCTTTGTGATCCTGCTGAGCAAGATGCAGGAGGCACACAGACTCTTCCTCCAGCTTGTCAGCGAGGAGTATGCTGCTGATATGAACAGGTTTGGCATGCTGCGGTGCATAGAAAGCCTGTTTGCCCGAGCCTTTGAAAAGGAGCTTGCCTTTCCCCTGATGAACACCTTCATCTGGATCCTCCTGCACAAGGGCAGGGACTGGGTCCCTGTACGCAGCTATGCCATCGAGATGCTGAAGTGGACTCCTTCGGATATCCTGCCTTTCTTTGATGACCAGGAAGACTTCATCAAGGCCTTCAGCAAGTTTGTGAAAATGGTACTCGCTCCCTGTGGTCTCTGCACCCTCTCAAAGCGGCCGACTGCACCCGAGACCACAAAGGGGACCTACACCATCAAGGGGACAGAGGCCCTGTTTACCCTGTTGAAGGTGCGGGAGGAAGATGATTAGGGGTGTGAGAAAGAAATAGGCATCGACATACAGAAAAGAAAGGACAGGAGCACTCTGTTCTTCCTAAAGTACAGGATTTCCCTCTTCACTTTTTTTGGCTTCCTAAACAATGGCCCTATAAACAACTACACCGAACTCAAAAAAGTCAGTACTACCTTTGACAAGGGCTTCAATGCAGTGAAGGCCCTTGTGGACCAGTGGGGCCATAGCAAGAAGCCCATCAAGAAGATGATGGAGAAGATTGTGACCGGCGGCGATCCAAGCAAGCTCGTCACCGACCTCTCCTTTGCGAATGCCTACCTCTACCTCTTCTCTGAGTTCTTCCAGGATCTCAAGGCGATTAGGCAGTTGAAAACAGCATATGAGGCTGAATTGACTCCTGAGGCGTACCAGGCTCTCTCCTTCTGGCAGAAGAACCCAGCCTTCTGGCTCTACTTCTCCGTCAAGGAAAGGCTTGACGAGGACATCTGGTCAATAGTGGATGCCTTGACGGGGGAGGAGCACATCCTCAGCTCGCATGGCATCACCATCATGCAGAGGTGGGGAAAAGCAGAGGATATGCGCTACATCTGCCTGATGCTGCCCAATGGGGAGGGAGTGCAGAGTGCCGGTGCCATCAAGTACAACAAGATGCCTGTATCCGACTTCCGCTACTACTGCTCGCTCTTTAAGCCAGAGGTGGGCTTGAAGGCAATTATGAGCAAGCATTTCCCTGCTTTCTGGCAAGTGGACCTCATCGCAACAAAGCCAATTATCAAGCACAAGAGCTATGATATGGGCTTTGTATGGCACCCCTTCACCTTGCCTGATTTTGATAGCACATGGCTTCCCGGGAAATGGGTTACCATGACTTTGGGGACCCAGCAGAAATTCCATATTGAAACGGTTGAAAGCATCGTGGATGACCTACCCAATATACAGCTGTTCAGAAATGAGACTGCTATCATGGCAGGCTGTTTTGTCAGGGATACCCATACAGGAGAGATGGGCATTGTTGCCAACACAGAGTTTGCCTACCCTTTCTATGCAGCTATCCTAGAACGTACGTATCCTTCGGTGAACTTGCCAAAGCAGCCCTCTGTCCATATCAGTGCCGCCTTGCGGTGGCTATCAGGTGAGGTTGACCTGCCGTTCCCCTGGAAGAAGTTCATCCCCCTGATCGAACTGAAAAAAGACAAAGAGCCTGACTTTGTCCTGGAGATGCAAAGCCTCTATTCCGAGATGGAAGCCATCTATATGCAAGCCAGTATGACAGGAGAAGGTCTGGATATAGATGCTATTGCTAAGGCGACAAAGCTCGACACGAAGACAGCAAAGGCATTGTTTAGTGGCTATGATGACTTTGTAGAGGGAAAGCCTTTTGGTGATCATCCCGAATTCAAAGAGGACTCTGAGGGAAGAAGTGAGTACGGTGTCTTCAACCTGGATCCAAAGGACAAGGAGTTTCAGCTGACAGGTTGGCAGATGCCCAAAGATGTTGATGGTGGGTATCTCTTTGCTGGCCTCTACCTTTCCGAGCTCTTTGCTATCAAAGACGAGGAAGAGGCGTATAGGCAACTTGTACAGCTCACGAACGAGGCATATGCCCAGGAACTCGATAGGTATGGGGTATGTCCGAGCATAGAGGCCTTGTTTTCAGAAGCCTTTGCTAGGGAACTTGAGTATCCGTTGCTGAACACCTTCTTCTGGCTCCTCTTCCATAGGGGCAGGGATTGGGAGCCTGTACGCAGCTATGCCATTGAGATGCTGAAATGGATCCCATTTCCCATACTCAGTGAGTATGATGCGTATGAGGACTTCATCGAGGCGTTCAGCAGATTCACCAAGAAGCTGCTCTGCACAAAGGGCATCTGCTCCCTGGCAAAGAGACCTACCCCTGAAGAGATCAAAGCGGGTACGTACCGTATCAAGGGGACAGGGGCGTTCTATAGCTTGCTGAAGATACGAGAGGAAAATGATTAGGAGAAACGTGTACAAACAAGCGGTTTTCTCTTCCCTTTTTACCTAACTCTTGTAAAATGGACGGTATGAATAACTACAACGAACTAGAAAAACTCTGCAGGACCTTTGACAAGGGATTCCTCGCTATCCAAGACTATATGGACGAATGGGGACAGACCAACAAACGGGTCAGGAAGGTCATGAATTCCATACTGACCTCTGGTGGAAAAGACAATATTGTAACAGAAGTTGAGATGAACAACGCCTACCTCTATCTGCTTTCTGAGTTTTTCCAGGACGGGGAGGCTATCAAGAAGGTGCATGCTCAGCATGAGGCTGAACTGAATGCAGTGGGGAAACAGGTGCTTTCCTACTGGGAGAAGCATCCTGGGTTCTGGCTTTACTTCTCGGTCAAGGAGGAGCTCGATGATGACTTCTGGACAATAGTGGACAATATGACCGGCGATGAGCATCTGCTCTACTCGCCTGGTGTCGGAATCTTGCTGGATGATGCAGGTTCTGAATGCTTGCATTTTGTCTGTCTCATGCAACCCAACGGCGGGTGTCTGCAGACGATAGGTCAGATCAAATACAATCACCTTCCTGTTGCCGACTTCAAGTTCTACTGTTCGCTGTTCAAGCCTGAAGAGGGCTTGAAGGCAATTCTGAGCAAGCACTACATACAGTTCTGGCAGCTGGATTCCATTGCAAACATGACCAGTATCAAACGCAATGGCTATGAGCTGGGATATGCGTGGCAGCCTTTCTCCCTACCTGAGTTTGATACGGCAAAGCTGGGGGGGAAATGGAACACATGGAAACATGACGCTAAGGTGAAGTACTTTATCAAAGAACCCGATCCAAGCATGGACAAGCTTCCCAGCAGAAAGTTGCTTGAAACTGAAACCGTTGCAATGGGTGGCTCCATCGTTCGCGACCCAAAAACAGGAGAGATGGGTCTGGCCACCAATTCAGAGGCTGCCTACCCCTTTTATGCCGCTATCTTGAATCGTGCCTATCCTGAACTGAAGTTACCTAAGGAGCCTTCTGTTTTTGTCACTGCACCCTTGCGGGGACTAGCTGTCAAAACAGAACTCCCCTTCCCCTGGAAGAAGTTCAGAGCCATCCTCGAGTACAAGGAGGAGATAAAAAAAGCGAAGAATGACTTTGATGCAGAGGATATGCTTAAGCTGTATCATGATATTGTAGCCATTTATAAGAAGGCCCAACTATCGGGGCAGACGCTGGATATGGATGCTATCGCTAAGGCAACAAAACTCGACAAGAAGACAGCAGAAAGGCTGTTCAGGGGGTATGATGAGTTTGCCACTAGAATACCTTTTGGGGATCCTTCCGAATCCGATGACGACTATGAGGAGAAGGTCTTCAAGTTGCCTGCGAAAGACAAGGCTTTTCAGCTGACTGGCTGGGAGATGCCCAAGGATGTTGATGGTGGCTATCTCTCTGATGGCCTCTACCTTTCCGAGCTCTTTGCTATCAAGGACGAGAAGGAGGCGTACAGGCAGCTTGTACAGCTAACCAATGAGGCATACGCCCAGGAGCTCGATAGGGATGGGGTATGCGCTGGCATAGAGGCTTTGTTTGAAGAGACCTTTGATGAGGATCTTGTGTATCCACTGATGAATACCTTCTTCTGGCTGCTCTATCATAAAGGCAAGGAGTGGCTTCCTGTGCGCAGCTATGCCATTGAGCTGTTGAAGTGGATCCCATCTCCTATACTCCGGGAATATATTGAATATGAAGATTTTATCGAGGAGTTCAGCAGGTTCACCAAGAAGCTGCTCTGCACAAAGGGCATCTGCTCCCTGGCAAAGAGACCTACCGC
>JAVERP010000043.1:0-32797 GCA_034007055.1 Sphaerochaeta sp.
AATAGGGGGAGCCGCTGCCCTTGAAATGGGGGATCACGACAACGCCCCGGGCTCCAGGCGGTGATGCAAGGGCAAGACGGTCCAAGGTGGCAAAATCAAGGGTGGGGTCCAGCATCTCCCTGAACCATCGGTATACAGAGCCGGTGGATATCATCCCCCCTTCCAGATGGTACAGGCCCGCTATAGCAGAGGGCGTGCAGAACACCCTCTGCAACGGGTCGATGATAGGCTGATGGGAGAGCCCCACCACGTAGGAGCCGGTTCCTGTATTTGCGATGACCGCTCTCTCATCGAGCAGCCCGGTTCCCAGAGCCGCACACTGCTGGTCCCCCCCGCTTGAGATGATGGGCATCCCCACAGGGAGGCCGACCCTTGCTCCAACTTCCCGGCCCAAGGAACCAACCACCGAGCCCGGGGGGACCAGGGCACACAACATCGAAGCCTCTATGCCATAGATGTCCAGGAGGGTCTGGTCCCAAGTGAGGGTGTGGATATTCAACAGGCTCGTTCTTCCTGCAAGCGAGTAGTCGGTGACGAACTCACCGCTGAGGTGAAAGATCATAAGGTCCTGGACACCGGCCATCTTGTAGGTCTTTCTATAGACTTCAGGCTCGTTTGTCCTGATCCACTGCATTTTCAGGCTTGAGAAGACCGACGTGATGGTTGCCCCGCTCCTGTGGTAGATAGTCTCCAAGGCGGAGCCGTACCCCTTGAGAAGCGGGTCGGTCCTCTTGTCCTGCCACATGATCACGGGAAACAGGGCCTCCCCGTCCCTATCAAGGGGGACAACAGCGGAGCGAAAGCTTGTCAGTGCAATCGCCTCTATGGTATGGGTGTTCGCCTTTGCGTAGGCAGAGCATGCCAGAAGAAGCTTTTCAAGCAAGTTCAGAAAGGAGGGCCCTTCATGCTCGACCCGACCGTCTGGGTGGTACATCGGTGGATGGTGTTCCTGGAACATCACCACAACCTGGCCCTTGAGGTCAAAGAGCGATGCCCGCATACTTGTCGTGCCAGTATCGATGATCGCTATCGTATTCATCATCACCCTCCAAAAGTCCCCATTGTTTACTGTGCAGGCCCTAGACGGAGCCCATGGACTCACCTTATAATCATCATAAGGAAAAGTCAAATTGATTCTTTACTGTTCCTTTTGATTTTTTTGTTCGAATATATCGAGGTTAGCATGGCAAATGGCTCAATAGCAAATAATAGGCATCTGCAAATATTGGATGCATTGTATACAGCGGGCAATGTGACGGTCAATGCACTGGAAGAACTCCTGCAGGTCTCCAAAGTCACCATCAGAAGGGATCTGGATTTCCTCAATGACAAGGGGTTGTTGGTGCGCACCCATGGTGGGGCTTCCCTTCCCCCGAACCAGGACATCAGGCTCACCGATGAGGACTATGCCAAAAAGGACATAGTCCATGTGCAGGAGAAAAGACGCATAGCACAGAAGTGCGCCTCCCTGCTCAAGGCACAGGACATCTTGTTCATAAACAGCGGCTCGACGACCAACCTACTGTTGCAATCCATTGCAGGAAAACAGATAAAGGTCATCACCAACAATGCAGCATCGCTGGAATCCCCTATTGATGAGAAGGTGGAGATTCTCTTTCTTGGAGGAGAGTACCTCAAGCATCCCCGTTCATTCATCGGGGAGTTCGCCCTCACCACGCTTCGCGAGATGTACAGCACCCACACAATCCTGGGCACCAACGGCATCAGCTTGGAAAAGGGGCTCACCACCACCGTCTACCAGGAGTGCAGCATCAATCAGGCGATGATCCAGAATACCCATGGCAAGGTGATAGTGCTTGCCGACCATACAAAGATGGGGGTCATCTCCAACTTCATCTCAGCTCCCTTGGAATCAGTGGATATCGTCATAACCGATGACAAGTGCCCCCCTGCCTTTAAGGCAGGGCTTGAAGCGGCTGGTATAGAGGTACTTATCGCATAAAAGCATAAAAAGCACAAAAAGAAACCTTTATAAACTTAATAAAACCAAATCGCGCAAATTTATCTTTTTTTTCTTGGCTTATCCTCATTCCCATGCTACGATACTAGTGTCATCTGTGGATGATTCAAAAACGGAGGAACAAGAAATGAACAAAAAGAGAACCATTTTATTAGGAGCAAGCCTGTTGCTCATAGTGTCGATGCTCTTTGCCGCTGGGGCGGGTGAAACGGCCAAACCATCGGCACAAGTGAGTGACCAGTTCGATTGGAAACAATTTTCCGGCTCGACGGTAGTATTCAACTACCCCAACCACGTCCACTACAATGCGATGGTCGAGTCCGGGGTTCTGGATGAGTTCGCCGCCAAGACCGGCATCAAGGTGGAGTCTGACAGGATGCAGTACATGAACATGCACGATGCCCAGATTCTTCAGATGAGCAAGCCCAAGGGTGACTACGACCTGATCACCATGGTTGTCATGTGGAAGGCTGAGTATGCGATGTCCAACCTCATCAGGCCGCTGCAGCCCTATTTTGACCAGCCCCGCCTGAAGGCGCCCAACTACAACTTCGATGACCTGGTACCTGCCTATGTGGAGGTCACCGGTATTGCAGGTGGGAAGAACATCTATAAGGACGGTCCCGGTGCACAGCTGTTCGGCCTGCCTTTCGGAGCTGAGACAAGCTTCCTCGTCTACCGCAAGGACCTCTTTGACAAGTACGGCATCAAGGTTCCCACAACCTATGCCGAGATCGAGAGCGCTGCCAAGTTCTTTGCAGAGAACGTCCCTGGCGTCTATGGCCTGACAATGAGGGCCGGAAGCGGCCACCATGCAACCCACGGTTGGCTCCTGCACGCCTCCCCCTTTGGGGCTACTGTATTTGATGAGAACTGGGAACCCGCCTTCACCAGCAAGGAAGCCCTTGAGACCATCGAATTCATGAAGACCATGATCAAGTACGGTCCTCCGGGAATGGAAGGCTTTACCCAGGACGAAGAGTTTGCAGCCTTCCTGCAAGGGGATGCGGCCATGTATCTCGATGCAAGCGTATTTGCCGGTCCCGTAAAGGATCCCGCCCGCTCCAAAGTCTATGACAAGATTGGATTCGCACCCCATCCAAAGGCAAAGACCAGCCTCTCCGAAACCGGTGGATTCGGCCTTGGCATCCCTTCGAACGCCCAGAATCCTGAAGCTGCCTTCCTGCTGATGCAGTATCTCACCCTCCCCGAGGTCGAGCGAAAGATCGTACTGGCCGGTGGAGCTCCCTTCAGGATGTCCACACTCAATGATGCCTCCCTCTACCAGAAGTATCCTGAGTTCGAAGTCCTTGCCGAACAGCTCAAGTATGCAAATGCAGACTGGAGGCCGATCATTCCAGAATGGGGCGAGATCAACAACCTTCTGGGCATCGCCATCAACCAGGGGCTGACCGGGGTGAAGACCCCTGCCAAAGCCATGCAGGATGTTGTCGATCCCATCAGAAAGATCATGATCAGAGCCGGATACATCAAATAATCAGTGCGTAGACTGCAGGCGGATAGCACTGTATCCGCCTGCACATCCTTGGAGAAACCATGAGAAAGAACTCAATCCCCGGCAGAAGGACCAATGCCTACTTTTTTCTGGCACCGGCGGCAATCATATTGCTGGTGGTCATGCTCGTGCCTATCTTCAACAGCATGCGGCTCAGTTTTTTCGAATGGTCGCTACGCAGCATGGCACAAAAGCCCAAGTTCATAGGGTTGCGAAACTATGTCGAACTCTTTGAAAGTGAAAACTTCCTCTCCAGCGTACGGGTTACCATCATCTTCAGCCTCAGCGTCGTAAGCATCGAGCTGCTGCTCGGCACAGTGTTTGCCCTGCTGCTTGAAGGGGACTTTCCCGGCATGAGGATTTTTCGCACCCTCTACGTCCTGCCCATCATGGTGGCACCGGTAGTCGTCGGTATCATGTGGCGCTTCATGTACCACCCCACCTATGGCAAGATCAACTTTTTTCTCTCGAAGCTGGGCATAGCGCCTGTGGGGTGGCTCTCCGACCCCAATATGGCCCTCACCTCGGTAATCATCGCCGATGTCTGGCAGTGGTTCCCATTTGTCTTCCTCCTGGTCCTTGCAGGGTTGCAAGGGGTTCCCAAGGATATCATGGAAGCTTCCCGCGTCGACGGGGCGAACTATATGCAGAGCCTCATCCATATCAAGCTGCCCTACATAGCATCGGTACTGGCCCTTACGGCGATACTGCGCATGATCGATTCCTTCAGGTCGCTGGTTGTCATCTACAACATGACCGGAGGAGGCCCGGGTGTCTCCACCGAGGTTCTCTCGCTGCATATGTACAAAACTGCCTTTACCAGTCAGCGACTTGGATTGGCCTCTGCAGTCTCAGTCCTTCTGCTGATGATAATACTCTTCTTCGCCATGTTTCTCATCGTTCGTTCAATAAGAAAGGAGGGGAAGTGATATGAGAGTACAAACACGAAAACATGCAAACTTGGGGGTCAAGTACCTATTCATCTCCTTGGCGACGGTGGTAATCCTGTTCCCCATCTATGAGATGATCACCACCTCCTTGAAGCTTCCCGTCGATGCCTTCGCCATCCCACCCATATGGTTTTTTGTTCCGACACTGGTCAATTACAAGGCGGTCTTCTTTGATGCAAACTTCTTCCGCTTCTTCACCAACAGCGTGATCGTGGCTGTCACCTCCACGGTAGCGAGCGTCGGCCTCGGAGCCCTTGGTGCATATCCGCTTGCCCGTTGGAAGTTCGGAGGGAAGAAGACCATGATAGTGGGCGTCCTGCTGCTCAGGATGATCCCTGAGGCGATCCTTGCAGTGCCGGTCTTTGTCCTGTTCAACGCATACGGGGCCTCTGTAAATGGAAGGCTTGCCCTGATCCTTGTGTACACAGCCATCAACCTGCCCTTCAACATCTGGGTGATACGCACCTTCATCATGGACCTGCCCTTTGAGCTTGAGGAGTCTGCGATCATCGACGGATGCTCGGACTTCAGCGTCTTCACCAAGATCGTGCTTCCCCTGATAGGACCCGGCCTCTCGGTGGCGGGCATCTTTACCTTCAGGATGGCATGGAACGAGTTCATCCTATCGCTGGTGCTCACCGACCGCTTTACCAGAACGCTTCCTGTCGCTGTCTCACTCTTTTTGACCGATACGGGAACCGAGTGGGGGAAAATAACTGCAATAGCAACCATCATCGCCGTCCCTGCGTTTGTCTTCACCTTTGGTGCGGCAAAGTCCCTGATAATGGGCCTCACCGCAGGGGCTGTCAAAGGCTAATCCAATAAGATACAAGGAGTTTTACCATGAGCAAAGTTGATGAGATAACACGAGAGTCCTGGATTCTCAATACATTCCCCGAATGGGGAACCTGGCTGAACGAGGAGATCGAACAGGAACAGGTCAGAAAAGGAACCTTCGCCATGTGGTGGCTGGGTTGCACCGGCATCTGGGTCAAGTCCGAAGGGGGGGCCAACCTCTGCATCGACTTCTGGGTCGGATCGGGCAAACGGACCAAGAAGAACAAGTATATCGGGCCCCAGCACCAGATGGCCAGGATGGCGGGCAACAGGTCGCTGCAGCCCAACCTGCGCACCAGTGTCTTCGTGCTCGACCCCTTCGCCATCAAGGAGGTTGATGCGATCATATCGACGCACATGCACAACGACCACATCGATGCGAATGTCGCTGCGGCCATCCTTCAGAACTGTGACCCTTCGGTGCCCTTCATCGGACCGCAGGCTTGCATCGACATGTGGACAAGCTGGGGCGTGCCCCTCGATCGCTGCATTGTCATGAAGCCCGGGGATGTGATCAAGATCAAGGACACCGAGCTCGTCGCCCTGGAGTCCTTTGACCGGACTGCCCTGATAACAGCCCCACCTGATGGGGATATCCGTGGCAAGAACCCCGATGATATGGACTACCGTGCGGTAAACTACCTGGTGCGTACACCCGGGGGCAGCCTCTACCACAGCGGGGACTCCCACTACTCCAACATGTACGCCAAGCATGGCAACGAACACACCATCGATGTCGCCCTCGGCTCGTATGGGGAAAACCCCAGGGGCATCACCGACAAGATGACCTCCTGTGACATCCTGAGGATGGCCGAAGCCCTCAACACTGAGGTGGTCATCCCCTTCCACCATGACATCTGGGCAAACTTCCAAGCTGACCCAAAGGAGATCACCGTCCTCTTTGACATGAAGAAGGACCGCCTGCAATACCAGTTCAAGCCGTATATCTGGCAGGTTGGGGGCAAGTTTGTCTATCCCGATGACAAGGACAAGAGGGAGTACCACTACCCCCGGGGATTTGACGATTGTTTCACCGTTGAGACAAACCTCCCCTTCCCTTCGTTCCTATAAGGATAGCATGATGACAATAGAGAAAAAGACGCTCGATGTGATGGATCGCTGCTATGCTGTCGCCGCCTTCAAGGTCGGTGGACGCCTGCAGCTCTTCTACGCCTCCGAAGGCCATGGGCCCTGCTACATGTATGATGCCCAGACCCTTGAAAGAAGGGTTGTATGGGAGCAGCCGGGAGGGACGATGTGCATCGTCCCCCTGGAGGATGCCGATGGGGACTTCCTTGCGGTGCAGCAGTTCTTCCCGACCTTCCAGTCGGAAGAGAGCATCATCGTGCATGGCCATTATGACCAGACGACACAGACTTGGGTGATCACCACCGTACTACGCCTTCCTTATGTCCACCGCTTTGATGTCCTGCACACAGAGGAACGGAACTACCTCATAGCGTGCACGCTCGCCACATCAAAGAAGGATAAGGAGGACTGGTCAGACCCGGGCAAGGTCTATGTGGCTCCCCTGCCTGACGATATGAGCGCTCCGATAACGCTCTCTGTCATCCTCGATGGCCTGGTGAAGAATCATGGGTACTCGCGCATCTATCTCGATGATGGCACCCCATCTTCGCTGGTCTCATGCGAAAGCGGGGTCTATAAGATAGTCCCTCCCAAATCCAGCAAAGACACGTGGAATATCACCCACCTGATGGAGACGGAGACAAGCGATGTCTGCATGACCGACATGGATGGGGATGGGATAGTTGAGATGGCCGCCATTGAAGGCTTTCATGGTTCGGTGCTGAAGATCTACAAACAGAGCGAGCACGGTTATTCCGAGGTCTACCGGTGCCAGAGAGAAATGAACTTCATCCATGCCATATGGGCAGGAGAGCTTCGTGGGGTTCCTTCCATGCTCTTTGGCTACAGGCGCCATGCCCTGGAACTCTTTCTGGTCCAGTACAGCAAGGAAAAAGCGCAATACTTCGAATATACGCTTGATATAGGAACAGGTCCGAGCAATGTGGCTGTTGCCCATGGTGAGCAGTATGATATGATACTCTCATCAAGCCGTCACATAGGAGAGGCAACACTATATTATGTCTATGACTAAACCGTATACGTTAGGACTGTATGAAAAATCAATGCCCGACACCCTCAGCCTTGGAGAGAAGCTCCACAAGGCCAAGGAGGTCGGCTACGATTTTCTTGAACTCAGCATCGATGAGACCGAGTATCGGCTCGACCGCCTCACCCTCTCGCCTCAGCAGCTCACAGAATTAAGGGATGAGGTAGGCCACAATGAGCTCCCCCTCGGTTCGATATGCCTTTCGGCCCATCGAAAATACCCCATGGGAAGCGCTGACAGCACAACGCGACAAAGGTCCCTGGATATCATGGAGCGGGCCATCAGCTTTGCCTCGTACATGGGAATTCCCATCATCCAGCTCGCCGGCTACGATGTGTACTACGAAAGCTCCACTGAAAAGACAAAGGAGCTCTTCATAGAGGGCCTTTTTCTAGCCACGGCCCTCGCGGCACGGCAGGGTATCCTCCTGGGCTTTGAAACCATGGAGACCCCGTTCATGAACAGTGTCACCAAAGCCATGGAGTATGTGCACCTGATCGACTCTCCCTACCTGCAGGTCTATCCCGACCTGGGAAATATTGTGAATGCCGCTGGTGGGGACAACCAAAAGGCCAAGCAGGATCTGCATAATGGGCAGGGCCACCTCATAGCCGCCCATATCAAGGAGAGCCTGCCAGGCAAGTTCCGCGAGATAGCATACGGGGCAGGACACGTGGACTTCCCCCTTCTTCTGCAAGGGTGTTGGGATGGCGGGGTCCGCAGGTTTGTCACCGAGTTCTGGCATACCGGAAGCCAGGAGTGGGAAAAGCAGCTCAACGATTCGTATGCCCATGTCAACAAGGTGTTTTTCTCAAAACAATGAAATCAAACTAGGGTGCGCTTGCATTGGTCCCCAGGCCAATGCAAGCGCACGACCAAAACATGGAAAGGAATATGCAGCAAGGCCGTATGCAAGCCATACGGCCTTGCTGTCCATAGAGACCTACCATCATGTAGATACTATGCAACTCAGAGTGTTGCAAGCACCTTCTGCAGTTGGGCAACCTTTGCGGAGGTGACCTCCCCCTTCACATAGCCCGCTACACTCCCATCGGAAGCGACTACGACAATCGTCCCGCTCTCATCAGCAGGAAAACCGGCCTGTTGGGCAAACTTATCAGTCTTGGATACAAAGAGCACCGCTACCCGCGATGGGTCTGTCTTGTCCGCATAGAACTTGTGCAGGGCGCCCCTGATGGTCCCTTTGACAAAGAAGGGGACTCCGGAAAGAACAGAGAAGTGGTAGACAGGGATAGTTCCCAAGAGCGTTGGGTTGTTGTCGAAATGCTCTTGCCACCCGATCACCTGCATCTGCTGCACCTCTCCGTTGTCACGGTCCTTTCCCATAGTGAGGGCGAAGACTGCCGGTCCTGTGCGCAGGGCATCGGCGGGAAAGAGGAAATTCTCCCCATCGGCCGTCTTGGTCTTCTCCTCATCAAATGTGGCTGAGAAGAGCAGGGATGAACAAAACAAGAGTATCATGATCATGACCAGAGTATATTTCTTCATACTTTCTTATACACCACAGAGCGACATTTGTACAGCTTACTGAGCAGAGAGTGTGTGGGTTTGGGAGATTTCTCATGCTGAGGGAGGATGTTTGGCTTGACAGGAACAAGCCAGAGACATACTATCTTATTGATATCATTTTGATACCATACTCTTTTATGTGGAGGTTCTGCCATGTACAGTTCCCAAGATATGAAACCCATTGATTACGGACAGGAGAAAGTCCTGACCAACCCGACAAACGGCATGTTGTTCCTTGTGCTCAACACGCTGGTGATCCTGCTCGCCATAGCAGGGTTTGTCATCGCTTGTGCCGTGTCGATGCCCTTCCCCCTGCGTCTCCTCCTTATTGTGGTCACCAGTTTGTACGGCTTTGTCATAGGGCCCATCCTCTTTGCAGGCCTCAAGGTGATCAGCCCCAACGAAGCTCTGGTGCTCACCCTCTTTGGCAAGTACTACGGCTCCATCAAGCACCCGGGGTTTTTCTTTGTGAATCCTTTCGTCAGTGCAGTCAATCCTGTGGCGAAGAGTGAGCGTACAGCACAGAAGTCCGCTCCCAAGACACTGGAGCAGACAATGACTGTCCAGATAGGGGGAGCTGCTGTCATCAACAAGAAGATCTCCCTGAAGGCGATGACGCTGAACAATGAGCGACAAAAGGTCAACGATGCCTTGGGAAACCCCATCATCATAGGGGTTGTCGTGATCTGGAAGGTTGTCGACACTGCAAAGGCAGTCTTCAATGTTGATAACTTTGCCGAATACCTCTCCATCCAAAGTGACTCCGCCTTGCGCAATGTTGTCAGGCTCTTCCCCTACGACGCCCCTGAAGATGAGGATGAGAAATCCTTGAGGGGAAGCAGCAGGGAGGTTGCCGATGACCTCAAGAGAGAACTGATGAGCAAGGTGGAGATGGCAGGCCTGGAGATTCTGGAAGCGAGGATTACCCATCTCTCCTATGCCCCTGAGATCGCCGCGGCGATGCTGCAGCGCCAGCAGGCCTCCGCCATCATAGCGGCTAGGCAGAAGATCGTGGAGGGGGCTGTGGGTATGGTTCAGATGGCCCTTACCCAGCTGAGTGAGAACTCCATAGTGGAGCTTGATGAAGAGAGAAAGGCTGCAATGGTCAGCAACCTGCTGGTCGTGCTGTGTGGCAACCGGGATGTGCAGCCGATAGTGAACAGTGGAAGCCTGTATTAGGAGACAAAGGGAGGTGAGGTATGGCGGCAAACAAAGAAAAGGATAAGAAACAGGTATTGCTGCGTCTCTCATCCTCGTTGTGGAAGGAGCTCGCCGCATGGGCGGAGGATGACTTCAGGTCCATCAATGGGCAGATCGAGTTCCTGCTCAGCGAGAGTGTCAGAAGACGCAAGAAAATAGACTCTGACGACAGCATCTAGCACCCGCAGGCTACTCATACCATGAGAGAGAAAGAAAAGAGAGAGAGCATCTCCAATCCTAACCAAGGACGCCCCTGGAAATATCCAGGGGCGTCCTGTTGCTCAAAGGATTTCTGCTCAGATCAAAGCAGCGGCCTTCAGGTCATTGATGTTCAAGGACTTGCCGTATGGCTTCTCCAGCTTGCCTTCATTGACCATCTTGATGACCTTGTCCCGATGGGGGGATGAGAGGTCGACACCGACGATCTTCCAGTTGTGGTCGACCTTCGGATAGATGGTCCCCTGCTCCTTGATATGGGCGACGAGCATGTCGCGAATCGAGTTCGGGGACTCCCACTCCTTGGTGCCGGCAACCAGCTTCTGTGCCTTCAAGGCTGAGGAGTAGCGGTAGTTGTTTACAGCCAGGGTAAGGCGCTGGGTGTCGGATAGGGGTTTGCCCTTGAACTTCACGTTCACAATCCGCTTTCCAACAGGCTTGGAGAGGTCGATCTGATAGTCAACGCCGGCAAACATGTCGTAGAGGTATCCGGGCTTCTCTGGGTTGAAGCTGATGGAGATGTCACCAGGCTTCCACTGGTTGTAGCAGGCAGCCGACCACTCCATGTACGCCTTGAGCTCGGCACCACTTACCTCCACCTTATAGAGGGTGTTGTCAAACTTGTAGATGCCGAAGATGGCACCATAGTTGATCGGTCCGGCAAGGATGTCGCTGGTATCCGAGAAGAGGGCCGCCGCCGATACATCGGCTCCTGAGTTTGCCAGCTGTACGGCGTTGATCAGATCCATGACAGCAGTGTCCTGCAGCTTGCCTTCGGGGATGCCCATGATCTCATTCTTGGGCTGGAAATCAACAGCGGCGATACCGAAGATGCCGCCCCCTGGCTTGCCATCGGCGGTGGGAGCCCCACCGGAGATGAAGTCGCGCGTCTTCTGGTGAGCCTCGATGATGAAGGGGTCCTTGCGGATCAGGTCACTGGGTCCGTACGCATCCATCTTGACCACTTCTATCTTGCGCGAGATGATGCGCTTGTCGCCATCAATGCCGAGGTCTATGCGGATGACCTCCTTGCCAAGGTTCCTTGCCCCGCCCACTACCGTATCACCGTGGATGTTCTTGTAGGTGTTGTGGTCATGTCCCACGATCAGGACATCAAGTTCAGGACAGAGTTCAAGGATTGCGTTTCCGCCATCACTGCCACCCTCTTCATCATACTCGGGATAGATTCCCACATGGGCCACTGCAATGAGGATGTCGACCTTGTCCTTGAGGATGTCCACCACCCTTCTGCACGCCGGGCCAACAGGGGCAAATACGAACGGGTCGGTCTTCTCCCCATCCCAGCGGGGGGCATTGGGGTTTGTCAGGCCGATGATGCCAATTTTCAGGTCTCCACGCTCGACGATGGTGTAGGGAAGAGGTCCCATCGTGCCGTCAATGCGTGCCATATTCGCGGCAAGGACGGGGAAGGAGGCAAGGCTCTGCACCCTCTTGATCAGCTTCTCACCAAAGTTGAACTCGTGGTTGCCCAGGGTGAGTGCGTCATACTGCAGCAGGTTCATCGCCCTGATCACCGGGTGCGGGCCTTCCTGCTTGTTGTAGATGTCATCGGTCATGATGTTGCCCTGCAGCACATCGCCGTTGTCCACCAGGATGACATGGCTCTCTTTGGAGCGTACCTCTTCTATGAAGGTGGCCACCCTTGCCATCCCGTCATTGGTGCTCTCCTTGTCATTTTCATAACTGAATCCCCATACATTGCTATGGAGGTCCGTCGTTGCGAGAATGGTCAGATTCTGGGTTTCCGGCAAGGGTTGGGCATAGAGCGACCCCAACGAAAGCGAGATGACCATCATGACCAGAACAAATAGTTTCAAACCACGGTTTCTCATCGTTTCCTCCTGAACATTGGATCGAACAGAGCATTCGACCCTTCTTTTGTGTGATAGCTAAGTGTACCACCACCTTAGGGACAACACAAGAAAAGAGTGTTGGGACACATTTTGCAATAAAATATACATGTCATTTTAACGTATGCAGTTGAAAAAATATGCAGGCCCTGATCCCTTTAGAGAAGAGGCAAGTCCTGCATCTAGTACAGCGGACAGTTCCAAGCCTAGTCAGTCACCGGCTTGAAGTGATTGCCCACCAGGTTGGCAGCAACCACCAGGAGAACCGAAATGCCGATCATGATGATGCCCAAAGCTGATAGCCTGCCCCACAGCCCGTCATCGCTGAACTTGAGTATCTGCACAGCCATGGTCTCCGTGCCGGGCCTTGAGAGGACCACTGAAAGGGAGAGCTCCCTGAAGAACATCGTTGCCATCAGGATCCAGCCCGATACGATGCCCGGGACCAGGAGAGGGGCGACTATACGCCGTATGGTGGTGAGAAACGATGCACCGCACACAGTTGAGGACTCCTCAAGGTGGCTATGGATCTGGATGAAGGCACTGGTCATCGGCCTGATGCCATACGGCAGGTAGGTTGCTATATACCCTATGAGCAGAGCCCATATGGTCGAGTACAGGGGCGTGCGTACAAAGAACCACATGAAGCCGATGCCGATGACGATGCCTGGGAAGGAGAAGGAGAGAAAGCTCAGGGACTCCAGGATGCCGGAGGCCTTGGTCTTCACCTTCACAATGACGTATGAGATGAATATGGAGAGCACCGTTCCCAAGGATGCGCCGACAAGACAGAGAAAGAGGCTGTTTTTCAACGAGGAGAGCGATACAGGGTCATGCAGCACGTTCTTCCAATGGTCGAGCGTCATCGTAGAGAAGGCCTTCATGCTGGGCACCATGGAGTAGGGAACGAACGAGGTGTACAGCAATACCAGGATGGGCAGCATGATCAGCATGAAGGAGAAGATGAGGAGCAGGACGAACAGGGGGATCCTGGCCTTCTTGAGGGTGATGACCACAGGCTTGAAGCCACGGCTGGAGACAGTGACATACTTCTCGCTCGAACGCGTCATATACCGATAGAGGTAGATCAGGGAGATGGAGAGCACCAGGATGCTCATGCCCACCGCCGCAGCCTTTCCATAGTCGGCGATGAACCCTGTGGTGACAGTGCGGTAGATGTAGGTCGCCAACACATAGGTCCTACCCGGCATCCCAAGCACTGAGGGAACGGCAAAGGATGCCAGACACCTGACGACACACAGGATGAAGGCTGCCAGGATGGCGGGACGCAATACCGGAAGCGTAATGCGAAAGAGCGTCTTCATATTGCCGGCACCAAAGACGCGCGAGGACTCCTCAAGGGAGATGTCAAAGGAGGCCATCGCAGGGGCTATGATGAGGTAGGCTATCGGGAGGTCCAACAGGCCTTCCACCATGATCATCCCCCTGATGGTATAGATGTTGAAGGGGGCGCTTTCCAGCTTGAAGATGTTCATGACCAGCAGGTTGAGTATCCCATTTGACGGATTGAGCAACAGCGCCCAGCTCACTGCAAACAGCACGTGGGGTATCATCATGGGGACAACGGAGATTACCCGGAACATGAACTTGCCGGGGATGTTGGTCCTGTTGTTCAGATAGGCCAGAAACAGGGCGAGTACGGTGGAGAACAAGGCCGAAAAAAGTACAAATACCAGTGTATTGCCCAATACAGCATAGAATCCCGGATCAGTGTAGACAGAGACATATTTTGCGACAGTGAAGTCCCCAAAGGTATTCAGGCCTTTGGAGAAGCTGCCTATGACAAGCATAACCACAGGGCTCAGGGTAAGCAGGGCGAGGATCACAATAAGCAGATAGGTCAGTTTCGTCTGTTTCCTTACCATTATCCCATCCCCTATTCTGAAACCAGAAGGCAGTGTTCCGGCTTGACGGAGAAGGTCACTGCGTCCCCTACCTCCAGGGTTGTCTCCGGGTCAACCTTGGCCATGAACAGCACATCCCCCACCCTGATCTCGCTTTCATACACCTCCCCGACAAATACCATGGTAGCCATCTCACCTGTCAGGGTATTCTTCTGTTGTGCATCCCCGCCAAGGGCGAGGTCAATGAATTCGGGCCTGATGCAGAGGGTGAGCTCGCTGCCGACAGGGTAATCACGCTCCTTGCAGACAAACTCCCCTAGGGAGGTCTCTACAACGGTGAAGCTTTCCTTCTGCTCCTTAACCTTGGCAGGGATGAGGTTGGACCTGCCGATGAAGTCGGCTACAAACTGGTGTTCGGCATTGAAGTAGATCTTCTTCGGTGCGCCGATCTCCACGATCTTGCCCGCTCGCATCACGCCGATGGTATCGGAGAGGGAGAGGGCCTCCACCCTGTCATGGGTGACGTAGACTGCGGTGATCTCAAGTTCTGTCAGGAACGAGCGCAGCTCCTTTCGGGTCTCCTCGCGAAGCTTCGCATCCAGATTGGACAGGGGCTCATCGAAGAGAATGACTTTGGGCTTTGCAACGAGGGCCCTTGCAAGGGCCACCCGCTGCTGCTGCCCACCGGATAGCTTGGTAGCAGGACGCTTCTCAAATCCTTCCAACTGTACAAAACTCAAGGTCTCGCGTACCCTCTCCTCAATTTCAGCCTTGGGCATGCCCTGGTTCTGCAAAGGATAGGCAACGTTGTTGAATACATTCATGTGGGGCCAGATGGCATAGGTCTGGAAAACCATCCCCAATCCCCTCTTCTCAGTCGGTACGAATATGTTCCTCTCACTCGACCACACAACGGTATCGCCGATGGTTATCTCCCCCTCATCAGGGGTCTCCAAGCCAACGATACTGCGCAAGAGAGTTGTCTTTCCACATCCGCTCGGCCCAAGGAGGGTGAATATCCTGTTGGCGGGAATCGTCAGATTCACGTCATCAAGAGCCTTAATGGTCTTTCCCTCAGAATAGTAGTATTTCTTAAGTCCTCGAATTTGAATTTCCATGAGAAGCTTCCCCTGTTTCTATGTTTTGTCTTACAGTGCAAATATCTTTTCGAATTCAGCTCCCCATTTCAGCAGTTCCTCGTCAGAAAGGTCACGAATGGGAATTACCTTTGCCTTTTCGATGCCATCGATCGGGGGGAATACCCCAGGGGTAAGCACATACTCGCCTACCTTGTCAGCGAGTAGGCTCATCGCCTTGTCGGAGAGCCAGTACTCCATGAAGGCTGCAGCTGCATTGGGATGAGGGGCTGTGGAGGTGATGCCGATCGCCCTGGGAGAACCGAGCATGGGTTGCTCGACCTGAGCCCAAGCAAGAGGTGCCGGAGCCTTGGTGATGATGTACTTGGGCATAGAGATGCCGATGAGCTTCTCACCGCTTTCAATGGGGGCGGGGGTGGGTCCGAAGGATGCCACGAACATTGGACGGTTGGCGGCAAGGCCCTTGAGGAAATCCATCCATTTGGCATCGGAGCCGAAGACATTGTTCTCCTTCAGTCCGACCAGCCAGGAGATGGTGGTTGCGTGGTTGCCAGGGTTTGCCATGACAATCTTGTTCATCCATTTTGGATGGGTGAGGTCCTCATAGCGCTTGGGAACATCAGAGGGTGCCACACGCTCGGTATTGTAGATCAGGGCGACATACTCGATGCCGAACTGGTAGATGCCCTTGTTGTTCCTTGCCCATTCGGGATAGGACTGTGCGGCAGGTGAGAAATAATCCTCGATGACACCGTAGGATTTGAGAATCTCCATGACAGGCAGCGGTGCCTGGACTACGTCAGCGGCAAGCTTGCCGGCCTGGAACTCTGTGAGCACCGTTGAGGCAAACTTGGATGTGGACAGGCGGGTATTCTCAGCAAGGACGCCCGTGTCTTCCTGGAATGCAGCAAGGATCGGCTCGATGGCCGTGATGCTGGCATACAGGGATACCTTCTCCTCCATTACCTTGGACACTTCTTTCGGTGCCTTTTCCTGCGCTCCGGCAGCAAACAGCATACTTCCCATCAAAAGGAAACTGGAGACGATGCAGATGATCCTGATAGTTCTTTTCATTTCATACTCCCCTTTGTCTTTCATACGTCTTGATAGCATCAAAACGGTATTTGCTTTTTTTGCCTGAGGTAAAAAAGTATGAGCCTGAGCCAAAAGCCCTCCTCAGACGTGCTTGATCACCCCAAAGCATCCACTTGTCCGATCAGGCCTTCTTGAGAAAACTGCTTTCACAAGGTCAATGCGCCAGATCAGGATAAGCCATTGGAATAATCATAGCATATATTTTTTCACCTATGGCAAATAAATGCTGAGGGAGTCAAGGAGATGATTGAGGGTACAGGGCTTGAGATCAATAGCCAAGAAATTCCAAAGCCTAACGCAACAAGTTACTTACAGTTTTTTTGATGCTTATACACACGAAAATATGCATATTTGAATACATGTAATAAAAAACACGATATCGTAAACTTTCCAAATGAAATAAGGGATGCTATACTGTTTTTTTAGATGTAGTTAACAAATGAATCGCTAGTGAATTCTTTAGGTGTTACTTCAAGTGTCTTCGGGCTGATAGGAACTCACCCCCTTTCTGATGCATATCGGGAGAATATAGTATGAGAAGAACCATTCTACTCACGCTTGTCGTTTTGTTGCTCGTCGTGACCACCTCATGTCCAATGGATGGCGGACCAGGAGGCGGGACGGGAAACCCTCCGGTTATCCTCCACAATCCAAAAAACCTGCTTACAGTGGAAAAAAGCGATTATACTTTTTCACGTAGGGAAGTGTTCCTATGGTTTACAACGCCCGCTGAATTTGGAGCAACCAGCTATACGCTTCAATTCAGTCCCACCGGTTCCCCGTATGCATTCGAGACTGTCAAGAGTGGAGGAGGTGATGATCTGACCACTTCTAGCCCAGATTCCAGCGGCTATAGCATTCCTATCCCCTCACCCTCTACTGAAGGGTATTTCAGACTTGCAATCCATGGCGGCACTTATGATGGACAGTTCTCAAACATAGTGTTCGCAACCCAATGCATGGCTGATGTGTACATAACCTGGTCCTTGGATTATTCCATGTTCCATACAGGAGTAACGAGTCCCCATGTTGGGTTTGGCATTGTAGCTGAATTCACTGTCTTGGACAGGGCAAATTCCGACGAACCTATCCTTGATGCCCTGACGTACAAGTGGTACCGCGTCGATCCTGATGATTATGACGACAGGGAAGAGATCACAGGGGAGACAAGCCTCTCCTATACCACGCAAGATTCTGATGTGGGCCATCATATCATGGTAGTGGCTACCGGATCCGTTGATAAGTTTTCTGGGGGATTCTGCAATGCAATGACCGATTTTGTGATTACCTTGTAAAGTAGGCCATTGTGATGTCTGATTTTGATTACCAGGAACCGGTGCACTTGTTTCTAGGCTGAGCATGTGGATATTGATTTTGCAATCTCCCCCTATGGATATCAAAACAGGGGACAAGGATAGTCAGTTTGACAGGGTGGCACCATTTTCCTCACTGGACAAAGCAAAGCGGCTGTTTTATAGTAGCGGTGAAGTGACTTGCACCTTGTATGTGGTAGCCTCCCTTAGGGCAGGTGAATCCACGACCTACAAAACCGCAGGTCACTTCATCTTTTTCAATGCCATCTCTGAAGAGAACATGATGCCTACCTATCATGCCTCTTCTCGTATCATCCTGATGAACAGGGTTGCAAGGCTCGGGTCATACTGTGAACCGCTACAGCGCTCCAACTCCGCGATAGCCTCTTCAGAGGAGACCTCGGACCTATAGGTCCTTAGGAAGGTCATGGCATCATAGGAGTCGCAAAGGGCGAGGATCCGCGAGTAGAGGGGGATCAGTTCCCCCGCTATCTTGTTGGGATAGCCCTTGCCATCCCAGCGCTCATGGTGGCAGAGCACCTGCTCGGCTATGGGGGCATACTCGTTTACCGAGCTGAGGATGTTGAATCCAATCTCAGGGTGTCGCTGAATCTCCTTCCACTCTTCACTATCAAGGCGTCCTTCCTTGTTGAGGATCCTACTGGAGACCGCGATCTTGCCGATGTCGTGCATGACCCCTGCGGTATGCAGGGCATCACTCTCTTCATTCGGGAATCCGAGGTACGCTCCAAATCGCTGGGCCAACAACCCGACGCGCTTGCTGTGCTCCATCTCGCGCAGGCTCTTCTTGAATAGGGACTGCAGCAGCAGATCAACCATTTTCAGTCGGGCACTCTGATTCTCCACGAACTTGTTGCGGAACAGATCATCTTCAGCCTTTTTGTGCAGTTCGCTTATGGTTGTCTGGGCATATTCCTTCTTTGCATACCCATGGGAGATGGTAAGGGCATACCCTATGAATGCCTGTTCGGCCAAGGCTTCATGAATCTCAAGGGCAACCCTCCTTGCCGTCTCTTCGCCTGCATTGGGGAAGAAGATGGCGAACTCATCGCCATCGACCCTGCCAACCATCTGACCCTTGTGCCAGGGACGCTGCAGGATGATGGCTATCTCATTGAGCAGTGAGTCCCCTGTTGTGTGCCCATACGCCTCATTGATCAGCTTCAAGCCATTGATGTCCAGGAGCATAAGCACCAGAGGATAGTTCTTGGCAACATCCTGTTCATGAAGTTTTTCGTAGAAGGCTTGCCTGTTCAGCAGGCCGGTAAGCTTGTCATGGGTGCTGAGGAAGAGAAGCTCATCCCTATTTTGGTATTTATCAGTGACATCGATAAAGATGACCACTACCCCTGTCACCTTTTTCTCTTCATCGATGATGGGGTAGACCATATCCTCGATGGAGAGCAGGCTGCCACCCTTTTGGATCAGCTTCACCGGAATCTTTTCATACTTGATGGGAAGACCTGTCTTGAGCACGGTGTAGGGCCAACTCGTATCACAGGGGGTGTGGGTCAGGCCATCAACAATGCGATAGATATTCCTAAGGGGCTTGCCCTTCACTTCAGCTATGCTCCACCCTGTCAGCTGCTGGGCCATCCTGTTCATCAGGACCACCCTACCCTCAGTATCTGCAGAGATGACAGCCTCGCCAAGGGATTGCAGCGTTGTCTCCACAAAGGCACTCTCCTGCCGTTCCTTGACCTGGAGGGCCTTGATAAGAGAAGAGGCCTCAAGTGCCTTCGCCTTCTCCTTTTCAAGCATAGTGCTGTTCTTCAAGGCAAGGGATGCCAGGAAGAACAAGGAGAGAAAAGCCAGCATGATAAAGGCGACCCCTACTGCCCTTGCCCGTGCATGGCTGTAGAAACTACGGGCTGTAAAATCCAGGCCAAAGGCAAGGGGAATCTGCCCCTCCTCTGAAGGGAGCAGGATGTAGGCACTGACCCAGTTGCCCCAACGGTCGGAATAAGCCTTCGTCATGAGGGGTAGCCCTTCGCTGAAGAGCTGATACGCCTCAGGCGGCGCCTCAGTGTAGTGTTGTCCGGAGGGGGAGGTTGCCTCACTGCCAAGGGGCTCGGAATCAACAACAAAATAGATCGAACCATCCCGGATGGTGAAGAAGTATGCACCACGGGCATCACGCGTAGCCAGATAGGCATGGGACAGCCGCTCTTTCATGGCAAGATAGGAGTCTGTAGTATAATCGCTTTCATGCCCTGTAAGGGTACGCAGCTGCCCTGTATCAAGGGCTGCCGACAAGGCCCGCACTGTATTCAGTGCACGCCTATCATACGAGCGGGCAATACTTTGGTAGGAGAAGAACACGATGAAGGCGGCAAGAACAAAGAACAGACTAAAAAATATGTAGTTTTTAGGGGTGAGGATATCTTTATTGTGAATGCCTAGTTTGTGCCAGAGCTTCTGTTTCAATCTTTTTTCCCCACATATGTTTTCAATGCATCATACCGCAGAATTCACACCCAATGCAAAGGAAAAGAACGGATGGATAGGATTTGTCCTGTATTTTCCATTCTTTTGTACATTTATTAGTTAGTGTATATTGGGGTTGAAAGGAAGATGGGGCACCCTCCAGGGAACAATTAATTCCCCTTGTTTCTGCCATCAGGTAAAGTGATGATTCCTCACCTCCTGGCCCTTATGGCAACTCCGGCACAATGACAAGGTGACCAAGCTGAAAAAATGGCTATCCAAGCGCCACGACTTAGTGACCATGCAATGAAAACCAACCCCCACTTGAGATTATGATAGGTATCCCCACCCTTGTCTGCTCGGTACAAAAAAAAGAGCCGATACCTTCTGCTTGTTACTTACATCTTACATCTTGAAATAGGTTGATTTAATTGATTATTTCAGCAAATTGGCTTATTGTTGCTACTATAGCTGAAATTGCTTGGATTTCACCTCCGGTATGAAAGCAGAGCCTATCCAGATTGAGTTGAATTGGGGCACATCCATGTAGGAACTCTAGCTCTTCAATGAAGGGATCGGGGATACAACATACCCAGGTGCTGATGGCATAGAAAAGGATAATCAGGAGATATATGGACTCATACAGTAACCAGAATCATAAAGAGATTATTCAAGAAAAAAACTATGTCATCTCATTTCAAAAGATGATCTTGGATATTTCTTTTGACTTTATGGACATCATTCCGGAAAACTTTGATGGGAAGGTCAATACTCTCCTAAAGAAAATTGGCGTATTCTTCAAGATGGACAGAACATACCTATTCACCATGGACCTTGCCAAGAGCACCATGACCTATTCACATGAGTGGTGCAACACAGGAGTACGCCCTGAGGTGAATACCATTGAAGAGATACCCCTGGATGTCTTTCCCTGGTGGCTTGACCAGTTGGAAAAGCACAACCTGGTCTATGTTGAAGATGTACATGCCATGCCAAAGGAAGCAAGCACAGAACAGGAACAGCTGTTGCGCCAAGAGGTACAATCCTTGATTTCCGTCCCCATCTACCTGGACGGAAAGATTCAGGCATTCATTGGAATCGATTCGGTAACTGCCAAGAAAAAGTGGAAAAAGGAAAATATCGAGCTGCTGTACACCATGGCCAATGTCATCTCCAATGGATTGGCCCGCATCAATGCAGTCAAAAAAATTGACCATATGGCCTACCATGATGCTTTGACCGGATTGGCAAACCGCTCATTGCTATCTGAAAAACTACATAAAGGTATGCATCATGCCGCTTCTCACAAAACCTTGATCGCCATCATGTTCATAGACATCGAGGGTGTCAAAATAATCAATGATAATTTCGGCCATGACCAAGGCGATAAGATACTCAAGCAAGTGGCTGATAGACTTGAGCAGGCAGCAGGGAAACATGATTGCGTCTCTCGTCTCGGCGGAGATGAATTTGTCATCTTCCTAACGGATTATGAGGATGAACAACACCTTGAAAGCTATGCATCCCACGTGATCGAGGCTTTCTCCAAACCATTCATCCTCAGAAACCAGGAGTTCTTCATCACAGCAAGCGTTGGTATTTCTCAGTATCCCATGGATGGCAATACTATTGAAACCCTCATCAGGAACGCTGATATAGCTATGTACAAGGCCAAAAGCCTTGGTAAGAATCACTACTATGTTTGCTCGACTGAGCTAAAGAATGCAACGTTTGAAACCCTGACACTGACCAATGATCTGTACATGGCCATCAAGCGAAATGAGCTGATGGTGTATTATCAGCCGCAGGTCAACGGGACCACAGGAGAGATACTGGCAGTGGAGGCTTTGCTGCGGTGGAACCATCCCAAGCTTGGGATAGTCCCGCCCAATAAGTTCATCACCTTGGCAGAAAAAACACGCCTGATCATACCTATTGGGTATTGGGTACTGAAAACAGCGTGCGCGCAGTGTAAAGAGTGGCAAAGAAAGGGTCTGAAACCAATTAACATGGCGGTCAATTTTTCTGTACATCAGCTCAATCATCCCAAAATCGTTGAACAGATGGAGAATGTGCTAAAACAAACTTCACTACAGGCTTCATACCTGGAAGTTGAAATCACTGAAAGCTCGACTATGGATATCACTGAAAAAACAAGAGCGACTTTGCAAAGGATCAAGGATCTGGGAATCTCCTTGTCAATTGATGATTTTGGTAAGGAGTACTCTTCCCTGAATCGATTGAAGGAGTTGCCTTTTGACAAGATCAAGCTTGACATGTCTTTTGTCAATGGCATCGGTGTTTGCTCCAAGGATGAGAAGATCATCAAGGCAATCCTATTGCTTGCGGAGGACCTCAAGCTGAAGAGCATTGCAGAGGGAGTTGAGACAGAAGAGCAGGTTGCATTCCTGAACAGTGCCAGGTGCATGCAGGTACAAGGGTTTTATTTTCACAAGCCAATGCCTGCACATGAGTTGGAACAGCTCCTTGCCAAAAAGCCTCATCCTGCTTCCCGAGACCTTTTGCACTAGGAAACATGCTCAGTACGCTTCATGATGATCACTTGCAGGCAGCAAGGCTTACCCAGCACCCTCTCCCTCAAATCCAAAAGCCAACTAGACCAAGAATAATATGGGCGAATACAGACGAAGGTGAAGGCACCAGGGGCCCACTGTTCCACCCTTACTGAAAGAGGTTCTTCCTCACCTCCCTACCTGATGAGAACTCTGCCTCGTATTCGAGCTGTCCGAGCTTGTCATACCCCTGCCAGATGCCATGCTTCACCCCCGCCTTGAAATGCCCTACCTGCCAGAGCATCCCGTTTTCCCGGTAGAAGAGCCACTTGCCATCCATCACCTGCTCCCCGATGACTGGTCCTGTTGCCTTGACGATGCCACTGTTGAAGTATTGCGTCACTATGTTTCCCCTCTGCGTTGAGAGAGGCTGTCCCTGTTGCCTTTTCATGGACGACTCCTTTGTAAGGGGTGTAAAACCGTTCTTACCCGTCTGGGCACATCATACCACAGCAGGAAGGGCCAAGCCATAAGGGGTCATGGTGGTTGTGACAAGGAAAGCATTGGATATGGCCATGGAGGTATGTGCAAGCGAGGCTGTACAATGGCTGATCGGCTATAGTATCATCATTTCAAAAGTGACAGTAAAGACCACAATACCAAAGAAAACATAACCACACGTACCAGTAAAAGAGACCTACAATAAAGGCGAGAAAGAGAACTAATAAAAAAGAAGGAAGGTACCCATGCATACACCCCTACAAGACCAACTGGTTCCCACCCTAGAGAGTGCAAGGCTCCATCTTCGCCCCTTTGCAGCCTCTGATGCACAGGCTCTCTATGCGTATGCCAGTGATGGTGAGACTGTCAAACATCTCACCTGGGCCGCTCATGCCAGTGTGCAAGAGTCAGAAGGCACCATACAAACCATCCTCTCCCACAAGGGGGTCTATGCCATCGTCCTTAAGGAGAGCAACCACCTGATAGGGTGCATCGACCTGAGAATCCTCACCCCAAGTGAAGCCTCCTTTGGCTATGTGCTGAACAGGGCCTTCTGGAACAAAGGGTACACCACAGAAGCCCTGCAGACAGCCCTTTCCTACCTCTTCGCAGAAGTGGGCATCAAGACCGTGGTGGGCTGCCATGAAAGGGACAACCCTGCATCGAAGGCGGTGATGAAAAAGTGCGGCATGAGGTGGACCCATCTTGCAAAGGATGAGACCATCTCAGGCAAGACCACTGACAACGACCACTACCTCATCACCAGCGATGAGTGGCTTCTGCGATCAGAGCAGGAGAAGAAACACCCTTTAATCTGACATGTTTTTACCAGAACCCAATCAAAAGATTATGGGTATGGAGGGATTCCAACCCTCTATGCCTTATCTTTCTGCACGTTCCCCTTCCCTTTTCTCATAATTGTCTTTGCTATCCCGATACAGGCAGATAGCCAGTCTCAAGTCTTGAGGGGTATCCTTGAGGGATATAAGGGGCGCCAGGCAATCATTTGATGGTAAGGTGGACCGTATCGGTACGGGTCCCCCCCTCTCCCTCTGCCCTCAAATAGGTAACCCCTACCAGAGTATGGGTCCCCTTGTCCATCACACCCAAAGGAAATGACTGCACGACATGGTAGCCACGGTCCAGTTCAGCTACTGTCATGGGCCCCAGTGGGTCTACGGCATTTCCGTCCAAGGTAAGGGAGAATTCGGTTTTACTTAGGTTGTTCAAAGCATCGGCCTGCTCTTTTGTGAGTGGCGGGCCTGCCTTGCTCCGGCTCATGATGATGGTATGCCCATCGCTGCGGTAGTTCAATGTTTTGTAGGATGGGGTTTCCCACTCTCCTGTCAGGCTGTAGAAGTACTGCGTATGCTTGTTCAAGGGGTTCAGGTCACAGCCAGCCATACCCAAGACGATCAGTATCACAAAGAGAATCCCAAGGGCTTTTTTCATTATCCATGCCTCCTCATCCTGTATTAGGTATGGTAATTGTTCACTCTACATCTTGAGAACACAACCCACAACCCTAGCAAAATAGGGACAAACCCCCACAAATAGGCCTTCCGCCTACACTTCGCATCGTTTCAGGGGACCGGAGAACGAGAACACCTTATGGTGATAATTTCTTTTCCTTGCCCCAGCATATGGTAGACTATGGATGAAAAGAAGGGAAAACAGGAGAACTTGAAGGAGTATGAGCATGGACGACAGATCTCTACTGCAGTTTTGCCAGAAGATCATCGGTATCGAAGGAGTCTCCGGTTCTGAAGGCCAGGTTGCCGCAGCCTTGGAGCAGGAGATGCATCGCGTTGGCTTTGACCGGGTGGAGAGTGACAGCTATGGCAACGTCATAGGCATGCTCAAGGGGGAGCTGCCAGGGACCCTGATGTTTGAAGGGCATATGGATACGGTGGGCATACCGGATAGGGCGTTGTGGAAACAAGACCCTTATGGCAAGGATTATGTAGGGGGAAAACTCTATGGACGGGGCACCAGCGACATGCGCTGCGCCCTCGCTGCCATGATCCATGCCATTGGACTGCTTGCAAAGGAGGGAACGAGGAAGCACGCAACCATCCTGGTGGTGGGTGTTGTCCAGGAGGAGATCTTCGAAGGAATGGCTTTTGGCAAGGTTCTGGACCGCTACCTCCCTGATGCGGTTGTCCTGGGTGAGGCATCAGAGTTGCGCCTGATGCTTGGCCAAAGGGGACGGTGTGAGGTGCGCCTCGAGACCTTTGGCAAGAACGCCCACTCAGCCCACCCTGAAAAGGGAGAGAACGCCATTGAGGCGATGGCGAAAATCCTGGCAAGGCTGCCCCTGATCCCCAGGCGCACGTGCCCTCTCCTTGGAGAAGGCATCTCGGTGGTCACCGACATCATCTCCCGTCCCTACCCTGGAAGCTCGGTCATACCCGACCACTGTCAGATCACCATCGACAGGAGGACCCTTGTCGGGGAGACCCGATCATCTGTGCTCTCGGACCTGCAGCAGGCCCTGGCCGTTGATTTTCCCAGGATGCAAACAAAGGATGCGAACCCTCTGGTTCAGAGAGATGACGGGTTCCTCATCACCATACCTACCGCCTCAGAGCCCTGCTACACAGGAAAGCTCTTGGGAGGGGAACGCTTTTTCCCAGCCTGGACGATTGAGGAGGCCACCGCTCTAGTCAGCTATGCCTATGGGGCGATGGAACAGGCGGGGCTGCCCCGCCACAAGGGGTACTACCCCTTCTGCACCGATGGAAGCGAAAGCGCCGGCAACAGAGATATTCCCACCATAGGCTTTGGTCCCTCCTCCCCTTCACTGGCGCATATGGTTGATGAGTATGTAGAGTTTGACCAGGTCCTCAAGGCTAGGGAGGTGTACAAGCTGTTGGCACGGGTGTTCAGGATGGAGTAGCTTCCTTTTCTCCCATGATCATTGACCCTTGGCCTCTAGGTTCTGATCCTTGGCCAGGGCTTGGTGGGTTTTTCCCTATGCATTTCATTTTACCAGAATCATCCTGGTTCCAGATGTATTCCTTTTTACCAGGATTTTTCGGGCTATCAGATTTTTTTATCTAGATTCAATTCTTTTTTCTAGATTCTTTGTCGTCCTTCCATTGACAAACAGAGGGAGGAGTTGTAGTACTAAAACAGAGACTTTAAAGGACATTTATGGACAATAATGACATTCTAACCCTACAGGAGGTAGCTGACTACCTCAAGATAGTCCCCAAGACAGTCATGCGCATGATAGGTCGCAATGAGATACCCTGCATGAAGGTTGCCGGTCAATGGCGTTTCAAGCGCAGCGTCATAGACTTGTGGCTGAACTCCAAGATGAACTTCTCAGAGGAGCACCAGTTTGCTCTGCTTATGGATGTTCCCAGCAGCGCCATGCAGCTCTCCCGTCTGCTACTGAGCCCCTTCATGATCTTCGACCTGCGTTCCTCTGGGGTCGAGGATACCCTTTGGGCCCTGAGTGCCCCCTTGCTGACGTTGGGCTTCCCCTTCGACAGGAAAGCGTTTGTAGGGCAGCTGCTCTCACGCGAGGAGATGGTCACCACAGCCTTTGGGGACGGGACTGCGTTCCCGCACCTGCGCGATGTGCACCAGGTGCCGGCAGGCTTCCCCCCCATCATCATGGGCATCAGTAAAGAGGGCATCGCATTTGGAAATCTGCAAGGGGAGCTGACCCACATATTCTTTTTGCTGTTAGCCCCGAATAAGACGATGCACCTGCGCATATTGTCACGACTTGCAAGATTCTCTCTGAAAAAGGGAATCAGAAACAGACTGCTGGCGGCCACCACCCCAAGCGAGGTTAGCCGCCTGCTGTTGGAGGATGATTATGAAACCATGGCACAACCTGCACGCTGAGTGCATTTCCCTGGACACAGAGGCTGCCGACAAGAAGGCAGTGCTGCACCTGATCGCAAGCCTTGCAAGCAAGGCGGAGCCCTTGCGGAACATTGGGGAAAAACTTCTCCTGGATGCCCTTGCAAAACGGGAGAAACTAGGATCCACCGGGCTTGCCGACGGCATAGCCATACCGCACTGCAGCTTCGATGACCTTGATGAGTTTGTCATAGGTGTCATAACCACACGCTCCCCCATAGATTTTGCCGCCCTGGACGAAAAGCCCTCGCAGATCTTCATCTTCCTCATCGGCCCTACAGGGAGGAGAAACGAGCATGTGCGCCTGCTCTCCTCCATATCCAAGGCAGTCAGGGATAAAAAGGTCCGGGCGAGCCTGCTTGAAGCACGGGACGCACAGGAAGTGGTTGAGGTCTTCACCACACAATTGCCCGCACCCGATGGGCAAGAGGCGGGCAAGCAGCGGTCCCAACTGATTGTATATATCCAGAGGGAGGAGTATTTTGACGATCTGCTTGAGGCGGTGAGTTCCGCCTCTGACGGATCTGTTGTGGTATTGGAGACGGAGAACTCCAACCAGTACCTCTACCACATACCGCTTTTTGCTGCATTCTGGAGTGAAACGAGCAAGAATTTCAGCCGCATCCTTATGGCGGTCATCGACAAAGAGAGTGTCAACACCGCCTTGAGAAGGATTCGCACCATCGCCGGTGATATCGATACAGATCGAGGGGTGATGGTAACGGTCCAAGACTTGGCCTTCACCCTCGGATCACTGGATTTCTAGGGAGAACCATATGTCAGTATTTTCGCAATTACCCCTGCTGCTCATAGCAGGGATCATGATGTTCGTCGCCTTTTACATGGGAAAACTCATGGCTTTCATCAAGCTTCCGTCGCTGATCGGCTATATGGTCACCGGCGTGCTCCTCGGCCCCTCCCTGTTCAACCTTATCAGCGAACCTGTCCAAATCGACCTATCCTTCATCACTGACATTGCCTTGAGCTTCGTTGCGGTAAGCATCGGACTTGAATTGAGCGTGGCCTCCCTCAAGCGACAGGGTTCTGGCATCATAACAGTTATCTTTGCCAAGTCCCTGCTTGCCTTTATCGTTGTGATGGCCTCCATATATGCCTTGACCGGGGATTTGAGCCTCGCCTTGGTCTTTGGCTCTGTCGCCCCTGCAAGTGCCCCCGCTGGTACGGTTGCCATAATCCAGGAGTACAAGGCCAAGGGAAAGCTCACCGAAGCCCTCTATGCGGTGGTCGGCTTTGATGACGGGTTGGGCATCATCATCTTCGGCTTCGCCTCAGCCATTGCCCAGAGCCTGCTCCATTCGGAGATGGGAGGGGTGATGAACATCTCTCTTGTCCTCCTGAAGCCCTTGAAGGAGGTGCTCTACTCGGTGGCGATAGGGGTCCTGATGGGGTGGTTGTTCAGCCTGCTTGTCAAGAGGCTGCACCAGAAGGTCGATGTATTCATCCTCCTCTTCTCCCAAGTCTTTATTGTTGCCGGACTCTGCACCTCCTTGGGCCTTTCTGAGATCCTGACGAACATGATCTTTGGCATCATCATCGTCAACACCCAGAGCTCCAAGGTGATCCACTCCCTCAAGAGCCAGCTGCAGCTGTTCATGCCCCTGATCTTTGTCCTGTTCTTCACCCTGGCAGGGGCGAATCTGCACCTCAGCGCCCTTCCCTCCCTTGGCATGATAGGGGCTGTCTATATTTTGGGCCGTTCATCGGGCCTGATGGCGGGAGCCTACATCGGCTCGGTCCTGGGCAGGATGGAAAGCACCATCAGGAAGTACCTGGGCATGGGAATCCTATCGCAAGCCGGGGTGGCCATCGGACTCGCCCTTGTGGTGAAGCAGGAGTTCACCCCCATCAGCGCCCATGGGGCAAGCATAGGGGTGATGGTCATCACCACCGTCACAGCCACCTCCATCTTCTTTGAGATCATCGGTCCGATCCTGACCAAGATAGGGCTGACGAAGGCCGGGGAGATCAGGCCAACGGTGCTGGGCAAACGAGGCCTGGCCAATGAGTAAGGCAGGCCCTGCTCCATGTATTCGCAGGGTATAAAGAATGAGCGTGAAAGGGGAGAACAGGAAGAAATCAACAAGAAGTATCGCTGATAATTTCCCATGGAACAACAAGGGTTCTTCCAAGCTTCGTACACGACAGGACCCAACAAAAAGACGAAATACTCACCATAAAGGGGAAATGAAGACTATTTGATGGGATAGAACCTGATTGAACTTGAATTTTTGCCGTGCAAGTACAATACTTCTACTATATGAAAACGAAAGAGACGCAAGACATACGAAGCCAGCTTCTTCGATGGTTGCAGCCCCTTATTCTGGGGTTGCTTATCGTTGCTTTCGTCTTTACCATACGGATAAATCCCAAGGGATCCTATGAAAGGAATGCCTACTCCCTTCTGATAGGACTCCTTGCCATCATCAATGGCAAAGCCTTTTACGCTTCGGCCAAGGGCAACCATCGCCTCTCCTCCTCGCTGACCATCATCCTCTCCCTTATCGGCTCCTGGGGTGCGGTCTTCATTGATTCCCGCTATGGCATAACCGAGTTCTTCCCCCTGATCTATGTGACGCTCACCGTCTTGTTCTCCAGTGTACTGCTCTCCCTGCCGGTCACCATCACCATAGCAGCAATCCAGCTTGTGGCACTGACCATCCTGGTATTCCAGTTCCCCGCCCTTATGGCCCACAACTGGCCGAGCTTCATATCCTATGTGCTCTTCACCTCCGTGATCAGCATTGTAGCCAACTACATCATCTCCCATCAGCTCAAGCTGTTTAGGGAGAGTTCGATCAGGGACCATCTTACAGGCCTGCTCAACAGACGCTACTTTGATGCTACGCTGGAAGAGAAGATACACCGGGGCCTTTCCAAGGAGTACACCTACGGCGTGATGCTCATGGATATCGATAACTTCAAGTTCTACAATGACCGGTACAACCATGCAACAGGGGATGAGATCCTGCAGAGGATCGGAATGTTTCTGCAGGAGAGTACAGACTTGCAAAATGTCGTCTGCCGCCATGGAGGCGATGAGTTTGCCATCATCGTGCCGAATACCAACCAGATACAGCTCTACCACATGGCCGATAAACTCAGAACTGATGCCAAGGATTTGGTGATCTCCGATATCTGCAGAGCTGGTGAGAGACTTTCGCTTTCCATCGGCCTGGCCCTCTTCCCTGAAAACGGGCTTACGGCTGAGGATATAATGGCCCATGCTGACAGAAATCTCATGATGGCCAAGGAGATGGGAAAAGATAGGGTCATGGTTCAGTAAACCTTCTCAAAATCACTGTTTTAGAGGTTGCTTTTCGCCCTTATAGAGGCTATCATTCACCCGATTTACTACAATTTTGGAGGTATGCTATATGGCTAAATCACAAGATGCAAAGAAAACAGAGAAGAAGAAACCTCTGAAGACAGCAAAAGAGAAAAAGCAAGAGAAGATGGAAAAAAAGAAAAGCAAGTAACCACCTCTTTTCCCACTTCACGTATACAGGGGCCCAGGCCCCTTTCTTTATGCCCTGACCCTAGGAAGACAACGTAAGGAATAATGACTCCCACTTTTAGTTGTACACAACTATGTTTTAAGCTATATTTATACAATTCTTTGTCATAAAGGCATTTTTTTACCCCTAGATTCTTCCCTATTGTAATTTTTCTGTACCTTTTCATGTTGAATTACCACCATTTTGGTAGTATTGTTTCAGTAATGACACACACTATGCATGTGCATAGGTTGAAATCAGCATGTACGAACTCACTATCGGAGGAAATGTATGAGTAAAAAGATTTTTCATGATCCTGACCCTGCAGAGACCAAAGATTGGTTGGAGTCGCTCGCAGGTGTAATCAAGCATGAGGGTGAGCAGAAGACGGACTATCTGCTGTCCGAACTTACCCAAGCGGCTCGTAACCAGGGTGTTACGACCTCACCCGGGGTGATAAGCCCCTATATAAATACCATGATCACTGACAAAACTGCAGTCATCCCACCCGAAGAGTCCCTCATAGCCCGTAACGTCGCTGCCTTTGTCCGTTGGAACGCCATGGTGATGGTTGCAAGGGCAAATGAGGACGGAAAGGGCCTGGGAGGGCACATAGCCAGCTACTCATCCTCATCGGCGATGTATGAAGTCGGCTTCAACTGGTTCTTCAAGGGACCCGATGCCAAGCATGGAGCCGACCTCATCTACTTCCAGGGCCACTCGTCGCCGGGCATGTATGCCCGCGCCTTCATTGAAGGGCGCCTGACAGAAGAGCAGCTTGAGCATTTCAGACAGGAGACTGGAGGGGTCGGCCTCTCGTCCTACCCCCACCCCTTTCTGATGCCGACTTTCTGGCAGTTCCCCACCGTATCGATGGGACTCGGCCCTTCGATGGCTATATACCAGGCACGGTTCATGAAATACATGGATGCCAGGGGGCTGAAGGAGAATGGGGATAGGAAGGTCTGGGTCTTTATGGGTGACGGAGAATCGGACGAACCTGAGTCCCTCGCCGCCCTCTCGCTCGCATCCAGGGAACGGCTGGACAACCTCATCTTTGTGGTCAACTGCAATCTGCAGCGCCTGGACGGTCCGGTGCGTGGCAACGGCAAGATCATCCAGGAGCTTGAAGGCAAGTTCAGGGGTGCCGGATGGAACGTCATCAAGGTGATCTGGGGAACTGAGTGGGACTCCATCCTGGAAAAGGACACCAAGGGGATCCTCCTGCAGAAGCTTGCAAACATGGTAGACGGTGAGTTCCAGACAGTCCAGGCAAGAGGGCCCGCGTACTTGCGTGAAAAGCTCTTTGCAGGGGATGAGTACCTCGAAAGCCTCATCGAAGGCAAGACCGACAAGGACCTGTGGCAGCTCAGTCGTGGTGGCCATGACCCCAGAAAGATCTACGCCGCCTTCCACGAGGCCTCCAACCAGAAGGACAGGCCTACGGTCATCCTCTTCAAGACAGTGAAGGGCTTTGGCATGGGAAGCGGGGAAGGTGCCATGGGAGCACACAACCTCAAGCATATGGATGAGAAGGACCTTCTCTCCTTCAGGGACCACTTCCATGTCCCCATCAGTGACGAGCAGGCAAAGAGCCTTGCCTTCATCAAGCCCGACCCTGAGAGCAAGGAGGGCAAATTCCTCGTTCGCCGCCGTGAAGTGATGGGAGGCCCAGTGCCCTTCCGCCATAAGGATGGCGAAAAGCTGACCGTTCCTGAAGCAAAGGAGTTTGAGGACATGTACGGCTCCTCCGGTGATAGGGAGCTTTCGACCACCATGGCCTTTGTCCGGTTGCTCACCAAGCTGGTCAAGGACAAGAATATGGGCGAGCGGGTCGTGCCCATCGTCCCAGACGAGGCACGAACCTTCGGCATGGAAGGCCTTTTCAGACAGATCGGCATCTACGCCCCTGACGGGCAGCTGTACGAGCCTGTGGATAAGGAGTCCTTCCTGTGGTATCGCGAAGACAAGAAGGGCCAGATCCTGGAAGAGGGAATCACCGAAGCAGGGGCCATGTCCTCATGGATAGCGGCGGCCACCGCCTATGCCAACCACCAGCTCTCCATGGTACCCTTCTTCATCTTCTACTCGATGTTCGGCTTCCAGCGCGTAGGTGACTTCATCTGGGCAGCAGGGGACAGCAGGGCAAAGGGTTTCCTGATGGGGGCGACCGCCGGTCGTACCACACTCAACGGCGAGGGGTTGCAGCACGAGGATGGGCACAGTCTGCTGTTGGCAGCAACCCACCCCACGTGCCAGGCGTATGACCCCACATTCTCCTATGAGCTTGCGGTTGTAATCCAGGACGGGCTGAAGCGCATGTATGAGGATGA
>JAVERP010000089.1:0-5534 GCA_034007055.1 Sphaerochaeta sp.
CCCACCCTGAGATGCCCAAGGGCGTCGAGGATGGGATCAGGAAGGGAGCCTATCTCTTCAGGAAGGGCAAGCGGGGCAAGAGTCCTCTTGTGCAGCTGATGGGAAGCGGCACCATACTGCGCGAAGTCATTGCAGCAGCGGACCTGTTGGAAAAGGACTTTGGGGTGCAGTCGGACATCTGGAGCATCCTTGGAGTCAACGAGCTCCATCGTGATGGTGTGGCCACCGACAGGTACAACCTCACCCATCCTGAGCAGAAGCAGAGGGTCTCATACCTGACCCAGGCCATGGAGGGCCATGAGGGGCCTGTTGTGATAAGCACCGACTACATTCGCGCCTATCCTGAGCAGATCAGAAGGCTCATCCCCAACCCCAAGGTGACCATCCTGGGTACGGACGGATTTGGAAGGTCGGACTTCAGGGAAGCGCTTCGCACATTCTTTGAGGTCGACAGGTACTACATCGCCATTGCAGCGCTCAAGGGCCTTGCGGACGAGGGTACCATCGCTGTCAAAAAAGTCAGTGAGGCTATCAAGAAGTACGGCATTGATGTCGACAAGCCCGACCCGCTGTTGAGCTAAGGAGAAGATGGATATGGCAACAAAACAAATACTGATCCCAGATATCGGCGATTTCCAGGATGTGGCGATCATAGAGGTCTATCTTAAGGTAGGCGACACTGTCGCTGTGGAGGACTCTGTGGTTGCCCTCGAAAGTGAGAAGGCCGTCATTGACATACCCTCCCTCATTGCGGGGAAGATCACCAAGATTCTGGTCAAGGAGGGAGACCTTGTTTCCAAGGACTCCCCCGTGGCAGAGGTCGAGGTGGCTGATAGCGCACAAGAGCAAGAGAGAACCGATGCCGCTCCTCCTAAAAAAGAAGAACAGAAAGAGCAACAGAAAACAGAGCCTGAAAAGCAAGAAGAGCCTACCAAGAAACCAGTTTCTGTTCCTGAGGCCAAGCAGGAAGCACCAAAGGAGAGCCCCAAAGCCGACCTGGTCAACGAACAGGGGCCGGGCTCTGTCTACCATGCCTCCCCCTCCCTGCGCAAATATGCCCGTGAGCTTGGCGTCGAACTTTCCAAGGTGACGGGAACCGGGCCCAACGGAAGGATCGTGCATGAGGATGTGCAGGCCCTGGTGAAGAAGGCCCTAAGTGGAAAGGGAGGCACGGCTTCCTTTGGCAAGATCGAGCTGGAGGACTTCTCCAAGTATGGAGTGGTCGAGCGGCAGAAGATCACGCGCATCCAGAGGATCTCCGGGCCTCACCTGCAGAAGAGCTGGCAGATCATCCCCCACGTCACCCAGTATGATGAGGCGGATGTCACCGAGCTTGAGGCTTTGAGAAAGACGCTCAAGGCAGAGATGAAGAGGGACCCTGATGCGGTCAGCATCAGCATCCTCTCATTCATCATCAAGGCGGTGGTAGCCGCCCTGATGAAGTTCCCTGAGTTGAACGCCTCCTTTGATGAGGATAGCGGGGAGCTTATCCTGAAGCGCTACTACCATATCGGCATAGCCGTGGACACCCCTGAGGGCCTTATAGTACCTGTGCTCAAGGATGCCGATAAGAAGAGCATCACCGAGATAGCTAGGGAGCTTGTATCGATCAGCGAACGTGCCCGGGAGAGGAAACTGAAGCCCGATGACCTGGCAGGGGGATCTTTCAGCATCTCAAGCCTCGGGGGTATCGGGGGCACAGGCTTTACTCCCCTCATCAATCCGCCTCAGGTAGCCATCCTGGGCGTGGCAAGGACGGCTACGAAGCCGGTATGGAATGGGGAAACCTTTGAGCCCCGTGAAATCCTGCCCTTCTCTGTCGCCTATGACCACCGCGTCATCGATGGGGCCCAAGGGGTTCGCTTCACCACGTATCTCGCCTCCCTGTTAGGTGATTTGCGACGAGTACTGCTCTAAGGAGGTAGAGATGCAAGAGAAGAAAACCGACCTCGTGGTCCTCGGAGGAGGACCCGGTGGCTATAGCGCCGCCTTCCGTGCCGCAGACCTGGGCAGGAAGGTGACGATCATCGAAAGGGATTCCGTGTTGGGAGGGGTGTGCCTGAATGTAGGGTGCATCCCCTCCAAGACACTGCTGCACCTTGCAGAGGTGATCGAAGAGGCAGAAAAGCTTGCTCCCCTGGGGGTCTCCTTCGGCAAGCCCTCCTTTGACCTGGAGAAGATCAGAGCCCATAAGGAAGGTGTGGTCTCCACCCTGACCTCAGGGTTGGACAGCCTGGTCAAGGCGAGGAAGGTCGAGCGTATCGTTGGTGTGGGAACATTACTCTCCGACAAGAAACTGTTGGTAAAGACAGAAAAGGAAGAACTTACCCTTACGTTTGAAGACCTCATCATAGCAGTAGGTTCCCGATCAGTGCAGATACCGGGCATCCCCTATGAGGATGAGCGTGTCTGGGACTCCACCAAGGCCTTGGAGCTTTCCCACATCCCCAAGAGATTGGCCATTATTGGAGGGGGCATCATTGGCCTGGAGGTGGCTACCATGTACCACGCCCTTGGCTCGAAGGTGACCATCATAGAGATGATGGACTCCCTGATCCCCCCTGCAGACCGCGACCTCAAGCAGCCGTTGGTACGCAAGCTGAAAAAACAGTATGAAGCTATCTACACCTCAACGAAGGTGGAGAAGGTTGAGGCCAAGAAGGAGGGCCTGACGCTCCATCTCAAGGGGGACAAGGCTCCTCAGACCATTGAAGCTGATACGGTTCTAGTTGCAGTGGGAAGGAAGGCCAATTCTGACGGCATAGCCTTGGAGAATACCACGATCGAGAAAACTGATCGCGGCTTCATCCTGGTGGACCAGAAGATGAGGACCAATGTCGGGCACATCTTTGCCATAGGGGATGTTGTAGGGGAGCCCATGCTCGCCCATAAGAGCAGCCACCAGGGCAAGGTGGCCGCAGAGGTGGCCTCTGGCCTCCCCTCCGCCTTCACCCCCATGGCGATCCCCTCGGTAGCCTATACCAACCCTGAGGTTGCCTGGATCGGGCTGACCGAGAGTGAGGCCAAGGAGAAGGGGATTGCGTTCAAGAAAGGCTCCTTCCCTTGGATGGCAAATGGCAGGGCCTTGAGCGCTGTCGCATCGGAGGGTGTCAGCAAGGCCCTCTTTGATGAGAAGACAGGGAGGCTGCTAGGAGCGGGTATCTGTGGTAAGAATGCAGGCGAGCTCATCTCCGAGGCGATGGTTGCCCTTGAGATGGGGGCCAATGCCCAGGACATTGCCCTGACCATCCATCCCCACCCTACCTTGAGTGAAACCTTTGCCGTGGCGGCAGAGCTTGCAGAGGGAATCGCCACTGATACGCTGAACAGGTAGGATTCCCTGAAGGAGCCTGGGCTGCAGGATGAAACGACATGACACGAGTCCAAGGCTTTGATCACAGAGAATGAAACCTTGCAAACAACACAACCAGAGCGGCCAGCGGTGATAGAGATATCGACGATGGCCGCTCTTTTTACCGTGACAGCATTACAGATTTCTGGCCCCTTTTCTAGGCATGGCACAGGACAGGCCAAAGGCCTCCGGATGGAGGCCTTTGTGGACAGACGCTTGGTTATGTGGAGGTGTATTAGGTTGCGGAAAAGGTGAAGGTCACAGTTCCAAGATAATCGCCTGATACTGCTGCATCGAAGGTGGTTTTATCAATGCTCAGCTGTATGGGCAGTGAAGTGCCGGTGATGGCCTTAAGGTTCTTAACTTCTGCAACGGTTACAGATGCAACTTCATCAGCGCCCTTGGTCGTTACTTTCTTATCTCCAATGCTTACGGTGTAGTCGATAAAGGAGGTGTCGTCGCCAACGGTACTGGTCATTGCAGTTGCCTTCATATCAACGGTATAGCCGGAGCGCTTGTTGGAAAGGGTGGTCATATAAGCATCAAATTTCTGCTCTCCAGAGGATTTGATACCCAGACTAGTAAAATCTTCCAAAGCATCAAATGCTTTGAGGGTGCTTTCGCTGATGGCGGATTTTGTTACTTTCATATGACCTAGCTCGGCGACTTTGGTTGTTACGGTGAAGCTATCGGTTACTGCAAAGGCAGAGGTTGTTGCGATGGCCAGGATCAGGAGAGTTGCTATAAGTGTCTTTTTCATGGTGTTTCCTTTAGGAGCCCTGCTCCCATGCAAGTGTTTTTGTTCATGTGCCTTTCCTTAAGCACACTTGTATAATAGTGACTACTAAGACTTATGTCAATAGGAAAAGAAAATTATTTTTAATATATAGTATTATTTCTTAATAAAGTTTGCTTACTTATTGTAATATATAGTTTTATATAATATAAATATTTTTCTGCCTGTGACAAGGGTATCAGAATAAGCGTTAATCTTGCAATTTTAACAAATTTCAATGCTCTGTATGAGTATGTACCTTACTTATATACTTACTCTTATGTACCAAGTATGGCAAAACAATTGTATCGTATTTCCTTTCAGTTAAGAAGTTTGAATATGTCTGAAAGTGCACATGCTTCATTTCTTAGATGATCGCGTTGAATAATGGGGCTGTTTGGCCTGCTTGCCGAACAGTAAAATCCTTTCATAGTAGGCGATGAGGGACTATACTGCTTGCATAGCCCTATACAAGAAGAGAAGGTCCTAGCATGAGTTCACCCATTTGCGTCAGGTCGGAGGTAGGAAACCTCAAGTCGGTATTGTTGCATCGTCCGGGGCGGGAGCTGGAGTCTCTGACCCCCCAGTATCTCGACTCCATGCTGTTCGAGGATATCCCCTTCCTTGAGCAGATGCAGAGCGAGCACGACATGTTTGCCGATCTCTTGAGGGAACAGGGTTGCACAGTCTACTACATTGAAGCCCTGTTGCAGGAGGTTTTCGCAGATGACCAGCAAAGAAACCTTGCAGTCAGGCACCTGGTTGATACTTCACAGGTATTCTCCCCTTCGTTGAAGCAGATCATTGAGGAGCACCTTGCACTCTCCAGTGCCAGGGAGTTGGTTGCCTACTGCATCGGGGGCCTCTTGAAAAGTGAAATAGATGACAAGGTGGAGCACAGGACACTCTCGTACTATATCCGTGACACCTTCCCCTACTACATACCCCCTTTGCCCAACCTCTACTTCACTCGCGACCCCGCCACCGTTGTAGGTGGGGGTGTCTCCATCAACGTGATGAAGACTGAATCCCGCAGAAGGGAGAACTGGCTGCTCTCCCTGATCGCAAGGTTCAATCCCCTCCTTGCCCAGGCGAGGATCCACCAGGACCACACGGCCAAGAGCAGCATCGAGGGGGGCGACATCCTGATGCTCAGTGACAAGTGTGTGGTCTGCGGCAGCAGCGCCCGAACCGATGTCTGGGCGATAGAGGGGTTTGCCAAGCGGATGCTCAGCCCTGTTGAGGAGGGAGGCGAAGGGATGGAGAGTGTCCTGGTCATCCAAATCCCCTATACGAGGGCATACATGCACCTCGATACGGTATTTACCATGGTCGACCGTGATGCCTTTTGCATGTTCCCAGGCATTGGGTCGGCAGTGAAGGTGTTCTCCATCAGGCAGGGCAAGG
>JAVERP010000039.1:0-36653 GCA_034007055.1 Sphaerochaeta sp.
CCATCACCCCCGAAGCCTGTGTGCTGTGCCCCATAGAGTTGGAGCACACCAAGATCCTAGGTGACACACTAGAGAAGATAGCCTATGAGAAGAGCAAGATCATAAAGAGCAAGGTACCGTGCTTCATCGGCTACCAGGAATCCGAGGTGATGGATGTATTTCGCAAGGAGGCCCGGGAGCAAGAGAGCGAGCTGACGCTACTCAGCGATGAGCTGCTCACCTACAGCTACAACATCACCAAGGATGGGGAGATAGTGGAGTACTGGTGGAAGGACAAGAGCCACGAGAGGCTCACCCTCGCCATGATGGGCAAGGTGCAGGCCCAGAACTGCGCCCTCGCCCTCATGACGCTCAGAAAACTCGGGCTCTATGGAGAGGCGACAAGGGAAGCCCTGCAGAGGAACACCCTCCCCGGCAGATTCCAGAAGATTGCCGAGAACCCCGACATCTATCTTGACGGAGCCCATACCGCCCACTCGCTGGGTGCCTTGCTGGAGTCCTTCTCCGCCCTCTACCCATCAGGGGAGAATACCATCATCTACGGTGCCTTGGAGGATAAGGACCACACCCATATGGGCACCATGGTCCTTGACCACTTCACCCGTGTGATCATATCGCGGCCGGGGACCTTCAAAAAGAGCGACATATCCCTCATCGAGCAGAAGCTTCGCCTCCTGGCGGCCACCCGCCCCAAGGGGTATGATATACGCCTTATCGAAGACAATCAGCAGGCCCTTGATGCCGCACTGGCCAACACCCCCGTCGGCGGGGCCATCCTTGTGTGCGGCTCGTTCTACCTTGCTGGCGGGGTAAAGACAGCATTTGATACCCAACGGAGAGAACATGTCGTTAAATTGGCGTGAAATAGAACTCATCCTGGAAGAACTCCCCTTGGAGGGAAGCACCCTGCAGTCAGTGGTCCAGCACGACTTCCATGCCCTGAGCTGGCACCTCTACCACCCAAGCCATGGACGATGGACGCTGTACACCGAGGTGGGCACCCCCTACAGCCGCCTGCACATGGCCAACCGACCCATAGCGGTACAGCAGATGGGCAAGACCGCCAAGCTCCAGCGCTTTGTGCAGTTCTGCCGGGCCAACCTGGAAGGCTCCAGGGTCATCGCCGTAGAACAGACCCCCTTTGACCGGATGGTGAGCATCAGGATGAACAACCATGACAGGGTCCTTCACCTGCACCTGCGCTTCTATAGCGGCCCGGGTGCGAACATCTTCATCACCGATGAGCATGACATCATCCTGGACCTGCTCTACCGCCGTCCCAACCGGGGGGAAAGAAGCGGCGCCCCCTTTGTCGCTCCAGAACAGAAGCTTGATGATGGGGGTAAGTTCGCCATCCGCGAACGCACCGACTCCTCCTTCAACCGCCAGATAGAGGAGCAGTACGGCCAGGAGAGCAATACCCAGACCCTTGAGGATCTGCTGCTCAAGATTCGGAGCAAACGCGACCGGGAGCTTGAGCAGATAGAGGCCACGGCGCTCTCGCTCGAGCGCAAGATGCTTGAAAGCGGAAAATTCGAGCAGTTCAAGAAGATGGGGGACCTGCTCAGCGCCAATGCCCACCTGATACAGGAGCATATGAAAGTCGTTGAGGTCGACGACTGGGAGAGCGGGCAGAAGCTCTCCATCCCCCTGAAGCAGACCCTTCGTCCCTCCTTGCAGATACAAGCCTACTACAACCGTTACCAGAAGGCCAAAGGCACCTTTGAGAATGCCAAGTCCGAATACGAGAAGGTCAGCCAGGAGCTGCAGGAAGCTGAGGCAAAGTATGCCAGGCTGCTCACCCTCACAGACAATGAGGCGCGCGACATACGGCAGTTGAAACGGGAGCTTGGGGTGGAGACAGTCGACAAGGTGACCAAGGTGAAGGCCCCGGGCCTGACCATCCAAAGCGGGCAGTACACCCTCCTGGTTGGACGAAACGCCAAGGAGAACGACGAGCTGCTGCGTCACTGGGTGCGGGGAAACGACTACTGGATGCATACGCGCGATACTCCAGGTGGGTATGTCTTCATCAAGTTCAAGCGGGACAAGAGCGTGCCTTTGGAGGTGCTCCTTGATGCGGCGAACCTCGCCCTTGTCTTCAGCAAGGCCAAAAGCCAGGGCAAGGCAGACCTCTACTACACCCAGGTAAAGCATCTGAGGCGCCCGAAAAAGGGCAAGACAGGGCTGGTCATACCCACCCAGGAGAAAAACCTCTCGGTAACACTGGACGAAGGGCGCCTTGCGAGACTACTGTTGGAGGATGAAGATGCAAAGAAGTGAACACCACACCATATTCTATCCTAGCGATGCCCAGGATCTCACTGCCCAATGTGCCGTACGCAAAGGCAGAGGCAGCACACCCAACACCCTGACCACCCTCCCTTGTGCAATCCTCACCCCCCATGCCGGCTACCCCTATGTCCTGGACCTCCTGCACGAGAGCTTCTCAGCACTAGGAACCCTCAAGCCCAAGCTGGTGGTGATCCTCGCCCCCCTACACCAGGAACCCCTGGAGGCGGACAGGCCCCACTTCCTCTTCGCCCCTGAAGGTGCGGGCATCACGCTTCCCAACTCTACCATCAGGTATGCAACAGAGACTCTGAGCACACTGCTCTCACACTTCGGGGACTCCATCAAGGCTGAGAACAGCTATTTTGTGGAGGAGGCGGCCGTTGAGCTGACCCTCCCCTTGGTAGCCTCCTACGCCTTGGGTGTGCCTGTCCTGCCCCTGCTCTCGGCCACCACCGACGCCAAGCAGTGCAGGACCTACGCCAGCATTGTAGAAAAAATAGTTGCCTTGGAGCCACAGACAGCCTTTGTGGTCTCTGCCAACCTCAACGCCATACTAGGCCCGGCCCTGGCAACAGAACATGCCAAGACAGTTGTCACGCTCCTGGAGCGGGGGGAGCCCCTGTTGGACAGCCTGCGCTCAAAGTATATCTCCAGTTGCTCCATAGCCGCCTTTGAGGCCCTGCGCCTTCAGAGCTGGGGAGGGCGAGGGTGGGAATTCACCCTATTTTCCACCGAAGGAAAAACCTTTGAAACGCTTCCCCAAGAATACATAACAAAAGAACGGATTGTCTGGCATGCCAGTGCAAGAAGGAAAGAGGTCTGAGATGGTCGTTGCCCCTAAAGTCTTCACATCTGTCATTGAACAGAAACCCTACACCTGTATCGCCATAGGTCCCACTGGTGTGGACCTGCCTTCCTACCTGCTGCAGGGACAGAAAGCGCCCGGATACATCGTAAGGCCTGGTCAGCCGCCACAACCATGGTACTGGGAAGGGCTGTCCATCGCCGAAGGGATGCGATGCCTCTACTTTGAGAAGATCAATCTTTTTTCCATCACCGAGATCGCCACGACAAAGCGCAAAAAGGCCCTTGGCCTTGTCAGGGAGCTTGCCCAGGGCCTTACGACCCTGAGGGCCAAGTTCCTAGACCTCTCCAGCAACACCCTCCCCTTGTGGAGGGTCTGGGGTATCCAGGAGGGGGGCTTCCTTATCCTGAGCCAGGACCTCGCCGACCTGTTCTCCTCCTGTGCAGAGGAGGATGTGCGCTACAACATGATATCAGCATGGGTGCACCATGGCATCCACACCCCCTTCGCCCTCTCTGACCAGTTGACGCAGCTGCTCTACTATGCAGCAGCCGGCTTTCCCCCCTTCGGGGCCCCTGAGACCCGGGAGGATGGCTTCAGGGCCCTTCCCTTGGGCCTCTGCTCCACTGGCCTTGAACAGGACAGCACCTCCTTCATCGATGCCACACTTCGCCTGAGCCTGTCAAAACAGCGTGAGGCGAGCGGCAATATGGAGAGTCAGAAGGCCCTCTCTTGGTTTGTGAAGGCCACTGAGAACCTCCAGTGGAACCTACAGGAGCGACAAGAGGCCCCGACCTATGAGGAGATGAGGGGCGTGAGCACCAGCGCCTCCTTCCTCGGGGAACAGAAGAAGCGTTCGGACAGAAGTGTCTTCTGGAGAAAGAAGGGGTGGATCGTTGTCAGTGTGGCCGTTGCCGTCATAGTTGTAGTCTGGTTTGCCACAGGCAGGATCAAGGAGGCACTTGCCCCCCCCTATACCGCCGGGATGGCGGCCCAGGAGGTCATCAAGGAGTACTACTATGCCCAAAATGAGCTTGACCTGCAGAAAATGGAGGCATCCCTTGCCAAGAGGGTGAAGAACCCTGCCGCCATGGAGGTGACCAACCTCTTTGTCTCACGGCAGACCCGCCAGGCCTATGAGGGCATAACAACGCAGATAGACCCCAACACCTGGATCGCACAAGGAAGGCCGGACCTGCTGGAAGGAACCTTCCTCTATGGGATCTCCGACATCCAGGTGAGGGAGATCGACAGCGGCACGTATGAGGTGTCCAGCGTGCTCCATTCACCCTACCCGTACTTTGAGGACCAGGAGAATACCCTGATGAAGGCGGGGGAGACGGTGATCTTCAGATATAGGCAGGTGCAGTACTTCACCCTAGGGGTGCACAAGAGGGGGTGGCTTGAGATCACATCCCTGGAGAACAGGGGCCTGGAAAGGATGGACAACCTCATGATCCCAACCTTCAAGCGGGAGAGCAAACCTATCGGTACGCCTCAATAAGGGAGAGGATAGCCTGTTTCTCATGGGGATTCATCCACGTTACGTCGGCAAAGCTTTTGAAGAAGGTCATCTGCCGCTTCGCGTAGTGGCGGCTGTTGCGCTCTATCTGCTCTCCTATCATCGCCAGCGATGACTCCCCGCTCTTCCTTGCTTGGAAGAACTCCTTGTACCCGATGCCCTGCAGACCGGGCCAACTCTCATCAGCGCCCATCTCAATGAGGGAGCGGATCTCATCGACCAACCCCTCACTGAACATCTGAGCCACCCTCAAGGCGATGCGCTGCTTCAGCTCATCGCCCTCGCGCCAAAGCCCGATGACCAGCGGCTTCATTCCGTTGCGTGGCTCTGAGGGTATGCTGTAGCTGCTCAGCGGCCTGCCGGACCCTTCATAGACTTCCAAGGCGCGCGAGACCCTGTACATATCAGAGGGGTGGATCCGTTTGGCAGAGAGAGGATCGACCTGACAGAGGCGCTCAAAAGCCCAAGCATCCCCACGTTCGCGTATTTCGCTGGCAAGCCTGAGGCGAACGCCCTCATCACTGGGGGGAGCCTGTGCAAGGCCAAAGTAGAAATGCTTGAAATAGAAGGCTGTGCCCCCGCTGAGCACAGGGATTTTTCCCTCTGCGCGGATCTCGCGGCATGCCTTGTCGGCATACGTGACGAAATCCCCTACGCTGAACTGCTGCCAGGGGTCGAATACATCGATAAGATGGTGGGTAATTGCTTGGAGTGTCTCAGCGTTGGCCTTGGCCGACCCTATATCCAGGTGTCTGTACACCTGGATGGAGTCGGCATTGACCACTGCATACTTATCGGGATCGAGATCCATGAGAAGGTCGGTCTTCCCAACGCCGGTGGGACCGAACAGGAAAATTACAGACTCAAGAGGATTAGCGCAGGTCTGGGGCTTCGAAGTGGATTTCACCATTAAGGGCTCTTCTGAGTACTTCACTGACAATCTTGCCATTGTTTTCCTCTATCTCCTGACCACCACAACCGGGATTACTCAAGATGATAGCCTCTTTGATGGCCACACAGGTAATCTCGTAAATATTCCCTTCATAATCAATTAGGGTGTCCAATGGAATGCTCACTATCGATACTCCTTCTACTAGATAATACAACTCTGTCATTATAAAGAATTACAGCAAGAATGTACAGCGCTCAAAAAGCGTGCCTGTACCCGAACCGGACGAAATCTGTGATGCTCTTTTTCAGAAGCCCTGAAGAGGGGGTGCCCCCCATCCAGGCAAACCACTGCGGCAGATAGGCAAGCTCGAGAAAAAGAATGTCCATCACGGCCGGAGCCTCCAAGGAGAGCTGCACCAGAAGTCCCGCCTGCAGGCCAAGGGCCTTCTCAAACTCCCAGCCCATGCGCAAGGTCGGACCGACCCCTATGGCAAAGGTAGGGCCGACCTTACCCTTGTAGAGGATGTTCATGCTTGCCACTGGGGTGGCATACCACCCTTGGCTGCTTTCCAAAGAACCCAGAAGGGGCATCGAGAGGGAGAGGTTCTGGTCTATCGAGTTGGTGAGGTAGCCCACCTCCACTGAGGTGGAGGTGACCGACTGTGCCACTCCCAGATAGGGGGCGGCACCTAGGATGGAGAGCAGAGCAGATGCCAGCAGCACCACTGCAACCAACCGTTTCATCGTGATGGCCCTTTTTGCAATTTCTTTACCCTGGCGATTATCAGGGAGGCCACCTCAGCCGGTTCCAAGGTTGTGGTATCGATGACCATGTCCGCTATCGAGGTGTCCCCGTTATCGATGCCATACAGGCGTTCGTAGCGAGCACTGTCGTTCTTGTCCCTTTGGGAGGTCTCGAGAAGTCGTTGGGAGAAGGTGCCCCCTTCACGTTTGAGCACCCTTTTTGCCCGCTCTTCGGTCGTTGCCGTGAGATAGATTTTCAGATCGGCCTCCTTGAGCATCCAGATGGCCAGGCGGCTGCCCAGGACACAGCTCTCCACCTCCATGGCCATCTCCACCTGGCGGCGGTCGACCTCAAGGTCATATGCATCACTGTGCTCTGCCAGGCTGCACAGCTGCCAGAACTCCATGCCTTTCTCCTGGGCAAGGGTACGGAAGGTGAAGTTGATCATGACAAAGCCCAGGGCCTCGGCGACCATACTGCTTACTGTGGTGTTTCCACACCCACTTTTTCCACTGATAGCTATGCGCAATTGAAGCCCCTACTCGATGTTGCGAATCTGTTCGCGTATATTTTCCAGGCCGTCCTTCATACGGACAACCTGTAGATTCATCTCCACCATCTGGCTTTTGCTGCCGATGGTGTTGATCTCCCTGAGCATCTCCTGACAGAGGAAGTCCAAGCGCTTGCCCACAGGCTCCTCTTGCTCGAGGAGGTTGAAGAACTCCTTCAGATGGACGTCAAGGCGCTTGATCTCCTCATTGACCGAGTATTTGACCAGCAAGACTGCAACCTCGGCGAGGATCCTGTTCTCATCATAGTTCTGGTCAGCGAGCATCTCGTCAAAGCGGGAGCGCACGTTGGTCTTCACCAGATCCTCCAGCTCCTGGGAGTGGGAGGCTATGATGGCATGGCCCTCACTGACGACCAGACCCATCTTCTTCAGGTCCGCCTTGGTATGGGAGCCCTCCCGATCCTTGCTCTCCCCAAACTGCACCAAGGCGGATGCAAGGGTGGAGAAAAGCGAAGCCCGGTAGATTTCGCTGTCACTTTGCCTGACGCTGGTGATCACCCCTTCACTGCCCAGAAAATCAGCGAGCTCAGGCTTGAGGGCCTTGCCGCTGAGGGCGGCTATCTGGGCGAAGGCCTCGCTATACCGCTTGACGGCAAGCTTGTCCACCACTATCTCCATATCGGAGGCGAGGGTCTTGATCCTGATATTCACCTCAATGTGGCCACGGCTTGCGACCTTCTTGATGGAATCGTCTATCTCGATCTCAAAGGGAGCGAGATAGAAGGGGATGTTATGGTTGATTTCCAGATATCTGCTGTTGTAGGACTTCAGCTCGACAGAAATCTGAAACTCTTCGTTCAACTCTTCAGCTGATCCGTAGCCGGTCATGCTTTTCATCAAAGGCTCCTTCTTGAGCGAGCTATCCGCTCACTTAGGGCTCGGTTGTTACCAGCACCCATCGTAATGCACAAATCCTGGGGTTGCAACCAGCTGCTGGCTATCGCGACAGCCTCGTCATCGCCTGAGGCGTAGACGCACCCCTGGAGGCGACAGCGCGTCGTCCTCATGATCCTCTCGCCCAAAGCCTGGGCGAGGACCCTGCCCATATCCTCTCCGGGGGCGTTGTCTTGTCGTGCAGAGCCATAGCAGCCCTGCACGATAAGGCGGTCCGCCATACCCAGGGCCAGGACAAAATCCTTGAGCAGGGCCTTGGTCCTGCTTGCGGTATGGGGGGCGAACACCACCACTATCGGCCGATTGGGATAGCGCGCGTGCAGTTCGTCCAAGGTGGTGATGATCTCCGTCGGATGATGGGCATAGTCGTCAAAGTACGTGACCCCACCCTCCTCCATCATCAGGTCACACCTTCCCACCACACCGGGAAAGGAGGCGAGCTTCCTGCCGAGCATGAGGGCAAGGGTGGGGACAATCTCAGAAGTGATGAGGGTGCCTTCCTCCAGATAGAGCTTGGGGTTCTCCCTGTCCAGTATCATCGCAAGGGCCAGGACGACCGCCCCGATCTGGTTGCCCACCAGAGCACGCTGCTCCACAGGGAGGGTAAAGCCGACCCGGTCGAGACAGGAGAGGGAGTACGTCCCCTCATAGCTATCCTTTCTGATACGAAACGGCCCGCCATCGTCAAAGCCATAGGTCATGACGGTAAGGTCCTTGCGTCTGCCCCTTGCATAGGATGCAAGGCTCCTTGACCCCGGGTTGTCACTGCAGCAGATCAGAAAGCCCCCGTTGGCAAGGTTGTCCACAAACTTCTCAAAGCTGTGCTGCACCTGGCCCTCAGAGGTGAAGTAATCAGGGTGGTCAAACTCGATGTTGGTCACCAAGGCCCCTCTCAATCGGTAGGAGAGGAAATGGTCCTGGTACTCACACGCCTCAAACAGGGCACAGTCACTGCCCTGGAAGAAAGGCTGGGGCATGCCCGATACATGCGAGCCGAAGATGCTGTAAAAGGGAAACTCCTTGAGCGTTCCTGTGGAGAGCAGGTAGGAAGCGAGGGCCACCGTGGTGGTCTTTCCATGGGTTCCCGCCACAGCATAGCTGTCACCTAGGGTGGAGAGGTAGGAGAGGAACTGCGGATAGGAGAGGAGGGCAAGGTCGAGCCTGACAGCCTCGGCGAGGATGGGCAGCTCTCTAGGATAGGCGGAGCTGTGGATGACCATATCGGCATCACGATCAAGCAATGAGGGGGAGAACCCCTGATGAACAGCAATGCCATGGGAGGCGAGAAGTTCATCGGTGGTGAAGTGTTCGCCCGTGTCGCACCCCGATACGAGGGCCCCAGAGGCTTTGAGAAGGATGGCCAGTGAGGCCATGCCTGTCCCTTTCATGCCTACGAAATACACCTTTCGTCCTGAAAAATTCACCCTTGCTCCTCTGTCTGAAAAAGGAAAAAAAAGACTGCCAACAAGGACAGTCTCACATGCAAACTCGTAACGGTTATTTTGCTGCAGCAGCCTTGATGGAGGCATTGCATGCTTTGCATACTTTTGCCTTCTCACCTTCTACGGTGGCTTCATACAGAATCTTTACTTGTGTTCGCTTGCAGACCGGGCAAGTGCCCCGTCCATGGTTTAATTCCTCGCGGATACCACTACCTCTATGTGCTTTGGACATATACTTTACTCCTTACGGTTACTACAATCTACCGTTTGACTATATAGCTCACCCTTTGGAGTGTCAAGTATCGCCAATTGCAGTTTTGTTCCCAAAAGCAGTATTGCACGATCATATGGAAAAACTGATGCCCAAAAGCCCTTCCACCGTACTGGAAGCATCAGTATTCCCCAGATACCAAGCTATGGGGACCTCGAAGGCAAGATCGAGGGTAAAGGCACCAAGCTCTGCAGAGATGCCCATGGTATGAATCCCTTGGGAGAAATCGAACCGCAGCAGGTCCCTAGGGGTACTCTTGACCTCCCTGTAACCGCTTTTCAGGCTTACAGACCAGGATGGCAGCAGCTGCAGCTCCAGATCAAAGCCCAACCTGACCTCCCTGCTCACCTCTGACCAGAGATCCACGAGGTCCACTGCAGCCTGCAGCTTGAGAAGATGCAGGATATTGTCCGAATCATAGGTGGGGGTGCTGAACGAGAACCCCCAGTCCAGGCTCTGCAGGATACTGTCGGCTCCGATCTGAAGGGAGTCGCGCCCAAGGGCATAGGCAAAGTCATTGCTCACTATTCCCATCTTAAACCAGTCATAGTCAAGCAGCAGCCCGATGCCTACCGAGATGAAGGCCTCACTTTCCAGCGTCTCGAACTTCCCCAAGGAGGTCTGGACAATAAAATCAGAGAGGACCCTGTCGTGGCTTATATCCAGCGGATAGCGCTGCGACACAGCAAGGGCCTTTACGTTCAGGCCAAAGGCGAAGGCAGAGCGCCCTGTGGCCCAGTCCAGTTGCAACAGCGTGTGGGTCCGACCGCGAAAGCGGGTGAACCCGCTGTGCCCATCCTCACGGTCATTGAGCGAAACCTGGTTCTGAAGCGTGAGGGCGGCATTGTTGCCGCTGAAGGAGACACTCAGATGGGTGATGGGATTCTGAAGCAGGGGGCTAGGCAGGTTGTTTTGGAAGTTTGCAGGCCGTATCGAATCATGGTAGCTGCCACTGAGGGTGAAGAAACTCTTTTCCTTGTCGCGGATGTAGAGCAAGGCTGGGTTGGCAAAGAACGAAGAGGGAGAAGAGGATAGGGCAACCCCGGCCGAGCCCATGGCAATGGAGCCCCTCTCAGTCTGGACAAGAGTGTTTGAGAAAAGAGAAGGGATGCTTAGGGCCACTATACAGAGAACAAATAAGAATCGTTTCATGCACCTGTGCCAGGGCGACGAGCCTGGCCCTCCCTCATATGATAGTCGATACAACAGTTATAGCATGAGAGGGAGGCTCGTACCAACACCCTGTCAAAAAACCTGTGAGGGAAGGGAAACCAGATGCAGGGAGGGAAAACCTGTGAGGAAGCTTGCACGCCCACCCCTTCCCTGTTACGATATCCGTATGAATACGCTTTTGGGTCTGTTGAACGCCATAGGTATCGAAGAGCCCCATCCTGCTCATAACCCCATCATCAAGAAGATATGCTACAACTCCAAGGAGTGTGTAGGCTCAAGTGTCTTCTTTGCCTTTCCAGGCCTCCATACCCAGGGCGACCTCTATATTGAGGATGCGATCGAGGCAGGGGCGGTGTGCATCTTCAGCACCCGTCCTGTACAGGACAAGCGCCCGCATGTCCACTATATTGTCACCGACAGACCCCGCTCCCTCTTTTCTCGCATGTGCGCGGCCTTCCATGGGTGGCCAAGCAGGGGCCTTGAGGTCATCGGGGTGACAGGCACCGACGGCAAGAGCACTACAAGCGAATACCTCTACCAGATGCTCAAGGTCAGAGGGTGCAAGGTGGGCATCCTGGGGACGGTGAGCATGGATGACGGGCAGGGCCGCCGTCCCTCCCCCTACCGCCAGAGCACCCCGGAAGCCGACCAGCTGCACGCATTCCTCTGCAGGTGCAGAGACAACAACCTGAGCCACGTCATCTTGGAGTGCACCAGCCATGCCCTGAGTTTCGAGCATGACCGCCTTGCCACCATTGAGTTCGCACAGGCACTGGTGACGACCGTCAGCAGCGAGCATCTGGAGTTCCACAAGAGCCAGGAGGCCTACGTGGAGGCAAAGTGCAACCTAGTGCGCGCACTGCAACCCGGGGGGACCTTCCTCACCACCAGGCAGAACCCCTACCGCGCCCTGTTCCTGGACGCCCTGCCCCCCTTCAGCTCTTCGCACCTGCTTGAGAAGGCCCTGCCCTTCACCACACACGAAAGTGCAGAAGGGCAATTGATTGTCAAGAGCAACGGCACAACGGTCGGCACACCCTTGGCCCTACCCTGCCTTGCGAACAATGCGATGCTCGCCCTGCTCTCCTGCTCGCTCATCCTAAACGAGGATGCACAGGGCCTGCTGCCCATGCTTGCAGACCTCAAGGCGGTGGAGGGCAGGATGATACGAGTCGAGAACTCCCTCTCGCTTCGGATCATCATCGACTTTGCCCATACAGCGGACGCGTATGAGCAGCTCTTCTCCCATATGAAGAGGACAGCACATCAAGGGAGGATCATCGCACTCTTCGGCGCCGCCGGTGAGCGCGACACCACCAAGCGCGCCCCTATGGGCCGCATCGCTTCCCAGTACGCCTCTACGATCATCCTCACCGAGGAGGATCCCAGGTGCGAGGGCAACGCCCTCATCTTCAAGGATATCCGCACTCATGTCGAAAACACCACCTGTTTCATCGAGGAGATAGAGGACCGCACCATGGCCATCAGGAGGGCCATAGAGCTCGCGGAACCGGGGGACACCCTGCTCTTCCTGGGCAAGGGCCATGAGAGCAGCATAGAGGGAAAGGATGGCAAGCGGGCCTGGAATGAAGAACAGACTGTGCGAGCCCTGTTAGCAAAGAAAGAGAGAAGAATGCGATGAACATTGCCCTAATCTACGGAGGACGCTCTGCAGAGCACGAGGTCTCGGTCAACAGCGCCAAAGGGGTCCTCAAAGCACTCTCCAATCTTGGGCACACCATCCACCTTATAGCCATCACGCTGGAAGGACGATGGTTCCTCCAGAAGACAGATGAAGTGCAGGCTTCCATCATGACAGACCATCCCCTCACCATAGTCCCGGGACAAGGCATCTTTTGTGGTTCAGAGCAACTGGCCCTTGACGCCGCCTTTGCCGTAACCCACGGCTTTGGAGGGGAGGATGGGAACCTGCAGGGCCTGTGCATGCTCTCAAACCTCCCCCTGTGCGGATGCGACACCCTCTCCAGTGCCCTGGGGATGCATAAGGAGAAGGCAGCAAAGCTCTTCGCCTTGGAGGGCATCCCCACCGTTGCATCCCTTTTATTGGACAGACAGGCTCTTCAGTGGTTGGAAGGATTCACCTCAACCCCTCCTCCCTGGATGGAGGGCCCTGAAGTGAATCCTGGATTTGACAAGGAAGAGGAGCGGTGGGAGCAGGCGTGCAGGGGCGCACGCCTGTTGGTGGGAAGCTCCCTCTTCATCAAGCCTGAGGACAGCGGCTCCTCCATCGGGGTCAGCGCCCTTCGCCTCCCCGATGGGAATGGCTTCAAAGCTGCTGTCCGGGAAGCCTCACGGCACAGCGCCTCTGTATTGGTGCAGGCCCTCATCGAGCCTATGGACGAACTGGAGTGTGCCCTGCTTGAAAGCGAGGATGGCACCCTTGTTGTCGGGGGGCCCGCCTTGGTGGTGGACCCGGGCAAACAGAGCAACCACTTTCTTTCCTACGCGTACAAATACTCCCAGACTGACAGCGCCTACCTACAGCTGCCCTCCTCCTATCCTGAACATATTGAAGAGCAGATACGAGCATATGCCAGACAAGCCTTCCGTGCAATTGGAGGGGAAGGGTATGCACGCGTTGATTTTTTTATCTCGGAGGGGAGGATATACCTCAATGAGATAAACACCTCCCCGGGGATGACCGCCAAGAGCCACTACCCCCTTCTTATGCAGCATGCGGGCTTTTCCATGGAGAAGGTGCTCTCCACCCTCATCGGGCATGCTTTGAGGCGCAAGGTCGAGGAGAGGTTGCGATCCTACCTCCCCCCAAAGGAGTGAGCATGGAGCAGGTCATCTTCCATGTGGACATGGATGCCTTCTATGCCGCAATAGAACAGCATGACAACCCCTCCTTGGCAGGCAAGGCTCTGGTCATAGGGGGCCTGGGACCAAGGAGTGTGGTTGCCACCGCCTCCTATGAGGCGCGCGCTTTCGGCCTCCACTCAGCCATGCCTATGAGCCGGGCCCTGCAGCTCTGCCCCTCGGTTCTGGTAATCAAGCCCAACATGCAGCGCTACAGCCAGGTAAGCAAGACGGTCATGGAGATCTGCCGCTCCTTTTGCCCCTCTGTCCAACAGCTCTCCATCGACGAGGCGTTCCTGGATATGAGCGGAACCAGACGCCTCTATGGCCTGCCCAGGGAGGCGGCTCTTCTGCTCAAGCAGAGGATCAAGGACGAGACGGGGCTGACCATATCCGTTGGCATCGGGCCTTCGCACTTCATTGCAAAGATGGCAAGTGACTACGACAAGCCCGACGGGCTGTGCAGGGTCTCCCCCGGAAGGGAGGAGGATTTCATCGATGCGGTTGGGCTGAAGAAGCTCTGGGGAGTAGGCAAGGTCACCCAGGCCCTGCTGGCCCGCAAGCATATCACCACCACCACCGAACTTCGCCAGTACTCCCTGCCCTCTTTGCAATCGATCTTCGGCAACTCCATGGGAAGCTTCCTCTATCATGCATGCAGGGGCATCGACCCAGGGATCTTCACCAGTGCAGCAAAAAGCCACTCCATCTCCACAGAGACAACCTTCCCCGAGGATGTGAACACCTCGCTGGTGCTGGAGCAGAATCTGCTGCAGATGAGCCATGAGGTGATGTTCCGTGCCCTGGATGAAAAACAGATAGGGCGTACCATAGGCATCAAGGTCAGGGCGCCTGACTTCACCACCTATAGCTCACAGATTACCCCCAAGGCAAACATCTACAGTGCAGAGCAGATATACTCCTATGCCAAGCAGCTGCTCTACCAGAAATGGCATGAGGGCATGCCGGTACGTCTCATAGGGGTCGGGCTCTACCAGCTCTATGAGGGGGACAAGCCGATGCAGGAGGAGCTGTTCGAGGACCCCTTCCAGAAGCGTCGGGAGCTTGAGAAGGTCATCCTCAAGATGCACAAGAAGGGCCAGCAGGTCTTCAAGGCGACCAATTTGGAGGAGGACAGGAAGGATGAGTGATGTATTTTGGAAGAATCCTTACATGCCTTGCCTGTAGCGCACAAAAAGGAGATCCTTGTTGGTCTTTGCCTGGTACATCGCCTTGTCGCTAGCAGCCATCAGGTCCTTGACCCGGGAGCCATCCTTTGGGAAGAGGGCGACCCCTATGCTTGAGCCTATGATGTCGAAGAACATGCAAAAGTTGTTACATTCGGTGTAAAAGATATCAAGGACGTAACTGAGCCAGTCATCGCCCCACTCCTTATAAAAGGTAAAAAGTGCAATTGAGATGTCATTTACGGAAAGGATGCAGCCAAGACATAGCTGGATTTTCATGACTACATCTCCCCATACTCTCTTAAGCCGGAACCTCCAGTTAACTCTTGCCGTGGGCTCGCCATCGAGAAGTATGCCTTGTTATCTAGGACGGACTGTATGGCAGAGATACTATACTGCTTGTTCCTGACAATTTCGGCAGGATAGATAGTTGAGTAGCGACCATCTTTATTAAGGCAACGGCCAACAGCAACGATTATTACTTTTGCTGCTGCGCCAGTGGTACTGTTTTTATATGTATTGATGAAGAGGAAGTCATTGAAAGTTGCCACAGACAAAGGGCTTCCTCTTTATTAGTTCACGTAAGTCAAGGGTTATCTCAAACTATCTATAAATCGATTGCAGTTGATGCATCTGGTAACAAGAGAAGTCGGAAAAGTTATGATTGAACAGCGATATGGGAGGATTCTTTCTATTTCATCTGTCAAATCGCTCATCGGTACAGATCAGGATTACATCGCCTACTGCGCGTCCAAGGGAGCAGTCAATATGTATACGAAACAACTGGCCTGCGAATGGGGCAAATACGATATCACAGTAAATGCAATTGCTCCAACGTTTACACGTACCTCTATAAATGCGTTTCAACTCGATGATTCTGTTTTTTATAACAATCTCGTTTCAAGAATTCCAAGAGGGCGAATTTGTACCTCAAAAGATCTTGGTTGTACCGCTGTGTTCCTTTGTAGTGATGCTGCTGATTTCATTACAGGACAAATCCTGTGCGTGGACGGAGGTCTTACTGCAAAACAGTAAAACTTATAATTCTGTAGCTAAAGTCCTACTAGGATGCACGGATAAAAATCTTCAACAGATGGATGAGACCATACATTGCTGAGGCGTCCTTTATAAATAAAAGCCCTTAAACAATGCAATATCTTTAATTCCGCTTCGCATCGTGCGATATACTTCTCATTAGCAATTTGTTAATCCAGAGACCTATGAGGTTCTCTGGATTAACAGATAGAGCTGAAATCCTACTAGTGGGAACATTGATCAGGGAAGCAGGTATTGTTCTCTAGGCCAAGAAGTACGCTGTCACCGTCGGTGAGGATGCAAAGCCGGAAGGAGTCCGGAAATAGAAAACACCGAACCCAAAGAATGAGAGGACCGCGAGTATCACCACTATCCAAAGAACAACCCGTAAGGCAAGAAATCCTGCTGCTGTTGAGCCAAAAAGCACAGCTACAATGATAAAGAGCACAATCAAATACGTTACCATACTTTGTCTCCTGATTAAGAAACCCCTCAATTCAAAAAGATCCACTTGTCCCCTTTGAAAGAGGCATTATCTAATCATTTCCATAGCATACTGTTATGATCGGCAGAAAACAAGGGACGAGGCCTGTGGCGCCCCATTGCTTGGATTGCATTCTTTATTATCTTTTTATTTCTTTTGGCTGATCTCCCTACAAGCTTCTGTTCTTCTGAAGCAGCATGAGGCGCCCCACGGTGCCCATCATCCCCAGGACAAGGAGCGCCTGCAAAAGAGGAAGCCAGACCAGGCCCACTGTGGAGGCCAGGGCACCGACCAGAGGAGGCATGACTGTGTTGCCCACATAGGCGGTGGCCATCTGCAGCCCTATGATGGCCTGGCTCGCCCCCACGCCAAAGCGTCTGGGCGTCTCATGGATCATGCTGGGGAAGATGGGGGCGCTTCCCAAGCCCAGGAGCACCAGGGCGAATCCCGCCACATTGGCATTGGGGGAGAGGAAGAGCAAGAGGCTGGTCAGGCAGAGGGCCAGACCTCCGAAGGTCATCTGGTTGTTGGAGACACGGAAGGTGATAAAACCACTGAGCATCCTCCCTACGGTGATGCCGATGTAGTAGAGCCCTCCCCATAGGGCCGCTTTGGTGGGGTCCAGACCCTTTACCTGCACCAGGTAGGTTGTCGCCCAGAGCCCGGTGGCTATCTCAAGGGCACAGTAGAGGAAGAAGGTCATCAAGGCAGAACCAACTCCCTTGACCTTCAGCACCTCCCGGTTGCCCTTGCTCTCTTCATGCCCGCCTCTCACCTTCTGGTCTCTCCACCTCGACAGAGAGAGGGCAAGGATAATGGCCAACATGAGCTGAAGCCCTCCAATGGCGAGGTAGCCTCCCCTGTAGCTGTACCCAAGGGCAAGGGCGAGGGCGACGATGGCAGGTCCCAGGCTGGCACCCACACCCCAGAAGCTGTGAAGCCAACTCATGTGCCTCGCCTTGTAGTGCAGGGCGACATAGTTGTTCAGAGCTGTGTCGACAGAGCCTGCACCGAGGCCAAGAGGAAGTGCAAAGATGAGCAATAACCCAATATGATGGGAAAAAGAAAAACCCACTAGGGCCAGTGCTGTCATCAGGACGCTGGTAAGCGTCACCTTTCCCGTGCCGAACCGTGCAATGACCTTTGTACTGAAGAGGGCGGAGATGACCGTTCCCATGCTGGTGGTCGCCGCTATGATGCCGGCACTCCACAAGGGCAGGCCCAAATCGACATGCATGACAGGCCAGGCGCTGCCAAGCACTGCATCGGGGAGTCCCAGACTGATAAACGAAACATAGATAATAATCAGAAGAGCCATATCACCGTCCTGTTGAGAGGAAATAGATCGTTACGAACAAAGAAAATGCAATCCTGTAGAACCCGAAGATGGAAAAGTCATGCTTGCGCACATAGGCAACCAAGCCCTTGATACAGACCAGCGAGACAAAGAAGGAAGCGACGAATGCTATGCCAAGCAAGAGGTACTCATCCCTGGTATAGAAGAAACCGAGCTTGACCAGCTTCAGCAGCGATGCCCCTGCCATGACCGGAATGGCCATGAAAAAGGAGAACTGTGCGGCTATGGGCCTGGAGATGCCAAACAGCAGCCCCCCCAGGATGGTAGAGCCGGACCTGCTGGTGCCGGGAACAAGGGCAAGCATCTGAAAGGCCCCCATCACAGCAGCATCCTTGTAGGAAATGGCTTCCAGGCTTGTTATCCTTGGCTCCCTCGTACCCCTTCCCTTCTTCTCCAACACCACGTAGGCCACCCCGTACAGGGCAAGGGCAGCAACTATCACCTGCCATTTATAGAGATAGTATCCCATCAGGTCATCAAGGAGAAAGCCGGCTATCCCTGCAGGGATGGTGGCCACAGCCACCTTGGACCAGAGAATCCACGTGGTATACTTTTCTGCCTTGTCTTTTTTGGGGGAGAAGGGATTGAGCAGGGAGAAATAGAGGATGAAGACTGCAAGGATGGAGGCGAGCTGTATGATGACCATGAACAGCTCTTTTCCCTCCTGGCTCATGGAGAGGTGCAGCACCTCATCAAGCAGCAGGAGATGACCGGTTGAGCTTATGGGCAGCCACTCTGTAACTCCTTGGACAATACCCAGCATCAACGCCTTCAAAGCTTCAATCATACCAGCCTCCTAAACACTGTGCAATTCTAGAGCATAATCAAAGGCAGTTCAAGCTTGGCCAATTAGGCCTCCCACAGGCTGGCATACCTTGTACGGATTTGACTTAAGTGGTAGATTTGCAAACAAGAGGAAGTGCTCATGGCCCTACATATTGTGCTGTTCGAACCAGAAATACCCCAAAACACCGGCAATATAGCCCGTACCTGTGCCGCCATAGGGGCTGTCCTGCACCTTGTGCACCCTCTTGGATACTCTTTGGATGAGAAACACCTCAAGCGGGCTGGCCTGGACTACTGGCATCTGCTCACCCTCATCGAACATGCAAGCATCGAAGCCTTCATGGGCGAGCACAAGGGCGACCAGCTCTTTTTCTTTACCACCAAGGCCCATCAGCTCTACAGCGAAATTGCGTATCCTGAAGATGAGTGCTACCTCATCTTCGGCAAGGAGAGCCGGGGCATCAGCGAGCACATCCTCATCGGACACGAACAGGACTGTGTGCGCATCCCGATGCTCGGGGAGGCAAGAAGCCTCAACCTCTCCAACACTGTGGCCATAGCCGCGTACGAATATATGAGACAACACAGTTTCCCGTCCCTCGTACAGAATGGGACCTTACACAGACTCACCTGGGGAGAAGCAACATGAACAAGATAGGAATCATCGGGACAGGCAATATGGGCAGCGCCATCGCCACAGCCTTGGCTACGGAGAAAGGGTGGCAGGTAAGCGCCTATGACAGTGACAGGACCAAGACAGAGGCCTTGGGTGGGTGCTCTGTCGCCTCCTCACTGGAAGAGCTCATCCAAGGATCGGACATCCTTGTTCTTGCCGTCAAACCGCAGGTGCTGCCTGCGCTCTACCCTGTCCTGCGCAAGGGGGGCTCAAGGCAGAAGAGGTGGATCAGCATAGCAGCTGGGGTCAGCCTGGAGACGCTCACAGAGAACCTCGGAACGCAGGAGGTGGTGCGCTTCATGCCAAACCTCGCTTCTCAGGTGAGGCAGTCGGTCACCGCAGTGACTCCGGGGATACAGGCTTCATCGCTGCTCAAGAAGGAGTCCCTGGCCATAGCTGAACTTTTCGGCTCGGCTTTTCTCCTGCCCGAGGAGCAGATTGCAGCCTTCACCGGCATCAGCGGCTCAGCGATCGCCTTTGTATTCCAATTCTTCCACGCCCTTGCCATGGGCGGGGTCAGGGAAGGCATCGCCTACCCCCAGGCCCTTGCCATAGCGCGCGAGACCTGCCTGAGTGCAGCCGCCCTGCAAAAGCAAGGGCAGGGAAATCCAGTGGCACTGGCCACCATGGTCTGCTCTGCCGGGGGCACCACCATCGAGGGGATGCTCGCCCTTGCCGAAGGCGCCTTTGATGCGACGGTCATGGGGGCGGTAGCGGCTTCGAGCGCCAAGTTCCGTCTCCTTGAGGAGATGGCCAAAGTTGAGAGACAATGAGCGTTGTACAATGCATATCATACCTAATGAGGAAGTATCATGATTGACTTGAAAGAACTGAAAGAGAGACGCGACGAGATAGAGCAGAACATCAGAAACCGGTTCATGAGTGTGGACATCGACGAGATCATCGTCTTGCAGGAGAAGCGCTCTGCCATGCTGCAGGACAGCGAGGCCTACAGGGCCAAACGCAATGAGAATGCCCAGAAGATGAAGGGCAAGCTCGATAAGGAAACACGGGACTCCTATATAGCTGAGGGAAAACTGATCAAGGAGACCATCGCACGGATGGAAGCCGAGCTCGATGTGGTCGAGGCTGCTTTCCAGGTCAAGGCGAGGACCATCCCCAACTACGCCCATAAGGACGCCCCCATCGGCAAGGAGGACAAGGACAGCACAACGCTCAAGGTGGTGGGCAAGGCCCCCTCCTTCCCCTTCAAGCCAAAGGACCATGTCCAGCTCGGGGAGAGCCTTGACCTCATAGACTTCGATACGGCTACGCGCGTATCGGGGCCCAAGTTCTACTACCTGAAAAACCAGGCTGTGATCCTGCAGATGGCCATGGAGCGCTACGCCCTTGATATCGTGATGAAGCACGGCTTCACCCCCTTCATCACCCCCGACATTGCCAAGGAGGAGATTCTCAGGGGCATCGGGTTCAACCCCCGTGGTGAGGAAAGCAACATCTACTCACTTGAAGGGACCGACACCTGCCTGGTGGGAACAGCTGAGATAACGCTGGGCGGCTACTATGCAAACCAGATACTCGACAGGAAAAAGCTTCCCATCAAGATGAGCGGACTATCACACTGCTTCCGCCGTGAAGCGGGGGGGGCCGGTCAGTACTCCAAGGGGTTGTACCGGGTGCACCAGTTCTCCAAGCTGGAGATGTTCATCTACTGCCTTCCTGAAGAGAGCGAGCACTACCACTCCCTCATACTAGCCATAGAGGAGGAGATCTTCACTGGCCTGGGACTCTCCTACCGCGTGGTGGACACCGCCACCGGTGATTTGGGAGCCCCTGCCTACCGCAAGTATGACATCGAGGCATGGATGCCCGGCCGTGGGGAAGAGGGCGAGTATGGGGAGGTGACCTCCACCAGCAACTGCACCGATTACCAGGCGCGTGCCCTGGGCATCCGCTACCGTGACGACGAGGGTTCGATCCAGTTTGTCCATATGCTCAACGGGACCGCCATCGCCCTCAGCCGGGCAATGGTGGCAGTGTTGGAGAACTTCCAGAATGAGGACGGGTCGGTATCGATCCCCCCCTCACTGGTACCCTACACCGGCTTTGACCTCATCCAAGCACTGTAACAAGGAGTGAAACAGGTGATTCATACAAGCGCACTCACTACCGATTTTTACGAGCTGACCATGATGCAGGGTTATTTCAGCGAGAAGCACAACCCTGATGTCGTATTTGAGATGTTCTTCCGTACCAACCCTTTCGAGGGTGGGTACGTCATCTTCGCCGGCCTCAATGATTTCATCGACAAGCTTGAGGGCCTCTCCTTCAGCGATGATGACATCGGCTACCTTGCAGGCCTGAACATATTCACACCCGACTTTCTGGACTACCTGAGAACCTTCACCTTTACCGGTGATATCTATGCGATAGCAGAAGGGACGGTGGTATTCCCCGGAGAGCCCCTGGTTCGTGTCCATACCAACCTCATCGAGGCTCAGCTCATCGAGAGCCTGATGCTCAACAACCTGAACTTCCAGAGCCTGATAGCCACAAAGGCCTCCAGAATCTCCCTTGCCTCAAGGCGGGGGTTGCTGATGGAGTTCGGCCTCAGGCGTGCACAAGGCCAGGATGGGGCGCTGACCGCATCACGGGCGGCTTTCATCGGAGGGGCGCAGGTCACCAGCAACACCCTTGCAGGCAAGACGTACGGCATTCCGGTGGCAGGGACGATGGCACACTCCTGGGTGATGAGCTTCCCTTCCGAACTGGATTCCTTCAGGGCGTTCGCCAAGTACTATCCCGAAAAGCCCACCCTGCTGATCGACACCTACGACACCCTGGGATCAGGCATTGAGAATGCCATAATAGTAGGGCTTGAACAGAAGAAGATCGGCAAGAGCATCGGGGTGAGGATAGACAGCGGAGACCTCTCCTACCTGCCTCGCGTGGTACGCAAGAGATTCGATGATGCGGGCCTCCATGACGCGACCATCTCCGTCTCGAGCGACCTCAACGAGGAGATCGTGCAGACCCTCATCCATGACGAGGTGCCCATCGACAGCTGGGGCATAGGGACCCACCTGGTGACCGGAGGCAAGCAGTCCGCCCTCAACGGGGTCTACAAGCTTGCAGCGAAGCAGGAGAACGGCGGGCCGCTGGTGCCTACGATGAAGATATCGAACACCTACGAAAAGACCACAAACCCCGGGATCAAGCAGGTCTGGAGGTTCTTCGACCATGAAGGGGGCGCCTTGGCCGACCTGATAGCCTTGGAAAAGGAGCATGTCTCCCTAGGCAAGTCGTATACCTTCTTCCACCCCTTCTCCGAGGTTGATTTCTTTGAGATGCTTCCCGAACGCTACAGCTCGTGCGTCCCCCTGCTCACCAAGACCGTCCAGGGGGGCAAGCGCATGGGGACGAAGCCTACCTTGCAGGAACTGCAGGCCTTCTCAGCGGAGAACATCAAGCATTTCCACAAGACGTACCTGCGCCTGATCAACCCGCACATCTACAAGGTGAGTCTCTCTTCAAAGCTCAAGAAGATGAAGATGGACCTCTTGGTTGCCCAAAGGAGAAAGGCCAAGGAGGATGTCGCGCCCTAGATCCTTCCCACACGATACCGGAGCACTGTCTTCAGTTGCTCCGGTTCTGTCTTTTTGGGGTTTGAGAGATATACCTCACGGTGGGTCGCATCGAGGCGCTGCACCTTGTTCTCCAGGCAGAACCTATCCATCTTCGCAAAGGAACGGCCCTCCTGGGCATAGGGCCCGACATGCATCATCGTGACACACAGCCCATCCTCAAGGCGCTCAAAACGGGCATCCTTCACAGATACACCCTTGGTAAAGCTGCACAGCTCTGCAACCTTGGCATAGATCTCCTCGGTGATGAAGGGAGGCTGTGCTATCATGCTCGCCCAGCGCCAGGAGTCGCGGTTCTCCACCTCTATGGCACTCCACACCCCTTCCAGGGGGGAGACCACAAAGCCCTGATACCACCTCTCCCCCTTGAACCCCATCTTAAGGGTATAGCTCAACTGGTATAAAAGCTCGGCAGCCTCATCGTAGGCCTCATCAAGAGGAGAGCCTTCGCCCTCGACAATGATATAGGGACAGGGGGGGACGGTCACCAGCGAAGGCTCTGTCTTGGGGGAATAGAGGGCCTTGAACAGTTTCTTACGATCGTGATTTTCCATGGGCAACTCCTATACACATGCACGTATAGCCTGGGCGATAGCCTGGGCAACCTGCTGCCTCCAAGCCGGTGAAAGGATGGACCGCGCCTCATCCTCATTGGAAAGGAAACCCACCTCAAGCAGGACCGAGGGGACGCGGCTTGCATTGAGCACATAGAGGTCCCTTTCCTTGATGCCCCTATTGCGCGAAGCGCTCATCTTTTGGCTGAGCATCTCCTCAAAGGTCTTGGCAACAAACAGGTTCCTGCCGTTGAGCAACCTGTTGAGCTCCAGGGCACTGAAAGGGGCGAATTGGGTAATATTTCCGATCGGGGTCGCCTCATCAAGGAAGACCACCCGTTTTGCCTGGCGCTTGGTAAGCACCTCAAAGCCCGTCGCCTCACCGCTTGTGGCACTGTTGATATGGATGGATACGAACAAGGCGCTGCTTTGGGGGGCGAGCTCTGCTGTATAGGCGATTTTGGAGCGATCGGCAAGTGAGACAAAGGAGTCATCAAGGCGCGTCATGACCACCGTGAGATCGGGTCTTTCCAAGGTAAGCAGGGCATGCACCCGTTTGGTGATGTCCAGCACCAGGTCACTTTCCTTGACAAGACCTGAGGTAAAGCTGTAGGAAGCGCTTGCCCCCGGGTCGTATCCCCCATGGCCGGCATCAAGGATGACCGTCGATACAGGAAAGGAGAAGGGGTCCTTAGCCGCACTGACGGCAGTCAGTACGAACAGCAAGCTCAGCAATGCAAGATTTCTCTTGTTCACGGCAACTCCTCAGCGGGGAACTGCCAATGCTCCAGCAGTTGGAAGAAATCACTCTTCAGCAGCCAGAGCAACCGCTTTTTCACCTCATCTGAGAGGGCTTCCTTGTCAACGAACCCCTTATACTTTCGTATGAGGTTCTTGCCTTTGATCTGCTGGATGGAGAGGGCCTTGGTATAGCACCGTTTGAAGCCTTCACTTTCACTGCGGTCCTCAATGATGGACTGGCGGTCGGCGAACTGCATCAGCAGGTGGGAGGTCGCCTGAATCGTATGGCCCAGGAGGTAACAGCGGATGCCCCAGTCAAGAGCCTGGAAGTACTCACTGTGGATCTTCTCATCAAAGCCGCGCAAACGTTGGAAGAGGGCCCGGTCGTACAGGCCAAGGGCCATCACAGGGTAGAGGGTGTTCTCTCCTCCGGGGGCCCCCTCTGTGGGGAAATGGGACCGCGGCTCAAGCCTTCTCTCCTCCAGATGGGGGGAGCGCAAGGTGGGGGCTATCTCCTTGTCCATATTGGCTATCAGGGAGGCGAGGGCGGCAGGAGCCCCCTTTTCAGCCATAAGGGCGAAAAGGGCGGCGCCGTCAAACCGGACCAGAAGCAGGTCGCTTCGTACGATGAGGAAGTAGCTGGTATGGCACTCGTTTGCCACTGCATTGATCTTCTCTCCGGTGAGCGCTGAAGAGGGGAATACCAGGAATGTGACAGCCTTGTACGCCTCCTGCATCGCCGTAATGTCCAGCCTCCCCTCCTGGGTGACCACATGCAGGGCGTAGTTCATATGCTCCACATACCAAGAGAGGTTCTCTTCAAGCTGCTCGGGCGTTCCTGTATCCAGGATGCCGATTGCCAGCTGCTCGGTACTATGCAGCTGGTGAATGCGCGATCCCAAGTCGAGGCGTCTTCTGTAGATTCTATAATTACTGGTCATCGTCAAGCAGCACCAAATCCTCCGGACGAAACAGTACGTCCTTATGTCCGCTACCGAGCAACTCTCTGATATCGCGGCTCTCATGACCGGCTATTGCGGTTATCTCTGTGCTGTTGAAGTAGGGGGCGGCCTTGGCAAATGCCTTCCCGTCTGATGTACAGATCGCAACGACATCGCCTGCCTCAAAGCCCCCTTCAACACGAATGACACCCTTGGGCAGGAGGCTTTTGTGCGAGAGCAGAGCTTTTTTAGCCCCTTCGTCGACGAATATCGTACCGAGGTGGGAGTTGTTGAGAAGCCATCTTTCGCGCTGGCTCATCCGTTTGCTGGGATGGATGAAGGTACCCAAGGCCTCGCCCTCCATCAGGCGGACCAGGACCTCAGGCTCGTAGCCGCTGGCTATGATGGACCCACACCCCCCTACTGCGGCTATTTTTGCCGCAAGCAGCTTGGTCTTCATCCCCCCGGTGGAGAAAAGGCTTCCCGCCCCGCCAGCGTAGGCGAGGATCTCATTGTCAAGAAGCTCTATGTCGCTTATCAGGCGGGCCGAAGGGTCCTTCTTGGGGTCGGCGGTGTACAGCCCTGCGATATCGGTGAGGATGATCAGCAGGTCCGCATCGATCTTGCTGGCCACCATCGCACTCATGCGGTCGTTGTCCCCAAAGGCTGAGCCTATCTCGGCGGTGCTTACCGTGTCGTTCTCATTGAAGATGGGGATCACCCCAAGGTCCAACAGGGTAAAGATGCTGTTCCTGAGGTTCACATAGGTGTGGCGGTTGTTCATCTCCTTGCGTGTCAGCAGGATCTGCGAGCATACCACACCGTGCTTCTTGAACGCGCGGCGGTAGCTGCTCATCAGAAGCGGCTGTCCTACCGATGCACACGCCTGACGCATGGCAACCTGCTTGACCGCACCCTTGAGCTTCAGCTCCTTTGCCCCCATACCTATGGCCCCTGATGTTACCAGCAGGACCTGCAGACCCTTTTGCTGCAGCAGGACAAGCTGCTCGGCGATGCGGTCGATGCACCCCTCGTCAATGCCCTCATTGGTGGACAGCAGGTTAGTGCCCACCTTCACCACCACCCTCTGTATTGCACTCAGATCACGTTTCATAGAGGATTTCCCCCTACAAGGCTGGATCCGGAACAGGAGAGTTCGGTATGCAGGAAAGCCTTTGCCTGGGGGCCGCTGTAGGAAGCGACTGTCTGACCGCTGCCGTTGAGCAGCCACTTGCTGCTCATGAGCCCGGAGAGCCCTACGGGGCCACGGGCATGGATCTTTGCCGTGCTGATGCCGACCTCAGCTCCAAGGCCAAAACGAAATCCGTCGGCAAAGCGCGTCGAGCAGTTTGCAAAGACATCAGCCGAGTCGACTTCAAGCATGAAGCGCCTGATGGCCCCCTTATCCTCGCTGATGATGGCATCGGTGTGGTGCGAGCCATAGAGGGCGATATGTGAAAGAGCCTCTGTAAGATCATCGACTACCCTAATGTTCAGTTCAAGAGATAAATACTCGATCTCGTAATCACCATCCTTATAGGGGAGGCAGGTGACACTGGATGAGGTTGCCCTATCCCCATGGATGATGACGCCCTTCGATTGCAAGGCGGCTGAAACAAGGGGAACAAAGGTATGTGCGACGCTCTTGTGGACCAACAGCGTCTCGATTGCATTGCAGGCGGCAGGATACTGTATCTTGGAATCAACAGCGCAGGCAACAGCCTTCTCTAGGTCAGCATCCTTATCCACATACATGTGGCAGATGCCGTCGGCATGGCCGAGCACCGCTATGTGGGTGTTGTCCATGACATAGCGGACAAAGGCGTTTGAGCCTCGAGGGATCAGGAGGTCGATGGCATCATCCATCTTCAGCATAAGGCTCACATCACTATGGTTTTCCAGGAGAAGGAGCCAATCCTCTCCTAGGGGAGAAGATTGGGAGCTCTTCTTGATGGAGGCAACTAGGGCCGTATTGGTTCTGAAGGCCTCCTTGCCACCTTTGAGGATAATGCCGTTGCCACTTTTCAGGCAGAGTGAGACTATCTGGACCAGGGCATCGGGTCGTGCCTCGAAGATCATGCCGATGACTCCGATGGGGAAGCTGACCCGTTCAAGCAACAGGCCCTCATCCAGGAGACGGCGCTCCAGGACCTCTCCGATAGGGTCGGCAAGGGTAGCTACCTGAGTGAGGCCAAGCTGGACGGAAGCCAGTTTTTCCTCATCAAAAACCAGGCGCTTGATGAGGGCGTCGCCTAATTGCGAATCTTTAGCCTGGGCCAAGTCTTCCTGGTTTGCTGCTTTAATAAGGGGCCAGTCACGACTGAACCCATCCCTAATTGCAAGCAACAGGGTGTTGCGCACTGTTTCGTCACTACCAGAAAGCTTGGTAGCGCTTGTCTTGAGCCGCTGTATATCGTCTTGAATGCGTTTGCCATCCATTTGGTAACCTCTTTATTGTGGTAGCTATACAGTAAACTGAATACGGGAAGGTATCAAGAAGAAAAGAGGATGGTCAATTTGGGAACAAGAGAATTATCCAAGAGAAACCTGACCCAGTATTTTTAGAAAGAGGCTCCACGAGATGAGAAGGTCCAAGCAGCTTAATCGTACAAGAGCCCATAGTGTACTAGATTTTTCACAGGAAGTTGTTCTAGCGATTCAATCGATGTGCAACGATACGTGATAAATAGCTCTGTTTTGCAACGATGCATGCAACGATAGTTCTGTGAGACAAATGAGCTAAAAGCGATTGCATTTCCATAAATACAATGGTAAACTGCAACAGTTCACAACACGATAAGGAGTCTCGCCCCATGAAAAAGATACTGCTCGCGCTTTTGGTCCTTGTCCTCTCTCTTTCCCTGTTTGCCCAGGGCACTACAGAAAAACAGATGCAAGAGAGCGATGCCTTCCGTGCTACCGATGCAAACGGCAGGACACTGCTGCTTACCGAAAAACCTACCTCCATCATGGTGGCAGGAAAAGCCGCAGTAATGCCGGCAAATGCCCTCTTTCTCTTCCCAGAGGTAGAGACTATGGCATTACAGCTTTCCAAGACTGACCAGGGCCTCGGGGACTTTTTCTCGCTGCTTCGTCCTTCTTTGGATGAAAACCCAAGGTTCGCCCAGAACGCAAGCGTTGAGGAGATAGCTTCCAAGAATCCCCAGCTTGTCCTGCTCAAGGCAACCCACTATGACTCGATAGCAAAAAAGCTCGACCAACTGGGAGTTCCTAACTTTACCATGAACCTTGAATCCTATGAGGATTGGAAGGCTGAGATCGTCGAACTGGGCAAGCTGCTGAAGAACCCAGGGCGAGCCCAGGAGATCCTCTCCCTCTATGAGGGTCGACTCAAGGAAATCACCGACGCGGTCAGCTCCATACCCGAGGATAAAAAGACCAGGGTCCTGCTCCTGCAGGGGTTGAACAGTGACAATGCAAACTCCTTCAAGGTAGCCCCCGATAGCTGGATGCAGACCTGGATGGTCGATCAAGTCGGGGCAAATGCCGTATGGAAGGGCGCCAATATAGCCTCAAGCGGCTGGTCCACCGTCTCCTTTGAGCAGATAGCCGCCTGGGATCCCCAGGTCATCTACATTGTCAGCTACAAGACACCCACCGACTCCTTCCTAGAGGAGATCTACAGCTCCTCGCTCTGGGCAGGGCTGAAGGCGGTACAGGCCAACCAGGTCAAGGCTGCACCTGCAGATGTGATGAGCTACCTGCAGCCTGTCTCCAGCTGGATACTCGGGGCTGAGTGGATGGCACAGGACCTCTACCCCCAGTTCTTTAGCGAAATGCAGATGGAGGAGCAGGTTCGCTCCTTCTATAAGGAGATGTACTCCATCACCGACAAGGCAAAGCTCGACTACCTAGTCGGGCGCTTCAATGCATCTGTTGCATTGAACAAGCGATAAGCCGATGAACGCAGAGCTGCTCTATCGCAGTGAAGAAAGGCGCAACAGGCGTGTCCTGTCGGGCCTTTTCCTGCTGCTGCTTTTGCTATCAGCCCTTTTCCTGTTTGCAGGAAGATATCCCAAGGGAGGCTTCACCTTCCCGCGAGACCTTGCAGAAAATAGAATGATGCAGAACATCATGCTCAACATCCGCCTGCCCAGGATTCTGCTCGCCCTCATAGCAGGGGCGATACTCAGTGCGGCAGGCTTCACCTTCCAGATGCTTTTTGCAAATCCTCTGGTGGAACCGGGCTTCTTGGGTGTCAGCCAGGGTTCGGCCTTTGGTGCTGCCCTGGTAATTGTAGTGGGGACCAACAGTTCAGCCATGGTGCAGGTAAGTGCAACATTCTTTGGCCTGCTTGCCCTGGGTGCTTCCTATTATCTTGCCAAGAGATTTCGTTTTGGAGGGTGGCTGCTCAGGCTTGTGCTCTCTGGTATTGCCGTTTCGGCAATTTTCTCTTCTGCCTTGGGGGTGATCAAGCTGGTTGCAGAGCCTACCAAGGATCTGCAGGATATCACATTCTGGATGATGGGAGGCCTGTGGAACAGCAACTGGAAGCAGATCCTCACCGTCATGCCGATCGTCCTCTTCTGTCTTGTCGTCCTTTACAGTTACCGTTGGAAGATGAACCTGCTCTCCTTGCAGGAAAAGAGTGCCTACTCAGTAGGGCTCAACCCCAAGCGGGACAGGACAGTATTGCTGGTGGTTGCCACCGTAGGAACTACCCTGACCATCTCACTGACAGGGCTCATCGGGTGGGTCGGCCTCATCATGCCACACCTCGCACGCAAGCTTTTCGGATCCGACAGCAAGGCAGCACTTCCCGGCTCCATGGTGATGGGTGCTCTGTTCCTATTATTGTGTGATACGGTAGGAAGGACACTCCTGCCTACAGAGATCCCCATAGGACTGCTTACCAGCTTTATCGGAGCCATCATATTTATGGTGATACTCTCTCTCAAACATCAGGATGGCAAGGCATGACAGCGATTAAGATTGAAGACCTCAGCTTTACCTATCCAAGTGGAACACAAGCACTTGCCAATATCTCCCTAGAGGTGGTGGAAAGCTCCACCCTAGCCCTGATCGGTTCCAATGGTGCAGGGAAAAGTACCCTTATGGACCTGCTGTTTGGTTGGAAACCATCCTCTGCAATAACACTTTTTAGAAAGCCCCTGAAGGAGTATGGCAGGAAGGAGCTGGGAAGACATATAGCCTTGGTTCCCCAGAGCGAACACTACAACTTCTCCTTCACCCTACTCGATTACACGCTGTTCGGCAGGGCCCCCTATCTTGCTGAGATGGCGTCCCCAACCGATAAGGATGTACGTATAGCATATGAAGCGTTGGAAATGGTGGGGCTTGCCTCGTTTGCCCAGAGGTCCATCACCTCCCTTTCGGGGGGCGAGGGACAGCTGGTCCTGATAGCGCGTGCCATCGCACAACAGAGCCGCGTCCTCCTGCTCGATGAACCAACCAGTGCCCTTGACCCCGCAAACCGAAGAAAGGTCATTGAAATACTCTCAAGCCTGCACGAGCAGGGCAAGACCATCATCTTCACCACCCACGATGCACAGTTTGCCTATGAGCTGGCAACACATGTGGCGATGCTCAAAGGGGGGAAACTGCTTGCCTTCGGTACAAAAGAGGAGGTGGTCACCAGCTCGCTGTTGACCACCCTCTATGAAACGCCCATGACCGTATGCGCCGTTGGGGGAAAAACCCTTATCTACTAAAGCCTTGTTTATTAAATTTCCATAGGAACAAACGAAAAACTCCTCACATCAAAAAGCCCTATGTCAGTAAGCTTATAGGCTGGTATCACCGGCAAGGCCATGAAGCTCAAGGTAGTGAAGGCATCCATATCGGTATTGATAGAGAATTCCTTCTGCCCTACTTCGTCCAAGGTATCCAAAGCCTTTGCTACCTCTGCACCTGGTCTGTCACTCATCAGACCACCTATAGGCATGGGTAGCGAGGCAAGGACCTCACCATCCTTGACCAGGGCCATTCCCCCTCCAATACCTATGAGGTACTCAACAGCCGCTACCATATCCTCATCATTGTCACCTGCAACCACGATGTTGTGCGAGTCATGGCCAACAGAAGAGACGATAGCCCCGCCCTTCAGGCCGAAGCCCCTGATAAGGGCAACCCCCACATTACCGGTTCCCTTATGGCGCTCGATGACGGCAAGCTTGATGATATCCACTTCAGGGTCATGGACCCATGCGCCATCAACAACAGAGACCTCCGCCTCCCCAGCTCCGGTGACCACGCCACCGGGGACAGCATCGATGATGCGTACCTTTGAACTGTGCAAAGGGAGCCTTAATGTAGCAATAGAGAAATCCTTGACATACATCTTGCCTGCAACATTTTCATCATGGTGAGCTGCAACCGGCTTGAGAATCTTTCCCTCCTTGGCGACCAACTCCCCACCGATATAGATGCGGCTCATGGAGAAGTCTGTCAGGTTGTTACAGAGGACCAGGTCGGCTCTCAATCCTGGTGCAATGGCTCCTCGGTCCCTGAGGTTGTAACATTCGCTGCTGTTCACCGTGGCCATGCAGATGGCTTCGATGGGATCGAGGCCGTCTGCAACAGCTATGCGCACGTTGTTGTTGATGTGCCCATCCTCCAGGATGCTCTTGGGCTGACGGTCGTCGGTGCAGAAGAGGCACCGCCTGCTGTTGGCCGGGGTCACCCCGCCAAGCAGCCCCAGTACGTTCTTACAGGCAGATCCTTCGCGCAGCATGACGTACATGCCGCGTCTCACTCGACTTTGCAACTCTTCTGAACTCTCACACTCATGATCAGTCTTGATGCCGGCCGATGCATAGGCATCGAGGTCGGATCCAAAGATCGCTGGGCTGTGCCCATCAATGGGTTTCCCAACTTTTTTTGCCTCCAGTATCTTGTCCAATACAAGATCACTGCCGGCAATGACACCGGGATAGTCCATCATCTCCCCAAGGCCCAATACCCTGGGGTGTCCGATGCGCGTCGCTATTTCAGGTGCATGCAGAACTGCTCCGCTATTCTCAAACTCAGTTGAAGGGACACAGGAAGGAACCATAAAGAAGGCCTGTAAGGGAGTGTTTTCAGTCCCCTCCAGCATATAGTCCAGTCCTGCTAGGCCAGTGACATTGCATAGCTCATGAGGGTCCGCCACGATGGTGGTAGTCCCACAAGGAACAACAAGATTGGAGAACTCCTCTGGTGTGCTGTGTGATGACTCGATATGGACATGGGCATCGATAAAACCGGGAAGAAGATACTGGCCCTTGGCATCGACAACCTCTTTGGCCTTGCCTTCCCCACTCTTTGCATATCCACATATGATGCCATCTGCTATAAGCAGGTCAGAAGAAAACCACTCCTTATTATAGACATCAAGGATATGAGCGCTTGTTATGCAGAGGTCAGCTTCCTTGCGACCTGTCGCCACGTCCAACATATGTTTCATCTGGGCTTTAGTCTGTTTTGTGCTCTGTTCCCTATTGTGTGCTTTATTTGGCATGTTTTCTTCTCCATCTGTAGAATACCACAAGTTCTTAGCTAGTAGTGTACCATCTTGGATTGATTGTGCAAGGGCCTTCCAATACTTTGAGCTTCTTCCTGACGTGGAAGACACGTAAAGATAAAACGAGAGAGGCTCCCAATTCCACTCTTCTGGGCTCTTACCTGCAGGACAGCGAAAGGCTCTGAACCATTTGACACAATCTGACACATTGTATGGGAGTCCCAAAGAATTACCATACGTTACCTTCAGCAATGTATACCTTGAGAATCAATACCATGCCTACAGGATAAGAAACCTGAATAAGCTAAGTATGCCTAGTTTTTGGGTAGTTATCCCTAAGCTATTAGGTAGCATTACCCGATGTACCTCAGGGTTTCCTACCTCGATACTTCTACTAGAAAGAAAAAAAGGAGGAACATAGTACACGAATAGCCATTCTGTCTGTCATCCCCTTGTCCTGGGTATTTCACTGTTCAATGGCCAGAGCTTTGATGCATTGTAAAGCCTTCTCAGATGGGTCAAAAAGGCGTTTTCCGACTCATGCGTGGGGGTGAAGAAACCCTGATGAGTATGACCAAGCCCTGAAAAACGCACTGATACATACAGTATCTACAGCAATGGCTAACGGTGCTATAGATCACATTCTCAATTCTATATTGATTAAGGAGAAGCATGCATGAGAGATCGCCACCACATACCATTTATACACAAAGATAATCCCACAAGACTGAAATTAAAGGAACATTTTATGGATTATAATCAATCTGAAAAAAAAGGAAAAATGCTTACAAAGTACATTACATTGATATTCTTTCTATGCTTGGTGATGGTATTCATTGGATGCCCAATTATAGATCAATACATCGCATTGATTGAGGTAAGTCATTCTCATTTCAAAGGGATTGCATTTGTAGGGGATTCAATTAAGGTTGTTGAAATCCTACCAGAGGAGGCAGAAGTAAGTTATACATGGCAGAGAAGTGTGAATGAAGAGAGTGGCTTTGTTGATATTAGTGGGGCCATAACAGATAGCTATGAAACTAGTGGAGTAGACGCGGGTTATTTTGTACGAGTTGCTATCACTGGAACAGGTGAATATAAGGGAACTGTATATGGTAGTGCTGTAGAAGTCCTTAGCACTGCTCGCACCATCAACATTCCAGAAATTCCTAGCATTAAAGCCCCTGTTGTAGGAATTAATCCTGTGAGAAATATACATGCTGAACAATACTTTGCTCAAGTAGCTTGGAATCCCAACCATACTCCTTTCAGGGCGAGAACCTCCTATGTTGCAACTATTCAACTCAGCCCAAGTTATGGGTACACATGTGAGGGTGTAAGTGAAGATTTCTTCACAGTTGAAGAGGCAACGTCCACCTCCAATGATGAGGACTCGAATACAGTAAGAGCTACTTTCACACAAACTGGTAGCACATCACTTATTTCGATAGGAAATATCACAGGAACATTGGAAATCAGAAAAACAGTATCAGCTGGTACTCTTTCTCCTGGAGGAGCAACTGCAACATACCAATGGTATATAAGTAATACACAAGAAGGGATTTATGCATCTATCGACGGGGCAACTGGAGTAAATTATACAATTAAGGATGAACAAGTAGATAAGTACTTACAAGTAGAAGCAACCGGTGCTGGTGGATATTTAGGGAAAGTGATCAGTGCAGCTGCAGGCCCTATAAAATTAATCCCATTGATACGTGTAGGAAACATTTCAGGGACCTCACAAGTGGGTAAAGCTCTTACAATGGGAAGTCTCTCGCCCACCGGAGCAACTGTAACACATTGGTGGCTATCGAGTCCTACCATTGATGGGAAATATACAGAAATCACTCATGCTCCTGATAACAAAGAGTTTACGGTAACAAAAGAAGAACTGAACCTCTTCATAAAAGGACAAGTTGAAGGAATAGGATTATATGAAGGAATTAAGAAGACAGCTCCTGTGGGACCAGTTATTACGGGTGAATTGGAATCTATTGGCAATATTACTGGTAAACGATTAATCAATGAACAGCTAGAAGCAGGCCCACTAAAGCCAGACGGATCAACAGCATCGTATCAGTGGCAATGGAGTGATACAGAGGATGGCACATATGTAAACATTCCAGGAGATACAGCACAAGACTCCACGTATGTTGTACATGATGACTACTGGGAAAAATATATTCGTGTATCGGCAACAGGGACTGATGGCTATAAAGGAACTGTACTAAGCAACCCCGTTGAAATTGCTTACTCAATAGGTGATCGAACAGATGGAGGTGGGTTTATCTTTTACGACAAAGGTGTTCGTAATAATTCTAATGCTACGAAAGAATGGAGATATCTAGAGGCGGCACCACAGGGATGGAGTGGATCAGACAACGACCCTAATTATCGATGGGATTCTACAAATTCGGATCCTAATGAGCCAGCAGAACCACAGATTTCTGTTACTGGTTTGACGAATTCTATTGGCAGTGGCATGGAGAACACCTCAATAATAACTAATGCACTTGGAGCTAAGGCAGAAGCTGCTAAGGCTTGTTCTTCTTACAATGGTAGTGGTGCAAGTGATTGGTTTTTAGGAAGTTGCATCGAGCTCTCATATATGATGGTGAATAAACCAAGTGGTCATGGCCTGGCTAATTCTTTCTATTATTCATCTTACGAATATAATGCTAGTCAAGCATACGCAGTAGATTTATTTGGATCGTATTTCTATAATAAATTTGATAAAAGAGGTTTTTTATACGTTCGTCCCATAAGGATGCGCTAATAAAAACCAGGAAATTTTATTATAGTGAATTGATGTGTAAGCAATGTGGGCAATACTCAGAAGTGTAGAAGTGTTGATGACGGGATATCGATGCCCCTGCATATTCTTGCCAGCTATGGAAAGAGTGATCTGATACCAGAACCAGCAAGATATTCAACCGTATGTTGTAAGACATAGTACGAGACATTTCTAGAGAGTGGGGTATACCTCAAGAGGGAACAGTTCTCCACTCTCTAGCTCTGTGAATATGGCAATCGTGTTCATATTTTCTGGTGGCATAAACAGGAGCAGGAACCTTTCAATCATGCTGTTCTCAGCTATTAGGCTGGAGAACTCCTTAGGTGTGATCCCATGCACATGGGCATCGACTATCTCTTTGATATTCCCTTCCCCACTCTTTGCTACCAGTGCACTATCTTGGATTGATCTTTCATAAGAAAGTCAAATTGTTTCAAAATAGCAGAATTATACAGACATTTCCTAAGGATATTCCTCTTTGTAGGTATAATTACCCATTCAATTAGGTACCATATCCTTCTGCCCCGGGAAACATATACATTTTATACTGCTCATGATAGTGATGGATGTCTATGCAATGATACCTTTTCATGATGTATCGAAGTATAGACTATTCCCCTAAACGAGAATTTAGATCTTCCCAATTTTTCTACTTCATTATCCAGGACCCTATACAGGAGCAGTTGAATGAAAATAAGTCAAAAGTTCATCTCTCTTACTGTTGTTATCGTAAAAACTTTATTGATCATTACAGCATGTAAGGAACCTATTGGTACCCACACAATTACCTATCACCTCAATGGTGGTACTAATAATGGGGCAAACCCAGCTTCCTATACCATAGAAACAGCAACCATCACATTACAAGATCCCACTCGACTTGGATATTCATTCAATGGATGGTTTGCCAATGCTGAGCTTACTGGTTCTGAAATACTCTCCATTCCTTCAGGTTCTATTGGCGACAAAGCAGTATATGCCTCTTGGAATGCTAATACCTATAAGGTAACATTCTCACCCCAGGGAGGAGATGATCTTTCATCTGCCAACAAGGATGTCGTCTTTGCCTCTACATATGGTGCATTGGCAACTCTCGTTTTCAATGAAGCAGGATATGAATTTGGTGGATGGTTCACCGCTACAGCTGGAAAAGGGAATCATATACTAGCAACAAGTATAGTAGAAACAGCTACAGATCATCCTCTCTATGCTTACAAATCCCCAACCACATATCCTATTACCTATACCCTCAATGGAGGGACAAACGACGGGGCAAACCCGGCTACCTACACCATAGAGACAGAGGACATCACATTACAGGATCCAACTCGAGATCATTACACCTTCGTAGGATGGTATACCGCTGCCGACTTCAGTGGTTCTGCACTATTAACAATTGCAAAAGGCTCAACCGGAGCCAAGACGCCCTATGCCAAGTGGACCGCAACCGCCTACACCATTGCCTATACCCTCGATGGCGGGACAAACCATGGCTCCAACCCTGGAACCTACACCATTGTGACCGACACCATCACCTTGGGAGATCCTACCCGTACGCACTATACCTTTGCCGGC
>JAVERP010000040.1:0-36239 GCA_034007055.1 Sphaerochaeta sp.
GCCTCGTCATGGGCCTCGTCATGGGCCTCGTCATGGAACCGTTGTTTCATCAATGGATCTAGATCAAAAGAATTTTCAGATATTTGGACAAGAAGCTCCTGATTCACTAATTGATTAGCCACTTCAACACATGTGGAAACAGGCTTATTAATTACAGTCTTGATATCATATACATGAAATGTAGAAAGTTTTTTACAGGCATAAGCAAATACAGCAGCTTCATCGTGAGAAAGATGAACCCCAATTGTCTTTTGAAAGGCTATTTGGTCTTCTGAAAGGAGTTTTTCCTGTTTAAGTATGAGCTCAAAAGCTTTTTTTGCCTTATTGTTGGTAAGTTCTGGGGGCATGTGCCCTAAATTCCGCCACGTTGTAAATACATCACGTAATCCCCATCCAGCATTTTCACTAAAGCCTATTCGCCGGAATGCTGTAACTATGAGTGGGTTTCGGACTTCTTTTTCTCCAGGTTCAAGTAATTCTTCAACAGCTGCGAAGGCATCTCCAGGATTCCAGAACCGGGTCAGATCAGCAAAATGCTGAATGACAGGTTTTCTGGTGTGGTCGGAATAGTCCTGATGGATCAAGATGTTTACGATTGATTCTCGAAAGGCAATGTAGTCAACTGGCTGATCTTTTCTTTGCATTGTTTTTGGATCTACATGAAAAGGGATCTCTGCGAATCGGTAATACCACTCCAAAATAGAGGTCCATGTCTGGACCAGATTGTGATCACATACAACTCTGTCTTGCCATCTACCTTCATTAGTAGAAGTTGAATTATATAGAAAACGCTGGCAATCTATGATAGGACGTGGAAGAATGTCTCTCAAGTAGCCATCTTGCCCAAATAATAGAATGGATGCAATAGTAGGCTTTCTTCCTGTTCGAGTTTCCTTAATGAGGCCTAATTGGAAAAGAAAATCTTCATCGTTTACATCGGCATAGCTGCGATTTCCTGATTTTCCTTCATAATGTTGTCTATACCAGGTAATATCTTTAGAATTAAAACACTTGTTTATAGCGAAATCAAGGGTGCTTCCGTCGTAACGATCTTTAGATGCATCGTTAAGAAGTCTTTTTAATTCTTCATCAGAACATTTTACATCACAGGCGCCTTTGCGAAGAAAACTTCGTTTGATATCTCCGTTTAAATATACAGGTTTATCTTGTCGTTTAGCCTCTGGGATATAAAAAGAGAGGAGGTCTTTACCTAAAACCGTTTTCAAACTCTCTTGAACATCAATGATACAATTTATTTTCTCTTTTTGTCTAAGTGTTGTTATAAAATCATTTTGGACTTTATCAACATCTGAAACACCAACTATATCATAATCAGTCCCTTTCTTTTGAACACCAAAAACGAGATAACCACCCTCTGTGTTCGCAAATGCAGATACAGATTCATAGGCATTTTTAGGAACAGCTTGCTTAGCTTCTTTAAATTCAACATCTTTCCATTCATGCTGATTGAGGAGTTCTAATATTTTCTGTTCTGTCATTTTTTTCTCCCTTAGGTGTAATCATAAACTGATTATTTTCTTAAATTTGTAAATGGGGATAGTATCGATAATGAAAAAAATTGATGGGTACTCTACTAGTTTAAGAACAAAATAAATTCTTAAAATATAGATTGGCCTGATATCCAAAATTTTGTTCATTAAGCACTATAAGTCTTCCTCTATAGAATCTGTCATCACAATCTGCACAAATATCCCATTGCATCACTCAAATCCCTCTACCTTCCTGCAGTGATTCGTTTATATCTCTGATCAAAAGCCTCTTTACCACCTTCCATCACTCGACATATTTCATCCCTTATGGAAGGGTCTTGAAGTCCCCCCTGAGTCACAATTTGGGTTTGCCCAGACCTCACATCAAGTGCTATGACGTTTTCCGCATCACCATTTACAACGATGTTGGCGTTATGAGTGACCACTAAAACCTGCCGTTTTTGTTTTATCTCCCTCAGTTGCGTTACGATCAGGTCATAAATTAAGTGATTGTCGAGATCGTCTTCTGGCTGATCTAGGATGAGGGGTTCATTCCCATACGAAAGGATAAACGCAAGGAGAGCAGCCGTTTTTTGCCCCGGCGATCCTTGCTCCACGGGTTTGAAGCTCTCACCGTCCTTGAGGCTGTATCTTACGTCCAAGGAATCACAGGGAAACCAGCAGTGGATTCGATCTATTTGCTCAGGGGTCAGTCCCTGAATGTGAGAGACGAAGCGTCGATCTTTGGCTGCCGTTACGGCTGTTGTGTCGTTCACATGGATGGCAAGCAGCGATGTTTTTAATGTCGCAATTTTTTGTTCTATGGTTTTGCCAGAGTCCTGTGTCAGTAAAGCCAGCAAGCCCTCATCCCCGTCGACTACGCCGATGTCGCGGTCAAAGCCGCCATTTCCTCGGTCGATTAGGTTACGAAATTCTTCCTCAACTGTGATCTTGTTTCCAAATGGAATGACATTGATCTGTACATATGAATTACCGACGAGGGTATCCGTGAGAAAATCTTCGCGAAGCTTGGTTATCTTGGTCCGGTGCTCCTGAATCTTGATCAAGCAATTTTCAGCGCTTTTTCGATGCTGCTCAATAGTTTCTTTCTTCTTGTTGAACCCCTTGAGCTTCTCCTCGAGATCTTGCCGCTGCTTAACCAGAACACCATATTCAGAAGGATCGCCCGCATCTGCCGCTCTGAGTTGACCGAGGAGGGCGATGTATTCTTGGTTCGTCGTTGTGATTTTTTTCGATATCTCCAGGTCTGGTCGCGCTTGACTCCATGCGTTCTTCGTATCATCAATCCGTTGTGCGATTGAATTTATCTCACTCTGTAGTTTCTCAAACGTCGCACGGATGCCTGCTGCAGCATCTATCAGCTCTTTATCATCCATATTCCCAGCATCGAAATAATGTAAATCAAATTCTGGTGGCAAAAGGCTTTCTGAAATATTACGGACCTGTTCTGAGAAACTGTCCCAGGTCTTTTCCCAAGAATCGATGGCCTTGCTCTGGTTCTGTCTGAGCTGGTAAGCCTTAAGGACCTCAGCATGACCAGCCTTTTCAAAAACTTCGAGTTTGCGTTTGACGTCCTCAAGCTGACCTTTGATTACTGATTCTTCGTGAAGTCCTGCCTGGACTTCACGCTCCTGTGCGCGAATCGAGAGATATTTAGAAACCAGTTCTTCCCACTCAAGTTGCCAATCACGATGATTAACCGCTGGGGCATCATCGACAACCTGCAAGAGCGCCTGGGGATGCTTCGCAAGCTCGAAAATCTGTTTCTGGCTGTATATCCTGACGGGGAATCGTTGTGCTATGTCTCCCTCGGAAGTGCTCCAGATTCCGGGAGTGGTCTCTTCCTCTATGGTGTGTTTATTTTCGGCGTTAGACCACATGATTCGAAAACGGCCACCGTCTTTTCGAAAGCCGATGGTGATTTTTGTAGCATCCGTTAACAGCCCTTCATCCTGGCGGTTGCTCGATGTCTGACTGTATTTAGTGAATTCCCTTTCAAGGCTTTTAGGTATTTCTTCCTTCCTTTTGAGAGCAATCCGTAGGAACTCCAGCGAAGTCGATTTTCCTGTGCCTCGTCCGCCAATGATAGTATTGAGCCAGGGGTTCAGTCGACAGGAAAAGGATTGCCCTCTGCCCAGGTACTTCGCATCATTAACCACAATGCTTTCGATTGCGAGTTGTCCATGAGTATTGGGGTCATCAGTGAAGCGGTCCGAACGCTTTAGGGAGAGAGCTCCATCAATGAGCGCCAGCCGTAATCCGTCATAGGATGGCTCCGACATTTTTACCCAGGTGAAATGACTCCCAGGGTAGTGTTGATCATCAGTACCGGACGGATGATGGGAATCGGTTCCAAGAACCTCCGCCCAATTCAAACTCTTGCTGATGTAGAGTTGCGGCTTTGCCTGTGCAAGGTCCGTGATTTCCATGGCGAATACACTCTTGTTGCCTAGGACCTGTTCCAGTGTATTCCCGGAAAACCCTTTAAAAAGTCCGTTAGCTTGATCGACATGAGCTGGGATCGCCAACCCGCCAGATTTTGCTATTTCGTCAATGACCTCAACAGCGGAGTATTCAGAGCAGCCGTCGCTCCTTCCTTTGGTGGAGCGATACCTCACAGCACCTAGCAAAGAATCAATATCCGAGGTGGTCTTGTTTGTGCTGAAAATTGCCAGTATGTGAATATTCCCCTGAACAGTAATTTCGACGCCTGGAAATAGATAGAGCGGTCGATAATCAGGATGTCCCTCGGCGGCTAACTCCTGGAGTGCCTGCTTGAGAGGATCAATCCAGGCACCTGAATTGTGATCCGTCACAGCAATACAATCGATGCCTTTATTCATGTAGGTAAGCAGCCAATCCTTGTGGGATATCTGTTTGTATTGAGCTTGATCAGGGCCTTTCCCATAATCGTCCGATGCTGGAGTATGATTATGGAAGTCAAACTTCCACCATTTAGCACTGGCCCAATTCCATTCGGTGGACATACTTATTCTCCTCCCATGCGTGTTACTGCCTGATCATACCACATCAGCAGTTTTGGATCTTCTTCAAGAACAGTGGTGGGAATCTTTTCAGCAATAGCAACGATAGTCTTATAGTCTCTTTCTTGCCAAGCTTTCTTGAACCCTGTTCTCACAGCTTCAAGTCTAAACACTTTGAGTCTCTTATTAAGCTGTTTGTACTGTTCAAATTCCTTTAACAATGTCCTTTCTCGTAACTTTTCCAAATCTCCAGCTTTACTTGGATCAGGAACATACCAACGACTTTTTGCTTTAGCCACTAATATAGGATCTTGTTTTGAGAGGTTTCTCAGCTCTTTCCAGTTTGTAGATAAATAGCTGTGAATCTGCTCAGGGACAGATTCTTTTCCCTCGTAAATTAGGAAATTCTGTTCTAAAAGTGTGGAAAGTTCCAATCCGACTTCATTCTTACTCCACCCACTTGTCTCTCTCATAAATTGGGGATTTATATCCTGAAAGCTTTGAGGCTTGGTTTTTAACAGATTCCTAAGCCATTCAATAGCTGAAGCTTCATCAGTCACAAATAAAGATTGCTGCAGGGTTTTATTACCAAGAAGCAGTTTCTGTCGGTCATATTCTGCGACCTGCTCTGGTAAGAAATACATGCCATCACGTTCAGAGAATCGTTGGGCTAATCCAATCTGAAATTCCTGACTATCAATAGGAACTGCGTACCCTTTTCTCACATAGTAGGAGATCACTTGGTCATAAAGAATCCTGGGATCTCGTTCAGGGATCACAATAAGATCCATTCCATGCTTCTTTGTCACTGGTAAATATCCTAGATGAGTATGTGTGAAATCCCAAACGCCCTTTTCAGTTTTAGCTTCTTTTTGAAACCGTTCCTCAAAACCTCCATTGGGTTTATACGCAGAGATAACCAAATCCTGTTTCACTGCTGTAGGAGTAGTAACAGCCTTGAAACTCCCTTGTTTTTTGTCGAGTGCAGATACATTTGCAATGATGAAACCAGCTTCATTTATTGCCGCTTGAATGCTATTCCAAACTGATGCTTTGGTATTTGAGAATTCAACAGTCATCCATCTACCAGGTTTTAACACTCTAAATGCTTCTTTGAAACAAGCCGCCATTAATAAACGATACTCATTAGGGCCTTTTCCTTGAACCGAATTCTCGATAGCTTCGGGCTTATTGTTGGTTATTACTTTTAACCATGATTCCCATAAAAAGTTTAGTTCCGAATAGTTCAGATTTGCACCAAAAGGAGGATCAATAAATAAGTAATCGCTTGAACAATCATTGAGGGAGATTTTTTCGAAGCTTTGGCATAGAACAAGGTGCCGTTGCTTCACCAAGAAAGCTTTAATAAAATCACGAATTTTGCCTAATGCTATTTTAGTGATCTCTGCTTCTGCATTAAGTGATGAAATGTATAGTGTTCCATTAAGCGGTCCATTTCCTCTCTTTCCCATATTATACCTGACTAATCGAGAGCAGAGAGTGGCTGCAAGAGACTGAAATAGTAATCGATTCCGGTTATTGCATTTATTTAGTAAGGAGCTCAAAGCCCACAAGTTCCTCTTCGTATAAAAATGATGCACATGCGTGATACCTGCCGGATCATTACGGCGAGATTCTTTTCCTTCCATCATTCTATCTGTTGGATACCAATACGGGATCTCGCTATTGTCAATCTTATTTATCAGATTTAAATCATTTTCATCTGGACCTTTTTCAAACCTTCCCTTATGTCCATCAATAGTATAATTGATCAGTACAGGGACCTGTTTTGCTTGTTTTATGGATTCATTCAGAGCTGAATCATATTTTGTTGTCCAGGCACGGTCCATTTTCCTTTTTGTCAGCATAGATTTACAATGGGGACAGGGGAAGTCATCCTGGACTATTCCAGCTTCTTTATCGACAGCGACATCCCAGAAAACAACTTCACCGGCACATTCAGGACAGGTGAATACATCAGACCAAACAGTGTAGTTTATTTTTCCTTTTAATTTTCCATCAGTATGAGTAGTTTCATACATCCAGCCACACTCTGCTTCAACTTCAGCAAGGATTCGTTTCGCTTCTCGTTCAAATTCTATGACATTCACAGGAGTGTTGTAGTTATACGCAATAAAGGTTGCAGCAGGGGAGAGATCATTCAGAACTGCTTTTCGAGCACCAAGCTTTGAAAATGGCTTCCAGGTTTTTCTGCCGTTCTCGTCTTCTTCTTCCTGAAGAATGGTTCCATCTGCTTTAACTTGATACCCTAAGGATAACACAGTTTCTTTATCTCCACACATCTGAGCAGCAACTCCCGTCATACCAGTCCCTGCAAACCCATCAAACACTATATCCCCAGGTTCCGTATAGTGGAGGATGTAACGCATAATTGCCTTATGAGGAACCTTTGTATGATAGGAGTGAGCATTATAGATGGGATCATTTTTTCCTTCACTCACATCTGCAGCAAATGGTTCTCTATGATACTGGTAATCTTCAGGCTTCTTGGGTTTTTCTTTCTCCCACTCTTCAATGAAGTCAGGTATCCATGGATTAGGGCAGGCTGTGTAGTAGGGAGGATCACTCAACTTGAGAATGTCTTCGTCTTCTCCTATGGGGAAGCCTTCTATGTTTCTGAATTCCGGTTCGTTGAGCTTCTTTTTTAATTCTTCGGTGAAATATGCTCGTCTTGCTTCATCATTTTCGAATTCAAGCCCTAAGCAAACTACTGGTTCCTTATCTGTCACAATCTCTTCATCAAAAAGATTGCCACTTCCTGGTTTGCCTGGGACTATATGGGTGTTAAAAAGATTTTCCTGTTTACTCACGTATGCTTCCTTTCTGATTTATTCTAATACTATGCGGACTTTGGCCTGATCTTTCCCTTGTGTCAGCTTATCAATATATTCTTCAAACCGTTTCTTCATCTCGTTTGGGGTAGTCGGGCCTTGGTCCAATTGAAGTGCTTTCTGAAGATCTTGAGCTTTTACAGCTACCTTGATAAGACCAGACAATACTTCTCTCAAAGAATGAACGAATTCAGAATCAATAGGTATGGGTAGTACTCCAGAAATGATGAATTCCTCAATGCTTTTTCTTTCCTCAAGCTTTAAGAGATTGAGGTTTGTTTGTGTAATAGGATCTTCCAGATTCCCTATAAGAGTTTTAGTCCAGCCAGCAACCATGGAATCAAGCTCCTCATCAAGATTATCAATCATGTGTTTGCTTGCAACTGCTCCTGTTTCGTTTATTGGACGATACCCACAATGACGGCAGACTGGTGACGACTCCAACTCTTGTTCGGTCAGATTGAAACAGCTCTTCAGGTCAGCCAGTCTGCTCTGGAAATCTTTGAGCTGTTGTACCGGCATAAGATCAATACCAGCAAGTTTCTGGAGAGTCTGCAGCCTTTGATCAGTCATCAGCTTTGCTTTTCGCTTATCATCGTTCACTCCCAGCCGGGAACGTGTGTGCAAATCAGAATAGGTTTTAATGAAATCTTTTTTTAGCTCCTTCAAAGTAGAGTCAATAGTTTGAGTTTGTTTCTTGATATCTTGTGGTGTGGTTTTCTGCAGTAGATCCAGGATGTCCTGCTTGGCAGTATGTAACCGATCAACCCAAGCATGTTCTTTTAGCAGTGTTCCTTCTGCAGTTGCAAGCCAAGATATGATAGTGCTCTGTGAGACAGCAAATTCTTTAAGGATCTCTATCTCCTCAATCATAGCAATTGATTTCTTATGGTTCTTAACCTCATCAACACTATAGCGGAAGTTTTTGAGTTTTCCAGGTGATGAATAGACTTGTAGTGACTCAGCAAAAGCCTTTGCTGCATCCAGAGCTGCTAACAGGTCCATATAGTTCATTATTTGAAGGAGATTGGTATCCCAGAAAGTAATACCTTCTCTGCAGGATTTCTGAGCTAAAACGATTCGATTCACCAGTTTGCCCACTTCCTTCTGCATTTCCTGAATTGGTTCATCTTTCCCCTGAGTGATTAATTGGGCTACACCTGGGGTAAGGTCCAGAAGTTCAAACAAGGCTTTTATGGCTGGAAGATTCCATTCCTTTGGCTGTTCGAGATGTTTGAAGTTTACAAGCTCATCGATCTGAGCTGAAGCTAGCTGTTGAACAGCTGTCGCATCGAGCTTCTTACCTGGGATGGCTAAAATGAGATCACCTGAATAGACAAGCGCTGCAATAATGACTACCACCCAATCTGGTTCAAGACGGAAATCAGAGGGAGACATGTACTCCACTCCGTGGTCATCTGTAATGATTTCTGTTCTGTTTATTACCTGACCCTGGCCTTTTGATTTTACAATATCAAGGATGTACTTTGTGAATGGAGAATGGTAAGGTTCTAGTTTATTTCCATCAAGTAATCCTAATGCATCTAATACGGCAGTGGCTTGTTTTGTACTGTTCTGCCCCCCGATAGCTCTAAGAGCATCCTTTGCAGCCTGCGTTCTATTGCTGCCTGTGATGAGTATAGAAAAAGCAGGATACTCTGGTGCCAAATTTTCAAAATGTGGTTCCAAGCATAATCCAGCAATAGTATTGACATGATCCCTGAAGTTGATGGTCTCTTGAGGGGATATTCCAGATAGATCACTGATTGATTTTCCCTTTACCCATTCCAGGAGAGGTTTTGTCCGTCCCTGATAGGTGACCGTGAAAGCATCCGACATATGTTTTTGGAGCCATTGGACCAATTTCCTTAGATGACCGTTAGCCTTGTCTTGGTACGTTGCTTTCGCATGGCCGGAAGAGGTAGTTGTAAGATCCAAAGCAGCCGCATAATTCTTAAGGTTTAGATTGAAATCTTCACTATGATCTTTGACCGGCATAAGTTTGAAGAAAACCTCATCGCTTTTTTTCATATCCTGAAAACGTGGAGGATCAAAAGGCTGTAGAAAGTAGATATAGAAATCACGAGTGGGAGTAGCAGTAGATCGCTCATTGGGAGCGCCAAAAAAGAGGTAACCAGTTCTTGCTGCTTTACGACTTTGCCAGACTAGTTCATGCTGCCAGATCTTATAGCCAGAGACATAGGTCCCAACCTGACATTCCATAACCTGCTTCAATGCTTCGTAGTAGAATCGGTCGAGCTGTGAGTCACCCATACTTTCTGCCCGTTTTTCGATGATTGCATCATAATCTTCAGTCTTTTTCAGATCGAGGTAGTACTGCCGGTTGTCAGTATTGAAAGAAATGAATTGCCCACTCACCGTTTTAAGGATTTCTTTCAGGACAACTTCTACTTGTGTTTCAAGATCTTTTTCTGGTTCATCACTTCCAAGTTCTTCGATCATAGGATCAAAGAGACAAAGCCTGTCCCGCAGTTCCCGTGCACTTGCTCCCATCGGAGCATGGATATCGCCGGTAGTAAGTCGATGCACAGATAAGGCATTGATCAATCTGAGTGCCATTGGTTTATATTGTTTTCGAGTGATAGCATTTTCAATTCGAGCTTCCAGTACATTACTGCAGTCCATAACTTCCCGAATATCAGGAATTGCTCGATTGGCAGCATTCTGGATAAGTGTCTTCCAATAACTGTCAAAAGCTATAAGGCCAGGTTTGTCTTCGGGAACATCTGTTTGAAGGAGCTCTTTCATACTGTTGGATAGAGTCTTGAGAATTTCCCGTTTTTCTACAACGGTGATTCTTTCAAACGTATCTATATAATCAGGATGGACCGGGAATAGGTTTACGAATTCATCCATCCGTTCATTCAGCCCATTATAGTATTTTGCAAAGGGGGTGAGATGCTCACGTATGTTTGAAGTCTGCTCTGCTGTTTTCTTCAGAAGCCGTTGGGTTACAACGAATTTGATATCTTTTCGGGCAATAAGGATCTGATCAAACCGTTGCTGTACTCGTCTTATACTTTCAGCAACAAAAGCGAAACGATGACTGTCAAATATTGCTTCCTGGACTCCGGCAATAAAGCGGAATCGGAGATCCTTACAAACCTGACCGATCTCCCGTAGGAAATTCAGATCAAGTACAAGGTCATGGTCTTTTCGGGTCCTTAAGAAATCTAAGAGCTCATCAACAACAAGGAGGAGCCCCTGATCAGGATAGACTTCACCGAATACTTCCATCAAATCCTCAAAAGCCCGATAATGATTTGTTATTGTATTTGCAGCGGGGAAAGAATAATCAACATCTATACTTCCAAGATAGTCCTCCAATTCAGCTACAATAATATCTCGAAGAGACATAGTTGTAGACCCGATTTCCGTACGCAAGACCTTGAACTTACCAGCAATCAGCTTAGCTGATTCTTTCACAGCAGCATGCTTCAAACTTTCTAGGAGGGAGGCATCTGCTGCAATACTGGAGATCACAGACATTAAATGCGATTTACCAGTGCCATAATTACCAACGACCAGTAGCCCTTTGTTATCGACAGGAGTATCAAATTGTAGCTGATTAATGACTATTTCGTTGAGTTTCTCGGCCATTTCGTCTGATATAACATACGTTTCTACCAAGGTTTTAGCAGCATTAGCTTTATCAGCATCTCTCAGTTGAACGACTGTTTCTATTGGGTCAAATTGTATAAGGTCTCCGTATTTCATATCCTTTCCTTGTTAAAGTTATTTCATATATTGGAAATAGCAATTGCTACCGTATCCGATGCTTCATACACCCTGTATTCAGGATGCGTGAACTCTGCGTATATCAATTTCTTGTCCTGAATCGTTCCATTCCAAGAAGCGAGGATGAGCTTATTTCTTGAAGCATGTTGCAGTAAGCGAAGCGGGTCCTGTTCAAGCTCCTTATCAAAAAGAATCTCAAGATTATCGAGAATCACAGGAGACTGAGCTTGATCAACGATGTCATTAAAGATTGTCTGGAGTTTTGTTTTTCTCTGTTTCTTTGTCAATTCAAGCAGCCTGGAGGAAATCTCCAGATTTATATTGACCACAGAGGTGTTTTCTTGTGCAGCTATCTGTTTAAGAGCATCTGTCTTTCCAGAGCCTGAAGGACCTACAACAAGAATGAGCTGATGATACAGGTCTTTTGCATTCTTCAGAGAGCTAAGAATTATTTGCAGTTGAGGATCTGTTATCGACATAGCCTTTTACCCTTCAGCATTCTCATTTCTCAGAGGCTCCACCTGAGCGGACCCAGGAGTCTACTTCTTCCTGTTTGAACATCCATCGTCTGCCTACTCTATGGCCTGGCATAGATTTCTGTTCTATCCACCGGTAAATGGTCTCTTTACTGACATTCAAATAATGACGAATATCCTCGACAGTCAACCATCTTTCATCCATCGCATTGCCCCTAAAATGATGAGTAGTACTTTATATTTGGATATGAGTTGTACCTACTATTATTTACTCTATAATGGTAGTACGTATTAATCAAGGAAATATTGTAGATTACAGTCGTTTAGAGTCGTATATTACCAAAGGAAACGTCATAAGTAGATAAAGTGCGTAAGTGGTATGTTATGTTTACTCAGTTACAGGTGCTTTCCTGTTAATATGGAAACTGCAGAGAGACCCTTATTGAGGACATCTATATTCATGGATTTATCTTTCTCTGTTCCCATAGAATATGAAGCCCTCATTCCCATAGCGACTTGTCTTGAGAAGATTCAGCAGCTCTGTCTTGATTTGTGGGAGGAGGGGAACAACCCGCTCATCTCCATTCTTGGGAGCCTTCAAACCATCAGAGAAGCTCCAGCTGTGACGGACCATGAGTTTATCTCCCTGGATATCCTCTTCTCTCAGGACTACAACTTCACCGGCTCTGAGGCCAGTAGTCATGGCAAGAAGGTTGCCGACTCTGATCGTTCATCATCCCACTTGGAGGAAAATAGTTGCTGGACCTTTTCTTGATTCAGGATATCTCTCTTTTTGGAGGTCCCTGAAAATTTTCATAGGCCGATTGCAGGATTCACTTCCAGATATCCCCGGTCGGTAGCCCAGCCGAAAGGAACTGTCCCGACCGTTACGATATTATTGATCGTTTTGGGAGCCAGGTCCTATCCTTCAGCTCCAGCTGAAAGAACTTAAGATCCTCTTTCGTGACATCCTTGATTCGAGTATCCGGGGCAAAATAGGACCTCCAGTGAGAATTTTTTTTCGATTGTTCATAACAATGTCGTTTTCCGGTGCTCTGACCATAGGCATGCTTCTCCCTAACGTAGGGAGAATTGTCGTAATTCCAGAACTCCTCGAGGAAGGGAATGAGAAGAATAGATTCTTCCTCTGCTGCTTCCTCTGGAAGGGTAGCGTTTTCAGTGACAATCGCCTGATCAACCAAGACATCGACCAGGCGATCCTTCTGTTTGCCAGTGGGCTCCATAGTGGATAAATATTTGAGAATAGTTTGAAATTGTAGTCAATCTTGGATAGTGGTCTTTCCCTGATTTCTTTCTGTGTAGCCGTAGCGAAGTCATTCGTTGATTTTCACCAGGGCCTCATTCCTGGAACGTTTACCAGTGCTGATGCCATGATCATAGCTCTGGATCTTTTCATTCCAGAACTTCACATAGAGGATTATTACCCTCACATACAAAGAAACTCGATACATTCAAATCCTCCAGTTTGTGCAGTCTAGGTGACAGTACAGGTGTCAGTTTATTTGGTTACACTTGATCTTCCGGGATCAAATTTCTGTAAATCCTTACAGAAAAAAAATTCAATAGCAGGGACAGGACTCGAACCTGCGACCTCAGGGTTATGAATACGGAAACCCAAGGTGTATTGCACGATGTACCCTTTGCATAGTTTCCTTTATGCAGAAACAACTTTTCCTTCACAAGGCATCAAAGATATGGCAATTGGTTCTTTCTGGTTGACGAACTTCACCGACACTTCAATTTGCTTATTGGTATGGTTGTTTGCCACAAGGAGCCTTTTCCCTTTGCTGTCCAACATCCTGAGCAATACTGACGTATTGGGTTTTGTCTTTTCATCCCCCAGATAGCGGTATTCAATCTTCTCAATGGCAAGATACCCGCTCTGGTCCAATAAGGAAGCCAGGTACTCACCAGTCTCATGATCACCACTGTTCTCATAGCTAAGAGATATGAAACTTCCTACCCAGATAACCGTCCCCAAACCCAAGGACCGTGTTTTCACTGCAGGCTCTCCGTCTGGGAACCTTCCTGAGCAAACGCCTTCTTTGGTTTCTGTAACCAACTGTCGGTAGAGAGTGCCTTCGATGGTTTTCTCTCCGGCTATAACAGCAAGGTCGCCCTTTTCAGGTATGGCTTGCACTTCCCTATGTTCCAAGCCCATCATATCAAGCAGGAATGTTCCCCCGAAGTCCAGTTCGCCGGTTTCATGATAGAGCCCTGCACAAGCTTCAAGGATGAGTGTCCCTCCCTGTTGGACGAACTGCCTGAAAGCCAGTTGTGCAGTAGCACCAAGGACAAGGGGCATCGGCACATACAGGACCTTGATGGAACTGGTCAGAAGGGAATCGAGGTGGTCCTCATGGATGAAGCGAATGGGAATGCCTTTGGCGTAGGCAGCCTTGCACACCCCGCTCAAGCTTTTTGCATAGAGCTCCTCCAGCCTGCCCGCTGCAAAATTCAGCAGGGAGATTTTTCGTGAGACAAACACGGCATTTGTCTCGCAGACCCGCTTGGCATCATCAAGCATTGCGTTGTTCAACTCAATTGCACAACGTGAGGCGCTCCTGCTTCTGGGGGTTTCCTCCCCTTTGAATCCGGTAAGGCCAAACCCAGGGGACTCCACACCGGAAGGTTCGGGGGCATACTGCCAGTAGATCGTCCCTTTGCCTCCACATGCTACTGTATTGTAGTTCCACACGCTGATATCTTCAGGGGTGGGCACCTCTCCGCCAAGCAGTCCCGGCTTGCCACCACCGCCTTGAAGCTCAACCTGGTAGAAGGGCTTTTCCTGGGCTGCCTGGGCTACCATCTCATTATGGAGATAATGACGATAGTAGTGCTCTTCTCCCATAAGCCATTTGGGGAAACTGGAAAGACCAAAGCTATCGACCTCCCTGGCAAGGAGGAATTCATCACCCAGTTCGTTGCACAAGCCTCCTGTGAGCTTGTTGCCCAGGATACCGCTGTATGCCACATGGGTCTGTACGGGCTTCAGCGGTGCAGCCTCCTTGCACGCAGATACCCTCTTCTTGAGCCAGTACTGGAGATTGCCCAGCCAAAAAGACCTCCAATCGATCATGTCTGGGTAGGTTCCGAACCTTGTTGGAGGACAGACCTGGTCCCAATCGGTATAGGAGCGGTACCATGCACTTCCCAGTGACTCCAGGTCCTGGTATTTCCTTTTCAGGTAGGAGGTGAACTCTCGCTGTGAATGCTTGCAGTAGCAGAGCATGTTGCTTCGATAGTCATACATCGGCTCGAGGTGTGGCTCGTTCCAGACATCAAAACAGATGACCGCATCATTGTCAGCATAGTGGGCAGCCGTAGTGCGGATGAAGGCCATGACCATTTCAGAAAACTCAGGATCATCCATGCACCGCCCTGGCCATCCTGCTGTAGGAATGTTCGCCGGGCCCCCGTAGGAAACAGTCTGCCCATCGGCGGTGGCGTACAGGTCCCCCCTATCGCCTGCATAGGTCCAGTAGGGAGCTCCCTCTGGGATCAGGTTGATGATGACCTGCAGATTATGCCCCTTGGACAGGGCGACCAATGCATCCAAGTCGGTAAAATCAAACACCCCCGGCGTTTTTTCAATTGCATTCCATACTGCCCAGAGTTTGATGCAGTTGAATCCCATCGCTTCCATGGTGGTGAAGTCACGCACCCAGCAATCTTGTCGGGGAAAGGGCGGACGAAAATATTGGGCTCCGTACAGCATGTTGGTTATCCTTTGACCGCACCGGCGGTCATTCCACTCACCAGATATTTCTGCATAAAGAATCCGATGATGATGATCGGTGCCATGGTGATGGTTGCAGCTGCACTGCATTTTCCCCAATCAACAGATACTGCTCCCACATACCGCGCGATTCCCACCGTCAGGGGATATGTCTTCAAGTTGGTCAACTGCAAGGAGAACATCAGCTCATTCCATGAGCTTTGCATGACCAGTATGACTGCAGAAGCCACAGCTGGTCTCAAGAGGGGGAATATGATCTTTGCAAATATGCTGACACGGGAGCACCCTTCAATGCTTGCAGCCTCTATCAGCTCGTTTGGGATGTCTGCAATGAAGCCTGTCATCAGCCACGTGACAAAAGGCAGGGATAGGCAGCTGAGGGTAAGGATGGGAGCCAGATAGGTTCCTGTCAGATGGACTCGATTCATCATCATGAACAGCGGGATCAAAATGGTGATGGAGGGAACCATCTTTCCAAGGAGCAGTACATTGGAGATTCTGCGCCCGATGGAAGATGTACAGATTTTCAGACCGTAGGCGGCCATTGAGCCCAGGATGATGGTAAAGGCAGTGGTACTTATGGAGATGATGGCTGAGTTGCGGAAATAGATGCCGAAGCGATCAAGGGACAGGAGCTTCTGGTAGTGGCTGAAGATCGGTTGGAAGAGCATTTTCGGGGGCATCAGTTTCATTTCCAGGGTCTTTCTGAATGAATTGCTTATGACAATGTAGATGGGTACAGCAGTCCAGATCAGCAGCAGGGCCAAGCCAAGGAGCAAAAGGAGCAACCCAATGCTTTTCCTTATGGTAAGTCTGTTCTTTTTCATGCTTAGCGGTTCCCCTTTCCGAGATTATGTCTGATGAACGGAATGCCGAAGATACAGAAAGTCAGGATCATGGTAAGCACCGAGATGGCAATGCTATAGCTTAGGTTCGACTGTTCGAATGCCTGGCTGTAGGCGTATATGCTCAAGGAGAGGGATGAGTTGTTCGGACCTCCACCGGTAAGGGAGTAGATGATGTCAAATATTTTTATGGTGTCCACACCACTGACCAGCAGGATCACGACGTATACGCTGGTCAGCTGGGGTAGGGTGATCTGGAAGAATGTCCTCCACGGTCCTGCCCCATCTATCTTTGATGCCTCATAGTACTCCACCGGTATCGATAGCAGCCCTGCGGTCAGCACAATGATGACAAAGGGGGTAACCTGCCACCAGTGGGCTATGATGGTGGACAACAGTGCCGTTGACGCCGATGTCACCCCGGGGAATTGCTGGATCCCGATGCCGAATTTTCCCAGGAACCAGTAGAGGATCCCCTTGGGGTCATAGATGTAACGCCAGATAAGGCCGACTACCACAGGAGAGACCAAGAGGGGCATAGTCACAATTGGGCGAATGATCGAACTTGTAAAGCTCTTGAGGTTGATGAGCAACAGGGATATTAAGGTTCCCAGCAGCAAATCCCCAGCAATTGCCCCAAAACTAAACAGCATGGTATTGAGCGTTACCTTCAAGGCAACAGGGTCATTGAAGAACTGAGAGTAGTTAGCCAGACCCACAAAGGAATCAACCGTTGTTTTTCCACCAAAGCCCAGGGTGAAGAAACTGAGAAAAATACCGTATGCCAAAGGTACCACCATAATGAAAATGATGACCAAAAGTGTTGGCAGCATCATCAGCAAGGGTAACAGGTCGCCGCGTTCCAGCGACCATTCGAACGTTTTCTGTTTCACGATTGATCCCTCCAGGGTCAGAACTCATACTACTATTTGCTGAAATCAATGTCCTTCAGGTTCGCCTGGAGAGTGTTCATGACATCAGCTGGTTTGGCATCAGTTGAGGCAATCTCAGAAAGGGAGACGACCAGAGCAGCTTTCAGTTTGCCAAAATTGGCCAACGGGGGATCGATCTTGCCGGCAGCTAGTTGCTGCATGACCACTGGCAGGAATGGAGCCTTGGCAAGTATCTCGCCATCTTTGCCCAGGTCATTGATGGCACTGATCTGCTGGTCGGCAAGAGTCTGTTTTTTCTCAGTCTCCTTGCTCGTCATCCACATGGCATACTCTGCAGCTTTCTGAGGATTGGCAGAGTTCTTTGCGACTGCCCATACCCAGAATGAGTTTGTTGCAGCGGCATTTCCGCTTTTGCCAGGGAGCACAGAGTACTTAACCGTATCGACTATCAATGATCGCTCGGGGTCTGCATTCTGGTTTGCCAGTCCGCTCATGATGATGCCAATCGGAGCATCCTTCATTCTCACCGCCTCTGCAACTTCATCATGGTGCCAGGCAAGACACCCTTCGACGGAATTCTGTACCAGCTGGTCGTAGATCGTGGCAGCCTGGATGGCGGTGGCACTTGCAATGTCAAGCTTTCCATTCGCATCAAAATAGTATCCGCCATCACTGAAGAGCAACTGTGAGAACAGCGTCACTGCAGCAGAGCCCTGCTTTGCAGGAAGGGCAATGCCTGTTCCCTTGTCCTTGAAGTATTTTGCGACGGCTATCAGCTCATCCGCATTCTTGGGAACGGCAATGCCTTCTTGTGCAAACACCTCGCTGTCATAGGCAATGATCAACGTCTGGGCAAAGGTCGGAAGCCCATAGGTCTGTCCGTTGAATACACAACCGTCGAACAACCCTTTTGCATACATGTTGGTATCTACTCCTGCAGCCTTGATCTGACTGTCCAGGGGCAGCAGGTATCCTGCGTCAGTGTACTCTTTCATCCATTGGCTGTTTACCCATACCACATCATAGTTCCCCGATCCGCTTACAGCTTGGAATGATGTGAGCTGTTTCTGCTTCAAGTTGCCATAGTCGACATCATCAATGGTAATGTTCGCCTCCTGAAACTCTGAGCTGACCTTCTTTTGCAAGTCAGCATGGGGACCCGCCCAAACAGAAACAAGAAGACCAGGCTTCGCGCTTGTAGCCTTTTCTGCACTTCCTCCAGCGAACAGCACCGCTGATGCCATGAATGCAACAAGAACAAGACCCAAGACCTTTTGCACACTCTTTTTCATACTTCTCTCCTTTTTTCCATCTTTGATGGATTATTCACGATACGCTTATATTGGTACAGCCCCGGCTTTGAAGTTCCTCCAGCCAGGTCTGGACAAGTGACTGTGACGCATCAGATTTCGGAAGAAGTGTTGGGATCTCCCTTCCGAGTTCTTCTGATTTTCCTAACCCAAAAACATGGTATGGCATCACTTCAGCGCGCAGTATCTTGGGATACCGCCTTAGCAGGATGCAATTCCATCAAAATGATCGGCACTGTCATTGATCGTTGGGATCAGCGGCAGGCGCAGCACTATCGGTTTTCCGCTCTCATGGAGATAGTCCAGATTCTCAAGGATCAGGGCGTTATCCTTTCCACAAAACTGAGTATGGAGGGTGGGCGAGGTCATCTTGTAGTCAAAAAGGAACAGGTCTATACAGGGCATCACCTCTTCAAATGACTCTCTAGGCGCATATCCGCTTGTTTCCATACAGAAATTGACACCGGGCATTCTTGAGACAAGAGCCTTGATGAACGGAACATGGAGCATGGGTTCCCCTCCGCTGAAGGTCACTCCCCCCTGATCGCCCTTGAGCGCAAAATACCGCAGATCCTTGGACACCCTGTCAATGACCTCATCGACTGTCATGAGACTGCCCACCAGGGTCAGGGCGTCATAGCAACAGACCTTGATACAATCCCCCGACCCTATGCAGAGCCCTGCATCCACGACATGCATCCTGTTCCCCTCATGCTCGATGACCTGGTGCACCCCCTGCCTGCAGGCAGGTACACACTGCATGCATCCTGTACAAAGCTTGCTATGGAACATCAGCTGTGGCCTTGCCGCATTGGATTCCGGATTATGGCACCAGAGGCATGACAGGGGGCATCCTTTGAAGAAGACCGTCGTCCTGATCCCCGGCCCGTCATGGAGGGAAAAGCTTTGGATATCAAATATTGTTGCGCATTGGCTAATAGCTTGTTCTGTCATATATTTCCTGCTGGACATCCTTCTTCAAACTGACAAACCTGGCACTCAGTCCTCCAATCCTTACAATGAGATCCTTATAGTCTTCGGGGTGTGCTATGGCTTGTTCCAGGTCCTTCTTGCCCACCACGGTGATCATTGCCTGGGCTCCCCCACGATCAAAATAATCCTCGACCAGTGCCTGGGCCTTGCCGTCCTTGCCATACCAGGTCTCACTGGTGAAGCGCAGGTTCTGCACCATACCCGCCATATTGTCATGAGGGAGCTTCACCAAGGAGTTGAGCATGGAAAGCAGTCCGTTCTTGTCTGTTCCTGAGGCAGGGTTGTTGGCATTGGCAAGGGGCATCCCACTCTTTCTCCCATCAGGAGATGCTCCTACCCAACGACCCAGGGTGGTGTTCTGTGCATTGTTGATGTTTACGCAGAGATAGCTTTTCAATCCGACCTTTGGTGCTTGTTCCTTGGTCACCTCGCAGAGGTAGTTGTGCAGGTCAAGCAGTATAGCATCGGTATAGGCGATGTCGTTGCCATATTTGGGAACATCCATCATGGATTTGCGCTGCCGTTCATATCCGACGAAATTGTTGCCAATGGCGGCCACCATCTCGCGTGCGCTCATGGCCTTCTTTTCGAAAACAAGACTTTTTATGGCCGCCAAGCTATTGGCGGCATCAACATTGCCGTACAGCTCAAGTGTTCCCGCAAGGTATTGGCACCCGCCATTGAAAATTCCCTTTCCTTCGGATAGGCACCCATCATACAGCAGCGAGACCATCATGAAGGGGTGTAGTGCCCCTATCGCTTCGTAGAGGTAGACCTCATACTTTGCCTGGGCTTCAATGAAATATGCGAGATGGCTTTTGTAGAGTTCCAGAAACTGCTCATACGTGGAGCACTCCTCCAAGGTGGGGCTCTTGAATGAGAGATAAGTCCCACTGACCGGGTCCAGCCCTCCATGGATGGCCAGCTCAAGGATCTTTAGGGTTCCAAGCGACCCGTTAGGGGAACCAAAGCTATAATGGTTGAACTCGATCTCCCCGCAGCCAAGCGGCATATAGGTTTCTGCAAGCGTGCGGCTGACATCAAAGGCCTGCATCACGGCAGGGACAAGCACCTCGTCGTTATAGAGCAGCGGAAAGGTCCTGCCTTCACCGATGCAGCGCATTGAGGCATCCCAAACAGATGGGGGAGTATCCTTTCCAAAGCGTAGGGTGAACTGGGGGAGGATCTCCCTGACGGTGCGGCATGCCTCACAGGCAACAAGGCAGAATCTGTCGGCATTTGCAGGGTTGCGCCTACCATACCCGCCTACGATGACCCTTCCGTCGGTCTCGCTGTCCAGGCTGTCTATCAGATGGAACAGGCTCTGTATCATCTCCAGGGCCTGGTCTTCGGTAATGACATGGGAGTCGACATCATGTACATAGAGATCCCCCAGATACTCATCCATCCTGCCAAATTCTATCAGCGGGCACATCAGGCCGTATATCCAGCATAGTTCAATGGCTTGGAGCAAACTCGAGGGAGCTTCGCTGCAGATCGCAAGGCAGGCATCTGAGAGAGCCTCCATCTCCTGTTTTCTTTTTGTGGTGGTGGCCTTTCTGGCCTCCTCCTGGGCAAATGAGCGATAGGCAAGGCAGCATTCGACCAGGACATCAAGGGAGCCATCGAGGCATTCATAGAAAACAGGGTCATTGCCACTGTTGGGGCAGTCTGCCAAAGCTTCTGCAATCTCCTTGCGAAGACCCGGAATGCCAAGCTTGACCAGTTTGTCAAAATCAATGAAGGCTCCTGCCATGCGTATGATGGGGGAGGCCGCCACGGGTTGGGTCTTCCACTGCTCGGTTGGGATGATCGCACGGATTTCACTGGGGGTGCCTCGCAATACCCTCTCGTAGGTATTGCGGGATTTCCAATATGTCAGCAGGTCGTGGAGATCCTCCCGATATTTGGCATTGCCACTTTGGAATTCCAAGGCTTCCGTGACTCTGGGCTCGTCAATGTAATAGCCCGTACCTCCGGTCTGTCCCTGTATTCCATATCCGACAAGACCGAACTGTATTCGTCCAGCCAGGACATCATTTTCTTCAATCGGCATGAGGATGGCGGGGTATTGTGCCCTCAGGCAGGCCAGTTCGATCTGAGCCGGATGGGTATATGTGCTGACGGCTTCTCGATGGGCTTTGGTAAAGCCAATCTCAAAGGATAGGTCTTTTCGTGGATTACGTACTTTCCAATGATTCATGTAGTTCCTCCATGCTGGTATGCATGTAGGAAGGATACCATCGCGCAATGAAGCCATCTTGTCGTGAAATGACCTAATCATTGCTTTATTTTGATATATTTGCTATCATATTTACAATAAGAGAGTAAACATGAGACCTATCAAACTAGTGAGTTCATCATTTGTGGATTTTCCCGGCAGAGGATATGCTTCCTATATCTTTGACAAGCAGCAGTTGAAGGTATCGCACTACCATGATTTCTATGAGGTCTTCCTTGTTGACCAGGGACATGCTCTTCATATGGTCAATGGCTTCAAACTCCCCCTCTCAGCTGGTTCCCTCTGTTTTGTCCGCCCCGAGGATGCCCATTGCTACCAGGATATGTCTGATGATTTCCGCATCATCAACATCATTATCCCTGAAGGGATCATCACAGCGCTGTTCTCCTTCCTGGGACCCAACTTCGATGGGAAGCGTCTGCTGGAAACCCCGACGCCCCCTTGTGTCTGCCTCGACTTCCAAGACCTCTCTTCCCTCATCAGGGATTTTGAACAGCTCATACTCTATAAGAAAATACTGAAGGAAAAAAGCGATACCATGTACCGCATCACCATCTTCAACCTGCTCACCAAACATTTTCTTATCCAGCAGATCGACACCCAGGCAGCTCCCATCCCGCAATGGCTGAAACTTCTCTCCTTGCAGATGCTTACAAAGGAACATTTCACCAAGGGATTGTCAGCCATGTACCGGTTGTCGGGCAAAAGTCCTGAGCATGTTTCAAGGGCGTGCAGGAAGCATCTTGGGAAAACCCCCTCACAACTGGTAAATGATATCAGGCTGGAGCATTCGGCCATGCTGTTGGTGACAACCCAAACCCCTGTCATAGAGATATGCCATGCATGTGGGTTTGAATCCCTGAGCTATTTCTATCATCGGTTCAAGGAGCACTACAACACATCCCCGGCAGGCTTCCGAAAGGACAAGGCAAATACAGAGGCTAAGATCTACCTGATGGGCAACCTCTCTGTCAAAGCTGAAATACCTCCGGCCATTCCCCTTATGCCATGACCCGCCTGTTTGTACCCAATACCAATTGCACAATCTCGAAAACAGTAATATCGTTGCGTATCAGAAGAGGTGAGCATATTCCATGAACAGATCCAAAAGCCGGCTCTTCATCAAAAGGGAGCCGGTCTTATCCATCTCCTGGGTACTGGCCTTCATTTCCATGGCCTTTGTGCTTCCTTCGCCCTCATACCTGCACTATGTGGACTGGAAGGTCCTGGGCTGCCTGTTTGCCCTTATGCTTGTCGTGGCCGGATTGAGGAAAATGTATCTGTTTACAAAGCTCTCTACCGTAGTGCTGCGTTTGGCCCACAATCCAAGGCAGGTCGCCGCAATGCTGGTCGGCCTTACTTTTTTCTCCTCAATGGCCATCACCAATGATGTTGCGCTCATAACCTTCGTACCCCTAACCATTGTGGTGTTTTCCCTGTGCAATGAACAAAAACCCATTCTCATGACCGTTGTGCTCCAAACTGTTGCAGCAAATGTTGGCAGTGCCCTCACCCCGGTAGGGAATCCACAGAATCTGTTCCTCTATTCCTATTATGCAATACCCTTACAGACGTTTCTCCTTACCATGGCCCCCCTTGTGGGTGCCGGGGCTCTGCTTGCAGGTGCATTGCTCTTTCTGATACCAACCCGATCCAAAGATTTCTTTCTTCATGTCCAGGAGGTCCCTCCCCTGGAGGCAGGAAAGCTGGTGCGCTACCTCATGCTCTTTCTGCTCTCCCTCGCCGCTGTATTCAACCTCCTGCCCTGGTACCTTGCGGTGGCACTGGTCATTGTGTTTTCTGAGAAGGTCCTTCTGAAACATGTCGATTACTCCTTGCTGCTGACATTCATCGGCTTCTTTGTGTTTGTGGGTAATCTGGGCGAGCTTGAGCTGGTTACCATCGTTTTGCAACGCGTATTGCAGGGCAGGGAGTTTCTCACCTCCCTTGGGGCAAGCCAAATCATCAGCAATGTTCCGGCAACCCTGTTGCTCGCACAGTTTACCGACAACAGCAGAGACCTCCTTCTGGGAGTCAATGCAGGAGGGTGCGGAACGCTCATAGCATCGATGGCCTCTGTAATCTCCTTCACCTGCTATACCCACTACAAGCCTTCAGAGGCAGGTAAGTTCCTGTTTGTCTTCTCCTGGGTCAACATACTCTTTGTTGCACTGTTCCTACTGCTTTGGGTAGTTTGGTACTGAACTTCCCTTCCTGCCAGTCAGGAAGCACCGTCAGATTCTGATACATCCCTCATCACTGTACATGCATGAAAAGACCCGGCTACCAGAGTAACCGGGTCTTCTCATGCACCAAACGTGTGGCTATATGCTTGCCAAAGAGATTACGCTGGTATAAGGGGCCAGATAGAATGTCTTGCTCTCTCCGGGGGCAATGGTTTTTCCCCCAATCAAGGCATTCTTACTTGCTGTTTTTGCTCCAGAAATATACTGCCTGATTTCCACATAGTCGATTGCATTATCACCTGTATTCCTGACAACCAAGGCTTAGGCCTCAATCGGGCTTTCACAGCTTGTGAACACCACCACCGAGCAGACCAAGGCCACCACCACAAACAGACCGACTTTCTTCATACTCCTTCCTTGGGCTAAAAGCCAAAGCAGAGTATAGGTGTGATTGGGGAAAATGCAGGGACAAAGAGGGAATAGAAATAAAATAGAAATAAAACACATACAAAGCCCACAAGAGGGAAGGGAGCTTGCCGCCGCAAACTCCCTTCCAAAATCGACACAAATTCACTCTCAAGCAATCAGAAAAAACCTAGGTGGTTTCTGATTGTCCCCCATCAGCCTACTCCTCATCTTCCAAAGAGTCCTTGTAGGCTTGAATGACCTCATCGGAAAGCTTGCCATGTAGCGGTTCGTAGTGGTCAAACTCAACTTCAAAGCTTCCCGTGCCACTGGTCATGGACTTGAGGTCGATGGCATAGTTCAACAGTTCAGACTGTGGAACCAAGGCCTTCACCAGTTGCAGATGTCCTATATCCTCCTGTCCCAAAACCCTTCCACGTTTGCTGGATAGGTCTGAAAGGATATCACCAAGATATTCATTGTCAATGAATACCCCAAGTTTCATGATAGGTTCAAGCAGGACCGCCCCTGCCTTGGCCATGGCCAGTTTCATCGCTCCCCTTGCAGCGAGCTTGAATGCCATCTCACTGGAGTCAACCGGGTGCTCCTTGCCGTCGACAAGGGTGGTGCCCACATCGACTATAGGATATCCTGCAAGGAACCCATCGAGCATCTGCTCGTGCAGGCCCTTCTCAATACCCGGTATATAGCCCTTGCTGACCGACCCGCCCTTGATGGCGTTGGTGAAGCTGTAGTGCTCCCCACGCTCGATGGGTTCTATCTCAATGAGGACCCTGGCGTACTGGCCGTGGCCTCCGCTCTGCTTCTTGTGCGAGTACTCGACGATTCCGCTCTTCTTGGTTATGGTCTCCCGATAAGCTACGCGAGGCAGCTTTGTCTGGATGGTGATCTTCTGCTTTTCCATGATCTTGTTGAGGATCATGTTGATATGCAGCTCTCCCATTCCAGAGACCACACTCTCCTTGGTCTCCTCATTGAAGTGGATCATGAAGGTGAGGTCCTCTTCCTTGACCTTGTGCAGGGCCTCGTTCATCTTCACTTCACTTTTCTTGTCGTCAGCGGTGATGGCAAGTGCATAGATGGGCTGCGGGAAGGCAACCTTCTTGAACTTGAACTTCAGCTCGGGGTTTTCCAGGAGCGTGGAGTTGGTCGCTGCTATGTTGCTCTTCGCAATGATGCCGATATCCCCGGCAGCGAGGGCATCGACCTCTGTGAGTTTCTTTCCCGTCATCCTGTAGACCTTGCCGGCACGCTCTTTCTTGCCCAACGAAGGGTTGTACAGCTCCGTTTCACCTTTGAGTGTTCCAGTGACAACCTTCACGAAGCTGAGTTTTCCGCTGAACTGGTCCAAGGTGGTCTTGAACACAACAGCACTGACCGGACCCTCCTCTGTAATGGGGTAGGGTGTTACATTGCCTTCCTTGTCATATACCCACTCGTTCTTGCCCAGAGGTTTGGGGAAGTTGTAGCGGATGAAGTTCAACATGCTGGTGACACCCAGGCCGTTTTCTCCGGCTCCGCAGAATACGGGTACGACACGGTTGGCCTCAAGGCCCTCACGCAGCCCCCGCCGGATCTCTTCCTTATCAAGGGTCCCTACCTCAAAGTATCGTTCGATGAGGTCATCAGCACCCTCTGCCGCATTCTCAATGAGGGAGGTGCGATACCCCTCGACATACTCACGCATATCCTCAGGGATGTCTATCGGTGTCTCTTTTCCGTCTGAGCCGAGTACATAGGCCTGATTTTCAATAAGATTTATGACACCATGGAACTCTTTTCCTGTACCCATTGGGATGACTACCGGTACAAAGGTTGTCTTGAAGGTGTTGTTGAGGTCTTCCAACACTGCCGTATAATCAGAACGGTCACGGTTCAACTTGTTTATGAACACTGCCCGTGGTTTGTTTCTCTCGTCAAGGTGACGCCATAGCTTGATGGTCTCGATCTGAACACCATTGCGTCCGTCCACTACCATCAGGGCTGATTCGCATGAGCGAAATCCGCAGATGGTCTCTCCGATGAATGCTGCTGTTCCCGGAGTGTCGAGAATATTGAGAGTCTTGCCCTCCCAATTGAAGGATACGAGGGAGGCATGAATGGAGATCTTGTTGGCAATCTCCTCTTCAGTATAGTCACTGGTGGTTCTTCCACTTTCTACAGTTTCTGCCCGGGAAATCACCTTTGCATAGAACAACATCTGTTCCAACAGAGTAGTTTTCCCGGTTTCATTGTGGCCGATGATGGCAACATTCCTCAGGTCTGCGCTGACAACGCTCATAATTCCTCCTTTGATCACCGTCTGTGCCCGGTGTCTACGAAAAGCATAGACCAATGGTAAGCCCCAGAACCCCATATGTCAAAAGAATTCTTCATGTCATGCTGTTTCTTGGAGATAATAGATGTTTGTTGGTTGGGGAAACCATCATTGACAACCTGATGTTGAGTATTTAGCATGAAATCCCTAGCTCTTCATGAAGGATCTCAATGTGCTGGTGCTTAATTCATCTGCCATACGTAGCTCAGGTAAAAGGTGCTAAAAAACACGTTTAGCTCATTAACATTGCTTTGACGCACATCATATTGTAAGGTTGGATGCACATAGTGATTAAGGATATACATACGGGGCCTCAGAGCTTTCATCTAGGGAGGAACGCATGCTTGAACAAAAAACCTTACTTGTCATCGGAGGAACTGCAGCAGGGCTGAGTGCCGCTTAAAAGGCTAAGCGGCTAAACCCTGCCCTGAAGGTCACCGTGTTTGAAAAGACAGGGTATATCAGCTATGGAGCCTGTGGCTTGCCCTATTTTGTCGGGGGTCTCATCGATGAGCCTGAGGACCTTGTCGCCGTTTCAGTCGAAGAGATGGCCGGCAAGCGGGATATCCAGGTCCTCATCCACACACAAGTCATATCTATCGATAGGGACAAGAAGAGCGTAGTTGCAAGGACCTTGCACAGTGGAGAAGAAACAACCTACCGCTATACCTTCCTGGTGATCGCCACCGGCGCAACGCCTATCATCCCGGCTATCGAAGGCCTGAAGACTCAGGGGGTCTGCGTCCTTCGTACCGTTGAAGATGGGATCCGTATGAAAGCCCTGGCCAGGCAAAGTAGTCGTGTATGTATTATCGGAGGCGGCTTTATAGGCTTGGAATTGGCTGAGGGGTTGACGCGCCTCAACAAGAGAATAACCCTTGTCGAGGCCCTCGACCGCCTCCTGCCCATGCTTCCCACAAGCTTTTCCGACCTGGTGAAACAGACCTTGGAATCCCATGGAGTAGAGGTCCGCCTAGGATCGGCCATCATGAAGATTGTAGAGGAGGGGGGAAGGGTGACCTCTGTAATCGATGCAAACCAAAAAAGCATAGCTGCGGATATGGTTGTGCTTTCAGTCGGGGTGAGGCCCGCCTCATCCCTAGGTGCCGAAGCAGGTCTGCTTCTTGGATTCAAAGATGGGATTGTAGTGGATGACCAGCAAAGGACTAGCGACAAGGCTATCTGGGCATGCGGAGACTGTGTGCAGATGCATCACATGATTACGAAAAAGCCTACCCATGTCCCTTTGGGTACAACTGCAAACAAGATGGGCAGGGTTGCAGGGAGTGTGATAGGCGGTGAATCAGTCCGATTCCCTGGGGTTCTTGGCTCTCAGGTCACCAAGGTCTTTGACCTGTACATTGCCGCTACCGGCCTCTCCTTCGAAGAGGCGCTCAAGGAAGGTTATGCAGCAAAACAGGCCTCCATCACGAAATCTGACAGGGCTTCCTACTACCCAGGGGGAAAGAGCAACCATATCAACCTGGTGTTTGAAGAGAAAAGTGGCCGTCTGCTGGGGGCCCAAGCAGTTGGCAGTGAATCAGTTGCTGGGAGGATCAATACCCTGGTGGCATGTATTACCGCTGGCTTTACCCTCGAGCAGGTCAATTCTCTGGATTTGGTCTACGCCCCTCCTGTAGCGCCGGTGTATGACCCTATACTTATTGCAGCAAATCAGGCTATGAAACTTGTTTAGGAGAGATTGATGGACTATCAGGTGGCTACTAATCTGACCAGCATGCAGTTCATTGGTATGGTTTTTGTTCTTTTGCACTGTACGCATTGAAGGAGTCTGCGATCAGGGGCGGATACTCGCTTTGGCTGATGAAGGCATTGACGAGCATCACGCCCAAGCCTACCACATTCAGCGATAGCCCGCCCAGGGAGACCCCCAGCGCCCAGGAGGGGGTGGCCCCTATATCATCCAGGTTCAAGGGAAGAAAGGTCATGACCGTTCCGACTCCAATGCACAGTCCTGCTGTCATCATGCTGATGTTCTGGTTTTTCTGTTTTTTCTCAAGCTCACCGATGAGAGCAAGGGTCCTCTCATCAAGGGTTGGGTGCTGTTCCCTAAGATAGGCAAAGAACTCACCTATATCTGAATCCATGCCCCAACCGGTCTCCATATTGTAGCTCCTTCCCCGATAGGTATAGCGGGGAGGGACATAGACAAAGACCTTGTTGATTCCTGTATGGAAATGTATGTATGGATCTGCCGGCAAAGACCTGCTCTCTATGCCAGACTTCTCAATGGAGAGGAGTTCCCGGGACGAAAAGGAGACGATGGTTCCATCGTCCTTCTGTATGGTGACCCTCCCTAGCGTTGCATACGAGGAGACCTCACCGCTGACTATGGTGCCGTCGCGAAGAGTCACCATATCCTTGGCAAAGAGCACAAGTGGGGAAGTCAGAAGAAGAAGTGCAAGGAGGATTATGCAGTGTTGTTGTTTCATAGGGAGGATCATATCATATCTGAGGCATGATATGCCATAGAAATTTCGCTGGCAGACAATGGCGGGACAGCACCCTTTGGGGATAAAAATGGCAGATTCACCGCACAAGGATGAACCCGCCTATCTGTATGGTAAGCTCTAGAGTCTAGAGTTGTGCCTCTGTGTTACCTTGTAAAACTCACATTGGCATCGATGATGTGGTTGATGTCCTGTTTGAGTTTGTAGGCGAACTGGTCCATGGCAGTTACGTCATTGGGCAGTTTGTCTCCGTCTTCACAAAACAGGGTCCAGCAAGGGACATCAAGAGCTGCGCTGATCTTCTCGATGGTTGCAAAGGAAGGGGCCTTCCTCGAAGTCTCGATCTCAGTCACAAAAGACGTGGAAACACCAATTTTTTCAGCAAGCTGAGCTTGTGTCAAAGCGAGTTTCCGTCTTCGCTCTTTTAAGTTCCTCGCGAAGATATCCTGTAAATTGTAAGTTCTAGCCATGTTGTACTCCTCTGTCAGTAATCACTATATATTCGCTACTAAACGTGTTTAGTAAAACTTCTTATTCATCAATAAGTCATTACCTTACTGGTATTTTAGACACGGAAAGAGATATTAGGCAAGGGTTTGCCTGGCTATTTTTCATGGTTTTCATGGATTACTGCTGTTTCTGTGCATAATGATTGAATTCCATGGAGAAAGTTCCCCGCCCTTGTGTTGCAGACCTGAGCACCGTCGAATAGCCAAAAAGCTGTGCCAATGGTGCTTGGGCATGGATGTGCTCTCCACTCGGCCTGCTTTCGATGCTGTTCACCAACCCGCTTCTGCTTGTCAGGCTGGAGATCGCTTCGCCCACAAAGAGCGAGGGCACAGCGATGGTCACATTCATAACGGGTTCCATGAGGACCGGACTGGCCTGCTGGGCCACTTTGTCAAAGCACATTGCGGCACACGCTTCAAAGGCAAACTCGGAGGCGGTGAGCTCATTGTATTCGATGGAGGTCACCTCCACTTCAAGGTCACACACCTCGTATCCCATCTGGATGCCACCCTTGAAGGCGTTGGTGATGCCCCGTTTCACTGCATCGGTGTATAGCTCGGGTATTCCCCGCACCTTGGCAGAACAGAGATAGTTCGTGCCGCTTCCACGGCTCAAAGGGCGTACGGTGATGCCCACCCCTGCAGTGTTCTCCTTGCCTGCTATGACCTTGGAGAAATGCTCGGTTCCACTTGCCGGCACAAGGATGGACTCGCGGTAGGTGACCTGTGGCTTTCCTACCCTGGCTTGGATCTTCATCTCCTTGGTCAGGCGGGTGACCAGCACATCAAGGTGCAGCTCCCCCATGCCGCTGATGACCAGCTGCCCGGTCTCGGCATCATCACGATGGGTGAAGGTGGGGTCTTCCTGGGAGAGCGTGGCGAGAGCAGATCGCAGCTTGTCCCCGTCGCTGAGGGTGTTGGGCTCGATGGCAACCGATATGACCGGAGTGGGGAAGTGCATCTCCTCAAGCAGGACCTGGGCGCCTTCGCTACCGATGGTGTCCCCGGTTCTTCCCTCCTTGAAGCCTACGATGACGCCGATGTCCCCGGCCTGGAGCTCAGTGAGGTCTTCCGGGCGGTTGGCGTGCATACGCATGATCCTGTTGACGCGCTCGCGCTTCTTCTTGCTGATGTTCATGATGGTGGTACCCTTGCGTATGGTACCGTTGTAGACGCGCACAAAACTGAGGGGCCCGGCCTCCCGGTCAACCTGGATCTTGAAGATGAGGGCAAGAGGGGGTTTATCCTTGTCGTAGACAACTTCAACCTCCTTGCCCGACTTCTGGCTGATGCCGACCAGCGGCGGGACCTCCGAAGGGGAGGGCAGCAGCTCAATGACCCCGTCAAGCAGGGACTGCACACCGATATCCTTCAGTGAGGAGCCTACAAAGACAGGGAGGGCCTTTCGCTCTATGGTGGCCTTCTTCAGGGTGGACATGATCAGGGCAAGGGGGATGTCCTCACCCTCGAAGTAGAGTTCGGTGATCTTGTCGCTGAAGGAGGCAACGCTGTCAATGAGCCTCTCGCGCCACAGCTCAGCCTCGTCGGCCATCGAGCGGGGGATCTCATTCTCCACGATGGTCTTTCCCTGGTCGCTGCTGTCGTACGTTATGAACTTCATGCTCATCAGGTTGATGATGCCCTTGAACTCATTCTCCGATCCCACAGGAAGGAAGAGGGGAATGGGGTTTGCCCCGAGCTTGCTGCTGATCTCCTTGAGGGACTCCTCAAAGTTGGCCCCGAGGCGGTCCATCTTGTTGATGAAGGCGATGCGGGGCACACGGTAGGTGTCGGCCTGCCTGTACACAGTCTCTGTCTGGGGCTCCACACCCCCTACTGCACAGATGACCATGACAGCACCGTCGAGGACCCTCAGCGAACGTTCGACCTCAGCGGTGAAGTCAACGTGCCCTGGGGTATCTATGATGTTTATCTGATGTTCCTTCCAAAAACAGGTGGTGGCGGCACTGGCGATGGTTATGCCCCTATCTTGTTCCTGTTCCATGAAATCCATGGTGGCTTCACCGTTATCGACCTCACCTATGCGATGGTTCTCCCCTGTATAGAAGAGGATCCTCTCGGTGGTTGTGGTCTTTCCAGCATCAATATGTGCCATAATTCCGATATTGCGAGTCAGTTTCTCATTCATGTTTCTATCCTTCAGCGATCTGGGCTAATATATCACATATGGACAGGTTAATCAACGCGACGGATTGCCCAAAAGAATACGCAATGAGTTCAGTATCGCAAGGAAAGCCACACCCACATCGGCAAAGACAGCCCACCACATGGTGGCAAGGCCCAAGGCCCCGAGCACCAGCGTTATCAGCTTGACCCCCAGGGCAAAGCTGATGTTCTGCACCACGATGCGCCTGGTCTTCTTCGCTATGCGAACAACCTGGGGGATGGCCAGGATGTCATCGGTCATGATCACCACATCAGCGGCCTCGATGGCTGCATCGCTGCCCCCCCTTCCCATCGCAATGCCCACCTTGGCCCGTGCAAGGGTCGGGGCATCGTTGATGCCGTCCCCCACAAAGGCTGTGTGGGCCGACTCGCCCTCGATCCTGGCAAAGGCCTCAACCTTATCCTCAGGCAGCAACTCCCCTTGGAACTCGTCGAGCCCGATCTGCTGTGCTATCTTCTGGGCAACAGCGTGCGTATCGCCGCTGAGCATCGCCGTCTTTCGTATGCCCAGGGCCTTCAGCTGTCTCAAGGCCTCCTTGGCACCCTGCTTGGGGGTATCCTCTACGGAAAACCGCGCCACAAACTGAGCGTCGATGGCCAAGAGGACAGAGCTTGTATCCTCATCAGCCAAAGAGGGAGGGAGGGCGATGCCCCTCTCCTCAAGGAGCAGGGCATTGCCTGCCGCCAAGGCCTTTCCCTCAACCATTCCCACAATGCCCCGCCCCGATAGCTCGGTAACCGATTGTGCATGGACCGTCCCCTCCGCCTTCCCATAGGAGGCCAGGGCTTTGGCGATGGGGTGGTTGCTGCTCCTCTCCAGGATGGCGATGAGCCTTGAGGCCTCCTCCTCAGTGTAGGGCGTCCCTTCACTGATGCTGACCCCTACAACGGAGAACTCACCCTTGGTGAGGGTGCCCGTCTTGTCAAAGACCATGGTCTCCAGGCGGCTCAGGGCCTCAAGGTAGTTGCCTCCCTTAACCAACAGGCCATGGCGTGCGCTTTTCCCAATGCCTGCAAAGTAGGCCAGGGGAACAGAGATCACCAGGGCACAGGGGCAGCTGATGACCAGGAACACCAGAGAGCGGTAGAGCCAGGTTGAGAAGTCCCCGACAATGAGGGTGGGGATGATGGCTATCATGGCAGCAAGGGCGACGACGATGGGGGTGTAGTATCGGGCGAAGGAGGTGATGAACTGCTCGGTGGGGGCCTTGTGCGAACTTGCATCCTCGACCAGGGCCATGATGCGCGTCACCGTGCTTTCACTGAACGCCTTGGTGACAAGGATATCCACAACGGAGCCTACATTGACCGAACCGCTGAGCACCTCCATGCCTGCCTCGACAAACCTGGGGACGCTCTCCCCGGTAAGGCTTTTGGTGTCGATGGATGTGCTTCCCTGAATCAGCGTCCCATCAAGGGGAAACTTCTCCCCGTTGAGGATGCGTAGCGTAGAGCCTACCGCCACCCCTTCAGGGGCGACCTTCTGGACATTGTCGTCATCTGTTACCAGACGGGCAAACTCACTTTTCAGGTTCATCGCCGCGCTGATGGACCTCCTTGAGGTGTCCACTGCAGCGTTTTGGAAGAACTCCCCGGTCTGGTAGAAGAGCATGACGGCAGCCCCCTCGCCATACTGGCCGATGGCCATCGCACCCAGGCTTGCTATGCTCATCAGGAAGTTCTCGTCAAAGACCTTTCCACGCAGGATGTTCCTGCCCGCCTTGAACAGCACGTCGTAGCCGCTGACCAGGTATGAGGCGATGACAAACACCTGTGCAAAGAGAGGGTTTCCCACAAAATATCCCGCAAAAAGCAGGGAAAAGGCAATGACGAGCCTGGCCAGGTTGAGGTTTATCCAAGGCGAAGCGCTTTTCCCCCCCTTGGCCTCCTTGCTGGAAAGCTGAAGCGACGGTTCGGCCTGTCTGGCGACACGCTCTACGTGGCTCCAGAACGGCTCGCCCCTGGTCCCCTCTGTCCTGACGGTAAGGGTCTTGCCCATGAAGTCCAGCGAGACAAACGAGACGCCTTCCTCCTTGGCAAGGGAGCGTTCGATCTTGGATGCACACGATGCGCAGTCAAGACCGCCGACCTTCCAGGTGTGGCTGCTCTTCTCAGAGAGGGGCAGCAACACCAGTGAAGGCGCCGCCTTCTTTGCCACTCGCTCCATATGTTCCCAGAAAGGGGCATCCTGGTCATGTTCGCTCTCAATGGTGAGCTTTTTGGCCATGAGGTTCAGCCGAGCCCTCTTGACACCCTTCTCCAGGGAGAGTGTGCGTTCGATCTCAGCGGTGCAGGATGCGCATTCGAGGTTTTCCAGGTTCCATATTCTCGTCATAGGGCAGTGATTCTCCTGTATATATCAACATATGATTGTATTCTAATATATAGTAGGAAGTTTGCCCCCTTTCGTCAAGCGAATTATGGAGAGGGGGAATAGGCCAAAGGACCTGGAGGCTACAGATCCTTGATGCTTTCAGGCAGAATCTGCTTTTCATAGATTCCCAGCTTTCCTGAAGCTACAAAGGAGAGGCTTGCGACCAGGAACAGGGGGAGGGGATTGGCATAGCCGAACAGCTCGAGCCCCAGGACAAAACAGGATAGTGGCAGTTTTGTGGAACCGCTGAGCATCCCGATAGAACCGAACATCGCCATAGCCGAGACGGGGATGTGTGTCAGGCTTGCAAGCAGCGAGCCGCTTGTGGCGCCTATGACCAGTATGGGGATGACCTCGCCCCCTACAAACCCGCTTCCCAAGGTGAGGGCGGTGAGCAGCAGCTTTAGGAAAGGGGCCCCTATGGCTGTGGTTCCCTGTTGTGCCTGGACGATGAGGCCCATGGAGAGTCCGCTGTACTGGAATGAGCCGGTGAGGGCGTAGATGAGCAGCGTCGCACCCAGCAGACAGGTGCTTGCAACCAGTGCACGCAGGAGCAGGCTCTGCCTGATCCTTGCAAACAGGCCTTTGGTGTGGTTGACAGCCAGGCAGAAGATCCGGCTGAAGAGGCCGAAGGCTATGGCCATGGCACAGAGGGCAAGCAGCGTCTTCACACTCAGGGGGAAAGGCTCCACCTGCAGGGGCCTGAAGGTGTGCACCCCCAGGCCCTGGCCCAAAAGGCAGGCTGTCACAGAGGAGAGCAGGCAGGGCAGGAGGGCATCGGTGCGGTTCTCCCTGGGGCTTGAGAACTGAAGGCCAAACAGGGTGCCTGCCACCGGTGCGTTGAACAACGCTCCGAAGGCCGCCCCGGCCCCGCTGATGAGCCAGATGCCCTGCTGCCTCATATCAAGGGAAGCGGACTTGGGGTGGAAAAGGAACCTCTCAAGGCGGTAGAGGTTGCTGCCTATGGATGCCCCTATCTGCACACCTACACCCTCCTTCCCCCCCGAAGCGCCCACCAGGTGGGTTATGCAGGTGTTGAGGAAGAGCAGGGGTGCCATCTTTGTTGATATCTTGCTGTAATGTGATTGCGGATCCTGCTTGAAGCCTATGCTTGAGGGGTGGGCTATGTCGATGATTCCCAAATTGATCATCTGGATGACCTGGCTCGCCCCATCCTTGAGGTAGGGTCCGACCTTTGCATAGAGCAGGGCTGTGAGGGCCGCCCCCGCCGGGATGAAGAGTATCAGCCAGAGGTGGTCTTCACGTAGGGATGAGCAAGCACCGACGGCGAGGGTGAGGGCGCTGATGACAAGGCCGACCGACCCCCCTAGGAGCAGCGATCGAAGCACCCAGGTCAGGGAACTGTTTTTGTATCTCTTCAGTACGGCTTTCATGCAGCCATACTACAGGTATTTGGGCAGGTGGTACATGATAATTTCTGCAAACCTTCTTCAAAGATAGGAGAATCTTCTGCCTTTCATGGACATTTCTCCCCTGAGTTCCTACAATGGTGGTTCACATACAATACAATCCCCAGTGAAAGCCATATTTTTGCCGGGGTCGAGTCGAGGGTAGGGCAGATGAACGAACAGGCACAGAGGGGAGATTCCCCCCCGTATGCAAGAATTCTCCATGAAGGGAGCAAGCAGGTCTGGAGAACCATATATCTGAGTCTGCTCTGTGTGCTTGTCGGCACTGTCGCCGCCTTCGGTTCCATCGGGTTCAGGTTTCTCATTGACTTCTTCCACAACCTCCTGTTTTCGGGCACCCTCTCCTTCAGGCATGACCCTTCGCTCTCCCCATGGGGAAAGCTGGTCATCCTGGTCCCGGCTGTAGGTATTGCCCTGGCAAACTTCATCACCGAGAAATGGGCTCCCGAGGCCAAAGGCCATGGGGTTCCCGAGGTGATGGTGGCAGTTGCGAACAATGGGGGGAAGATCAGGCCGGTGGTCGCCCTGGTAAAGACGCTTGCGTCGGCACTTACCATCGGCAGCGGCGGCTCGGTGGGAAAGGAGGGTCCCATCGTCCAGATAGGCTCATCCTTCGGCTCAACGCTCGGACAGCTGTTCAAGCTCAGCCCGCGCGAGACCATCATCCTCGTCGGTGCCGGGGCAGCAGGGGGCATCAGCGCAACCTTCAACGCC
>JAVERP010000003.1:0-128709 GCA_034007055.1 Sphaerochaeta sp.
GTTCGAGCCTTATTACAGAATTTTTGAAATAATGCGATTGAACTAATCCTAGCTGCTATGGGGAAATCAAAGCTCCCACTCTTCCTAAAAATGCGGTATTGGGTGCATTTCAGGTGCCGAAGAACCGGCAGACTTGTCTTTTCTACCATGGAAAGGCCTTTTTGGCAACAGGCCCCCTTACCCCCAGTCAGTGTAGAGGGGTCTGAATACAACGAATATGCTGTATTGTGGTTTACGGATGACCGTTTGGTGGGAAGATGCTACTTGAGAGCGGTCTTCCACATTCAGGACAAGCTGAAATGTTGATTTTGAAGAGTTTCAATACCATCTCTTGCATGGTCTCCTTCTTGAGAATCCTTTCTTTTGTCTTGGTCCATACCCTGCACTTGGCAAGCTTGGTCTTCTTGCATGCAGATGCGTAGATGCCATATTGGCGAATCCTGGTGAAGCCACAGGGAGGCACATGCATGAGGAACCTCCTGATGAACTCCTCGTTATCCAGCGTCATGATCTTCTGGCTATCGTCCTTGTAGTCCTTGTACCTGAAGGTAGTCTTGTCTGCTGTCACCTTGACCAGGCGGTTGTTGGTGATGGCAGTCCTGTGGGTATAGTTGCCCAGATACCGGAACACTCCTTTGGTGCCCTTGAAGGGCTTCTTGCAGTAGACAACCCATTTTTTCCCCATGGCCTCGTCGATACTGACATCGAACTCATCCTTATCGAACACAATGTCTCCTGAATTGAAGGCCTTGCGCAACAATGATACGAACAAGCCCCTGAACATTTTCGACATGGCCCTCACAGGCAACAGGAAGTCCTTGCTGCTCGCAACCCATCCCCCCTGCGAATACCCACCACCGGTGATGATCATGTGGATGTGGGGATGGTAAGCGAGGCTCCTGCCCCAGGTATGCAGCACGGCTGTAATCCCCGGCAACGATCCGAGGAACTTCTTGTCGGCGGCAATGGCCTTCACTGTCTCAGAGGCCGCTTTGAAAAGCAGGGCATAGAAGACTCCCTTGTTGGCCAAGGCCAACTTGTTGAGTTCTTCAGCCACCGTAAAGACGGCGTGAAAATGGCTCACGTTCAATATGTTGCAGAGTCTTCCCTCAATCCATGACTCCCTCTTCATCCCTCCGCACTTCGGACAGCACCGGCACCGGCAGCTGTTGTAGCTGATGCGCGCGAACCCGCAGGAGCAAGCGTCCTTGTGCCCACCCAACGCTGCAGTCCTGCAGTGCAGGATGGCGTTTACAGCCTTGTACTGGTCCTTGTCCAGTGGATGCCTGAGTCTGAAGCTTTCGAACGAATGGGCGAGGATGTCCTGCACCTCAAAATGTTTTTTCGACAACATGGCGTGCCTTGTACTCTTCCCAGAGAATCTCACAGATCTCTGAGGGATGTTTTGTATTGGTGGTGTCGATCATACTGAGATTCAAATATTTTTCTGTGCTTTGCAGGGAAGAATGGCCAAGAGTGTACTTTAGTTTCAGTATGCTGTTGAGATCGTTCTGGATTGTGTGACAGCTATGGCTATGCCTCAGACTGTGGGGATGAAATTCCGAAGATAATCCGCTACGATTCAAGCAGGTCTTGAAATCATAGCTGCTAACATTGCATTTCATGCTACCTAATTTTCTTTTGGCCGGGAACATCCAGATTTCTGGTGTTTCCGGCCTGTATACCCACCAATAGAGTTGCAATGCATGGTAACATGCCTCTGGCAATATCACCTTGCGCTCCTTGTTCCGCTTGGCATTGGGTATCATAAGGAACCTCAACCCCGAAACCTCATCAGTGTCGATATCTGTGTATTTCATCCTCCCCAGTTCGGATATCCTCATGCCTGTCCCGTACAGGGTGAGGAAGAAGGCGAAATCCTTGATGTCGTTGAAATAGGTGAAGAACTGTACGAGCTGCTCCACCCTGAAGTGGACAGGCAGCTTGTGGCGGGCACGCACATTGGGGACCTGGTCGTCGTCTATATCAAGGTTGAGCACAACCTTCAGAAGGAACTTGCATCCCGCATTGTAGGCGTTGATGCTGGTCCCCTGGAGCTTGCCTTCATAGTGCATATTCAGAAGGTAGGCCCTCAGGTCATCCTGATTCAAGTCGACAAGCCTTTCTTTCCCTGCAAACTCACTGAAGAGCCTCTGCGCTGTGAGATAGGACTCTTTGGTGTTTTCGGCACTCCCCCGAAGCAGAAAATCCTCTTCCATCTTTTGCAATACCTGTTCATTTGTCATCATCTGTAAAATCCTCCTGTGAAATAGGTTGGTTCTAGGAACCACAACCATGGTACAGGAGGACTTTGGGATGACTCAATTCATAGGGGAAGAGCCCGAAGGAGTATGGATGGGACTCACGGGCAAGGGGTCTTGGGAATCTTGGTCAGAAGAACGGCACCCAAGAGATGGAAGGCACTGGAAGGGAAACAGTTCATGCAAGCAGAATCTTGCAGGAGTGGATATGGCTCACGAGCACAATGTCTTAAAAGCTTCCGCGCAGCGGATTAGTTCAATCGTAGCTCGTATAGTCCACAAATCAAAGCGGAGGTCGGATGCCCTTTTTGAATACAGCATCCTCATCCCCTGGTTGCTGCCTAGCACCCTCATAGCCCTTGGCCTTATGCAAACCTATGATGTTCCCCGTGCCATACTAGGTAATAAAGTCTTGATTGGTACTTTGGTTTTGCTTTTGATCGCCTATACCACGGTGAAGCTTCCGTTCACCTTCAGAATGGTAAAGGCAGCATTCTTCAGCATTGATGAGAATCTTGAGGAGGCTGCCAAATGTATGGGATCTAGCACCTTCAATACAATGCGACGCGTTGTCTTGCCGGTAATATTTCCTGCCATCATCTCAGTCATTGTATTGAATTTCAACAGTCTTCTTGCGGACTACGACCTGACTGTCTTTCTCTACCACCCACTCTTCCGCCCGTTGGGAATCATGATCAAGAGTGCTAGCGATGAGATGGCATCCACCGACGCACAGTCCATGGCATTTGTCTATTCGGTAGTACTGATGGTCATCTCTTCGTGTGCGCTCTACTTTACACAAGGAGACGGCTCATCACGGATAAGAAAAATGATGCTCAAGCGCTCAAAGATGCAGAGAGCCAATTGAGTTCCTTCTCTTCACTTATAGGATATTGATGCAAAGCAACACCTGCAAAGCGACCATACAGTCCTTGAATAAATGGCACTCACAGGCTCTATCCCATCGCTCCTTCCTCTGGTTGAGCAAGGTCCTTTCCGGATAAGGAGAGGACCTGCATGCAAAGGGTTTTGCCCTCCTGCACCACCCTCTGCAGCTCCTCAATCTTCTTGAGCAACTGCGTGTAGGCATCGATGCTCAGGAGAACCCCTATAGGTCGGTTATAGCGAACAACAGTCATCTGCTTGGATCCTTGCAAAGAAGCAAAGATTAGAGCAGCCTTCCCTCCGCCAAAGTCAGACACGGATACGACATCACCCACAGCAGGAGCCGATACCTCCTTTTTTATTGTCCCCAGAGGGGAAAAGGGTTGCCCAACCAGACCACGCTCCATCTGCTCCTCCGGAGAACAAAGAAGGAATGTCTTATTTGGAACAAATACCCCCTGTTCGGTGATCTAGCCGGTGCACCTCTTCTACACTTCGGGAATACCGGAAGCAGAGACCAAGACAGGCGGATCCTTCGGGGGAACCGCCTGTCTTGTGTATGGGCTCTCAATTGCCAGACAAGGCAAACCTATCGTTGCACCCTGCCTGAAGCGTCGCCCATCATAAGGGTGTTCACCTCAGCAACACGTACCAGGTTATAGTCGAACTCTATGGAATGCTTCAGGCAAGAGGCCGCTGCTGCAAAGTTGATCGCCTTTTGATTGTCATAGTTGTGAAGCAGTGAATAGATCAGGCCAGCTCCAAAACTATCGCCACCGCCTACCCTATCGACGATATGGATGGTATACCGTGGAGAAAAGTACGAGCGCTCTCCATCAAAAAGCATTCCGCCCCACTCATTGACGGTCGCCGAGATGCTTCCTCTCAAGGTGATTGCAACCTTCTTGCATCCAAACCGCCTCACTATCTCCTTGGCAACCTCTTCATAGCCTTGTATGTTGAGCTCACCGCTGGTAACATCGGTGCTTGGAGCATGAATATCGAAGACGTCGGCAGCATCTTCCTCATTGCCAATGCACACATCGACATAGGGCATCAAGCCACTCATCACCCTGTTTGCTTCCATCTTGCTCCATAGCTTGTTCCTATAGTTGAGGTCACAGCTGATGGAAATTCCCTTCTCCTTGGCTTTCTTGCACGCCTCCAGAAGGATCGCAGGGAGTTCCCCCTTAAGGGCTGGGGTGATCCCGGTAAAATGAAACCAATCAACACCATCAAAAACGGCATCCCAATCGAAATCATCCTTGGTGCTCAAGGCTACAGCAGAGTCCGCCCTGTCATAAATGACCTTTGAAGCGCGTTGGGAAGCCCCTTTTTCTACAAAATAGACGCCCAGCCTATCTCCACCTCGTGCAATATGCGAGGTGTTCACCCCATATCTCCGCAATGAGTTAACAGCTGCCTGCCCTATCTCATGGGAGGGAACCTTGGAGACGAAGGATGAATCAACGCCGTAAGAAGCCAAGGAGACAGCCACATTCGCCTCACCCCCTGCATACGAAGCTTCAAAGGTATCAGCCTGCACAAATCGCTTATACCCCACCGGGTTCAACCTCATCATTATCTCACCGAATGTGACTACTTTCATATCGCTACCCCTTTTGCCTTGTTCCAAATGGTCATGGCCTCCTGGGCCCGTTTTGTTATTTCATCATACCTGTGCTCTCTGATCAGATCCTTGGTTGCAATCCAGCTTCCTCCGACGGTGAGGACATTGGGAACCTTTGCCCAGCTTTCCAGGCTATCCCTTGTCACTCCACCCAGGGGAAAATAGGAGAGATTGAGGTGCTTATAGGGAGCTCCTACCGCCTTGAGATAATCTATACCGCCCAAGGGTGCCGCCGGAAAGAGCTTGAGCATATCACAACCAAGTGAATAGGCCTTTTCTATCTCGCTTGCCGTAGCGACTCCAGGTGCAAAGGGGAATTTGTGCTTGATGGCTTCCTTGACGACATCCTCATTCAGTCCGGGAGAGACGCCAAAAAGGGCTCCAAGGTCAACCACCTGCCGGATCTGCTCGGGGAAGAGCAAGGTTCCAATGCCGATGTTCATCTCTGGAACATGTTTCTTGATAAGGCCGATGGAAGGGATGGCGGCTTCACTGCGAAGGGCAAGCTCTATAACGGTGACCCCTCCCCTGACCAATGCTTTTGCCGTATCGACGGCATCATCCTGGTTTTCAATTTCAAGGACCGCCACCACACCACTCTTTTTCAGAAGTGCTTTGATCGCTTCAGGCATTACTGTATTCATATTCTTTCTCCTCACTGTATATTCGAACGTATTCTCATGTATTGTTACCAGTAAGTATTGTACATGTTGAAGACAATGTCAATGTATTTTCAAAACAGCTAAATATTTTTGAAACAGCAGTTGCAATAAGATCATGCATAAATTAGTATACACAGGTGAGGATTCATGAATATGGAAGAGCAGAACAGAGTACTGGCAGTGGAAAGAGTAATGAGCATACTGGAATACTTGGCCCAGGAAGGGAGCGCCACCCTATCTCAGATGGCCCGTGATGTCTCACTGCACAAAAGCACGCTCTTCAGATTCCTTTCCACCCTCACCTCCTTAGGGTATGTCTACAAGGATTCGGGGAGTGAAACCTACTCGCTGACACAAAAGATGAATCATTTCACCCATTACACCCATGAGCATAGCTTGTTGCATGAATTCGCCATTCCCATAATGGAGGCCCTTGCAAGCACAACGCAGGAGACCATACATCTGGCTACAATGGAAAACGGCAAGATCCATTACATCAGCAAAATCGAATCCACCCAGTCCCTACGCGTGGTCACCTCAAGCCAGAGCGGAGGGGATGCCCCTGTATACTGTACAGGACTTGGCAAGGCACTTTTAGCGGCTAAGCCTGAAGATGAGAAGCGCACGATTGTCCAAAGCCTCTCCTTCTTCAAGTACACAGCCAATACCATAACAGAGCAGGCCAACCTCCATGCAGAACTGCTGAGGATCAAGGCACATGGATATGCCATCGACAATGAAGAGCACGAAGAAGGCATCTTCTGTATAGCGGCACCTATCATGGGCAAGGACAAAAAGGCCCTTGCCGCGATCAGCATTACAGGCCCCGCCTTCAGGATGAAGCAGAACAAGGAGTCCTATATACAGCTGCTACAGGAAAAGATCCAGTTGATGGAAAATCATATCCGATAAGTACAAGGCAATGCTGGGCTTACCCTATGCTTCCCTCTCGAAAGTCCTTGAAACTTCCAATGTACGGCAACCCCTTTTTTATCTTTAATGGGCAAAAACCTTTGAGCTAGCACTAGAAAACCATCCAAAAAACTCAGTACCTATCCTCCTGCTACTTTTAGTGCTAAAAAAGGTTCTTTTTTTGCTTGACACTGAACTCAGTGCAACTTACACTGTACTACAGTTAATACCGGTAATACAGGTTAAAGACAAGGGTGGATGGATAGATGGTAAGTCGAAGCAGGAATTTGTTGGCAGACGATGTTTTTGATGACCTCCTTCAAAAAATCGAAACTGAGCAGTGGAAAATCAACGAACTCATCCCTTCAGAAAACCAATTGGCAAAGACCTATGGGGTAAGTCGGGTAAGCATCCGAAGCGCTCTGCAGAGACTGCAGACCTTGGAACTCATAGTTACCAAACCAGGAAAGGGCTCGTATGTCATTGCCAACTCTTTCAAGGATACCTCTTCCAACAATCCCCTTTCCTTTGAGCATATGGATCTGAGCGAACACGAGTATCGCTATATTGTTGAACTCAGAAATGCCATAGAGTTCAAAAGCATTGATCTGATGGCACGCTATGGCACCCAAGATGACCTTGACCATCTGCAAGCTGCCCTCAATGCCATGATAGATGGGACCGATGACATTACCCGCTATGTGGAAGCTGACTATGAGTTCCACATGTCAATAATCAAAGGATCGGGCAACCCTATTTTCATTACCGTAATGGAAGCATGCAAGGAACATTTCATCAAATATTTTACAGAAATGGCGAAGGCCTCTTTTGGACACTATGAGAAACCCATAGAAAACCATACACACATATATGAAGCGATGGTTCGTCGTGATGGCGAAGCTGCAAAGGAGATCATACTTGGTACGTTTGAATATAACCTGAGCAGATTTAAAAAATTATTTAAGGATGTCAAATCGTGAAGATCAGTAATGTACGTGTCTATACAATCAACCTGCCCACAGATACCTGGATGCTTGTGACAATCGAGACAAGCAATGGGATTGTTGGGTGGGGCGAAATAACAGACTCATTCAATGATACCAGTCTTGCAGAAATCATTGTCGAGGCAAGACAGGCACTCATTGGAAAAAACCCTTTGCATATCCAGGATTGCCTGAAGGATTTCTACACATGGGTATATCCTGTAAAGAACTCGATCCGCCTCTACAGGACAGCACTCAGCGGCCTTGACCAGGCCCTTTGGGATATCAGTGCCAAGTTCCACAATCTTCCCCTGTATGCCCTCTATGGTGGTGACGGCACATCCTCAATCCCCCTCTATGCCAACCTTAACAAGGCAATACGCAACAACCGTAGTGCCCAAGCTCTTAAGGATAGTGGTGAGCTGGCCTACAAAGCTGGATTCAAGATGGTCAAATGCACCCCCTTTGACGAGATAACCCCAAGGAGCACCTACAATATCCTTGATAGGGGCTTTGAAAGATTTGCCGCTTTGGCAGAAGCGCTTCCCATCGGAGCCATCTCCATAGACTGCCACCAGCGGTTTGAAAGGCACACCCTTTCGCAAATGGTTGAGAGGGTCCTCACCGAGTATGGCAACCCCTACTGGATAGAGGATCCTGTGGATATCCTTGACTACAAGACAATGGAGATCATGAACTCCAGGTTTCCAGAAGTACTTTGGGCTGCAGGAGAGGACTCCATCAATGAAAGGCAACTCCATACGACCATTGCGTCTGGAACATACGGAGTCCTCATGCCGGATGTGAAGTACATAGGCGGCCCTAGCGTTGTAAAATCAATCATTCCCTATGCCCAGGCCCTTGGCTTCAGGGTCACCCTCCATAACCCAAACGGCATCATTGCAACAGCGCACAGCGCTCATCTCTCAGCCCTTTGCCAAAATGATTTTCCCATGGAGTTCCCTTTCCAGGCAGTGATGCAAAGAGAGATCCTAGCTACTCCCCAAGAGATGATCAAAGATGGTCGGTATGTATTTACCGATGCCCCTGGCATCGGCATTGAAATCACCAAAGAAGCTTTGAAAGAGTATGGAACTGAATTCCATCACGGGGCTTGGAAGGCTATACAATAAAGGAGACCCCTTATGAAAAGCGTAAAGAAGATGTTTCTTACCAAAGACTTGTATGTTGCACTGGTCATGTTGGTGTTTAGCGGAATTAACTTGTGGCAAATATCTACCATTAGAATACCTGCAAGCCGAATGATGCCCACCTTCACACTGGTGGTGACAGGGGCCTCTGCCCTATCACTGCTTGTACGGTCGTTCATGCATGAGCCCGATGGTCAGGCCAAACTCCTGTTGTTCGCTAAAAAAGAAATAATCATGATAATCATGCTGCTGGTGACTGCGAACATCATCAGTGTGGTTGGGTTCTATACCTCTTCATTCCTGCTGGCCCTGGGCATTGGCTTGTTGATGGAAACCACAATGACAAAAAAGACTCTCCTGGCAATAGGCCTGAGGGCCCTGATCCTCATGGCTGTGGTCTATATAATGTTTTCACTGTTATTAGGTATGTACCTCCCCCGTGGGGTTCTGATCTAGGATTGAAGTTCAATGCATCTTGGTATGCCTTGAAAATACACAACATCACTCTTCTCCATGTAGATGGGTGATAGGAGGAAAAAAATGAGAAAGAGAAATGTATTGGTCGTGTCCCTTTTGCTGCTTGCCATGATTTCATCGGCATTTGCACAGGGAACAGCAGAGAAGGCTGACGGAGCTGCAAACTATCCGGTTAAGAACATCGAATTCACCGTTCCGTATTCAGCTGGGGGCGGTACTGACGGCTTGATGCGTCTGATGACTGCAGCAATGGAAAAAGATCTGGGCAAACCTATTGTTGTCATCAACCGAGGTGGCAACTTAGGGCAAATTGGCTTGACAGAACTCTCTTCAAAGAAGGCTGATGGATATTCCATCGGTGCCCTTTCTAACCTTGATCATATCCTTGTGCTGCTCACCGGCACCAACGTAGCCTATGATTATGATAGTTTTGAGTATATCGGAGCCATCAACACTACTGCCAACGTTATAATTGCCAGCAAGCAGAGTGGCATCACATCCTTGGAGGAGATGATCAGTGCAGCAAAGGCAAAACCCGGAAACCTCACTGTGTCGATTTCCGGCAAGACCCATATTGCTGAGGTAGCCCTTGTTGAGCAGGCCGCGGGAATCAAAATGACCACAGTGATGCAAAGCAGTGGCGGTAACAGCCTCAATGCCCTGCTGGGCGGTCACGTTGACCTGGCTGTTCTTGATAAGAAGTTCGTTGCACAGGTTGAAGGCCAGGGTTGCCCAACCTTAGCCATCCTTTCTGACAGCCGCTCGATTGCAGTGCCCGAAGTCCCGACCATATCTGAACTTGGGTATGATGTTGCTACAGAAACATATCGTGTGATCATCGCTCCAAAGGGAACCCCTAAGGAAATTCTTTCAATCATCAGTGATTCAATGAAGAGGGTAACCTCGACAAAAGAGTTCCAGGACAAGATGGCGGCTGTTGGAGAAGAGTACCGTTTCCTCACCTCAGCTGAAGTGAAGGCTCGTTTGGACAAAGATTACAAGAGCATGGTTCAACTCGTAAAAGACCTGCCGGAGGCATTTGGCAACTAAACATATAGGGTTGAGGATGAGCGGGAGAGTTTCGACCTCCCGCCTCATCTTTTCCTGTTATGAGATTCAATACTTTCGCAAGTAGGTATAGAAAGGTAAGGAATGGTATAATGGAAATGATGATAGAAGTTTTGCAAGCAGTATTTACTCCATACTCCCTATTGATAAACGCCTTAGGGGTGTTGCTGGGTATCTTCTTTGGTGCAATGCCGGGTCTTAATGGAGTGGTTGGTGTTGCCCTTTTATTGCCATTGACCTATGGGATGCCTGCAGCCCAAGGCTTGATAATGTTAAGCGGCCTCTATATGGGTGCCACCTATGGAGGCTCCATTTCAGCCATCCTTCTCAATGTTCCCGGCACTGGAGAAGCGGCATGCACCGCCCTGAACGGCAATCCGCTGGCAAGACAGGGCAGAGCAAGGGAGGCCTTGAGCAATTCAGTTCTAGCCAGCGGGTTCGGTGGGTTGTTTGGAATCATCGTGATGATCTTCTTCACTCCCCTCCTGTCAAGGATGGCTCTCAAATTCGGCCCTCCTGAACTGTTCCTGGTTTGTATTGCAGGGCTTACCGTAGTGGGAAGCCTCATGGGAAAAACATTGGCAAAAGGATTCTTTGCCGTTGGATTCGGCTTGGTCCTCGCTATGGTGGGGGTGGATACCATGAGTTCGAATTACCGGTTTACCTTTGGTTCGGCAAACCTGCAGTCCGGTTTGAGCCTTATTCCTGTAAGTGTTGGTTTTTTCGCCATTTCAGAGATGTTGTCCCTTCTTACACAAGGTGCCGAAAAAGGTGAGGTGTTTGATACCAACCAGGAGTATAAGGTAGGCCAGGCTTTTCGTGATATCATACAAAGATGGAAAATACTCCTGAAATCATCAGTTTTGGGTACGATCATAGGGATCCTTCCGGGTACAGGAGGGGCCATTGCCTCCTTCATCGCCTATGGGGAAGCCAAAAGGACCTCCAAGGAGGCTGCCCTGTTCGGCAAGGGAAGCATTGATGGCCTCGTTGCCCCTGAAAGTGCCAACAACGCAGCAGTAGGCGGCTCTTTTGTCCCCTTGCTAAGCTTGGGAATCCCCGGCTCCGCCACCTCTGCAATTATCTTTGGAGCCCTTACCATCCATGGGATGATTCCAGGACCAAGGCTGTTTGCCGACCATGCCGACATAGTCTACATCCTGATGGTGGGACTGCTGGTAAGTGTGTTCCTCATGGTCTTGTTTGGGCTGTCAGGGACAAAGCTCTTTGCCAAAGTACTGCAGGTCGACACAAAGATCATTGTTCCGGCTGTAATAATATTCTCCCTCATTGGCGCTTACAGTGCCAGCAACAGCCTCTTTGATGTCTTGCTTGCAATCATCTTCGGCATTGTCGGACTCTGGTTCAAGAGGGCACAAATCCCCATTGCTCCAGTTATCCTGGCCATGATCCTAGGAAGAATGGCTGAGGAGAATTTACGGCAATCCCTGGTGATCGCAAGTGCCAAGGCACTGAGCCTTGCATCCTACATCCTGATACGACCGGTCTCCATTGTGCTGATCATCCTTCTTGCCTTATTGCTGTACAGCAATGCCAAGATGGCTCTACGGGAGAAGAACTCACAGGACTAGCAGAAGCTTGCTACATCTATCCATATCACACAAGACAGGCGGCTGCCTTGGGGGAACCGCCTGTTTTGTGCCATATGGTCGTTATGTAAAACTCACGCGTATCATTGACCTGAATATCTCCTGGCTCCAACAGAGCTCTACTTGTGGGAAACTGTGGGCCGAGTGCTTAGGTTGCTGACTCATAGAAAGAAACAACTTTCAGAGCTGTTACCAGCGAGGATTTTCATCTGGAAACGGTAAGCTGGTTTTGCCTTCAAGGTATGTACGTAAATATTATTATCAATATGGCATACTTTTATTAGTAAATTCAGCAGTGTATGCATACAAAAACATGTATGCCATTTGTACAACCAGATAGGTTCAAAGAGATGTCATTTCCAGTCTGCATTAGGCAAAGGATTCAGCATAACTTTATCAATATTCTTCAAAATTACTACTTGCACAGAGTGGTCAAACGAATGCAAGTCGTCTTGAGCATCCTTAGTATACTCAACCTTCCAGATGCTCATACAAATTCATCAGCTTGGATTTCTTCAAGTTCTTTTGCAGAAATTCCAAGATTATCCATTACTTCTTGCGTGCTATAGGTAGGTTTATTATATGACATTCGCTGAAGAGCTTCTGCGAGCAAAGCATTGTTCTCAGCTTTTTCAGTCAACTCGACAAATGCATCAATGCTCAAGAGAATTCCTATTGGACGATTATTACGAACAACTATTTTCCGATGGGATTCTTCCAATGTTTTGAAAATATGGGCAGCCTTCCCGCGGTTAAAGTCAGAGATTGATACAATATCATTCAAAAACTCTTTTGCATAACTGTAATCAGACGTTTAAAAGTAAGCATTTCTAGTCCTAGAACAAACCAGGCGCTTCCTCTGGAGATGCGCCTGGTTTATTACCATATAGTATGTTGTAGAAAATATTGAAGGGTTGTGGCTCTTCTTGTACTTTGATTTCAGCTCAGTCCTACAGAAAAGACCTCAACAGGGCAATATGCTTTATGCCCTTCTCAATCTTCTCGTCAAACTCAGCCTTCTTGCCCTGCTCCTTCTCGATGGCCTCTTCCTTGGCGTTGGCGAGGAACTTCTCATTTGCAAGCTTCTTCATCACACCCTCAAGGCTCAGCTCGTTCTTCTCCCTGTCCTTCTCTAGACGTGCTATCTCCTTATCAAGGTCGATGGCCTCCCTGACAAAGACAAAGCCCTCATAGCCGGTTCCCGCCACTGGGAAGGCACCGCCTACATCTGTCGAGTCATCAGTGTCTATGACAAGCTCGGAGGCACCGACAAACGAGGCTATGAGCTCCTTCTCAGTGACGAAGAAATCACGTGCAACAAAGGCTTTGTCGGTTTTGATGGCTACGCGTATCTTCTTATCCACGGAGATGCCAAGCTCGCTTCTCACCGAGCGAAGCAGTGTAACCGCCTCCTGGATCCTTGCTACCAAGAGGGCATCCTCAGGATAGGCTCGGTCCTCCTGGTAGACAGGGTAGGAGCTGGTGATCAGCGAGTCGCTGACGTTGGGGAGCTTCTGGTAGATCTCCTCGGTTATGAAGCTGACAAAGGGGTGCATCAGGCGCATCGAGGCGGCAAGGAGGTCGAGCAACAAGGTCACTACCCTATCCTTCTTGCCCTGCTCCTCTGCATAGAGGCCTTGCTTTGCACTCTCTACATACCAGTCGCAGAAATCATTCCAGAAGAAGTCATAGACAGCCTGGGCCCCATCGTTGAACTTGTAGTTCTCCATGGCCACCCTGACCTTCAGGGCAGCCTGATTGAGCTGGTTGTAGATCCATTTGTCCATGGTGGAGAGCTCTATCTGCTTTACATCCAGCAGCGTCGCCCCCTCAAGGTTCATGAGCAGAAAGCGCGCAGCGTTCCAAATCTTGTTGGCAAAGCGCGAGCCCATCTTGAAGGACTCCATGTCGATGAGGATGTCCTGTCCCTGGGTCGCCATATAGCTGAGGGTGAACTTCATCGCATCGGCACCGTAGCGGTCCACCACCTCCAGGGGATCCAGGCCGTTGCCCAGGCTCTTGGACATCTTGCGTCCCTGCTTGTCACGCACCAGGCCGGTGATGTAGATGTCCTTGAAGGGAACCTCCCCCAGGAACTCCAGTGAGGCCATGATCATGCGCGAGACCCAGAAGAAGATGATGTCATACCCGGTCACCAGCGTGCTGGTGGGGAAATAGTTCTTCATGTCTTCGGTTTCGTCAGGCCAGCCAAGGGTGCTGAAGGGCCACAGCCAGGAGCTGAACCAGGTGTCCAGCACATCCGTTTCCTGCAGTATATTGGTTGAATTGCATTTTGTGCAGTGGGTGGGGTCCTCCTTGGCTACGATCAGGGAGCCACAGTCTGAGCATTCCCATACCGGGATCCTATGTCCCCACCAGAGCTGTCGGCTGATGCACCAGTCGTGTATGTTCTCCAGCCAGTGCACATAGGTATTCTCCCAGTGCTTGGGAAAGAATTTCACCTCTTCATTTTCCCAGGCCTGGAGGGCCTTCTTTGCCATCCCCTCCATCCTGACAAACCACTGGTTCGAAAGGTATGGCTCGATGACCGAGTGGCAACGATAGCAGTGCCCCACCTCATGGGTGTGCACCTTCTCATTGACCAGTACGCCCAGGGCCTTGAGGTCCTCGACCACCAGAGCCCTGGCATCAGAGGCCAGGATGTTGCGATACTTTTCAGGGCAGTTCTCATTGAGCGTGCCGTCGCCGTTGAGGACGTTGATCGCCTCAAGGCCCTGGCGCTTGCCACACTGCCAGTCGTTCGGGTCGTGGGCGGGGGTGATCTTCACCATGCCGGTGCCAAAGCTCATGTCGACAAAGCTGTCGGCAATGACAGGGATCTGCCTGTCGGTAAGGGGCAGGTTGAGCATCTTGCCCACAAGACCCTTGTAGCGCTCGTCATCAGGGTGTACAGCGACAGCCACGTCGCCGAACATCGTCTCGGGACGGGTGGTGGCGACGGTGATGTAGCCGCCTCCATCGCTATAGGGGTAGCGGATGTCCCACAGGTTGCCAGCAAGCTCCTGGTGCTCGACCTCGTCATCAGCGAGGGCAGTGCCGCACTTGGGGCAGTAGTTGACCAGGTATTCGCCCTTGTAGATCAGGTCGCGTTCATAGAGACGGACAAAGCTCTCGCGCACAGCGGCGCTGAGACCCTCGTCCATGGTAAAGCGCTCATGGCTCCAGTCACAGCTGCATCCGATCTTCTCCAGCTGGCTCTTGATGGTTGCATGGTGCTTGTCCTTCACGAGCCAGGTGCGCTCGAGGAACTTTTCGCGCCCAAGGTCCTGGCGACGGATTCCCTCCTTGGCAAGCTGGCGTTCCACCACATGCTGGGTGGCGATTCCTGCATGGTCGGTTCCGGGCACCCAGAGGGTAGGGCGGCCGTTCATGCGGTAAAAGCGTGTGAGGATATCCTGTAGGGAGTTGTTCAGGGCATGGCCCATATGCAAGATGCCGGTAACATTCGGAGGAGGCATAACAACAGTAAAAGGGGGAGCATCCCCCTGTACAGGCTTGAACATCCCGCCCTTCATCCACTCTTCGTAGATGCGGTCTTCAAAATCCTTGGGATCGTATGCCTTTGGCAACTCTACTGCCTTCACAATGGGCCTCCTGCGACGTGAGAAATAATGGGTGTATCCTACCAGAATTGGCAAGGCTCTACAAGTCAATGTAGAGCCTTCGATTGGAGGAAACAGGGAAGGAAACCCTATTCTAGGGGCGTAACCGCCTTGACTTCCAACTTGACCGCATACCCCATCGCATCCAGATGCTGCACTATCTGCTCAAGGGAGAAGGAGTCCAGGGTGACAACCTTCGTGTCGGAAACCTGGCGCACATTGGCGCTGTCCATCGGGGTTGCGATACCAGGGAGGATATCCTGTGCCTGGCTTGCGTTGGTGCCGAAAAGGACAAAAGATCCGATGAAGACCACAACAAAGGCAGCGGCGGTGGTCATCAGAGCAGGAACAAGTCTAACTTGAACTTTCTTACGAAAAATATGCATTTTCTTGTCTTTCATGGGAAACCTGCTTTTTTCAAAAAATGCGAGAACCCGCTCCTGCCTCTGGCCGATATCCTCCAGGGGCAGGACGGCAGAAGCTATGCGCTGCTGCAGCTGCCGCAGCTGGTCCAGACGCCCTCTGCAAGCATTGCAATATCCCAGATGCTCCTCGACCTGGGTTCTCCATGGTTCCTCAAGCTCGCCATCAAGATAGGTATTCAACAATTCATCATCTACACACATAGGTTACTCCTGGGTAAGCAGCGATTCGAGCATCTTTCGAGCTCTGTACACCCTCACCTTCACATTACTTTCGGAAATGTGCAAAACCTGGGCAATCTGCTTGTAGTCCATATCCGTATACTCCTTCATCACTATGACAAGGCGAAACTTCTCGGGAAGCTGGTCTATCGCATCCTGCACCTGCTTGCGGGTCTCCTTTTCAATGAGGACCTGCTCACCCCCCTTTGTGTGGGAGTGTGAAGTGGGATACTTCTTCAGCTTGTCGACCATAACCATCTCGCGTGATTTTCTCTTCACCTGGTTGATGGCCAAATTTTTCGCTACCCTGATGAGCCAATACTTGGCATCATTGAGGGAGGGAAAAACCATACCCTTGTCAAAAAACCTGATGAAAGCTTCCTGGCAAATCTCTTCAGCAAGGTCCTGATTATTGGTGACATGATAGACCACACGCATCAATACCGGGAAAACCTGCTCGTAAACCTGCTTGAACGCCTGCTCATCGTTGCTCTGTATTTCCATAACTTTAACAACTCACTGGTAACCAAGTTACATCTTTTTCTCCAAAGACGGCCCAGAGGCTGTATCTTTGACAAGGTAGCCCAACGCATCCAACTCCCCTCTGAGCCTATCGGCCAGGGTCCAGTCTTTTGCCTGTTTAGCTTCCGTTCGCTTCGCAAGGAGGGCCAAAGCCTGCTCATCATCGATGATCTCCACCTTGGGGACCTGTAAGGTTGCAAGCCCAAGGCCAAAGATCTGATCAAAGGCGATGGCAAGGGTGTATTTCTCATCGATTGAGAGAGCGTCATCCTTGAGGACTCCCCACAGGTCGGCAAGGGCGCGTGGGGTGTTGAGGTCATTCTGAATATGGGCGGTGAAGGCATCCCTATAGGATAGGGCCTCTTTACCCTTGATCTCCACAAGGCTCGCCCCCTCCCGCTTGAGGGCGATGACTCGGTCACAGAGATTCTTCCTTGCCGTGACAGCGGTGTCCAGAGAGTCAAAGGAGAACTTCAGCTGGGTGCGGTAGTGCCCTCCAAGGCAGAAGAACCGGTAGTCCATAGCATCATAGCCTTTCTTCTCCAAGAGTGAAAGGGTAAGGAACTCCCCCTTGCTCTTGCTCATCTTGCCTGTCTCATCAAGGAGAAACTCCCCGTGCAGCCAGTACTTCACCCAGGGCTTCTTCCCGGTGGCCGCCTCACTTTGGGCTATCTCATTGGTATGGTGCACCGGGATGGCATCTATGCCACCGCAGTGGATGTCAAACTGCTCACCAAGATAGTGCATGCTCATCGCAGAGCACTCGATGTGCCACCCGGGGAACCCTCTTCCCCAAGGGGAGTCCCACATCATGGACTGCTCACCGAACTTGCTCTTGGTAAACCACAGGACGAAGTCCTTGCTGTTCTTCTTGTTGGTGTCGTGTGCGACATCATCACGCACAGCTGTTCGCAAGCTCTCCAGGTCAAGCCTGGCAAGCTTGCCGTAGTCATTGATGGAGTCGATGCTGAAGTAGACATTTCCCCCACTTGTGTAGGTGTGTCCATTCTCCTCCAACCGCTCGATCAGGGCGATCATCTGCGGGATATGGTCGGTGGCCCTGCACGTGATGTCAGGGTGAATCATGCCCAGCCGGTCAAAGTCCCTGAAGAAGGCCTTGGTGTAGTATTCGGCGATATCCCAGACACTCTTCCTTGTCTTCTGGGCCATCTTCTCCAGCTTGTCCTCACCATCATCACCATCACCGGTGAGGTGTCCGACATCTGTTATGTTCATGACATGCTTGACTGGATATCCCGAAAAGACAAGGGTGCGTTTCAGCAGGTCCTCGAAAAGGAAGGTCCTGAGATTTCCGATATGTGCATAGTTGTAAACGGTTGGTCCGCATGTATATAAGCCAACTTCGTCAGCATGAATAGGTTCAAACTTCTCTACGGTACGACTCATCGTATTGTATAGGGAAACAGGCATTGGATGCTCCTTTTGGTTGCCCACCCCAGAAAAAGGGGGTAAGATATCTCCATGCCTATCAATGTACGCAATAGCAATGAAAAAATCAACCTTGAAGAACTATTGGTCCCCAACCTTCTGCTCTCCCACCACAGCTCCATCAGCACCGGCGGAAAAGCTGATCTGGCTGCCTACCCGACTGATTTTGAAGAGTTGCGCTCCCTTCTTTCCCATGCCCAGAGCCACGCAATGGCGGTGACGGTGCTCGGGGGGATGAGCAACTCCCTGATAAGCGACCAGGGGATAGGGGGCCTTACCATACTGACAACCCACCTTGCACGCCGGCATGTGCAAGGTGAGATGTTCTGCGTACGAAGCGGGCTCGCCCTTGACCGTGCCATCGACTTTGCCCTGGAGGCGGGACTGTCCGGCCTGGAGCTGCTCGGAGGCATACCAGGGAGTGTGGGTGGGGCCATCTACGGCAATGCCGGTGCAAACGGCATGGCCATCGGGGACCTGCTCTACTATGTCGACTACATGACCTTCGACGGTAAGCTCCATAGGAAACAGACCCACTGCGATGAGTTCTCCTACCGCTGTTCCCCGTTTACCCACAGGCGCGACCTCATCATCTACGAAGCCGGCTTCAGGCTCAACCCTACACTGCACACCGCTGAAGCGAGAAAGCACAAGGATGAGGTAAAGCACAAGCGCAAGGAGAAGGGACACTATGAGAACCCAAGCCTGGGAAGCATCTTTGCAAACCCCCCGGGCTTGTTCGCAGGCAAACTGCTCGAGCAGTGCGACCTCAAAGGAACGAGCATCGGAGGGGCCATGGTCAGCAACCGCCATAGCAACTGCATCATCAACAGCAACGGCAAGGCGACCTCAAGCGATGTCCACGCACTGCTTCTGCTCATGCAGGACGAGGTGTTCACAAGGACCGGGATACTCCTCAAGCCTGAAATCCAGCTCATCGGTCGCTGGTAAGGGTGTACAGCAAGGAAAGGGTGACCCCCTCTCCCATGCTCTTCTTTAGATGCCAGGTTCCCACACCCCCTCCGATCGGCACCGAATCGGTAAGGGCCAGGGCAAAGCCCTCCTTTGTGTAGGAGAGCGTGGCCTTGTGCAGATTCACAGAACACCTGCACTCCTTGCCCAAAGCAGGCTCAGGGCCCCTCCTTTGGCCATAGGTGAAGGAAACGTGACCAAACGGGGCTTTCCAAATGGCTCCCAGCACGACCGACCCCACCTCCGCACCCCTTTGCTTGAACTCGTAGGTATCGGAGGCGGAAAAGAGCAGATATCCCGTTGGAAGGAAGAGTTTCACCGCCCCCCCCTGTTTTCTTCTGCGGATGGCCGAGTGCCCACCATAGATGGGCTCACCTCCGAAGCCATCCTCCAGCGAAAAGGTCGCCTGCATCCCCTTGCCCTCCACATCCATGGCGAAGGAGTACCGCACCCGATAGGGCTCCTGACCATACGCAAAAAGGAAGGAGCTTGAGCCATGCCTCAAGGATGAAGAGAAAAAGCCCTCCAAGCCCTGAGTGGGGGTAAAGAGGGCCTCTGCATGCAAACCGAAGCCAGAAGATGCCAGCACTACCTTGCCGGCGATACCCCAGGGGGAGTGAAGGGCTCCCCACTTCACCTGGTACGTAGAGGGCGTCTGAGCAGGAGCCGTCCATGCCAAAAGAGAGAGCCTTGCCCCAGGAAAGCTATGCTCATACCCCACAGCCCGCCTCTTCTCCCCCCCACCGAGGGCCATCAGGGCATCTTTGCCCCAGGTAAGGAGCAGGGCCTGCTCCCGGGCAAAGAATGGCAGGAGGGCATACTCCTGCCAGAACCCCGCATGCCCAAAGCGCACTGAAGAGCCTCCCATCCCAAAGCTGAACCGGGATGGGAGCACAATGGCCAGTGTGTCACCCCGTACAAAGGTCAGCTGTCCATCCCAAGCCATTCGCGGGTCCTGTTGCCATGCGGAAACGACATACCTATGCTCCTTAGGATACAGGGCGACAAGAAGCCTGCCCTTCGCAGGGAGGGCGGAAAGGGAGACAAGGATGCAAAAGAGCAGAAGTTTCCTCATACGGGTTAAGAATTAGGCCTTATCCTTTTGCTTCAGTTGATTAATCCTTGGAGAAGTGGTTAACTGTCATAGGACTAATTTCATATTCAGGGAACAATTTTTTCACAATATAGGAGTTTTTCATGGTAATTCTGACCTTGAACTGTGGCAGCTCGTCTGCCAAGTACCAAGTCTATGACTGGGACAATAAGGATATTCTGGCAGTCGGCGTAGTAGAGCGCATCGGCTTGGAGTATTCGACCATCGAACACAAAGCAACGGGAAACGGCGAGTACCGCACCCAGTTCTCATCCCCCACCCATAAGGAAGCCATCGAGCTCATCATCAGGATGCTGCTTGATTCCGAATATGGCGTCATCAAGAGCCTCTCAGAAATCGGGGCTGTGGGCCACCGCGTCCTGCACGGCGGTGAGGTGTTCAAGAAGTCTGAGCTGATAACCGACGAGGTTGTCGAAAAGCTGAAGTCAGTGATCGCACTCGGGCCTTTGCACATGCCTGCAAACATCATGGGAATCGAGGCTGCACGCAAGGCGATGCCTTCCGTTCCCCAGGCCATTGTCCTGGATACCGCCTGGCACCAGACCATGCCACCGGAAGCCTTCATGTACGCTGTTCCCTATGAGTGGTACACCGACTACAACGTGCGTCGCTACGGCTTCCATGGAACCAGCCACCTCTACTGTGCCAAGCGCGCTGCAGTGCTGCTGGGCAAGGAGAACAAGGACACCAACGTCATCATCTGCCACATCGGAAACGGAGCCTCCATCTGTGCGGTGAAGAATGGCGTCTGTGTGGACACCTCCATGGGCCTGACCCCTCTGGAAGGACTCATCATGGGATCACGCTCAGGGGACATCGACCCTGCCATCATACCCTACATGATGGACAACACAGGCATGACCGCCCATGAGATGGACAGCACCCTGAACAAGAAAAGTGGCCTGATCGGCCTGTGTGGCAGAAGTGACCGCCGTGACGTACGCAAAGCTGCTGCTGAAGGCGATGCGAAGGCCCAGCTGAGCATCGACATGGAGTGCCGCCGCCTCGCCAAGTACATCGGCAGCTACGCCACGCTCCTTGACGGACGTGTTGATGCGATAGTCTTCACCGCTGGAGTCGGCGAGATGGCCCCCCACATCCGCAAGGGTGCATGCAAGGGCATCGAGGTGATCGGAGCCAAGCTTGACCTGCACAAGAACGAGGTAAGCTTCTGCCGCAACGGTGAGTTTGAGATCAGCACCGACGATTCCAAGGTAAAGATCTTTGTGATCCCCACCGATGAGGAGCTTGTGATGACCGAGGATGCCTTTGCCCTGATGGAAGGCACGTACGACATCCACACCAACTTCCACTACACCTTTGAGAACAAGGAGTATAAGAACAAGGGAAGGGAGCGCGACCTCGTGCTGAACATCCAGAAGAATCCCGGACTGAAGGATATTCTAGCCCTGCCGCTCTAAGACAAACACAGGTCGAATGGATAAGGGACGCTTTGGCGTCCCTTATCTTGTCTTTTCAGGTACTTTTTTTCCTTTTATATTTTTTATTCTTTCTTACTTTTATATTTTTTATTCTTTCTTGATTCTTGCCTTCTTTACTCCCCTACCTGATCTTCTCCAAGGACCTGTACAGCTGGGCAAGAAAGGATTCGTCATCCTCATCAAAGAGAGGGATGAACACCTCCTCAACAGTTCCGCTGGAGGGCTTTATGCCACTTTGGTACTCGTTTCGCACCGCTATGTCGAAATCCCTGCTGGTTGCCGTCCCGTTGAGCACAGCCCCCCCGATGCGCGAGGCATCAGAGCCTATGCGCTTGATCTGAGCGAGCTCCAAGGCGTGGTCCGCATGGATCTGTGCTAGCTGCTCGCGAGTCAGCTTCAACGGGGGCAAGCTCTCATCGATGAGGTAGGTGGCGGCAAAACGCGCCATGGCGTTACCACGCTTGACCCCTGCCCGCTCCCAAGCGGACCAGAGGCTGCCCATCGATGCTATGTGCACCCTCTCCTCCCCATACAACAGGAGGGCGCGAATGGCCAGGGGTGAGTCCGCTATGAGCACCTCGCTCTCCTGATGCAGCTTCTTCAGGAACTTCAGCTGCCCGCCTTCGGTATCATTGCGACCGCTGCTGTAGACAGGGCTGCTCTTGTCAGGGCGCATGATGCACATCACATACCGGTTGCCGACCAGGTCGACCCCTACATACTCTTGTGTCTTCTTCTTGTTCATGGCATAAGTCTACACCTCCACGCTCGTTTGCCTACTTATATAAGAAATCCTTCTTGCAAGGCAAAAGCAGAGGTGGTACCATTATCTTATGAAACAACTATTGGAAGAGCTTGGGCTCTATTTTGCTCCTCACGCTCACTGCATTGCCCTGACCGGCAGCGGGGGGAAGACCACCGCCATGGTAGCGCTTGCCAACCACTATGCCCAGAAGGGCAAGCGCGTGCTGCTCTCCACCACCACCAAGCTGTTGCTTCCCAGGGATTGCGAGTATGGGTGCGACACCTACTTCCTCGACGACAGGGCCCTCTCCTACCACCCTTGCCAAGGCGAAAGGGTCTTCTATGCCCACAGGACATACAAGGCAGTCGCCCCTCCCCTAAAAAACATAGAGGCCTTGCTCGACCGCTATGATGTGCTGCTCCTTGAAGCTGACGGATCAAGGGGAAAAGGGCTCAAGCTGCACCTTGACTGTGATCCTGTGGTGCCCCCTTTTGTCACCGCCACCCTGGCCATCCTCTCCCTAAGCCTCCTAGGCGAACCCTTTGGGGAGAACTGCTTCGGATCCGAGCACTATCGCAGCGAGTTCCCTGAAGAGAGCATCAGCCTTGACCTCTACAGGAAGCTGTTGGAACATGGCGAAGGCGTCCTGAAACGGGCGCAGGGGAAAACCCTTGTGCTGTGCAACCAAAGTAGTGAGCAAGATGTTGAAAGCTACCGAAAGCTCTGCTCTCTTGTCTCACTCCTCTCCCCTATATGGTTCGGCGACATACGCCAGGACCAGCTCATCCATAGGAACCCATCATGAACACACCCCTATTCCACCGTGCAGGCGAGCTTGAAGCGAGTTGCACCCCCTTTGCTCTGGTCTCCATCCTCAATACCACCGGCTCAGCTTCCAGAAACCGCGGAAGCATGCTTGTCGAGGAGGCAGGGGCCATCACCTCAACCATAGGGGGAGGGGCCTTGGAGGCCTTTGCCATCGAGGCGGCCTCCAGGGCCATCAGGGAGGGTCAGGAGGACTTCTGTGTAACCTTCACCGTTGACCAGGAGGCGAAGAAAGGGGCCGGGGAGGTCACGTTGTTCATCCAGGTGGTCCGTACAGAGCAAGGCCCTCCCTTCTTCGGTGTAGCCAGGGAGTGGGAAGCCAGGAGCATCCCCTTTGTCTTCGGCTTCAGCCTGGAGCGCAAAAGTTCGCGCTTTCTCTTCTCCTCCACCTTGGAGAGCGTGGGCAGCAGCGATGCGTCCCTAGAGGAACACGCCAGACAAAGCCTTGAGGATGGCTTTGACAAGCGAGTAGAGACACCAGGGGGGGAGCACTTCCTCACCCTGCCGGTTGCACTGACCAATTTGCTGCTCATAGGAGGCGGGCATGTGAACCAGGCCATAGCCAACCTGGCCCATAGCCTTGGGTACGCCTTCCAAGTGGTGGAGACTCGAATCGATTATGCCACGGGAGAACTGTTCACCTATGCAAAAGGGATAGTGGTCGCCCCCACCATCGCTGAAGGCCTTGCGAAGGTCAGCATCGACAGGTTCACCTATACCGTGGTTGCTTCGCATACCTTTGACCAGGATGCCTTGGAATTCCTGTTGGGCAGTGCCACCCCCTACATTGGCATCCTGGGATCGCATCTGAAGGCAAGGATGCTCTTTGAACGAATAAGCGTCCCCCCTGCACAGAAAAACAGGGTCTTCTGCCCCATAGGGCTGGATATAGGCACCGAGACCCCCGCTGAAATAGCGTTGAGCACCCTTGCCCAGATCATGAAGGAGAAGAACGGGCGCACAGGCAAAGCCCTTCGCGACCTGGAAAAGAGGCTTGTTGTAGTACGCGGCGGCGGGGACCTCGCCACAGGGGTCATCATGCGCCTGGTCAATGCAGGCTTTCCTGTAGTGGTGCTCGAGACAGAGAAGCCCACGGTGATCCGTACAACCGTCAGCTTTGCCCAGGCGATGTTCGGAGGTGCTGCCAAGGTGGAGGGCATGGAGGCCAAGCGTTGCAGCGATGCAGATATGGCGATGGCTGTGATGCAAAGCGGCATCATCCCCCTGCTTGCCGACCCCCAGGGCCTATCTCTGGAAAAGCTCAAGCCGGTGTGCATAGTCGATGCCATCCTGGCAAAGAAGAACCTGGGCACCACCATAGCCGACGCCCCGCTGGTCATAGCGCTGGGCCCCGGCTTCACAGCCGGCAAGGATTGCCACGTTGTCATCGAGACCAAACGCGGCCACTCCCTGGGCAGGGTCATCCGGGAGGGAGAGGCGATAGCCAATACAGGCATTCCGGGCATCATCGCAGGCTTCGGGCACGAGCGGGTCATCCACAGCCCCTCTGAGGGGGTGTTCTCAAGTGACCTTGCGATAGGTGCCCTGGTGACCCAAGGCGAGGTCATCGCCCACGTAGGACAGACCCCTGTCATTGCAACCCTTGACGGCATGATCCGCGGGCTGCTCAACAACGGCCTCACTGTCCCCCTGGGCTTCAAGATCGCAGACATCGACCCGCGTGGTGCCAATGCTGACTACACCACCGTCAGCGACAAGGCCAAGGCTATCGGGGGTTCGGCTCTGGAGGTGTTGGTCGGCTTTTTGGCAAAGCGGTGACGTTGCTGCTAGCGATAGCATGTTGGAAGATTTTTCCTTGAGAGGCATTTCCCTTTTTGTACATGTTCATCAAAGGAGCCCTTATGAACAACTATTATACGACACTGCTGGATAGGCTGAAGCGAGAGACGGTGGTGCGAAAGACCGTCCTCCAAGGAGAGGGCATCGGGGATGAGGCGCTTTTCTCAGGGGATGAGATGATCGCGTCCCGTGTAAGAGGAGAGCATTGCTGGAATGAGGAGGGCCTGCTTGTCGAGAGGCTGGACTCCAAGGTGGAGCTGGTGCTCTGCGGTGGAGGGCATGTGGCCAAGGCGCTCTACGCCCTTGCGACCACCCTTGAGATGGAGATCTCCATCCTTGACGAGAGGGTGGAGTTCTGCAATAGGGAGCTCTATCCAGAGGCTGCGCTCCATTGCGCCCCCTTTGGAGAGACACTGGACGAGAGGCAATCCTGGATCAAGCCCTACTTTGTCATCATCACGCGTGGACACAGCTTTGACCAGCAGTGCCTTGAACAGTGCTTGGCTCTCCCCCACTCCTATATCGGCATGATAGGCAGCAGGCACAAGGTGGCCATCACACTGGACAACCTGAGAAAGAAAGGCATCAGCGAAAAGACGCTTGCAGGGGTCTACACCCCCATAGGGTTGGCTATCGGGGCGGTCACAGCTGAGGAGATAGCGATAAGCATCATGGCCCAGATCATCAGCGTATACCGAAAACAAACCCACTCTGTGCGACTCGACCCCAAGCTCTTGAGACTCCTTTCTGAAAGGGATGGCTATATTCTTGCCAGGGTGGTGGGAAAAAGCGGCTCTGCCCCCTGTGACATTGGCTTTCAGATGGCAATCTTCAGCGACGGGACCACCCAAGGGACCGTCGGAGGGGGCCTGGTGGAGGCCAACACGATAGAGCATGCCCGCTTGATGCTCGCCGATGGCACCATGGCCAACAGCGTCATCGAATACGGGCTGGACAGTGCCAAGGCAGGCTCGCTTGGCATGATCTGCGGAGGGGAGGTCGCCTTGCTGTTTCAGCGGCAGTGATACCCTTTGGTGGTCATCTCAAAGGCGTAGAGATCTTCACCCTGGCTCTGGTCATAGAGGAAATCCCAACACCCCATGCGATGGAAGAACTCCCCACCGAAACCCTTCTTGAAGGTGGTCAGGCTGCTCATGGGATGGTCCTTGTCCTCGGTTGGGGAGACCCCGAAGAGGTCGTATTTGGTGCACCCCCACGAGCGGGCGACCTGTATGGCGCTCCACTGCAGGGCGTACGTGCTCATGCTGTTTCGCCTGAAGGAGGAGGAGGCCCCGTACAGATAGGTCGCCCGGTCCCCTGAGCGGGTGAGGAACATCGAGGAGAGGGGTATCCCATCAAGATAGGCGACCAGCAGGGAGAAGTACGGCTTCTCAAGTTCCGCTACAAACAGCGACTCAAAAAATGAGAGGGCATGCAGCTGTATGTTGTTGCGCTGGCACGTCTCGGTATAGAGGGAGTAGAAGATCGGCAGCTCCTGGTGGGTGACAGAGCGTACCTCCACACCCTTGCGTTGGGCAAGGCGGATGTTGTACCGGGTCTTGTGGTGCATGCGCGCCAGCAGGTCCTCTTCGCTTCCCCTCAGGTCGACAAACATGGTGTCACAGGGAAGCTGGTCCGAACATGCCTTGCGGATCTGGTGCGAGGAGGTCCCCCAGTTCAAGCGCAGCTGCTGCGAATGCAAGGAGAGGTCCTCATCCTCCCAGATGCGTTGCCAGGGCAGGTCATAGCGCAACAGGATGCAGGAGTCCGGCAACTTCTCCTGCAACTGCAGGGATAGGTCCTCCAGGAAGGGACCCATCTTCTCCTCCATTGGCTTGAGAAGGGGCCCGTAGGGAACATATCCGATGGTCTGTGTGCGGTTTATCGGGCTGAGAAGCACCAGTACATCGTCAAGCAGATAGGACGATCCCTCTACGGGCGATATGTCAGACGAGCGAACTTTTATGTCGAAGGCCTTGGTCTGGTACCCTTGCTTTTCCTTCACATGCGACCAGAAGGAACTCTGGTGCAGCAAGGGCGTATCATACAGGTAGGCAGGTTCTTTTTCCTGCAAGGTCAGATTCATCGCATTCCCCCAAAAGCGTTGTGCAAGATTCGAGCCTACCATACAAACCAGGAGGTGTGAAGACCCTATCTCCGATTGGAACAAGACCCTCGCATTTGTTCTACCCATAGCTAGGATTCGTGGAAAAGAATGGAAATCCCCTCAGAAACGCTTGGATATTCTCTCGAAGAGAGGTACGTTTAAGATGCAAGGAGGCATTATGGCTAGAAATATTGTCTTTTACTGGTGTCCGGTCTGTCACTCAATCGTCGAGCTTGTCGAAAACGGCGGGCACTCGCTGGTTTGCTGCGGACAGACGATGGAGAGGATGAAGGTCAGGGAAAAGGGTGAAGGCTCTGAGTACCATATTCCTGAACTCAAGCACCGCGACGGGCTTCTGTATGTGAATGTGGGCAGCAAGCCCCATCCCCAGTCAGAGGACCATCATATAAAGTTTATCGTATTCGTCACAAAACAGACGGTCAGGCGCAGCGACATCAAGAGCAACAGCATGGCCACTGCAGTCTATACCGATAAGGACCATGGAGATGTCTATGCATACTGTTCAATCCACGGATTGTGGAAGACCTCATTCTAAGAAACTGCTCATCGTCATCGATATGCAGCAGGATTTTGTCTACGGGCCCTTGGGAACAGAGCAAGCCCGGGCGATCGTCGCCAGGACCCGGGAAAAGGTTGCCTCCCACGAGGGTGAGCTCTGGTTCACCCTCGATACGCATGGAGAGGATTACCTGGAGAGTGCTGAGGGCAGAAGCCTGCCTGTGGAGCACTGCATCAAGGGCACAGAGGGCCATGCCCTGATCGAGGAGCTCCAGGAGTTAGCCCTGCGGGGAACACTCTTCGAAAAGCCAACCTTCGGGTCGGTACAGATGGCCCAGGCCCTGCAAGGGAGGCAGGACATCACGTGCGTCGAGCTTGTGGGTGTCTGCACCGACATCTGCGTCATCTCCAATGCCCTGCTCCTGAAGGCATTCCGTCCTGAACTCTCCATCAGCGTTGACAGCACCTGTTGTGCGGGTACTACCCCTACTAACCACGATGCATCGCTTATTGCTATGAAATCCTGTCAAATTGCTGTTGTTTAAGCTTTTTTTCGTTAATCTATGATGGACAAATGGAGCCAACCCCTTGTAGGATTGTGCATACAGACATCTTAGAAGGAGGCTGCTCATGGGACAGTCCTTATCATATGTTCTGGTGACCCCATATACTGTAGCGAAAAGTCGCACGGGGGGGGTCTTGTCCAGACTCTTATCACGCATATCGTTGGAACTTGTTGGCGCTCAGATGATCGCCATGGATCTGAAGATAGCTCAAGATTATGCTTCGATAATCCGCACGCGGGAGAAGGCAGAGAGCTTCATCGCCTCTGTCATCCTCGGTGATTATGTTGAACAAAATCTCGCACCATCAGGCGGGTACCGCCATCGATCGCTGCTGCTGGTATTCCGCGGCGAGGATCCCTGTACCGAACTCGCCCAGGTATGTGGGGCGTTCCAGCCCGACTACAGTGCCGTTGAGATGGTCACAGGCCAGTCGATCCGTGACACCTATGCCGACCTGATCTTCACCAATGAGCAGAAGACCACCGTATCCTACTTTGAGCCGGCAGTCCTCACCGCCCTGACCCAAGGCGAAGCAGACACCACGCTCTCGCTGTTCGCCTCCTGGCTTCCCGGGCAGAAGAACATCATTGAGACCAGACACAAAAATGACAGCACCGAGAGAACGCTGGTCATCATCAAGCCGGACAACTGGAAGTACGCTTCCTCGCGCCCCGGCATGATCATCGACATGTTCTCCAGGACAGGACTGCGCATCATAGGCATGAAGGTGCTCAGGATGTCCGTTGCCCAGGCCCTGCAGTTCTACGGCCCCATCAAGGACGGCCTCAAGAAGAGGCTTGCACCGGTATACGGCATGCAGGCCCGCGAACTCCTTGAAAGGGACTTCAACATCCTGCTTCCGGACCAGCTCCAGGACATCCTGACCGAAAGCTTCGGTGACATGTACTCCGAGGAGCAGTTCGAGACCATCGTCGAGTTCATGTCAGGCATAAAGCCCAGCACCTGCGAGGCGAAGAACCTGGAAAAGGCAGGGCTTGTACAGTCCATGGTCCTCGTCTACGAAGGGATCAATGCAGTTGAGGAGATCCGCAAGGTCCTCGGCCCCACCAATCCCGAGAAGGCACCGGCTGGGACCATCAGGCGCGAGTTTGGCACGAACATCCGAGTCAACGCCGCCCATGCCTCGGACAGCCCGGAGAATGCTGTCAGGGAGATGGAGGTCCTGCATATGGAGAGCAATCCCCTGGCGGACCTGCTCAAGGAGCACATCACCGCTATGCAGCCACCTAAAGCAATCGCTTCTCCCCCTCCAGCGCTCTGAGATGGGACGCATCCTGGGTGACCTCCAAGGTCCCCAGGTAGGAGCCATCCGCTGAGCGTACTGCAAAGTACTCGATGTGGACGAACCTTCCCCCGACACTCAGATAGAACTCCGCACAATCCTCACCTCCTTCCCTGAAGGAGGTGAGGATTTTCTCTACGGTACCCACGCTCTTCGGAGGGTGGCAGTTCTGTACCAGGCGCCCTATCACGTGAGGGGAGCGCGGAAATATCCTATGGGGAGGATCGGAGTAGAACGCCACGCGATCCTCACTGTCTATGAAAGCGACATCCAGGGGCAACAGCTTGAAGATCTGCTCCAGCACGACAAAATCGAGCGAGCCTGTGGGGGAGACAAACAGGTGTTTTGCCAACTCCTTTTTGTCGATCATGGAAGGAACGGAACGTTCTTCGGCTTCTACCATGCTCTGATAGGCCACAGGAAAAAGGATCTGCCTTTCACGGTAGAGCAGGGTCTGCACAAGGAAGAAGAACTGCCCGAAGACCTTCCAGAACAGTGCAAGCAGAGCATGATCGGCGAGCACCTCTTTTTTCAGGGCCAGGGTCCTGTCCTGCAGGGCCCACATCAGCTTCACACAGCTGTGGTGTGCCTGTGTTTTCTCGAAGAGCGGAAACAGCTCGTTTTGCAGCCTGACATAGTGCGAACCCAGCAGGTCGGTGGAGGCGACAAGGTCCTTCAAGGCCGCAAGGTTCTGCCTTGATGAACCTTCCTCCTTTCGTACCTGTAGGGAGAGCTGCTGCATCCTTGCGGAAAACCTCTCCAGAGCAGCATTCTCAGACTCCAGCTCAGCGAGCAGATGGCCCTTTGGGTAGAGTGGTTCCGGATACGCATCCAAGGCCTTGCTGACAGCGCGGATGAACCGGGCGACAGGTTCAGCAAGGCTCTCCACATCATCACTGGCGCTCAGTACGGCGTCCAGGGCTTCGTTTACCTCAAAGGGGTTTGTGCTGCGCAGATCACCCTCATAGAGATGGAATTCAGCCTTCCCTGCCTGTTTGGCGATAAGCAGACCGAGGTACTCAATGAGGCGGAGAGTACGTGAATTGTAATTTTGTTGCAGGCTCATGGCTGACTCCCTCATGCAGTGGCTTCATACTAACCGTGTTTGGCACTTAGCCCAGTATATACCAAGGCTGGATAAAAATAGAGCGCTTTTCTTGGAACAAGGAGGATATGGGCCGGCCCCATGCCCTTCCATCGGCTCTTTCTGTGAAAAGACAAGAGGGTTGGCATGAAGCATCGCTTGCAGCTCCGTTCTATCATTGCCCTGCTTCCATTCAGCGCTTGTGCACTCTGTGCTGCTCCCCTGCTGTACATGCTCAGCCGCATTTGCCAATGAAAGCGACTGCAGCTCCTCCCAGGGTAAAGCAAACCAGTAGGATATAAATCTTCCCTTATCCTTGGTATACTGGGGAGGAAGGAAGGAAAAACCTATGAAACATACACATACACCTTATAAGGTGATGATAGTCACTATTCTGCTGCTTGTTGTCCTTGCGACGGGTTGCACCACCTCCTTGGGCTTGGGATTTGGATTCGGCTCTGGAGGCAGCTCCCTCGCCTTGGGAGTCAGCACCACCCTTCCCAGGGAGGAGAGGCTCGATATGTGGGCGATGAAGGGCTTTGCCCTGCCAGATGAGGTGGGAGAACAGGTAAGCCTGATCTTCCCCTCTGGGGGATCGGCTGAAGGGGGGGTGTGGGGAACCGGCATCTATGCAGAAAAGTCCACCATAGGGATGGCCGCTGTACATAGCGGGCTCATCACCTTTGAGGATGGTGGGGTCGTGACAGTACAGAGGAGCGAGAGAGCACAACCCTTTGTGGGCACCATCCGCAACGGGATCGAGTCGCTCTCCTGGGACAAAAGCTCCGAAGCCTTCTCCTTTGTGATGAAAAAGGATTGAAGCACCCCTATGGCACCCTCTTGAGGAGCTTCTCATACGCATCCATGGGGATGGGCCTCTGGTAGTAGTAGCCCTGGGCTATCGTACACTCCATGGCCCTGAGCATCTCTACCTGCGCCTTGGTCTCAACCCCCTCGGCAACGATGCTGATGCCTAGCTTTTGCGCCATCTGGATGACACTTTGGATCACCATCTGGCTGCGATGATCGTCCTCGGCCTCCATCAGGAACCCGCGGTCCAGCTTCAGGAAATCGAAGCTGATGTTCTTGAGCATGTTCAGCGAGGAGTACCCCGAACCAAAATCATCGATGGAGACTGCGAAGCCTTCACGGCGAAGATCGGAAACCACTGCCTTGAAGTGAGCAAGGTTGTCCAGGAAAAAGCTTTCGGTCATCTCAAACTCCAGGAGGGTGTGCTCCAAGCTGAACTGCTCGACTGTACGGACGAGGTCAGTGACGTAGGTGGGGTTTTCAAGGTGAGCGCGCGACTGGTTCACCGAGATGGGAAGGGGAACAAACCCCTCATCCTTCCACTGGCGAAGCTTCGAGCAGACCTCGCGCAGGACAAACATATCCAGCTCTGTGATGAGGTTGTTCTCTTCAAATACGGGGATGAACTGCACAGGTGGGAGCAGACCCTTGGTAGGGTGGTTCCACCGGACCAGAGCCTCCGCCCCCATGACGTCCTCGGTATCCAGGTAGTACTTGGGCTGGAGCAGCACAAAGAACTGCCTTCTGTCCAAAGCTTCCTGAAAATCCTTGATCAGTTCGCTCTCGCCGAGCAGCTGCTCGCGTATGGCCTCGTTGTACACCATATAGCTTCTGCTGTGGTCATCCTTCAGATGGTCCAGGGCAAGGGAGGCCCTATCGATGCAGATGTCTATGGCCAGGGGCTTTTGTAGGAAGAAGATCCCTCCCACCACCTCCAGCTTAAAGCGCGCCGTGTCGGGCAAGGCTATCTGGTTCATTTCTGCTAGCACCTCCCTCACTCGCTCTTCAGCCCTCTCCTGCTTCAGGAACAGCATGAACCTATCACCCTCCTTTCGGGCAAACAACTCATCCTTAGCACAAACAGGCGGGAGCATCGAGGCAATCTTGCGCAGCAGGGAGTCCCCATAGGAGTAGCCGAACAGGTCGTTGATGAGCTTGAAGCGGCGGATGTTCAGGACAACACAGGCATAGTGCACCCCTTTGACCTCCAAAAGGCGCTCGGCACTCTCGACAAAGAGGGTATGGTTGCCTATTCCGGTCATCTCATCAAAATAGGCAAGCCTCAGCAGCGAAAGGTCATACCTTCTTCGTCTGAACAGGATGTAATAGGGGAAGAAGAGCATCAGCATCCCATAGATGACGGTCATCAGCAGGGCGTACATCCTGGTTTGTTGTTGCGTCTTGAGCAGGAACGTATTGGGGATCTCCAAAAGCAGCATCCAGTCCTTGACCCCTACAGGGGCGTAGGCCAGGAGTCGGGGGTTGCCTTGGCCCTCAAGGCGGATAATGCCGCTTTCACCCGCTTTGAACTCGGTGCGCAACCTGTCCAGGGAGAGCCTTGTCGGGATGCCTGCCTTCCCAAACTTGAGGATGATGGTTCCACTGCTATCGAGGAGGTGCATGGTCCCCTCCCCTGCAAAGGAAGGAAGTTCCAGGAACTGCTCATACTCCTGGATGACGATGCCGACTCCTATCGCCCCAACAACGGTGCCGTCTTGTATGATGGGAACACCGTAGGCCAGGGTCGATTGCTGATGTACCTGGTCGATGAAGACTTCGCTGATGATCGTCTCTCCCTGCATGACTGCCTGAAAGTACTGCCGGAAGGAAAAATCGACATCCTGGACCTCTGAGGTATAGATCATGCCGTTGGGAAGGAGGAATCCGAACCGTTGGAATTCTGAGAACAGGGGATCATCCTGCGTGATGGATAGCCAGTGCTCTATGTCCAGCTCATCAAGCCCCCCCAAAAAGAGGGCGAGGGCCGCAAGCATCTTCAGGTCCCCATCAATTTTCTCCTTTAGCCGTTCGGCGCTTTTCTCGGTAATCTCCTGCAGGTAGAATGAGCTCTGTTTCTGCAACAGCTGATTCACCTGGGTATAAAAAAAGAAGAAGGTAGCCACTATAAGCAAGAATACGACAAGACCCACCAGGAGCATACGTAGGATATGCGCCCGATTCCTTTGGATTTCCCGACCCTTGGTCGCCCAAAGAATCTTATCACTATCTGTGTCATTGCTCACATTGGCCCTCCCTCACATTGGATGGTCATTATGTTTCTTATCAAAAACGATGCTTGATGACAGTATAGATGAGTTTTTTTCCCAATGAAAGGAAAACCCTCCCTCTCAGACAATGTTTGCCACTGTATGGGCAGTAATTCCTGTTCTCATGGGAAAAGGGTGCTCAGGAGGGATTCAGGCCCATGCGGGCAAGCTACCTCTGCCAGGCCCTTTCGGCAACGCTATAGTTCCATAGCTCCTGCAAAGCTCCAGCTGGGGCGTTGGTGATACGGTATCCCCTATTTTGTCGCTGTTTGGAGGAAGAGCCACCAAGGTGATGGCCACCTCGAGCGCCACCAAGGGAAGACCGCCCTGGTTCTTGCACAGGTGACTTGCCAGGCGGTGCCCGACCCTGTTCCATCGCGAAAGCCCATCCCAACCCACCAGCAGCAGATGCTCTGCACTGCGAATGCAGCACGTGCGTCGGTGATGCCCCCCTCCATCTCTGGATAGCTGCCTCCTTGTCCGTCGGACACCTGTCCTCTTGCCTCAACGTGGATGACAGGTTTTCCCGCTTGCAGGTGCGCCCTCGCCTTGGCATTGATATGGATGAACTGCTGATCCCTATCCATAGGGATGTTTCCTGGGGACCTGGGGGTGTAGCGCATCTCTTCCAAAAGCTCCCCAACTGTCACGTGGCTTATCCGGTGGCCCACTCCTTCAAGCTCTTTCTGAAATGTCCTGAGGCTCTTAGTCGTCCAGCATAGGGGGTCGGAACCAGATCCTGAAAGGAGAGTCTCAAGGGCCTCAGCTATGCCGGCACTGCTCTCGGTGACCTTTTTTCTTCCTGCGTCCTTGGTCCGGATGCGATCAAGGTCGGGTGAGGAGGATCTTGCCTTGGGATCTGAGGGGGCAACAAGAGCTTCCTTTATGCCAAGGGCAATGGTTGAGCGGTAAGCTCGCTGAGGGCCTTGACCCCACCATACCCCAAGGCCAACGCCTCGATGCCCAGATACTTGCGCCTCTGGTTCTCTGCAAGCATGGGCATTGTCTTGGAGATTCGTTCTCGTGTAGCGTCATCTATCATGGAGGGAGTATAGCATAAGGGGTTGTCCTGTGATCACAAGGGTTCAGGCTTTCCTGGGGGGTTTTTCAGAAGCTTCTCAAACGCATCCATGGTGATGGGCCTCTCATAATAGTAGCCCTGGGCGATCAGGCAATCCATCCCCACCAGCATATCCGCCTGAGCCTTGGTCTCCACCCCTTCGGCTACAATGAGGATCCCCAGGTCATGTGCCATCTGGATGACACTGCGGATGACCTTCTGGCTACGGCCATCGTCTTCGGCCTCCATGAGGAACTCACGGTCAAGCTTGAGATAGTCCACGGTGATGTTCTTAAGAATGCTCAACGATGAGTATCCCGAACCAAAATCATCGATGGACACCTTGAAGCCCTCGTTACGCAGCGATGCGACCACTACCTTGAGATGGTCCAGGTTCTCAAGGAATATGCTCTCGGTCATCTCAAACTCCAAGAGGCTGGGCTCAAGGCCGAACTGGCCGACCACCTGCAGAAGCTCTGGTATGTAGAAGGGGTTGTCCAGATGGGCCCGTGACTGGTTGACCGAGACGGGAAGGGGTTCCAACCCCTCATCCTGCCACTGGCGAAGCTTCGTACAGACCTCCTTGAGGACAAACATATCCAGTTGGGTAATGAGGTTGTTCTCTTCGAATACGGGGATGAACTGAAGGGGGGAGAGAAATCCTTTGGTGGGATGGTTCCATCGGACCAGAGCCTCGGAGCCGACAACCTCCCCTGTCTTCATATTGAACTTCGGCTGGAGCAAAGCATAGAACTGGCCAGAGTGCAACGCTTCAGGGAAATCCCTGATCAGTTCACTCTCATCAAGGAGTTGCTCCCGTATCGTCTCGTCATACACCAGATAGCTCTTGGAATGGTCGTGTGCAAGCTGGTCAATGGCAAGGGATGCCCTGTCGATGCAGATATTCATAGGAAGGGGTTTATGAAGAAAAAAGACTCCCCCTACAATCTCCAGCTTGAACCTGGCCGTGTCGGGCAGAATGATCTGGTTCATCGCTGCAAGTATGGTGCGCGCGCGATCTTCAGCCCCCTCCTGCTCCAATAACAGCAGGAACCTGTCCCCACCTCTTCTGCCATACAGCTCTTTCCCCCTGCAGAAGGCGGGTAGCATCGAGGCGATCTCCTTGAGCAGGGCATCTCCATAGGTGTAGCCAAACAGGTCGTTGATAAGTTTGAATCGGCGGATGTTCAGCACGATGCATGCATAGTTCGGGCCTTCCTTCTCCAGGAGGCGTTCAGCAAGCTCGACAAACAGTGATCTGTTGGCAATCCCTGTCAAAGGGTCAATATAGGCGACTTTTAGCAGGGCAGTCTCGTGCCTGCGGCGTCTGAACAGCGCATTATAGGGGAAGATGAGCATCAGCAGGCCAAACAGGAGCGTCATAACCAAGGCGTACAGCGCAGTCTGCTTCCTGGTCTTCAACAGGAATGAGTTGGGGACTTCCAACAGCAGGCTCCACCCCTTCACCCCGACCGGCGCATAGGCCAGAGTGCGGGGGTTATCGCCCTCCAGACGAATGATGCCACTTCTTCCTGCAGCAAAATCCTCTTGCAAGCTGGCCAAAGAGAGTCTTTTAGGGATACTGGCCCGGCCAAGCTTCAGGATAATCGAGCCGGTGGTGCTCACCAGGTGTATGGTGCCTTCCCCAGCAAATGCGGGCATGAGCAGGTATTTCTCAAACTCCTCTGTCATGATGCCAAACACAACCGCTGCGACCACCACGCCCTTTTGGAAGATGGGCTCGACATAGAAGAGCACAGGCTTGGAATACACCTTGTCGATGAAGACATCCGATATGACAGAGTTCCCCTGCATGGCTGATCGGAAGTAGGACCGCTCAGAGACATCAAGGCCTGAGAACTGCTTGGCATATGCCTTCCCATCGGGAAGAATAAACCCGAAGCCCTGCATATCCCCCAACAGCTCGTCATGGGTGAGCTCATCGAGCCAGTACTCATGGTCGAGCTCTTCAAGCCCCCCGAGGGTAAGGGCTATGCCCTTGAGCATGGCGAGGTCACCTTCCAACTTCGCCTTGAGGCGTTCGGCACTTTTGGTTGCCACCTCCTGCAAATAGAACGAGCCTTGCTGCTTGAGCAGAAGGTTGACCTGCCTGTTGAAAAAGAAGTAGGCAAATACAGCAAAGGAAAAGACTACAATCCCTACAAGCAACAGGTTAATGATGAATATTCGCTTATTGTGAAGCCTGCCAATCTTGGTTTCCCCAAGCAATGAGTCTGCTGTATCTTGGGTCATATCTTGAAAGAGCCCCCTTCCTGTGCAAGTCAGTGCTTACTGCTAAGAGTATAGAACAGAAATACGCCTGGTGACAGCTGGATAGAGGAAAGATTGGCCATGTTTCTGATATATATCGGCTTAGCATTGGGTTTTGAACAATAGACAAGTGTCCAATGGTGTAGCTTTCATCTTCCTGGGGGAGATCCAGCTTGCTTTATGTTTAAACATTTCCTATAGTCTCCACCATGATACTCTCCTCATTTGTGCAGATGTTGCCCATTCTGGTCCTTGCGTTGGGCGGATATATATTTGCAAAGCACCACATTATCAATCAGGACACGCTGGTGGTGATCATCTCCGACCTGTTCATGCCCGCCCTCATCTTCATCTCCCTCTACAAGAGCGATATACACGCATCGCTGGTGATGGACCTTGCAGGGGCGACCACCTTGGTCGTGGCCCTCCTGGCCCTCTCCTCATTCCTGTATGCAACACTTTTCAAACTGGACAAGCGCGCCTTCATGCCCTCGCTGATATTCATGAACTCAGGATTTCTGGGCATCCCCCTGATGCAACTCTGGGGCGGCAAGCCTGCGATGAACCTCATTGTCATATACGACCAGATACAGACCATCTTCATCTTCACCCTGGGCATCCTCATCATCACAGGAGGCCTGACCAGGAAGTCGCTGGGAAGCATTGTACGCTCCCCCATCCTGTGGGCCATCTTTGCAGGGTTCTTCTTTCGCATCACAGGCCTTGTCATCCCCCCTGCCCTTGTCACCACCTGTGAGTTTGCAGGAGGGGCTGCCCCCCCCTTGGCCGCCTTTATCCTGGGAGTCTCCCTGAAAAACATCAAATGGCACCTAGACCGCCATATAGCAGGGGGGCTGATCATCAGGTTTGTAGGAGGGTTCCTGTTCGCCCTCCTGGCAACCCACCTGTTTGGCATTACAGGTATGGGCAGAAGCGTCGTTCTGGTGGCATCGACACTCCCCTCGGCAGTATTCTCCTCGGTGCTTCCCATCAGGTATGGTGTTCCCTCGGATTTTGGAAGCACCATGGTCATTCTCTCCACCATCCTGGGAATCTTTACCATTCCTTTGAGTTTTATGCTTGCAGGATGAAACCCCCAGAGCAGAAGCGGTGTTGTATATCTGTACGCAAACTTTTTTCTGGAGGCCTTATGAAACGATATAGCGTCACTGTCCTTGTTTTGCTCATCACCACAATGCTTGGCTGCGCCGGACTCAAGGAGCCGACAACCCCTGAACCAACAGGACAACCAGCTGAAACTGATCAGCAGTTCTTTACCCGCTCGGTGCAATCCTTCTCCGACCAGCTGTTCTTTGTCGAGGGATTCAATGAAAAGAACGCCATGCTCTCCCCCCTTTCGGTCCTGCTCGCCATGGGGATGACCGCCAATGGAGCCGACGGGTCGACCCTCTCCTCCATGCTCGATGTGCTGGTTGCAAAGCAGGGTACCTTGGAGCAGTTCAATGCTGCCAACACCCGCTACCTGACGGGCGTACAAGGGCTCAAGGATGTGCAGCTGAGCATAGCCAACAGCCTCTGGCTGAACAAGGACATCCTCTTTGACCAGGCTTTTCTCACCAAGACAAAGGGTGCCTATCAGGCAACAGCGAAGTCCTTGGACTTCTCAGCACGAAGCTCCCTGAAAACTATCAACTCCTGGGTCAGTGAAGCCACGCGGGGTACCATACCCTCAATCCTTGATTCCTTGGACCCCTATGCCCTGATGTACCTGGTCAACGCCGTCTACTTCAAGGGGGATTGGATGACACCCTTTACCAAGGAGGGCACCTATCCCAAGGATTTCTTCCTGAAAGGGAGTACGGTAGAGACACCCTTCATGCATCAGAGTGCAAGCTTTCCCTATGCAGAGGCACTCGATGCCCAGATGCTGATGATGCCCTACACCAACGAGAGGTTTGCCCTGGTGGCCATCCTCCCCCCCCACTCTTCTGACCTGAGTTCCTGGCTTGCCGCACAAAAGAGTGAGGGTTCCTTCACGCAGAGATTGTTCACCTCCGCAGACAGTATGGAGATGACGCGCATGGAGCTCTCCTTTCCCAAGTTTGAGCTCTCATACAAGGACTCTCTGGCCAAGGAGCTGAAGACGCTGGGCATGGCCGATCCCTTTGACGGGTCAAAGGCTGATTTCTCGCGCATGACAGAGAACCGCAGCAAGGCACTGGTCATCGAGGATGTATTGCACAAGACCTTCATCCGGGTTGATGAGAAGGGTTCGGAGGCAGCAGCGGTCACCTCGGTCATGATAAAGATGACCAGCATGCCCATGAGGGAGGAGCTGGAACTGCATTTCAATCGCCCCTTCTTCTATGCCATCATCGACAGGGAAGCAAGAATTCCCCTGTTTATGGGTACAATGGAGAATCCTGCCTCACAGTAAGGCAGGATTCACTGCAGACACCATACAGGGAGACAAGGCTCAAGACTTTTCGATGACCCTTGTCAGCGAGTACTCGAGGCTTCTATGCTGATAGTAGCCTCGTTTCTCATTGGGCATGAGGGCCGCCATCCTGAGCATGATCTCATCGATGAGAGCCTCGCGGGTGGCCCCATCCATGCGTCCGCCCTTTTTGATGATCTCAAAGGGCTCGCCCACCGCTATGGTGATGGGTGTGCGCCTCAGGCGCTTGAGGTTGTGGGAGAACCTGGAGAAGCCCATGATCACCACAGGGAGCATGGGGGCGTCCTTCTTGTGTGCGATGAAGGCTATGCCAGCCTTGCCCTGCTGCAGCTTCTCATCCCGGCTACGGGTCCCCTCTGGGGCCATGGCAAGGATCTCGCTGCTCTCAAGGGCCAAGAGGCATGCATCCATGGTTTCTCGTCCCATGTTCTCTCGATCCACGGGTATGCTTCTCCAGGAATCCATCACCCAGCCGAGAAATTTGTTGTCCCACAACTCCTTCTTGGCCATGGCAAGCAGGTTCCTCGGTTGCAGGAACACATAGAGCATGGGTCCGTCTAGGACATAGGTATGGTTTACCAGCATAAGAAGCGGTCCTTCCTGCGGTATTTTCTCCAATTCCTCGAGGTTTATGCGACACGTTATCCTGAAGAACGCTCTCAATGCTGCATTGACAATCTTTTCCGATACTTTCATGGCCAAACTATAGCAGAGAGAAGTGACGCGGAAAAGGGGAAAATGAGGAATTCATGCGTTTACGTCCCTAGTTTTTCTGTGGTATGGTTGAAGAAGGTACTTTCCCCAAGGAGCTCATGATATGGAAACAAGAACATTTGAAGAAACAGGCATCACCACATCACTGTTGGGCTTTGGTGCGATGCGACTTCCCCTTACACAGGAAGGGACCATAGATGAAGGCAAGGCTGAGGAGATGATGGACCTCGCCATCAGGAACGGAGTGAACTACATCGATACGGCCTACCCCTATCACGGGGGAAAAAGCGAAGCTTTTGTGGGGAAAGTCCTGAAGAAGTATCCCAGGAAATCTTTTTTTCTTGCGACAAAGCTTCCCTGTTGGCAGGTACAATCCCTTGATGATGCCAAAAGGATATTCGCAGAGCAGCTCATCCGCCTGGAGATGAATCATGTGGACTTCTATCTGCTGCACTCCATAGACGGTGAGAGTTATGACCGGATGGTGAGCCTTGGCATACTGCCCTTCCTTGAACAGCTCAAAAGCGAAGGGAAGATCCGCCAGATAGGGTTCTCATTCCATGGAATCTATGAGGACTTCGAACGGATCATCACCAGCAACGGGTGGGACTTCTGTCAGATACAGTACAACTACCTCGACACCGAGGAGCAGGCCGGTACCAAGGGGTATCTGCTTTCTGAGAAGCTGGGCATCCCTGTCATTGTCATGGAACCGGTCAAGGGCGGGGCCCTTGCTTCCCTTCCCCCTGATCTGCAGCACCACCTCAACGACCTCGATGCAAAGGCAACACCCGCCTCCTTTGCCATGCGCTGGGTGGGAAGCCACCCCTATGTGAAGGTCATCCTAAGCGGCATGTCCACCATTGAACAGGTATCTGACAACCTCAGGACCTTTGCTGGGTTCGAGAAGCTTGAGGAGAAGGAGTATGTGGTCTTGGATGAGATCGGGGACACCATGCGAGGGAGGGTCGGCAACGGGTGCACAGGGTGCAAATACTGCATGCCCTGTCCCTTTGGTGTCGACATCCCTGGCAACTTCGCCTTGTGGAACCGCTATCGCATGTTCCAGAACTACGACATGGTCAAAACCGAGTGGGAGAAAGAGGACAAAAACGGGATAAGGCCCCCGGTTTGCACCGAGTGCGGCCAGTGCGTCCCTCTCTGTCCACAGAACATCGACATCCCTGAAGACCTGAAGAGGATGCAGGCAGAACTCAGCGTGGAACAACGAAAGACCAGGCAATGACGCACTATGGCAGTGTGGTGCGATCAACACGTGGTGGCGAGTCCTTTTCTCAAGAAGAGGGCTCGCCATTGTTTTCCCTTTGCTCTATGCTACAAGACAAAGAAAGAGAGATAATAATGGAAGCTATCAATAGAGCGACTGGAGCCCTTTTGGGGATGTTCGTAGGGGATGCCCTGGGCATCCAGGCAGAAGGAAAAGAGGAAGATGCCCTCCTTGAGGAGTTCCCCCAAGGCATAGGGGAGCTGTATACCTTGGAAAGGGAGTTGGGTGAGAGCGGTGAGATAACCGAATGCAGTGTGCTTGGCATCCTGCTTGCCCAGAGCATCATCGCCTTGGAAAGCTATGATGCCGACCATACCCTTGCATCGTATCGCAAATGGATCAAGCTCGAGCCCACCCTGGTCCGCCCCTCCCTTGCTGAGATGTTCGAAGGAACGCCCCTCATCAAGAGCGAGAACAACTACGCCTTGATGCGAGTCGCCCCCATAGGGGTGGCAGGAGCAAACAAAAGCGAAAAGGTGGTGGCATTAAGGGCGGAGGCGGAGTGCATGCTGACCAACCTCAGCCAGCAGTGCATTGACCTCAACAAGGTCCTCTCCTGGGCCATTGCCGAGGCCATCAGGGGTGTGGACCACTGCTTCAGGCTGGCTAGCTACCTGCTGGCAACGTGCAAGAAGTTTGGCATCGAAGAAGAGGTGCAGCAGGCCATCCAGAGGGCTATGGACGGAAAGACTCCCCCTGCCGGCAAGCAGGACACAGCCCTGTTCACCCTTGAGCTCGCCTTGTATGCCTTCCTCCATACCAACAGCTTTGAAGAGGGGATGGGAGTTGTGGTGATGAAGGGGGGCTCTGCCAATGCCAACGCTTCTGTGTACGGCGCCCTGGCAGGAGCCTTCTATGGGGACGAGGGGATACCTTCACGGTGGAAGGAGGAGCTGGAGGTTCCCGACACCTTGGCCAAACACATCAAGAAGCAGACCACCTTCCGCAGGGAGAACCTCAGCCTGGAGTTCATGGCTGAGACCATGGCAAGGAAGCTGTTGGAGCTGTAGGAACACATCCCCTGTGCAGTGGGTGGCAACACCACCAGGAAGCCCGAAGACCGTATCCTTGGGCTTCTCATTTCTCCAGGCACCACTTGCGATAGATCGCCTTGGGAGGATGGCAGTCCATAACATTAGTATGCCACCCGCCCCATGTGTCAGTATCCACCATGTTCACTGTAACATAGTGGTAGAGGGGCATGAGAGCCTGATCCTGGTCGATCATGATGATTTCTGCCGTCTTGAGGACGCTCATGCGGTCGGATCCGGCTTCCATTCTCGCAGACTCGTTTACCAGGAGGTCATAGACCTCGTTGGAATACTGACCGCCGTTCATGCCGCCACCGGTAAGGAACATGTCCAGGAAGGTGTTGGGGTCAGGATAGTCCCCTACCCAACCGGCCCGGGCGACGGTGAAGTTCCCCTGGTTTCTGTTCGAAAGATAGGTCTGCCACTCCTGGTTCATCAGCTTTGCCTGGATGCCTAAGTTGCTCCTCCACTGCCGCTGAATGAACTGTCCGATCTGCTTGTGCCCTTCATTGGTGTTGTACAGGATGCTGATGGTCGGGAAGCCTCTGCCAGCCGGATACCCGGCCTCTGCGAGCAACGTCCGAGCTTCATCAACTGCATCGTCATGATCGTCATAGGGGAACCCAAGGGCCTCATAGCCTTCCATCGGCGGAACTATTCCCCATGCAGGAATCTGTACAAACCTGAGGACATCTTCAACGAGAGCCGTACGGTCGACTGCGAGGGAGAGAGCCTTTCTTACCAGTACGTTGTTGACCGGAGCCTTCTGGGTCTGGAAGACATAGTAGTAGGTGGCAAGCTGTGGTGCGATCTGGAAATCATCACGCATCTGAGCCCCTGCCACCTGATCTGGTGGTACGTTGGTCGCCCAGTCAACTTCGCCGTTGAGGTACATGGTGTAGTTGGTGGCATCACTGTCGGATGAGTAGAAGATCACCTTGCCCAAGGCCACATTGTCCTTGTCCCAGTACTTGTCATTCTTAACAGCAGTGATGGAGGACTGGGCGACACGTTCGCTCAGATTGAAGGGTCCGTTACCGACAAAGACAGCAGGATCGGTCCATGCACTACCATATTTTTCGATGGCGTGCCTGGGGACGATTGCAAACGAGTAGTGTGCAAGTGCGTCAAGGGCGTATGGAAGGGGGCCGATGAGGTCCATCTGGAAGGTATGGTCGTCGAGGGCGCGGATTCCGACAGATTCAGGACCGGCAACACCATCGTTGAATTCCTGTGCTCCGGCGAGGAACATGCAAGGGAACCATGCATAGGGTCCTGCAGTTGCCGGGTCGAGGGTTCTCAACCATGAGTAGACGACATCGTCAGCGGTTATGGCCTTTCCATCGGACCAGAGGGCATCCTTGCGGAGCTTGAAGGTGTACCGGGTCATGTCATCACTGATCGTCCAGCTTTCGGCAACGCCCGGGACGGCTAAGGCCGTTTGTGGATCCGTTGCCACCAGACCCTCAAAGAGCGCCATGTAGATCCTGTGCTCAGGCACCCCCTGGATAAGTGCTGGATCCAAAGATTCTGGCTCTGCACCGTTGGAGATACGGAACACGAGATCCTCCTTGGCAACAGGAAAAGAAACGGGTTTCACAGCGACAGCAGCTGCAGGTTTGGCAGCAGGTGTTGCAGCAGCTGCAGGTTTGGCAGCAGGTGTTGCAGCCGCCTTGGAAACCCCCTTCTCACCTCCCCATTGTAGGAACACCATCTCCTCGATCGAGCTCAGGGCATGGAGTGTGTCCATGCCGTCCCGATAGGAGAGATTGTCAATTCCGACTGTCCTGTCGGGTGTGCTCTCTGCCACCTCCAAGGTCTCACCCGCATCCCCCTTCACATAGTAGCTCCTGATCAGGATCGGCTCCAGAAGGTTCAGCGCATAGGTGCCCCCTGTCAGGGGATTGGTGATGCTCAGAAAATCCACGACAAGCAGGAATCGCCGCCTGTCCTCTTGATCACGGACAAAGCGCCAAGTCGCTGAAGGCTTCAGGGTGCCACCCCTGACTGCCTCATCAAAGCCGATGATCTCCTCCCTGATCGTTTGTTCATCACCAATGGTGGTGAAGTCAATGCCAAGAGCAAGCCCTGCAAAGGGAACCTGCCTGTCTGCATTTGCAACAGAGAAGGACCACAGGCGTGCATTGCGGTCATACGAGTTGTCCTGAATCTTCATCTGGGCACTGCCAAGGGTTCGCACCCGCTCAAGATTGGCCATAGCCTTGGCAGCATACCCATCGATGAGCATTTCCTGCTCTTCAGCGGCCAGGAGCTTCTCCAGGGCAATCCTTTCCACTTCATCATACAGGGCATCAGATAGCAGCTGTCCTTCCTGGTCGGCACGTTCACCGAACATCTCGTCAGTCTCCCAGAGTTCCGGCTCCATTGCATAGAATGCATTGATCTCATCCGAAAACTGCAGAAGGACGGTATCGACTATGCCCTCATATGCAAGCTCGAGCCTCTCCCAAAGAACCTTCACATAGAGGTCTGCATAGGTGAGGGTCTTCATCGATACCAAAGGATCATCACTGTGCGCCCCTATCTGCACATACCCCATCTCATTGGTTCCGCTTGCCGAGAGAGCAAACAGGGACAGGGCCAATACCAACAAGAACACGCGTGATCGCTTTCCTCTCATACATCCTCCAAAGGCCAGGGCATGCCATATACATGGTGATGTTCCATCAGCACAAACCACTACACCCAAAGTCTATTGAGCAGGATACCATGAGAGCAGCGGCAAAACCACTCGAACTTCAGCAATACCCTATCCTTTCACAATGCAGAGCAAACACTAAATGCTGAAAACACTCTGTGGTACCTCTTTTAGGTTGGACTTTCTCTTCCGAAAAGCAAAACATACGGGCAATAGCAGGTATATTATGCCTACTTAATGAAACTATTATGTTTTTTTATAAACAAATATACTTATTTGGCCATACTATTCAAATAGTTATTGACATATGTCGGTAATACCCTTATAGTATAGATGAATCCGACATATGTCGGTTACTATATATACCAAGGAGGTACGATATGGCATATAGAGATGGAACCGGTCCTTTTGGACAAGGTCCTATGAGCGGACGCGGCATGGGTCCCTGTGCAGGAAATGCACGGGCTATGGGCGGACGTGGCATGGGTAGAGGAAATGGATTTCGCCGTGGAATGGGCTACGGGATGGGCTTTGCCCCTCCGGTCTATGCAAAACCTACCAAGGAGATGCTCCTAAGCGAAAAAGCGATGCTTGAGGCTGAATTGAAGGCCATTGACGAGCAACTCGCAGAATAAGTGGAACCCACTACAGAGCAGCAGCCGGCATTGCCGGCTGTTTCTTTTTTTTGTTGAGAACAAGGAATCCGCATCAGGGCTAATCATGTATGAGCAAGCCGCTTCTGACCAAGGAGCTTATGCAAAGCATGGCAGAACCGATGACCCCTATCTTATCGCCGAATTTAGAGATGTTCACTTCGAAATCACTCTTCACCCAAGGGGTAGCCTGCTTGAGAATTCCACTGCGGATGGAGTCGATGTACTGCGGGCCAAAGGATGCCTGCACGCCTCCGATCACCACGGCTTTCGGATCGAAAAACTGTACCAATCGACCGATCATGGTCCCTACCACCAGTGCTGTCTCCTCCAGCAGGAAGATGGTCTCCCTGTCACCGTTCATGGCGGCATCCCTAATATCACCCAGCGTGATGCAGTTTTTTTCAGCATACAGGTTTGCTAGAATCGTCGACTTGCCTTGCTTCGCTAGACTTTCAGCCTTTTCGATGAGGGCCCACTCTCCGGCAATAGCCTCAAGACAACCGATCTTTCCACACTTGCACTGTTCGTGTCTGCAATCAATCTGAATATGACCTATATTGCCGCTCAAGCCACTGTTGCCGCGGTAAATATCACCATTGATGATGAGACCCGCTCCAATGCCTGTCCCGATCTTGATGAAAAGCAGATTCTTCTCCCTATATCTTCGGGAGAGATGGGCCTCTCCGAGCCCCATGGTATTGACCTCATTATCCACAAATACCGGACAGTTGAACTGCTTTGCCAACTTTTCCTTGATAGGCCACTGATGCCAACCAGGCATGAAAGCAGGATGCACTGCATAGCCCGCTTCAAAATCAACCGGCGAGGGAAGGCCAATGCCGATACCCAGGATGGTAGGGTTCTTTACCGTTAGCCGTGCTTGCAGCTCCCCTATGCCGGCGATGATCGCTTGGAAGATCATATCAGGGCCAAGCACAAAGTCCACTGCAAAGGAAGAGCTGACCAGCAGTCCTCCCATAATGGTGCACAAGCCGACTTCGCAACGGTATGCATCCAGCTCAACACCAACAAAAACCCCACGATCCTTGCAGAGCATCAGGCTTTTTCTTTTTCCAGGCTTGCCTTCTGTCCCTTTGGGCTTTTCCTCGACAAGGATACCGAGGCTCAGCAGCTTGTCAGCATTCAACGTGATGGTGGAACGGGAGAATCCACTGATCCGACTCAATTCGGCACGGGTTAGGGCACCAAGCTTCCATATATGCTGAACTATGGTGTCAATTGCAAGATTGCTATGGTTTTCATTGGAGCTATTCATGGTCTGTACCATACATGAATTTTCTTCTAATGGGAAGTATGCGTATTAAGAATACTTTAATTGTTCGACAATCGAACAAAAAGTATTTGACAAATGGCTATTTTCCCCTTACTCTTGAAACACAACGATAGAAGTCTACTGACAAAAAACAATTTTTCCTTTGGAAGTACCCATGAACTGCATAGATTTTTTTGCAAGTTTCACCTAAAGCAAGGAGAGCGGTATCACATGAAAATAAGAAAAAAACATACAGACTGGCTATGGGCCTACCTCTTTATAGCACCGACAGTACTTGGCCTGTATGTTTTCTTCCTCTACCCCATGGTCAGCTCTGTTTTCATCTCCTTCACCCGTTGGAACCATCTTACCCAACCAGTGTTCCTTGGACTGGACAACTACAAAAGGCTGTTCCAGGATCCAATCATTTTGATCGAGCTTAAGAACACACTCTTCTTTGTAGTGGTGTCGGTTCCCCTTACCGTGGGCCTCTCCCTGATAATTGCCAATGCCCTCAACACAAAACACCTCTGTATGAAAGGGACGTTCCGCACGATTCTCTTCCTCCCTTACGTGATCTTGCCGGTCATCACAGCACAGATATTCATGATCGTATTCAACTCACGCTATGGCCTGGTAAACGGCATACTCAAGATCATCGGACTGCCCCAACCTTCGTGGCTATCAAACCCCTGGCTTACCCGTATGGTGATCGTCATCGTCACCTTGTGGGCGTGCATCGGATACTACACCATCATCATTCTGGCAGGACTGCAGAATATATCTGCCCAGTATTATGAAGCATGTGACATCGATGGGGGGTCATGGTGGGTCAAGTTCAGGCACATCACCCTCCCTTTGGCAACGCCGCAGCTGTTCTTCTGCTTTATCCTGGCCATCATCAATTCATTCAAGATGTTTGACTACATATTTGTATTTGGAAAGACCAACGTGATCGTGCGGGAAACTATCCGGACGATGGCCTTCGGCATATATGAGCGGGGGTTTACCTTCCTGGAGATGGGATATGCTTCGGCAGAGGCCATCATCTTCTCCATCATCGTATTGAGTGTGACCATCATCCAGAACATCGGCCAAAACAAATGGGTTCATTATAGCTGAGGTAAGACCATGAAGAAACCTTCCATTGCCACGACTGTCAATTTCACGTTCCTCCTGATCATCGCCACACTCGCACTGATTCCCTTTTTCTGGATTGTTGTCTCCTCCTTCAAAACCTACAAGGAGACTGTACAAATCCCTGTGGTGTTCTTTCCAGCCAGTTTCAGGAACTTTGACAATTACAAGGAGTTGTTCGGCAGGCTGAATTTCCTGGTCTACTATAAGAACAACATCATCAACACGCTGGGGATCACCATCCCACAGCTGTTGCTCTCTTCCTTGGCAGCGTATGCATTTGCCAGAATCGACTTCCCAGGAAAAAGCATCATCTTCGTATCGCTGTTGCTCGCTTTGATGATCCCAATGCAGATGATACTGCTTCCAAGATACAAGCTCATCCTGCAGATGGGACTTTTTGACTCCTATTTGGGCATCATCATCCCAAGCATCCCAAGCGTCACCACCACTTTCTACATGCGCCAGCAGATACTTTCGCTGCCCAAGTCACTTGATGAGTCGGCTTTCCTGGACGGTGCCGGACATTTCAGAATTTTTTGGTCGATATTGCTGCCTCTGTGCCACAGTGCTTTGCTGGCCACCGGCATCATGTGCCTTGTTTTCAGTTGGAATGACTTCCTCTGGCCTCTGATAGTCATCAACTCAACAGAAAAATACACCCTATCCATAGCTGTGGCCAATCTTCAAGGCCAGCACCTGACAAAGGACAATCTGTTGCTGACAGCTGCGGTGGTCGTTTCGATTCCCATGATAGTGGTGTTCATCATTTCCCAGCGGTACTTCATTGAGGGAATCGCCCTTTCGGGTATCAAAGAGTAAGGGTTTTATTTCAAGCTTTGCTTGAACAGAGATACACAAGGAGAAAGAGATGAAAAAAAACATGCGGTTCGTAGTGGTGTTGCTGATCTTGGCAGCCTTCCTGGTTCCACAGCTTTTCGCTGGTGGTAGCGCCGAAGTTTCTAAGGAGAAGAAAGAGATCAACCTCTGGTATTGGGACCAGAATGCCGATGAGGTCTACAAGCAGCTGGTAACTGAGTATGAAGCCCAAAACCCCGGTGTTTCAGTAAAGTTGACCGTCATCCCCTGGGCAGACTATTGGACAAAGCTCCAGGTGGCGCTTCCTACAGGAACAGGACCGGACATTTTCTGGCTCAACCATCCCAATGCAGTATCATACCTGCCCACAGGCCTGGTGATGAATCTGGAAGAGAGCGCTGCCAAGATTAATTTCAGCAACTTCAACGAGATCTACTACAAGCCCTTCATGCACAATGGCAGTAGGTATGGGGTGCCCATCTTCTTTGACTCTGTCATCCTGTACTACAACAAGGCAATGTTCGATAAGGCAGGGCTCTCCTACCCTGACGACAGCTGGACTTGGAACGACTTCTCCAACGCTGCAAAAAAACTGACCATAAAGGATGGGAGTACAACCGTGCAGTACGGCGCCATTGTAGATCCTGACATGCAAAGCGGAGCATCGAACTTCATCCTGCAGAACGGAGGGAAACTCTACAGTGACGACAGGATGGAACTGCAGATTGACAATCCTGAAGCCAGGGAGACCGTGCAATTCATGCTCGACATGATCTACAAGTATGGGTATGCCCCCAAGATCTCTGAAATGCGCGAGATCACCAAGGAAACCATGTTCCAGTCGGGTATGGTGGCAATGGTGACCAACCACACAGGAATCCTGAAACAGTTCGCTGAAATACTTGGCGATGATATGGGTATTGCACCGATGCCCAAACAAAAGCAGAGAGCCAGCATCTACCATAATCTGGGATATGTAGCTGCTGCAAAGACCAAGAATCCTAAGGAAGTTGTCGATTTCCTCACCTTCCTCGCTTCCAAGCGACACTCTGATGTGCTTTCGAAGGTATGGGCTCCTTGTTTCACCGGCGGTGCAGGACTATTCTTTGATGAGTACAAATGGCTTGATATTGATTACATCGTCGATACGGTGAATTATGGCTATCCCCTTCCAGTCTCTGGTAAGAATGCAGGGCCGGTATATACACTGCTGAACAACGAGATGGACAAGGTCTTTATGCAGCCGACAGTCGGAAACAGCTTGGCTTCGATGCAAAAGGTTATCAACGCCGAGATAAACAAGTAAGGTTAATCTAACACTTTTCTCTGGTTACGCCCTCTGTAGGGCGTAACCAACATATTCTGGAGGAACCATATGAAACCCATACGAATAGCCCTTTTGGGTGCAGGAAACAGAGGCCGGTATGTATATGCCGAGTATGCAAAGCAGAGGCCCAACGAGATGAAGATAGTCGCCGTTGCCGAACCTGATGATGCAAAGCGTTCTGCCATCACAGAAGAGCACGCGATCGGGGATGCCTTTTCCTGCAAGGATTGGAGGCACCTGTTTGAACAGGACCTTGCCATCGATGGCGTCATCATAGCAACCCAGGATACAATGCACCGCGAACCGATCCTCGCAGCCATGGAGAAGGGCTACCACATCCTGTGTGAAAAGCCCATTGTCACCACCGAGGAACATAGCCGGGAGATCGCCAGGAAGGCCGAGGGCTTTGACAAGGTCTTTGTCATCGGGCATGTGCTTCGCTACTCGCCCTTCTTCACCCGCGTCAAGGCAATACTGGACTCCGGGCAGTTGGGCAGGCTCATTGGCATCGAGTTGAATGAAAGTGTCGGCCATATCCATCAGGCCCACTCCTTTGTCAGGGGGCACTGGAGGAACAAGGAGGAGTCCTCCCCCATGATCCTGGCGAAAAGCTGTCATGATATGGATATGTTGTGCTACCTTGCAGGCTCCAGGTGCGAATCGCTCTCCTCCTATGGGGATCTTTTCCACTTCAAGGCAGAGAATGCACCACAGGGAGCACCTATGCGCTGTCTTGACGGCTGTCCTGCAGAGCGGGAGTGTCCATACGCCGCTCAGAAGATCTATCTGGGCAAAAAGACTGACTGGCCGGTGAATGCCATCACCACAGACCTCTCCATGGAAGGGAGGATCAGGGCACTGGAACATGGTCCTTGGGGCAGGTGTGTCTATCATTGTGACAACAATGTCGTCGATCACCAGACGGTGGCAGCCCGTTTCGCCAATGGGGTGGTCGCAAATTTTACGATGTCCGGCTTCACCATGGAGACCCACCGCACCTTGCGCCTGTTGGGTACCAAAGCGGAACTCAATGGAGACATGGAAGCGGGCATCATCACCTTTGATGAGTTTTCCAGCAGGGAGCACCAGAGCATCCGCATCGAACCCACCCAAGGGGGCCACTCTGGCAGTGACGAGCTGTTCGTCTCTGATTTCATACGACAAGTCAGAACTGGCGACAAGGACGGGAAGACCTCCATCAATGCCTCGCTTGAGAGCCATTTCATGGCCTTTGCAGCGGAAAGCTCCCGCCTGGCAGATGGAAAAAAAATAGACATCGCATCGTTTGCACGAGATAGTTCATCTGGCAAGTAGGAGGATCATGATGATACAGGTAGCCATATTGGGGTGTGGGACGATGGGACAGACCCATGCCCAAGGGTACAGGAATATCGAAGGGGTGAAGGTCACAGCAGTCTGCGACATTCGCAAGGAGCAAGGGACCGTCTTGGCTGAGCTGCTCCGGTCAGAGTATTACAGCCAGGCGGATGAGCTTTTCTCCAAAGCATCGTTTGATGTGCTGGATATCTGCCTGCCTACCTATCTGCATAAGGAGTACGCCCTGCTTGCCATGAAGGGCGGCAAGCACGTCTTTTGTGAAAAGCCCATAGCTCTCACAGCAGAGGATGCCGAGGCGATGATCGAATGCGCACAGCGGTGCAACGTCTACTTTTCAGTCGGACATGTCGTTCGGTTCTTCCCCCCTTACAACCAAGCCATCTCCCTCATTGGGAAAAAAAGGATTGGGATCCCAAGACTCATCAGAACCACCCGCAACCAGGCATTTCCCCCGTGGAGCTGGGAAAACTGGTACCACAAGAGTGATAAAAGCGGAGGTCCTGAGGTCGATCTCATGATCCATGACTTTGACTTGATCATCCATCATTTTGGAAAGGTCGAACGTGTCTTTGCAAAGAACCTGGGGGAAACCCTTGCCGACCAGAGACACAGCCTGTGCATCCTGCGCCTCGCCAATGGAGCGATGGCCCATGTGGAGGGCTCATGGGCCTTGCCCAAGGGAAGCGAATTCAGGACCACCTATGAGATCGTGGGTACCGAAGGGCAGATCTGCTATGACTCCACACGTGACACCCCGCTGAAGATCCAGATTTCCGAGGACCTGGACAAACCCATTCGCTACGATAACCCGATGCTTGGCGGCATGAACCCCTATGAAGCTGAGCTTCGAGCATTTTATGAAGCACTGAGAGAGGGCAAGCCGGTTGCGGTGACAGGAGAACAAGCCTTGGAGGCATTGGAAGTAGCCTTGGCAGCGGTCGAGTCTGCAAGGACAGGAAAGAGCGTGACACTCGCAAGGGGGACCAGATGAAAAAGATCAGAATTGGCATGCTGAGCTTTGAGCATATGCATGCCATGAGCTACGCCGCAGAGCTATGCAAAGACCCTCAGGTCCAGCTTGTCGGCATTGCAGATACGGATGAGTACAGGGGCAGCGCCATGGCCGCCCAGTTTCATACTACCTACTATGCGGACCACCACCAGCTGCTCCAGCAGCAGCTCGACGGGGTCATTGTCTGCAGCAACAACAGCCTCCATGCAGGGCTCAGCTGTGATGCCTTGCGCTCTGGCGCTCATGTGTTGGTTGAAAAACCCTTTGCCACCACCATAGAAGAGGCTGTAGCGATGATTGAAACAGCAAAACAACAAAACGTCCGGATCATGAATGCCTTTCCGATGCGGTTCAACCCCAATGTGGTCAGGGCCAAGGAGATCCTTGATTCAGGGGCTATAGGGGACATTCTCTGCATAACAGGCATCAACCACGGAAAGATCCCCGGTGGCTGGTTCATCGACCCCACTTTGGCCGGAGGCGGGGCGGTCATGGACCATACGGTCCATATCGCCGACCTGCTCAGATGGCTTACCGCCAGTGAGCATACCCATGTATATTGTGAGAGCGGGGACCTGCTTCATAACAGGAACATCGACGATACCGGCCTGATCATGGTTGAGATGGAAAATGGGGTGTTCGCCTCCATTGACTGCTCATGGGCCCACCATACCAACTACCCCATCTGGGCACAGGTGGATATGCATATCATCGGGACACAGGGCTCACTTGAACTCAAGGCATTTTCCCAGGTTGTCCATCTTGATGACCAGACCAACGGTATGTTTGAGGATATTGGGTGGAATGAGACAGGTGATGAGGGGCTGGTTCGTGAGTTCCTTGAGGTCTGCAGGACAGGAAGGGAGCCCTCCGTCACAGGAGAGGATGGACTGCGTTCGCTGGAGGTCGCCCTCTGTGCCTACAGATCAAGTGCATCCCACCAGAAGGAAGCCATCGGAAGCTAAGGGTATGCTTGGGATGTGCCAGCACAAGGGCAACGGTCTGGAGTTCAGACGGTTGCCCTTGTTTGTTTCTACTTCTACTTCTGCTTCTACTTTTACCTTTTTCCTTGTGTTTCTATTTTTATTCTATTTCTATTTCTATTTCTATTTCTATTTTTATTTTTTTTCTTGTATCCCTGCATTTTGTTTGCTTGCTTGCTGCTGAAGGGCATATCCTACAGCGACGTGCTCAGCAGATCCCACTTGGCATCCATGTCCTGCATCAGCTTGATCTGCGTCCTGGCCCTGTCGAGGTTGTGCCTCTCCCGTCCGATGGAGTAGTAGGTATCCCCGTTGAGGTAATCAGTCAGAAACCGTACACCCATGATCTGGGTGATGTTCCGCCCGGACTCCACTACCAAGGACCGTTCAAGGTCTGTGAGGAAAGCAGCCTTGGAGAGGTAGCCCTGTATGAGGGCCTTGTGCAAATTGGCATCGCAATTGACCGTTGAGAGGTCGGTTGCATCCTCTTCGCCTGTGGTGGTGGCTGTTCGGATCATGTCCCCTGTGTCAAAGAGGATGGTTCCAGGCATCACCGTATCCAAGTCGATGATGCACAGCGCCTCCGACCCATCGGGCTTGAACAGGACGTTGTTTATCTTGGTGTCGTTATGGGTGACCCGAACAGGGAGCTTGCCGCTGGTCATCCCCTCCCAGAGCACCAGACCGCGCTCGCGGTTCTCCATGAGAAAGGAGAGCTCAGGTCCAACTTGGTCGAGCCTGCCCCGATGATTGACCTCTATCGCCTCCTCGAGCTGCTGGTAGCGCAGGCCCATATCATGGAAATGGGGAATGGTCTCATGCAGCTTTGTACCGTCAAAGTCTGAAAGCTGCAGTTGGAACGTCCCTATCGCCTCGCCAAGCAAGTATGCCTGGGAGGCATCGGTGATGGTGCTGTAGGTCCGCACATGGTCTACATAGTGGTAGGTTCTCCAGTAACCGCCCTCTTCATCGATATGGGCCAGCTCCCCCTCACGCGTAGGTACAACCCGCAGGCAACGTCGCTCGACATCAGAGTAGGCTCCGATGAGCTTAGAGCGGATATGTTCGGTGACGGCGCTTATGTTCTCCATCACCTCAAGGGGTTTCTTGAAGACAAAGGCATTGATCCTCTGGTGGGTATATTTTTTGATGTTCCCCTTCTCTACAAAGGTGGAGATGAACGTACTGTTTATATGTCCCTCCTTGTTCGCCTTCATGGAGGTGAGCGCTCCTTCTATGGCAAAGTGGGAAATTACTGCGCGTAGTTTGTTTTCATCTGTTAGCATGGGTACCTCTCCTTCAGTAGTCACGTATAGCTATAGTATAGGGACAAACGCCACCAAGTCAAAGAGATAGTCAGGCTGTCCACATGGATTATCCTGCAATCAGGAGAGGGCATCCACGCTGATTGGTTTTTTGCCCCTTGCAGTCAGCGTACAGGATGGGATAGGTACGTGCGATGTTGCTCCTGAGGTGAGCTCTGGGCAAGGGATACGAACTCACTGGGGCTCTGCCCCCTATGTTTCCTATAGAGGCGGGAGAAGTAGAGGGCGTCCTCATATCCTGAGGCCCTCGCCGCCTGCTGTATCTGCAGCGTGGGGTCACCAAGGATGATGTGCTCAAAGTTCGCCAAGCGCTTGTTTATCAGCAGCTGCTGGAAGGAGAGTCCTATCTGCGCCTTGAGGGTGTGGGTTATGGTCGAAGGGCTGCGCCGGACATCTTGTGCCACCTCGGAGATGGTGATCGCCTGCCCGATATGAGCATCTATGTACATCAGGATTTTTTCGACAAGGTCGGGCTGGCGCAGGCGCAACGCCTCCGTCTCGATGAGCAAGCCAAGGGAGACGGTGAACAGTTCGAACATCTTCTCAAGCATGGGCGTGTCGTACAGCGGCCTGCTTAGGAAAGCCTCTTGCAGCACAAGGGAATCGAAGCCCTGTGCTAGCCAGTGCCCTGCTATAGAGTCGGGGATGGTAGGGGAGGTTCTAAACTGTCCGATGAGGGCATAGCAGACCAAAGCCCCTGATAGCTGGATGGGGATAACCGCTTCGGTCAGGCCGCCATGGCAGGTATAGACGAGCTGCACGCCTTGCTGCCTGCACTGCTGGCAGATCATTTGATCCTGCTGCAGGCATCGGTAGCGGATGTGCAGCCTTGTCTGTATAAGGGTGCAGTAGTCATCATCCAAGGCGTGCATGCCTACCAACAGCTCCTCAAGGTCCAGGGAGAAAAAGGTCACCTTCACATTGAAACAGTATGAATAGCTCTCCACGAACTTCTGCACGGCAGGGTTGAATACCAGGTATTTGCGTTGATCCATGCCACGAGTATAAAGCAATGGAGGCCTCCTCTCAAGGGAGAGAAGAGGCTCACTGTTTTTCAATCCCATCCTTGAAGCGGATGGATATGGGCGGCATGAGAGCTCATACCCATTTTGTACAATCCTGTTCCGTAACCTGCCACTTTCTCAAAAGGACAGGGCGTTCGCTTGATCGGGAAAACAGGGGGATTGCTTCGGAAGTCGCCCATGGCAGGTATCCACACCAGTCAGAAAGAGCAGTTCCTTGCCTCTTTAGGGTGCGTAGCCATAGGTTTTCATGGTATCATCACCTACGTATGAAATACATGATATTTGGCCTGGCAGTGGTATTGGGCATCCCGCTTATAGCGGCAGGCACAGCATTCTCCAAAAACCTCAAGTACCTCGCACTCATGGGGATGGTGACCTCATTCCTATTCAATGCGCAGTTCAGCATCAACCTGATGTCGATGGAGCACTACCGCGGCCCTGTCCGTGGTTTTGAAATCACCTTTGCAGACATCATAGCCTTGGGCCTGATCCTAGGCATGCTCTTGCGAACAGGGAGCAAAATTGTCTGGAAGCCACGGTTTTCCTTCCTGCTGCTTGGATTCTTTTTGCTGGCTGTGGTAAACGTCTACAAATCCGAGTATCAAATCTATGGCTGGTTTGCCGTATGGCAGCTGTTCAGAATGGGAGTGATGTACTGGTGCATCACCAATTTTCTAGCAACCGAGGAGTACAGCCTCACCTCAATTCGTGTCGTGATGGCAGGGTACACCCTCACAGCCCTTATCCTGGGCCTTGTTGCGGTAAAGCAGAAATATCTGGATGGCATCTATAGGATCAGTGCATTTTTCGACCATTCCAATACAGTGCCCTCGTTCGCGCTCTTTTTCCTTTGTGTCCTCCTGGTCTGGCTTGTCAGTGATGTCGGTCTGAAAAAACTGTATTTTTTGGTGGCGTTGGCATCTGTGCTGGGAGTGACACTCGCCATTTTGGCAACAGGCTCCCGTACTGGAATCCTCACCGCAGCAGGGTCGATCGTGGCAGCCCTCGTCATTTCAAATTTTCGCAAAAAGAATGTGCGCATTACTGCCACCACGATATTTCTTGCTGTGTGCATGCTAGCAGGCGGCCTGATGGTCATCGACACGGTCATCGACAGATTCCTGAATGCTCCCAAAGAGAGTGAGGAGGCAAGAAACGAGTTTGAAATTGCTGCGATCATGATGGCTGACGACCATCAGTTGGGGGTGGGACTCAACCAGTACTCGCAAGTGCTTACGGTCACAGAAAAATACCGTGAACACATCACTGTCATGAAATATGAAACACAAGCAGGGGTGGCCCATCATATATACCTGCTTACAGCCGCTGAGATGGGATACTTGGGCATGTATTATTTCATCCTTATCATTGTTCTGTTTACTTTTTCCATGGTTTGGAATGGATTAGCTTGGAAAAGCCTAGAACAACGGTTACTATTGGCTCTAGTGGTTGGCATTACCGTTGTATTTGCCATTGGCCTTTTTGAATGGGTGCTACGACAATCCACGGTGCTCTACCAACTGGCAGTGGCAGCAGCCTTCGGACAAGCCCTCATCACAAAAGTCAAACAGGACAAGGCAAAGGGGAAGAAAGGTACATCATGAGTGAGAACAACACAATACAAAGACCTGTCGTCAATGCACTTTGCCTCTGCCTTAGGCTTCTTTCCATTGGAGAAGAGATGCAAACCAAAGGCCAGGCTGGTATCGTTTTTCACAGGAATAGGAGATAACCGATGAGTGAAGCACCAGCTGAGAAAAAGGAAGAGTTCAGACTTCCCTTGGAGCTGACAACCGTCCTCAAGACCCTCCGACGAAAACTATGGCTGCTCATCCTTATCTTCATCCTCGCCTGTGTCCTGGGGGTGGTAGGGGCCCTTATGCTTGGCACCCAAAAGTATGAAGCCACCACAGTTGTCTACTACCAGCCTATAGAGTCGTATGTACCTGATACCTTTAGGATCTTTCAGAGCGTTGGGGAAAGCACAGAACTCTCCTATGAGCAGGGGGGAGGTCTCATCAAGTTCGAATCCTCCAACAACTCACTGAAGAACCGGGTCAACATGGTCAAGATACGGCCCAACATCGAGGAGCTGCGCACCCGCCTTGAGCTGGAGAAGTCCCTTGAACAAATAAGCGCCTCCATCAATGTGTATGTCACCCATGACACCAACCTCATGTCCATATCCGCAAAGGCCAGCACTCCGCAGGAGGCCCAGCTCATGGCCAATACCATGCGGGATATCTTTCTTGAATCAAACAATACGAGGATAGGAAAAGAGATCAAAGAACAGCTTGATGGTCTGAAGCAACAGTTTGCCGCTACATCCAAAGAGTTGAATGCAGCAAAAAGCCGCTTTGCAGACTTCATAGAACTGCACCAGATCAGGGACATCAAAACACAGACAACCATCTATGCAAGCGAACTTGTACAACTTGAGCTCTCGCTTCGAAGTTACAAGCAACAGATAGAGGCTTTTAGGAAGCGGGTCGATCGCATCAAAAGTGAAATCCTACAGATCAGCCAAGCAGATTCTGAACGTGATGCCCTTCTTTCACAACAAGCAGCAAGACAAGGGATTACAGCAAACGAGGCTACAAGCAGGATCAGCAGGCTCAGTGAAAAGATAGAGAACCTCCAAACAGACATCACCGACCCCATTGAGCTGGAACGGTTGAAGACCAAGCTAACGATCGCTGAAAACGAGTACGTAAAGGGCCTGATCGAACGCAGTGAATTTGAAGCTGCGTACTATGATTACCAGGTATTTCTTGCAAAAACCACCAAAACTGATGAGATACAACTGCTGAAACAAGAGATTGACGACATACGGATGTTGCCTCAGATAGGTGACAAAGAAAATACAGTAGCAAATGACTATCTGCAAAAAGTAAAACTCATACTGCTGGAAAATGAGCTGGACCTCATATCCCTTGAGCTAGAGTACTCCTCGGCCCTGGAGCGGTTCGAGACCATGAATCAGAGTTTCATAGATTTGCCCACCATAAGCCAGACCTACAGCTCGCTCAACGGCAATGTCGTCACGCTGGAGGCAGAATCCCTGGGAATAGAAAAAATCCTCAATCAATACAAGACCATTTCAGAAAAGACACAGTCGGATTTCTACATCATCAATGATGCAGCCCTACCTTTGTGGCCAATGGATTCCAACAAAAAAATCATTGCCATCGTCATTGCCTTTGTCGTATTCATGGTTGGGTTTTTCATACTCCTGGTGGTCATCGTCACCGACACAAGGATCAAATCACGAGCCGATGCCAAGCAGAAGCTCAATATGCGAGTGATCGCATCCCTACCCTTTCTCAAGAACAGTTCACTCCTTTTGCCAGGAAAAGAGGAAGAGTCCCACCACATTGAGCTGTATCGCATCCTAGCACGCCCTCTGAGGCTGAAATATCCAAAGCAAGGGGCAACCTTCCTTGTGACAAGCACCGCAGGGCAAGAGGGAAAAAGTACCGCCGTCATCAATTTGGCAACGGTCTTTGGCAGGCAGGATGAGCGGGTGCTGGTCATTGATGCACAAGTCCGACCGACACGAAACCCCTCCCCGTTGCAGCAGTACTACATGAATGACCCATCCGATGCAAAGCCCAATGGGCTGGGTGAGTATCTCTCATACAGGGTGGCCTCCAGTGAGGAGATCATCAGCAATACCGTGATCCCGGGCGTTGATATGATTCTTAAGAATGAAGATGCCATCATTCCTGACCTCCTGCAGTCGGCCAGGATGGCTGACCTTATGCAAGAGCTGAAAAAGCTCTACTCGGTGATCATCATCGAGGGAGCCCCGGTAAATGAGTGTGTTGATTCGGAGATCCTTACCCAATATGCTGACGCCATTTTGTATGTGACAGCTTGTGATATGCTCAGGCCACCGGTAATACAGAGGGCTCTGACAAGGATCAAGAACACCAGCATACCTCTAGAGGGAATCATATTGACGAAAATACGATCAGTGTATTCTGACTAACACAAAGGTGACCCATGAACAGAGAGACCATCGACCAGAAATGCTACAAGATCCTGCTCTCTATCGGCGAGTCGCTCGATCTCAAGAAGATGTTGGGCCGAAGCCTTGGCACCTATATAGGGGAACTTGATTGCTCCATGGGGGCTGTCCTGCTGGCAAAGGGAAAGGGCTCTTCTACCTTCTCGCTGCACAATGCCTTCTCGATACCGAGGAACATAGAGGGACAACCCTCGTTTGCCGCTTTGCGCCAGGAGCTCCTGCACCATGACTTCTCCGATGACATCATCACGCACTCAATCGCCGGATCCTCGGGGATCTACTACGTCATGGGTATCTCGGACATTGGGCTCCTGGTCCTGTACAAGGAAGGAGAGGCTATAGTCGGCAATCTCCTCACAGCACTCAAACCGATCAACCACAAACTGGGCACTGCCAGCAAGGCATGCCTGCAAAATACAGGATTGGAGAAAATCAGCAAACAGTTCATGGAGATGGCAAACATGCTCCCAGGTCTCATCATTGAGCTGGACAATGCATACAAGGTGAGCTTCTTCAACCGCAGGACCCAGGAGATATTCAAACAGATAGACTCCGATGAGTTCCGCCCCAAAAGCATCTTTGATTTCTTCCCCCCTTCCCTGCATCCCAAGGTGTTGGCACTGCTGCACCGTTGTGAAATGGGTGAGACCATGGTCTCAGGGGATTTCCTGATGCAAAATAGCCGCAATGTCTCATTCATGGTCAATCTCAGCATCTCCCCCATCAAGACAGACTCCTCCATCGTAGGGTACAGGGGCATAGCAATAGACATAACCAGCCGCGTACAGCTGGAAAAGGACCTGAAGCTTCGTGACCGCCTGTTCAGCGCCATCACCTTGGCGACCCAGGAGCTGTTGAAGTCACAGGATTATGACCTTGCCCTTCCAGCCGCCCTTACCATGATCGCAAGAGCCATAGAAGCAAACTGGGTCAATTACTTCAAGAACATCTATGAACAGGATGGCTGCCTGATCAAATCCACACGCCTGATGCAGTTGAATCTACACGGGGAGGTCGCTTCTGAAGATAGGTTTGAACTGTATGCAGAGGATATTCCCCTGATCCTGGAGAGCCTGGAGAACAAGCGCTATTACCAGGCAATAACCGGTTCCATGGAGAGCGGCATGTTCAAGGAGCACCTCCTGGATGGGGGCATCCTGGCCTTCATCACCATCCCCATCATCATCAAGGAGAAGTTCTGGGGGTTTCTCGCCTTCAGCGACAGCAAGGAGGAACGGGTATGGTCGGCCATCGAGTGCGACCTGCTGCAACTGTTTGCCATCTCCATCTCTGAGAGCCTGAACCGTCGCCAGGTTGAGGATGAGTTGAGTTCCATCTACCAGGAGGTGATGGATGACCTGGAGACGGCACGTACTGTGCAGAGCTACATGCTGCCGCCTTGGGTCCAGATCGATGACCAGATGATGTTCTCGACCAATTACCGGCCATGGGCAACCATCGGGGGAGACTTCTTCGATTGCATCAGGCTTTCGGAAAAGCAGTATGTCCTGTACATAGCTGATATATCAGGACATGGGATACAGGCCGCCCTGACGATGACTGCGGTCAAGTCAATCATCAACCTTGTAGTCCGAAGCGACCAGGAGAAGGGCACCCCGGCGGGCATGATCACGTCCTTGAATGCCACCTTGATCAAGCGCCTTTTCAAGGACAACTATATGACGATGTGCTACTGCGTGCTGGACTTTGAGGCCATGACCCTATCCTGCATCAATGCCGGACACCCTCCCCTTTTCCTCAGGAACATGAGCACAGGAAGGATCAGGGTCCTGGATTCTGAAGGGAATATCCCTCTGGGGTGGAAAGAAAACCATGTCTACCCGGAAGAGAGCACCATGACAGTACCATTCACCCAGGATGAGGCGGTCTGCATGATCACCGACGGGGTGTTTGAGTGCTTTAATGATAGGCAGCAGGAGTTGGGTCAGGAGCATCTGCTCACCATGCTCCAGCAGATCCCCCCCATGCACAGCTGTATCATGCTGCCTCACCTGTGTTATGACGAGATCAACGCCAAGGGGTACACCAAGCGCTATGATGACTTCTCCTTCATTGCCCTGCAGGCCTTGCCAGCAAGCAAGAGGGAGCAATCCTTCTACAGCGTACTTGCTTCCCACCTGGCGAACGCAGACACAACAGCCATAGAAGTGGAGCAGTTTGTCATCGCCAACGGGAGGTCTGAAATGGAGGGGTTCAAGACGCGCCTGGTCACCAGTGAATTCCTGAGCAATGTCATCGAACACGGACTGCACAAAAGCACTACCGAAAAGATAGCTTTGGAGGTCCAGATAACCGACCATATCGAGGTTATCATCCGTGACAGTGCAGACCAATGGGATTTCCCTGAAAAGGAGCCTGTGATGGCTGATTTCTTCGACCTGCTCAATGAGGACGCCCTCTGCCGCGGCAGAGGCCTGCAGATCATCTATGCAATGACTGAGTCCTTCACCCGGCGCAGGGTCCATGAGGTCAACGAGACAAGGTTTGTCATCAGCTCTGAGTAGGGGGTGCAGCCTCTCCAAGCAAAGCCTCAAGCTCGTCCACATATCTGGCAAAGCCAAACCGGCTCACCGCTGTCTGACGGCCCTGGATGGCCAATGACCGGAACAGGTGATCGTCTCTGAGGATTCTGCCCAGCTGGGCTGCAAGGGATCCGGGGTTGTCAGGAGGGAAGGTCAGGGCATTTTCTCCATCCAGAAGGAACTCCCCCTGTCCGCCGTTGGCGGTGCTGATGACAGGCAGGCCGCTGGCCATTGCCTCAAGATGGGTGAGGCCAAAGGGCTCCTCCCAGATGGAGGGAAAGACAAACAGGTCGCTCTCACGGTAGAGTGCGGGCAAAGCCTCATGGGGGACCAGACCCTTGAACTCAACCTTTTGGCTAAGGTGTGAGGCTAGGCTCTTGAGCTTTTGTGTATATGACTCCTCCCCTTTGCCGACTATCGTCAGTGAACAGAGGAGATCGGGACTCTCCCGCTCAAGGATTTTCAGCGCCTCCAGGATGGTGTGCACCCCCTTGTAAGGGTGGATCTGCCCCACATAGAGCAACTTGGCAACCTCATTTCTCTCTCCGATATACTCTTTGACCGGAAACTTCTCCAGGGGAATCCCCTGATAGATGACGCGGCTCTCCTGTATGGGAAGCCCCCTTGCCAGCAGGTTGTTCTTGAGTATCTTGCTGATGCATGTCGTCAGGCCAAAGTCGATGCCCCTGAGGGTTATGGAGGGGCAAAGCATATCCAAAAGCCAGTGCGCTGCAGCCTTGGGAGAGAAGGACAAAGTATGAAAGGCGAAGCTCATGATATTCTCATCGTTGAAGGTGAACACCGTAGGCAGGCCCTTTCTCTGCACTACACGGGCACTTGCCGGGGTAAGGCGCAATAGGCTCCAGATAAAGACCACCTCAGGCTCCCTCTCCTTGAGCAGGGCTCTGGTTGCCCGACTGTTGTGCCGGGCGGCTCTCATACGGTCCCTGCGCTGAAACAGGGCAGGCTTGTCAAAGTCCTGGTAGACTTTCAAGGTCCTGCTCACCTCAGCATCCGAAGGGGATCCCCCATGGTCACTGCACAGGACATGGACGTGGTGGCCACGTGCCTTGAGGTAGGTCACCACTTGTGCGCAAAGTATCTCATAGCCCCCTAGGATGTGGGGGGGATAGAGATTGGAGATTATCAAGATATTCATACAGCGAGTATAAACGATGGGATGGTGGTTGCCAACTGATTACTTTTTTCTTCTTCTTATTGTATTTCCCCTCTGCCTCAACACCCATGCAAGCCCGCATCATACAGGACCCCATACAAGACCAGGTTCCATACACTTGTCTCCCAGACGGTAAACTCATTGTTGTTTACCAGCGACCACCCGTCGGCCCAGCGCCGCTGAAGGGGCAGCTCGCTCCATCTCGGGTAGAGCAGGTCTGAGACCACCTTCTGATACTCAGCTGAGCTCCGATCCAGGCTGGGGCCATAGACCAGGATACCGGGAACAACGGTGCCCGGCTCCCCTTTTCGTGTAAACCAGGAGTCCAGATGCAGGGGGCTCGCGGGCTGCTTTGTACCAAGGCCGGTGACAAAGGACTGCCCCAAGGGATTCAAGCCAAGGGCATAATCACCAAACTGGGAGAGTATGCCCAGATACCGCTGGCGCTGCTCTTCCTGCTCTTCCAAGCGGTATGCGAATGCAACGACATCCGCATACCGCCCTTGTGCTGAGCCGGCTCCCCACCCATAGGCCTTGGTTGCCCCCTGGGCATAGTAGGGAAAGGTACTGTCAAAGCCCATGTATCCGCCATGGGATGCCTCTTTGAATACCCTCTGCTGTAGTTTCTCCCTGAGCCTTTCATCAAAGCTTGGCTCTGATAGGAGGAAACTGCTGAAGTGCACGGTCTGGATCTTTGCAGTAAGGTTGCCAGGCCGATACTGCTCTGGCCAGAACCCATCCATGACGACCAGGGTTTCGGCCAGCTGTGAGAACAGGTCCTGCAACTCTTTTCGTCTGGGCAGGTTCTCCGGTTCAAACATCTCCACTGCAAGGGCATTCTGCAGTGATGCATAGAGCAAGGCGGCACTCTTCTGTTCAAGGTAGGGCTCCCCGGTATCGCTTCTATGGTTGGCCAGAGCTGCAAATGCCAACTGTGATCTCCTGTAGAGCTCCTCTGAGCGGTTTTCTTCTCCCTCAAATGAGGCAAGCAGCCTTGCGCTCTGGGCCATCATGCCCGAGCCGAAGGCTGTGACCTCGGCTGATGGTGCCCACGTTCCATAGACCAAGGGATCTGTCGCAGCATTGACGCGGGAGTACTCAGGGTGTCTTGATGTCTCGGTTCCTGCCATGATTGAGCCGACCTCACTGTCCTGAGGGTCAAGGATCTGCAGGTTCTCCCATAGGAGCACCCCCCACAAAGCCTCGTCAAGGATGTCGGGAAGGCCATTTCCCGATTCAGGGATGTTGTACTGCCCATCAATAAAGTGGGACGGGAAGGCCTCATAGTACCCCAACAGGAGAATGGGGATGATGGTATGGTAGGGCCTGCGATCAAAATCACCTGCATCATGGTACCCCCCTTGTATGGGAACCAGAGGCTCGGTTCCCGCAACCGTGATGCCCCCTCCCTTGCTCCAAGGCGTTTTGGTCAGGGCGACCTCAGGGTGGCACACAGGGCGTGTGTGGTGGGTATAGGGCTCCTCCAAGGCGATGCCACAGCGCTGGTGGTAGAGAAAGCGGGCATAAGTGGCAGCAATCTTCTCTACCGTCTGGTAGGAGATGTCAAAAGGATGGGAGATCCCAGCCCCCTCAAGGCGTACGACATACCCCTCCCCGGGGGGTACCTCACTGAGGTCCAGGCGATAGACATGCTCACCTGAACTGACGTTCTTTGATGAGACGGCGGTGTCATCCCCCTTGTATTCGGCAATTCCGGAATGCACCACTGTAGCCTTGTCCCTGTCAAGGACCTGGTATGAGGGAGGGGTTGGGAACAGCAGGGAGCCGCCGTCGCCTAGATAGACGCCCAGGTTTGCATAGCGCACAGGGCTTGAGGGCAGATACCCCTCCTGATTCACCTTCAACGATTCACACAGCACGGTGCTCTCATCGAAGGCGAAGTCCTTGCTTCCGAAGGGACCCTCTATCCTATAGGTGGAACCAGAGACCAAGGGGGAGGGCAGCACAAGGTAGGTGCTGTATTCGTTCATCACCGGATACTCCCCTTTTGCCGTCTTGGGCAGCTCATCTATCGGGGATGCGCGATGATGGACAGCGACAGGGGAGATGCCGCCGACCTTCCAATCGGAGCTGGCTGTCGTCAGGGGGTCGGCAGGGAATTTGACCAGACCATACCCATCGGAAAAGGAGACGACCAGGATGTGTGGGGCGGCGGTGGTGATGGAGAGGGCCAACCCGCCATTCTGCCCTGCCTTGCAGGAAGAGCCTGCAAACAGCAGCAGAGCCGTCAGGACCAGGGCGCTTGTCTTGCATGTTCTCATGTACCTACTCCCTTAGCCTATAATACGGGCAGCCCTAGGCAGTTGCAATGGCCAACTAGGGGGTTCAAACACTCCAAAGCAGAGAAAAGAGACCATATCATGTTTATTTTTTCTTTTTCATGGCGTATGATGAGGTAGCCTATACATACTTCCAAACACTACCTAGGAGGCACCATGCTTGTAACGAAAAAGGACCAGGTCACTATTCTGGAGATCGAATTTACGATGCTGACTGCAACGAACGCAAAAGAGTTCAAAGCGAAACTCGAAAAAGCCATTGAACATGAGAAATACATCCTGCTTGACCTGAACAGAGTAACCTTTATCGACAGCAGCGGACTGGGGGTATTTCTTTTCTGCCTCAAGAGCCTGAACCAGAAGGGTGGGGACCTGAAGATCTGCAACATCACAAAACCTGTTCGCGTCCTGTTCGAACTGGTCCGCTTGCATCAGGTCATCGAAGTCTTCAACTCCCAGCAAGAGGCACTCCAAGCGTTCGACCAAGAGTAGATAAAGGGGTTTCCATTGAAAAAATCATCCATCAGTCTCTGTATCTTTGTCGATGCCCTGGGGTGGGAAATCCTGCAAGAGCACTCATTTCTGGACACAAGCCTTGTGCATAAACAGAGCCTGAGGACCATCTTCGGCTACAGCTCCACGTGTGACCCTACCATCCTCACAGGGGCCTTGCCCCGGGAGCATGGGCATTTCTCCTTCTACGCCTATGACCCGAAAAACTCCCCTTTCAAGGGTTCGCCCTTCATCCAGCTCATGCGCCTTGTCCCCAAGGCCTTGTCCAGCCGCAACCGGGTGCGCAACATTGCAGGCAGGATCATCAAGCGACGGCTGGACTACAGCGGATACTTCAACATCTACAACATGCCCTTCAGGCTTCTCCCCCTTTTCGACTATACGGAAAAGAAGGACCTCTACCAGAAGGGGGGCATCAACAGCGGCCTGAGCACCATCATGGATTATGCCAGGGAGAACCAGGTGGATTTGTTCCTTGCCGATTGGCGCGCAAGCGAAGAGGACAACCTCGCCTCGCTGAAGGGCGTCATCTCCGATGAGGGACGAAACTGCACCTTCGCCTACCTCTACATGGCAGCAATGGATGCAATCCTCCACAGGGTGGGCAAGAGCCACCCGGAGGTCACTGAGAAGATAGCCTGGTATGAGAGTCAGATCCAATCGGTCCTTGACCTGGCAAACGAAGAGTATGAGGAGGTACGCCTCTTCATCTTCTCAGACCACGGCATGACCGACGTCCACACCGACATCAACCTGATGGCCCAGATAGAGAGAACCGGCCTTCGCTTTGGCACTGACTATGCGGCTGTCTATGACTCCACGATGGCCAGGTTCTGGTTCCTGCGCCCTGAAAGCGAGCCCATCATCCGCCAAGTCTTGGAAAAGGAGAGGGCCGGTCACATCCTGGACGAGGAGACCGTCAGGAAGTGGGGAGTTGATTTCCCCAACCAGCGGTACGGAGAGCTCTTCTACCTGATGGATCCGGGGGTATTGATAGTTCCCAGCCATATGGGAGAGAGGACCATTGCAGGCATGCATGGCTACACCCCCGATGACAAGGACTCCACTGCATCCTTTTCCAGCAATGTCGAGCTCGACACCTATCCCAAGGGATTGGAAGACCTGTATAGCCTCTTCAAGCAGGAGATCGACCGGAACCTGAAGGACAAGCGATGAGCCTGCCCATACCCATCATCCTGCGCTCCTACAATGACCGCTTCCTGCTTGAACAGACGCTGGACATGGTCTTCAGGCAGACCCTCCCCTTTGAGCTGCACGTCTTTGACAACGACTCTGAAGACGGGACCCTTGAACTGCTCTCCCGCTATGAGCTTCATCTCCACAGGGTCCCCAAAGGAACCTATGTCCCCGGCAAGGTGTTGAACCAAGGGATGAGGGAGGTTGATCAAGAGGCCCCCTTTGTCGTCTTCCTCAACTCCGACTGCACACCCTTGGACGAAAGCTGGCTACAGGAGTTGGTAGGGGGGTTCTCCTCCCCTTCGGTTGCCGCCGTCTTTGGACGACAGCTGCCCCGTGAGGATTGCCACCCCCTGTTTGCCAAGGATACCGAGGATACCTTTGGTGATGGAGAGCGACAGAAACTGTGGAAACACTGTTTTTCCATGGCCTCCTCGGCTATTCGCCGCTCCTGCTGGGACGAGGAGCCCTTCAGTGAGACCATCCAATACTCAGAGGATGTCGACTGGACATGGAAGGCTCGGGGGCGTGGGTGGACCATCGGGTACGTCAAGAAGTCCCAAGTCTACCACTCCCACAACTACACCTACTCCCAATTCAGAAAAAGACAGCGGGGGGAAGGGAAGGCCGATGCTGCGATCTTCACCTGGACAAGGTGGGAGAGCTCCTTTGTCCGGTACTCGCTGCTGCCCTATCTCCGGCAGGTGAAAAGTGATTGGGCCCATACCCTCAAACATGGGCAGTTCGGCTCCTTCTTCTACTCCCCCATCCTCAGGTTTGCCCAAATGCGTGGAAGACGTGAGGGATTTCTCGAAGGCCTAAGGGAGGCAGAGCATGACAGTCTATAGCGCTACAGGATCCGAACAGTTCAACCGCTTCCTGGATGCGAAGCTGCATGCCCTGGGGGATGAAGTACAACAGGCCATGGGCGAATCTTTTTTGGCCCTCATCCTCGCAGGAGGGTATGGCCGCGGAGAGGGGGCGTGTGTGATGCGACAGGGCAAGGAGAGCCCCTACAATGACTTCGATCTTTTCCTGGTCCTCAAGGAGGCTCTCCCCCTCCCTGAAGAGGTCACCCTGATAACCAAGGCCTATGAAGAGCAGCTGGGCATTGAAGTGGACATCGGCAAGCCCCTGAGCGTGGCTGCCATACGCAAGCTTCCCCATCAGCTGATGTGGCAGGACCTGCTTGAAGCCCACCGCGTCATCACCGGGGACCCGAGGATCCTGTTGGACAACGCCCCCTTCCAGCTCAAAGCTCCCCTGCCCAAGGTCGAGGCCCTGCGCCTGTTGCTCAACCGCGGATCGGGCCTGCTGCAGGCCATCATCCAAAGCCACAGCCTAGGCGTTGATGCTCAGCACTCCCTCCCCGATGAGGATTTCATCAGGCGAAACAGGGAGAAGTGCACCTTGGCACTCGGTGACAGCCTCCTGATAACACACCAAAGGTATGCACCCCCTCTGCATGAGCGCACCCTAGCGCTGCAAAAACTGGGAAAAGAGATCTCATGGGAAGGGAAGAAAGAGATTCTTGACCTCTATGCAAGGGCTGCTGCATTCAAGACCGACCCCGACAGCTTTTCCAGAGAACAACCATCCCTCACCGGACTCAAGGGTGTCGCCCGCCTCTGGGTGGGGGTCCTGCTCCATTGTGAAAGGGAGCGTACAGGAAAAGAGTGGGCAACCGCCTCTTCCTATGCCCATGATCACTTCATCAGGGAAAAGGAGCAGCACACACCCAAGGCTCTGCTGAGAAACCTCGTCAAGAACCTGAAGGTGGGCACCCCCTCCCTGCGCTACCCCCGCGAAAAGCTCTACGCAGAGCTCGCCCTCCTGCTGGAAGATCCCCGTCCCGAATCTGGGGGGTGGAGGGAAAGAGCCGATCAGTTCCTCAAGGTATGGAGCCAGTACAACTAGGCCTTGCCGGTGACAAGCCTCTTCAGGTAGGAGCCCAACAGGCGCATGTTGTACGAGCGGCTATCCATTACACTGTAGAACATCTCCGATGCAAAGAGCATCTGGTCATCAGGATACTCGTCATAGAGGATGTCCGCCTCTGCGATGATGCCGGGTACCGACCGGAGGTAGAGCTCCTGCCAGTCAGCTGAGATGGAGTTGAACTCCTGCACACTCTTGTAGGGGATGCCGAAAAACCTGGCTCGCCTTGCAACGACCAGCCATAGGCCGGGGACCAGGTGCCAGAAAAAATGCTTCCATACATGACCGGAGGTCTGAACACGGGTTCGGATGACCCTCATCCTCCGCGTCCTTACCTCTGAAGGGGCTGCCTGCTGGGGAAAAAGCACCACCGTCTCCTTCACTGTCTTTCGCGAAATGACAAGGAGAAGCAGCAGCACCGGTGAGGTAAGGATGCCCAAGACAAGCGCCACCGCCCGAGAAAGGAGAGGGACAGGAACCGTAGGGACAAGGTCCTCAGAGCTTTTCACCGAGGTGACGAGCATCTCGTCGGTTGCACGATAGAGTGTATCCAGTTGGGCATGCAAGATCCTGTTCTGGTTGACGATGCACCCGTTCACATCAAGATTCCTACCCAAGAAACTGCCAGCCAGGATGGAGGAGCCCTTTACCAGGGTGTTGTCGTCTATGATGCATCCGTTTCCGATCTCTGCAAAAGGGCCGATGATGGTCCCTTCCCCGATACGTACCTGAGAGCCCAGATAAAGGGGTGCCACCAAGGTAGAGCTTACAGGGATCTTTGTCCCCGCCCCTACCCAGATGCCATCGCGCATCTCCTTGCCAAAGACTATCAGGGCCTCTCCCTTGCGCGTAAGCACCTTCTTCAGGCTCTCAAGGTAGGTGCCCGCTCCATCGACCCTGAGAGCGTCCACCTTCCTGATGGGCAGCTCTGTGGCCAAGGAGGAGACGGTGCATACGCGCCAGAAGGTGTCCTCACCTTCTGGGGTATGAAAGAGCTGAGGTTCAGAGAGGTCCCCAACACCAAGCAGAGGGAGGAACAGCTCATTGCACAGGAGAAAAGGCTCCTCGCCAAGGAGTTTGGCATCACGCTCTATGCGCTGAGAAACATCACCGGCATCCTTAAGCAGATGATAGGTGAGCTTGACACCCCACCTCTCCCCGTCCCCTATGAACTCTTCTATCTTGTCAGCTGAGTTCGAAAGGTAGATATCCCACTCCCTGATGCCCAGCCTCTCTATGTACTCCAGCACGTGTTGGAGGAAGGGTTTTCCCATGAGGGGAAGAAAGAGCGCCGAATGGTCGAAGGAATCTCCCTGGGGCTCCAGCTGGAGTATCCTGGTGAAGTCACATACTGCCCTCATCTTTTTTTCCTTTGTTTCTGTTGTGCGCGCTTGATCATGTTGATCCTGATCAAAAATGCGACATTTCCTATGATGTACCGTTTCCACATCCGCCTAGGCTCCATCATCAGGCGCCATACCCATTCGATACCCATCCTTCTCATCCACAGCGGCGACCGGGAGATGGTCCCCGAATAAAAGTCAAACAGACCACCCACCCCCATCACCACGGGGACGGTGAGGGCCCCCAGATGCTCATGCAGCCACTTCTCCTGCCTCGGCACTCCCATGCCCACCAGCAGGAGGTCTGCCTGGGAGGCGTTAATCTCCTTGATGAGCGCATCGGCATCGGTGAAGAAGCCATCATGGAAGCCGGCTATGACATCACCTTGGGCGTGGCTCCTGCTCCATTGGGCGCTCTTTTCGGCAACCCCGGGCTTTCCTCCCAGCAGGAACACGCTCTTGCCTGTTCGCTTGCACTCGGTGCAGATCAGGGGAAAGAGGTCGGTGCCGTTGACGTTGTCCACAATGGGGTGGCCCAGCTTTTCCCCGGCCTTGCGAATGCCAGTCCCATCGGCAAAGACCGCCTTTGACTGCTTGAGAATCTCGTGGTAGACAGGATCCTTTGCCGCAACGTTTATGCAGTGGGCATTTACGAAGTGCATCTCAGATGGAGTCTTCTCCTCCATGCGTGCCCATATCATTGCTATGGCCTGGTCCATGGTTACATTGTCTATGGGAATATCCATAAGGAAGAATACGCGCTCTTGGTGCTTGTTCGGCATCTCAATAGGCTCCTTTGCCTGTCAACACGGCAGGTATGGTCTTGAGTATCAGCTTGATGTCCAGCCAAAAGCCATGGCTCTCAATATACAGGACATCCAGCTCCACCTGTTCCTTGAAGCCGATGTCCGAACGCCCGCTCACCTGCCAGATGCCTGTAAGGCCTGGGGTGACCTCGAGGCGGCGGCGGTCCTCCTGGGTATAGAGGGCCACTTCACGGGGCACGGGGGGGCGGGGGCCGACGATAGACATATCACCTTTGAGTACGCACCAGATCTGCGGAAGCTCGTCGATGCTGAACCTTCTGATGAAGCGCCCGATCATGGTGACCCTGGGGTCCTTCTTCATTTTGAAGGTGACATCGCCCTTTCTTTCAGCCTGGTCAAGCAGGTTGTCCTTCATCTTGTCTGCGTCTGCCACCATTGAGCGAAATTTGGGAAAGGGGAAGGGTTTCCCCTGTTTGCCGATACGCGTCTGGACATAGAAGACAGGCCCACCGTCGGTAAGCTTTATCATCAGCGAAACGATTGCAAACAACGGAGAGAGCAACAGCAAGGCCACCAGGGAGACGACAAGGTCAAGCAACCGCTTGAACAGCAGCGTCGCCTTGATGACAAGGTGCCAGAGCCTCTTCTTTATCCTCGCCTTCCTGGTCTGGCTCGCAGGGTTCCTGTAGGTGCGCAGCATCTCATCGACGCGGGCCTTGCGCTCCTTCTGCTCCAGTTTCACCTTGCTTTTCCTGGGGTCCGTGCGCAGCACATACCGCCCTATGCTGAGCACCGCTTCAGCTGGGGCCTCATCGGAACTGATGACGATGTTTGCATACTGGCGCGTCGTGGCGACCTCCGTCTCAATATACTCAGAACTCTTTTGGAGGATCTGCCTGACCTCAGATGAAAGGCTGGGCCCTCGCTGCCCCACTTTCTTCATTGACTGCAGGACGGTGGAGGTGATGTCCAGCTCATCTGCATCCACATAGATGCACAGCTCAGAGAGGCTTCGCATGCTTGCCAGGGAGAGCACATTGTCCCCATGCACCACCTGGTACTGGGCAGAAAACCCATCAAGAAGAGCGGATACCTCCGAAAGAGGCAGCTCTGAAGGGCTCTTGGCCCCGGAGAACAACGAGTGGCACTGGATGACGTCCGCACTTTCCAGAAGCTTTGCCAACGCTTGGGCCACCTCCTCGTTACGGTCGGCCAAGGGCCCTGCTATGGAGATCAGGTATCTTTGCATGCTCATTTCCTCCCCTTCCCCTTTCTCACCGTCTCCCTGAAGATTTCCAGCGTCTCATCAACCGTACGGTCCCAGGAGAACTGCTGGGCCCAAAGCCTGCCCGTTTCCGCCAAGGCATCGCGCTTTGCATCATCGCCGAGCACCTCAAGGATAGCCTCCTTGATGGCAAGGGCGCTGTTGGGATCGAAATGGGGGGTATGCGAACCGCTTACCTCGGGAAGGGAGGCCGCATCGGAAGTGATGACAGGGGTCCTGCACGCCATCGCCTCCAGGACAGGGAGGCCGAACCCTTCAAAGTAGGAGGGAAGCACAAACAGCTCTGCACCCCTGTAGAGGTTGGGCACATCGGCAGCGTCGACAAACCCCAAGAACCTGATATCAGAGGCGTAGGGAGAGGCTTGTGCCGCACTGTGGATCTCACTTGCGCGCTCCTTGTCAGGACCGGGGAGGACCAGCGAGTAGTTCGTTTTGGTCTCGGCCCTGAAAAGATCGAAGGCCTTGATGAGGTTCACATGGTTTTTCCCCGGGTGCTCCAGGCGCGAGATGTACAGAAGATAGGGGGTGTCCACCCCAAAGGTCTCCTTCATCCACCCCTTCAGGGACGATGAGTCCTCAAGGGGGAAGAAGCGGTCATGGTCGGCGGCGAGGGGGATGACGGTGACCCTGTCGGATCCTACCTTGGCGAACCGCACGATGTCATCCTTGGAGAACTGACTGACGGTGATGATATGCGTCAAGCCGCGGATAAGCATGGGAAGCAGCTGCCTGTTGAAGACGGCATGGGCGAAATCATACTTGTTTTTCAGATGCAACGTGGCAAGGTCATGGACTGTGCCTACCGTAGGACAGGGAGCCTTGCCGCAAAGCCTTCGGTTTGCAGCAGGCAGGAAGAGCAGGTCATAGCCGCGCTCCTTGCAGAGCTTCGGAAGGGCACTCTGATTCCAGAAGAAGTTCCTGATGGGAGAACCATCAGCGCCTTCCACCTGGTGCCAGAGGATATGCTTCGTATCCTTCAGGTAGTAGTCGCGATCTGCCTGAGGGCCGATGAGTTCAAACGAAAACTCCTCAGAGAGTGCATCAGAATCGAAGCGATTGATCAGCTCGCTCATATAACTGCCAATTCCCGACCTTCCACAATCTGTTCCAAAGCTAGGGCAACCAATTTTTATCATGCTCTCTCCATTAGGTGTTCCAACGTCTTCATATATTTTTCAAAGGAAAACTTTTCCTGTGCAAGTGCCTTACCCATCGCCCCCATCTGCTCTGCCCTGTGCGGGTCCAGGACCAAGGCCGAGAGCGCATCACAGAGGGCCTGCGGGTCATTGGGGGGGACAAGGTACCCGTTCTTCCCATCCTCCAGCCAGTCGGGGATCCCTCCGACCGCTGTCCCCACTACAGGCCGGGCCCTGAGCATAGCCTCCACCCCCACCATCCCGAAGGGCTCGGGCCACCGGGAGGGGACCACCACCACCGAGCTTTCGTCATACAAGCCAACCAGGTCGTCGTGGGCGACCCACCCATGGAAATGAACGGAGTCCTTGCATGCAAGGGCGTGTGCATACTCGTGCAAGGATCCCTCGTCATTGCCCTTGCCCACAATATGGATCTCTATGGGGGTGTCCAGTTTCTCCATCAAGCGGGCATACCCTTCAAGCAGCGTATCAACACCCTTGCCCCTGATCAGCTGCCCGACATAGAGAATCGAAGGCTTGGGGGGATAGGGTTGCAAAGGCTTCTCAAAGGGCTCGACGCAGGGGGGGACCAGATGGATCTGCTCGGCAGCGAAGCCGTTTCTCTCAAGCTCCCCTTGCATGTAGCGGCTTCCTACCAGCAATGCATCAACCTCCCGGTTCCTTCGCATCTCCACAATTTTCTTCCTGATGGAGACAAAGCGGATACCCTTTGCCCCCCGTTGGAGGAATGCGAGGTCTGCATAGCAGACCAGGCCACAGCGGTGGGTGCATATCTTGCGGGAAAAGGTATAGTACTTGTGTCTGCGCGGGCAGTAGAGGTCATGGTCATGGACCATCCTGATGACCCTGCGCTCCCCCTTCAGGGCAAGGATCTCCCCTATCCCCTCGAATTTGTGCACATAGAAGATATCAGGGCTCACCTTCTCCACCACCTCCCTAAGGGTGGTGGCCTGCAGCGTCCAGGTCTGCTCGAACAACGTGTCGAACTGCTCTTGGCCAACCCCTGAATTGTGCCTGCAGACAAAAAAACAGCGGTGCCCGAGATCAGTGAGGCCCTGTGCTGAAAGAGCGATGTTCTGCTCTACACCACCAAAATAGCCTCCGGTTGTATTAATGAAGAGAATGTTCATAGACCCTCTCATATATTTCTTCAAGGCGTCCTGTGATGATATCCCAGCTATAGGAGGCTACGGCATTTTCATGCCCCGCCCTACCCAAGGATGCCTGCAGCCCAGGGTCCCCGGCCACTCTTTTCAGGACCGAGGCTATGCCTCCCTCCTCGTGCGGGCCCAGTTCAGGATCGAAGAACAGCCCGGTCTCCCCCTCTTGGATAAGGGCGGCAAGCCCTCCACGGCGAGAGACGGCAACAGGAAGGGAGCTTGCCCAGGCTTCCAGGACCACCATGCCAAAGGGCTCGTGAAGGGAGGGCAGGACAAAGCAGTCGGCCGCATGGTAGGCGTCCACCAGAGCGGGTCCATTGTAAGGCAGGCCCTCTATGATGGTGAGGTGGTCAGCAACCTGCAGCTCCTTTGCCTCACGCTCCACCTGGTCTCGGTAGGCGCGGTTGGTCACAGGGCCGATGAGCAGGAAGTGTATCTCAGGATTCTTGGCGAGCAGGGATGGCAGCTGGCGAACCAGGCCCACCTGATTCTTCTGCACATCGAAGCGCGCCATCGTAAGGCAGACGAACCGCCCCTGCGGTATGGAGTGCTCGGCCCTGAAGGCTTTGCCGTCTCCTTGGGCGAACCGCCCTAGATCCACCCCGTTGGGAAGGTATTCGATGTACTTGTCAGGATACCGGGCGGTCATCGCCGTGTACTCGTCCATGCCTACGCAGATTATTGCAGAGGCGTCAGCGAGCACCTCCCTTGACCCGACCCAATATCCCAAAAGCTTGCCCCACTCCAGCTTGCCCTTGGTAGGCTCCACCCAGGTCTCCCGCTCATCCTCAGGGACGGCAAGATTTCCCCCATGCAGGGAGATCACATAGGGGATGCCCCGTTTTTTGGCACAGTAACGGGCGATGCCACCCATCCTTTTTCCCGTATGGAGGTGGATGAGGTCCAACTCCTTCTTGCCAAGCAGGGCGCGCATCAGGGAGAAGGAGAAGAGGTTCCCAGCCTTCTTGTCCAGCTGGTCCTTCACCCCTGCCTTGAGGCCCAGGTAGGGGTAGAAATAGGAGAAGCGTCGTATGCGTACCCCTTTGTAGGAGTCCTCTTCTCGTGAGTCCAATGCCTTTGAGGTGTATATCTGAACAGAATGATTGTTTTTGACCAGACGGGTAGAGACCTCTGCGACGAATGTTTCCGAACCTCCCCATTCCGAAACAACAAAGCGTCGGGGGATATGAACTATGTGGTGTGCTCTGATCATAGGCGAAGTATACGGTATGGCTTGGCTGTTTTCTACCTTAAAATCGATAAAATTGGATTCTGCATCCTGCTTGGAGCATATTTCATTGACATCCATCCTAGGCTGAAGGGATAATGAGTCATCCTATCCCAAGTGAGGAGCCATGATCGATACCATACGAGCCATCATTATAAGCGAAGCCACCCCGATGAAAGTTGAGCTGGTCGACCAGCTCAAGAAGAATATCACCAATATCACGTGCGTCAATACCATGGTCGATGGGCTTTCAGCCATCAAGGACAAACAGTTTGATGCTGCCATCCTCTCCATCGACATGGAGGATTTCTACACTGTCTCCAACATGGTGAGAATCCTGCTTGAGGTGGGTTCCTTGCGGTATATCCTGCTTGTCAGCGAGCAGGAAGAGCCGGAAAACGAGACTGGGAAAAAACAGATACATGCCCTTCATCTGCTTTCAAGCCAGGAGGCAACCAATCAGATCATGCGCGACTTGAAGGAGATGAAATTCACCTTGGAAGCGGCAGAGTCGATGGCCGGCGGCAATGAGAGCATGGCTGGCTATGCACATGAGAGTTCTTCCCTGTTCGACAGCGTCCCCCTGGGCCTCTACAGGATTGATCCGGAGGGGAACTTCCTTGACATCAACCAGACCATGGTAAGCATCCTTCGTGCCCCCAATGATGCGGTGCTCCGAGCAGAAAACTACTTCTCCCTGTTCAAGGACCTCGACCAGCAAAAGACCTGGAAGGAGATCATTGAACAGGACTGGTTCATCCATGGTCTCATATTTGAGATCGAACGCTATGATGGTGAGGCCATCTGGATCAGGGACAACGCACGTACCGTCCTCAATGCAGACAAGCAGGTCGTCCATATTGATGGGACCATAGAGGATATCACCTATCAGAAGAAGCTTGAGGACAAGCTCTCCTTCCTGGCCACCCAGGATATACTCACAGGACTGCCAAACCGGAACTTCTTTCAAGACCAGGCCAAGCTCACCATCTCCCAGGCCCGGTACAATGAGGACCTGGTGGCCATCCTGATAATCAACGTGGACAAGCTCTCTGAGATCAATGAGGCCCATTCGCATAAGGCGGGGGACCGCCTCCTGCAGCTCATTGCCGGACGCATCAAGGCCCAGGTGCGTAAGAGCGATCTGGTAGCCCGCCTCGGGGGGGACAAGTTCATCGTCCTGCTCAACGGCCTGAGAAACAGGCGTGATGTGCTTGCAGTGTCAAAGAAGATCAGCCTGGGGTTTGCCGAACCCTTCCTGGTCCAGGACAAGAGCATCCAGGCAACCGCCAGCACGGGGATCTCCCTCTATCCTGAACATGGCGATGATGTGAACACCCTGATCAAACATGCGGAAATTGCCACGTTCGCCGTAAAGGAGCGTGAACGTGGAGGCTACATGATCTATTCAAACATCATCAACACCAACTACAAGACCCAGGATTATGGAAGGAACAACACCCATGAAAGTTCACTGCAATAGCCATACGGTACACCTCACCCTCCTCTCCCTGATCCTCTTGCTCCTTATGCTCGGCTCATGCGCCACCACCCAGGGAGAGGAGTCGGTGAAGATATACTCCATCGGGGAGAAAGGGCCGGCAGGAGGCCTGGTTTTCTATGACAAGGGTAGCCATGGCGATGGGTGGAGATATCTGGAGGTGGCACCAGGTGCCACAGAAAGACCTCTCAATTGGGGCATGCCTGGAGTCTTGGCCGGCTCAGCTTCACCCTCTGTAGGGGATGGGGGGGCAAATACGGCCCAGATCATACTGACGCAGAAGGATCTCACCGACCGCGATTATGCTGCCAAATACTGTGACGAGTTGGTCGTCAACGGATATTCCGACTGGTATCTTCCTTCAAAAGAGGAGCTGGACCTCCTCTACTGGCCGCTGTCGGTGCAAACCGTGGATGAGTTCAAAGGCCTTGGGCATGGGTATTGGAGCTCCACCGAATATGACGAAACCCTTGCCTGGGGCCAAGGGTTCCATAAAGGGGTGCAGGGGCGCATTGAGAAGACCGAGCAGTTCCTGGTCAGGGCGATACGCTCCTTCTAGCAAGACCACCCACAGCCCTTCCTATCCCCTCTTTCTGATGTTTCGCACCTTATCGATAATGTAGGAGCGCTCATCCTTCTTCAGACCAAACAGAAGGAACGAGCCAAAGAATACCAGACAGGCAAAGGCTTCTATCAAAGCAATGGCTACAAGCGAGGTCGGGGGATAGATGCGCACGATTCCCAGCAACGATCCGTACATGATCAAAACCGGGATGACCGAAGGCATTACCGATGAGCTGTAGAAGCGTACAAAAGAGATGCCCGTTGACCTGTTCGCCCTGGGCTGTACAAGACCCATATCAACTACTGCACTGGAGATCAGGGTGGCCAGGGCTACCCCCATCAGACCATACAAGCGGATCAGAATCAGCGTAAGGGTAAGGTTGAGCATCTGCCCGCCGAAGAATACGCCTGCAAGATAGCGCTGGTGTCCGGTCATGGAGAGCACATTCGCCCCATTTCCATGTATGACGCTGATGAGCATGGTGGCAAGCAGTATCTGGGTTGCAGAGGTGGCCAGCCTGAACTCCTCACCCATCCAGACCACAAGCAGTGGTTCCACAAGAAAGAACAGCCCCAGCAGCAATGGTACGGCCAGGGCGGTGGAGAGCTTGGTGCCAAGCAGCAACACTGCCCTTATGTTCTGCTTATCCCCGCTTCCATGCAGCTCTGCAACAACAGGGGTGAGTGCATTCGTAAGCTGGCGGCACATGCCCGAGGCCTCTTCAGCGATCCGTGAAGCGACGCTATACAGCGCTACTGCGGAGAGTGAGAGCACCGACTGCACGATCAGCGAGTCGATTCGCGTATAGATGAGGGAAGAGACCTGTATGATGAAGATGAACAGCGAAAATGAGGATATCTCACGAACCATGTGCAGACGGAAGAATTTCGGATTGACCGAGACCCCTGGCAACCGGGTGACACATATCCAGGCACCAAAGGCCATGGCAATGGTATTTGAAACCAGGTTAACCACCCCTAACCACTGTATGGAAGGGGAGGCAAGCAGGGCCCAGAACGTGCCTCCGGCGTAGAGCAGTGTAGAGGCTATCTTGAAACTGTTTGCCCACCACTGTCGCTGGAACCCTGTCATTACGCCCAGGAACATCCCCAGGGGCATGCCCAATGCGGTCCGGAATGCAACCAGCAGGAAAACCATCTGCGATGCACCTACATACGCATCGGGGATGTTCAATACTGAGGGAAGCACAATGACAAATGCTGATGCTGCAACGATGACTATCGCGCCGAGGAGCATATAGACCCAGAAGAAGGTGGCTGTCAGTGTTGAGATCAAGGTGGTATCCTCACTGCTGCGGGCCCCGGCTACAAATTTAACCACAGAGGTACCGAAGCCGAGGTCAAGCAGGCCGAACAGTCCTATGACAGCCTGCAGCAGAGCCCACAATCCAAAGGCCTCAGTGCCCAGCTTGTCTGCAATGAACGGGGTAAGGGCCAAGAACACCAGGATCTGTACAGCTTGGCGGCTGTAGTTCGACAGGGTGTTCTTGATGATGGCGGAGGACCGGTTCTTCTCAATCATTGACATCGCATGTTCCTTTTCGCTATTCATATAGCACAAAACTCTTCTCCAAGAGAAGTGTTGGGGGTGTATTCTTCAAAACCAGCGGCTCATACGAGCACTTGATGGAACTTTTCGACAACATCGGCCCAGCTCTGGGAAAACTCCAGGGCCCGCGCACGCGAGAGCTCTCCCCTCTGGCTCCTGTTGTCATCGAGCAGATAGTCGATGATGCACTGTGCATACCCCTGCTCCAGGCGGGAGGGTACGATGTACCCTCCTGCATGTGAGGCTCCGAGAAGCTCTTCGGCTGTCATGAAGTCCCCCAGCAAGACCGGCAGGCCATGGAGCATCGCTTCAAGGACCACCATGCCAAAGCCCTCTGATTCGGAGGCAAAGACGAAGAGCTGGGATTCACTGAAGAGGGCGCTGATCGCGTCCCTACCCTTCCAATCATCCATGATCACGCTTTGTGCAAGGTGCTTTTCTTCGATCAGGGTCCTCAGGCGATCCACATACCCAGGATCAAAGGAAAGGTTTCCTGCAAGATGCAGGACAACCTGCCCTTTGAGCTCAGGATGGCTCTCAAACACTAGTGCCAGGGCTCCTATAAGCACGTGAAAGCCCTTTCGCTTAGTATAATTGCCCACAGAGACCAGTTTTGCAGGCATTGTAGCACACCTTGCCTGTATGAGGTTTCTTCCTGCAAAGTCACTTGCAGGACAGATCACCGTCGTATTTTTCCTTCTATAAAACAAGCCCAGGTCAGCGTGGAGAACCGCTTCGCTTACGCCAACATGGTGGTGGGCAGGCACTAGGGCTGCCATCGTCTTGAGTCGGTGCAGAAGGCGCAAAGGTGTTGAAGCATACGTATCCCAATAGCACAGCTGTGAGAAACTGACCAGACGAAGATTGCCGCGCACCCGTTTCCACACCATGAGAGGAAAAAGAAAGCGGTAGAGCCAAGAGTCGTAGATGACAGTCGCACCTTCAGAACAATAGGGTTCCAATGCCGAGGAGATTGCCCGTTTGGCGGTTTTTCGCATTCTGCGATCATGAAGGGCCTCTTGCCCTATGAGGTCCTGCAAAGAGATGACCACAACAGGAAGCCCCAGTCCGGTGAGACCTTCGACCACATAGCGGTTGTACATCTCCCCTCCGGTACGCGCCTGCTGAGGGAAGGAAGGCAGGAGCATCAGAGCCGTAGGCCCATGCTTCTGCTTCACCACTGGCTCCACTGTCTTGTCTTGATAGCCGAGCGGATCATACCCTCCTTCCTGCCAAATCGGTTGAGGAAGTCAAGGCGCTTATTGATCCTTTTGCCCTTGTCTTGGAAGGTCAGGTAGGTTCCGATGAGGCGCAGGCCGGAAAGCAAGAGATCCCAACACTCCCAGACGCTGGTCTTCCAGCTTTTCTTTGACAAGGAGCCTTTCCATTTTTTAGCGATCAGGGCACCGGCCATGGCATTGGTGCGTGACTGGCGATAGACGCCCTTCATGGAGGCTCGATGATCGTGGTAGACCAGGGCATCCGGGCAGTAGGCCAGACGCCCCCCGCTCACCTTCTGGATCCTCCAGGAGAGGTCACAGTCCTCACCGCTGATCAAGCCAATGTCAAACCCTTCTATCGCTAGGAAAGCATCTTTGCGAAAGAGGGCGTTGGCTGTCTGCACAAAGGGCATGAAGCTGTTGTTAAGCGTCCGCTCCTGGTCGAGTATCTTGGCATCATTCATCCATTGCTGTATTTCATTCTTTGGCACGCTGCCTTCTATCCTTCCTCCGGCCCCCACCACAAGAGGATCATCAAAGGCTGAAAAACTCTCGATGAGCCAGCGGGGGGTTGCAATGCAGTCAATGTCGATAAAGGCAAGGATGGCACCATGGGAGCCACGAACGCCGGTATTCCTTGCAGCTGCAGGGCCCTGTATGGTGTGCTCATAGAGAAGCGTCACCTCCTTATAGGTCTTGATCACTTCAACCGACCCATCGGTAGAGCCGTTATCGACCACGATGATCTCGTGTGGGGGGGAGAGAGGATCTAAGGCGATAAGGGAATCAAGGCACTGTGTGAGAGTCCTCATGCCGTTATAGCAGGGAATGATGATTGATACGTCGACCTGTGATGAAGCCATATGTGTGTGTTCTCCTGAAGCGCCTAATGACCAATGCTGATGCATATGCACACGCAAGTGTGTGCAGAGGCAAAACCTTCATTGGCTATGGCCAATGATAGGAGTGAACCCTGTGGGAAGTCAAGAAAAATGGGGAGAAGGACCAATGGAACCCCTGGACATGCTTCTTTAGAAGCTTCAGATAAAACAGGAAAAAGTATATTCTTATGCATCCTTTTAGTAATGTTGCGAGAAGGATATGCTTATTGAAGCAGAAGCTCTCCCTTCAGCCCTTACTGCAGTATGCAAGAGCTCATCAACACAACAGCCCTGGAGAAGTTCGGCCTCGCCACCCTACGCCCCTACCAATCCCTAGTCATTCAAAGAATCCTTGAACAGGACAGTTCCGCTTCTGACCATGAGGGGATGCTGGTGGTCCTTCCTACAGGATCGGGCAAGAGCGTCTGCTTCATGCTCCCCTCTTTGCTTGTCCAAGGCCTGACAGTCATTGTCTATCCCCTGCTCTCCCTGATGAACGACCAGATCAGCCGCTTTGAAAGAAGCGGCATCCCTTCTGTCTGCATTCGAGGAGGACAGACAAAAGAGCAGCGAAAAGCAATCTGGGAAAAGCTTGCAAACAAAGAGGCCTCCGTGGTCATCACCAACGCTGAGTGCATGCTCAATCCCCAGGTGATTGCAAACCTAAGCATGTATCCTATAAGCCTGCTGGTGGTGGACGAGGCCCACACAGTGGTGCAGTGGGGATCAAGCTTCCGTCCCTCCTATACAAGCCTTGGCAGTGTCATAGCCTACCTCACAATCAAGCAGATCCTTGCCTTCACCGCTACTGCTGACCAAGCCATAACCACCGAGTTGCAATCCATGCTGTTCTTGGGTAGGAAGCCGCACAGCGTACGCGGCAGCGCCGATAGGGAGAACATCATCTACCACGTTCAGGAGACCCTCTCAAAAGCACATTCGCTTTCCATGCTGCTCAAGGATGGTTCAGCCCGCCCCGCAGTCGTCTTTTGTCAAACCAGACGCGAGTGCGAACTTGCTGCCAAGGATTTTGGGAACAACCATACTCACATTCCTGTCCGATACTACCATGCCGGGCTAGGAACAGAGTCTAGGATTCTGCTTGAATCCTGGTTCAATACTACGGACGAAGGGATTCTTTTTTCTACGAATGCCTTTGGGATGGGTGTTGATAAAAGAAACATCCGAACAGTCATTCATCGAACCCTATCAAAGGACGTAGCCTCATTCCTGCAGGAGAGCGGACGAGCAGGCCGTGATGGCAACCTTGCACACTCCCATGTACTCCTGGGTGAGGAGGAAGAGAAGAAGGCAGCAGGATCGAGCCATTCCTTCATCCCCCTCCATGCCATCTTCTCAAGCAAAACCCTCTGCATTCGCGAGAGCCTCCTCTATCTCCTGGGGGAGAGCATCGGCGGGTGCAGTGGCTGTGATGTCTGCAACCATACCCTCTTTGGGCATCCAGATGGAATGAAGCAGATAGTGAGGAGTGTGCAGTGCCGACCTTTTGCCTATAGCCCAGGTTCCCTTGCCAGACTTCTTACCAATAAGGATGGCCATGACAGCCGCTCGGGCATCCTTTCCTGCTGGACTGAGGAAGATGTATCTGAGGCGGTGCACTGTTTGGTGAGGCAGGGAGTCCTGGCATTGAGCAGGTATCCGAGGAAGAAATTGTATAGGAGAGTCATACGTAAATGCACAAGGAGATGACCTTTGCCAGGATTTTCAATTCTAATATCTGAGCAAATAAACCATACCGTTGCTTTTGAGTCTATGATGGCCTTTGCAGCAGTTCATCAATATCCCCTCTTTTCAAAGCTCCACCAACCTGGGAAGCACCACCCTTGGATGGGGTTGCCCACCCCCTATCAGGGAGATGAGCTCAAGGGTTGCCATCCTGTAGATCTCTCCGCTTTGGATATCCACACTGGCAAGGGACCCATTGAAGAGCTTATGCAGGGGTGAGGCGTCGTAGCCTACGCTGGGCAAGGAGGTCCTGCTCTTGAGCAGGAGTTCAAACAAGGTCAGGTCATTGACTGCAGCAATGCTGTCAATGGTTCCCAGTCGCTCTTCCTGCAGCACCCTGGCAAGGATGGGTGTGATGGCATCAGGGGAGCCTACCTCTGTCTCGACGACCAGGGAGTCGGGGAATAGCGAAAGGAATCCCTCCAGCCTCTGCTGGTGGGGGACCACACTCTTGAGGTATCCGGTGATATACAGGGGCCTCCTGCACCCCTGTCCTATAAGGTACTCAGCCTGCAACACCCCGCCATAATGGTTGTCAGTTGTCACAACAGAGGGGGCAGCCCCCCTGTTGAGGTGGTGCGAAAGCACATAAGGGACACCGATGCCTGCGAAAAGGTCAACTTCCTCCTGCGCATCGATGTCGTAGCCCAGGATACCGTCACACTGCCCTTCGATAGCCTCCAGCTCTTGTTTTGTCCTTATCCTATAGAACCTCAGCTGCCATGAGCTATCCTTGAGAGAGTCCTGCACTCCCCTGATGCTTCTGCCGAAAAACCAGTCGAAGCTTGCAAGGTCCCCCCAGTAGTAGGGCCTGCCCCCCTTCTCCAACTCGACAAAGGCCAGGACCCCGGTACCCTTGCGCCTGAGAAGGGCGGCAGCCTTGTTGGGGGTATACCCAAGCTCTGTGGCCGCTTGCAGCACAGCGTCACGCAAGAGCGGCGATACCGATAAGGGGTTGTTGAATACTCTGGAAACGGTGGCACTGCTGACGTTTGCAAGCTTAGCCACCTGGTTGCGCGTTATCGGCATGCATGCCTCCTAAAAAGAATTGACAAGGGCGGTGTTGTTCGAGTATTGTACACGTGTACATTCGCCTGTGCAAGAGTATTTTACGAACTACCGGTGACAAGCAAACATATGCTAGAATGTATGGCAACGAACGATGGCAAAAGGAGAGAACCATGGCTACTGTCGAGATGATCAAAGAGGGAGTGTTGCACGAGGTATATCCGCATCTCTATGCACAGCGCTACGACCAAAGCGAGATGGATGGCCGGTATATCGCCCTGTTGGAGGGCCATGCCAAATTGTTCTCCAGAGAAAGCGCCAAGCTGTTCTCCACAGCCGGTCGCAGTGAACTCGGGGGGAACCACACTGACCATAACCTGGGCAAGGTGCTTGCAGCGACCATCAACTTGGACACCATAGCAGCGGTCTCCCCACGCGCCGACAATCGTGTGGTGCTTGTCAGCGAGGGCTACCCCTCTGTTGAGATCGACCTTGCCAGCCTGGAGATGGTCGAATCGGAAAAAAACACCACAGAAGCGCTGTTGAGGGGAATTGCATTCGCATTCAAGCAGAGGGGCATCGCCATAGGGGGGTGGCAGGCAAATACCACCAGCTGTGTACTCAAGGGCTCGGGCCTCTCCTCCTCGGCTGCCATTGAGGTGTTGTGCGGTACCATCTTCAACAACCTCTTCAACGGGGACAAGCTCTCCCCCATCGAGCTGGCCATCATCGGGCAGTTCAGCGAGAACCACTACTTCGGCAAACCATCGGGCCTTATGGACCAGGTTGCCTGTGCCAACGGCGGCATTGTCAGCATCGACTTCAAGGATGCCTCCCATCCTAGGGTAACCCCCGTCCCCTTCTCCTTTGAAAAGCATGGCTACCACCTGGTCATAGTGGACACCGGTGGCAACCATGCAGACCTGACACCTGAGTATGCGGCCGTGCCTCAGGAAATGCGTCAGGTGGCAAGTTTCTTCGGCAAGAAGAATCTTCGGGAAATCGAGCCTGAAGAGTTTGCCGCTGAGCTGCCGACCTTGAGAAAGAAGGTGGATAATGACCGCGCCCTCTTGCGTGCCATCCACTTTTTTGGTGAGAACGATCGGGTTACCAGAATGCTCTCCGCCCTCAAGGAGGAAGATATGGGCACCTACCTTGAAAAGGTCCGCCAAAGCGGTGAAAGCTCCTTCTGCTTTCTTCAGAACCTCTACCCTACCACCAATACCCGTGAACAGGGCCTCAGCCTTGCCATTGCCATGGCAAAGCAGGTCCTAGGTGAAGGGGCTACTGTCAGAGTCCATGGAGGGGGATTTGCAGGGACCATCCAGGCCTATGTCCCCACCCGCAAGCTCGCTTCCTTTACGGAGTATCTCCAGTCTGTCTTTGGAGAGGGATCGGTGACGGTCATTGCAGTGCGGGAGCGGGAGAGCTGCTGTATAGCTGAGTAAGCAGTTCGGACCGAACAGTGGTAGCCTGTCAGAGAAGACAGGCTACCATTGCCTCTTTTCCTATGGTTTACTTTCCAGCGGGCATGAACTCTATTTCATGTATTCGATCACATGCTTGGCAGTCTGCGTATCGGTGATCAGTGTCTGGACCAAATCAGCACGGAGGGCACCTATGATGCTCTCAACCTTATGGAACCCCGACGCCACTGCAATCCTCAGGGGTGTAGCCCGCAGTTGCTCCAGCGTCAGTGGATTCTTGATCTTATTCTGAGGGGCATAGATGTTCCCATCTATGTCAAAAAAGAAATTGACCATATCACCGACCAGATTTTTAGTCAGTATTTCACTCTGTTCTTCTTGTGAGAAAAATATCTCCCGGGTTGCAGGGTTCAGGGTAAAGGCACTTCCAATACCGGTGATGAGCATATCAAGCTTGCTGAGGTAGTCATAGATGTACTTGTGGAAATCAACATCAAGGCTCTCGCTGAAATAGAGCATGTTGTTGAACTTGCTGCTGAATCCTCCTCCCCAATTCTCAGAGATCATCCTGAGCAACTGTTCATAATCAAAATATCTGCTTGATTTGTTATGGATCGATGTACAGACAGGATAATAGGTCCATTTCGTCTTCTTTACCATTTCATTTTGAAACTTGCACAGGTCATGTATCGTCCTACCCAGACCAAGGCCAACATGCAATTCATTGTTTCCATAGGTCTCGGTGATGTACTTTGCCGCAAAACTCACAAGCAAGGCATGGGATTTCTCGCTGTTGTTGGCACCCGGTGTCAGTACGAGATGCTCCAGTCCGAAGAGCTCCCTGAACATGATCTGGTACCATTGCAAATCCTCTTTGGTGACGCTGGGAGGGTTGATGGAGATGGTGATGATCCCCCTTTGCTCAGCAAGCTTGAGGTACTTGCTGATCTGCACATGTGAAACATCATACTCTTTTGCTATATCCCTCTGTGTTTTCTTCCTGACATGGTAGGCTATGGCAACATCAAATAGCTTTTCATCTGAAATCATCTCTATTCCCCGTAGGGCCAGCCAAGGCCCATTGATCGATTCAATACAAGGTTGTTTTGCTAAACATCGGTTCGGCTACACCAGTGCTTCAGTCACAGGAGGGTGAACCTCCACAAGGCCTTTTGGGAGAACACTACATGACCATCTCTTTTCCGTCAGAGACCTTGATGAACAGGATGAGGCTAAGGGTAGTGAACAGGGTAAGGATCGTAGCCATGGCGGCTGCTGGCCCTTCAGTCCCCCGTACGACAAATATGTAGATTGATAGTGTAAGGGTTACCGTATGCGAGGTATAGAGGATGATGGAGGTCGACAGCTCTGTAATGATGGTTATCCAGCTAAGGATTCCTCCTGAAAGTATGCCATTCTTCATCATTGGTACGGTGATCTTGAAGAAAGTCTGAAGCTTTGATGCACCGAGGCTTATTCCCGCCTCCTCTACTGACATGGGTATCTGTTGCAAAATTGCTACCGAGCTTCGTATCGTATACGGTATCCTTCTGACTATCATGGCGATGATCATGATGGTTGCCGTCCCTGTGAGCACGAGCGGTCGTTTGCTGAACGTTATCACCAGGGCGATACCCACCACAGACCCAGGAATTATATAGGGCAACATGGAGAGGGTATCAATGGTATTGGTGATCACATTCTCCCTTCTGACAACAAGGTAGGCAACCAGTACAGCTAGGAACAGGACGACCAGGACAGAGACACCGCCAATGAAAATCGTATTGGGAATGGCAGAACTCATCCTCTTCAGGGCTATTTTATAGCTGTCCAAGGAGAATCCCTTCGTGAAGACAGAGCCCGAAGAGGAGGTTTTCCTGAAGGACATGTAAAAAAGGTATATCTGGGGGAGCAGTGAAATGAATACCAGGAAGTAGGCATAGAAATGAATGAGTACATTTTTGATCCCATGTATTTTTTTTCTTTCTATCGTATTGAGGGAGTTCATGGAGAACCTGTAGTGGCTGGCCACAAACTTCTGCAGATAAAACACCAGGGCGGTGATGACGATCGCCACGACACTGATAGCTGCCGCAAAATTATGGTTGACCGAGGTCTCACCAACATATTGATTGTAAATCTCAACAGGGAAGGTCCTATAGCCCTCCCCAATGAGTAGGGGTGTGCCAAAATCAGCCATCGAGCGCATGAAGACCAGAAGTGCCGCAGCAAGAATGGAGGGCATGCAAAGGGGCATCACTACGGTAAAGAACCTGCGCATACCCGAGACACCGAGGTTTTCAGAAGCTTCCAGCAGGGAGTTGTCTATCGATTTCAAAGCACCGGAAACATACAGGAACACCAGAGGGAAAAGCCTTGTCACAAGCACCAGGACTATGCCGTTGAAGCCATAGATTCGTGGGACCGTAACGGGAAGGATCGCCTCTATCGTTTTTGTGATCAGGCCCTGCCTTCCCAAAAGGAGTATCCAGGCATAGGCTCCGATGAACGGAGCTGACATCGAGCAGAGAATGATCAGGATCTCCAGAGGTTTCTTCCCTTTTATCTCATACAGGTTATAAAAATAAGCAAGGGGAATGCCAATGAGCAGTGAAAACACCGTCACTGCTGTTGAGACCTTAAAACTATTTATCAGCGTCGACAGGTAGTACTTCTGACTGAAGAATTTCTTGAAGTACTCCAGGGTAAAGCCACCATCACTGTGGATGACAGAGGATTTGAGCAGGTTGAAAAGAGGTTGGACAAGAAACAGGATATAGAGCAGGAGAATGGAGAGTGCTATAAGGTTCCACACCTCAAGGGGAGTCCGCTTTTTCTTTGGGATCTTCATCTACCCCTCCAATTGGAGATTCCTCTCCCCATCTTCACTGAATACATTGATCTTCTCCCTATGTATTTTCACCCTGATCCTGGAACCCCTCTTGTAGATGCTTTTGAGGGGGGATTCCTGGATGATGTCGGCCCGTTCACCTGTTTCAAGGGTTACGAAATAGTTGGTCATCAGGCCAAGGAAAATACTGTCATCAACCGTTGCAGCCAGACCTCCCTCATCCTCTTCCAGTATCTGATAGTCCTCAGGCCTGATGGAGAGCAGCACCTGTTGGCTCGTATGGTGTTCTGAGCCGGGGAAATCAAGGGCGTATGAATCGCTGATCTTCAACGTAGCGGTATTCCCCTCAACCACAAGATTCCTTGTGATCATATTAGTCTTGCCGATAAAGCCGGCTACAAACCTATTCGCCGGTCTCTGGTAGAGATCCTTCGGCTCACCTATCTGCTGGATGACACCCTTCTCCATTACGGCGATCCGGTCACTGACAGCCATCGCCTCCTCCTGGTCGTGGGTCACATAGACGGTGGTGATGTTGAGCTTGTTCTGGATCTCCTTGATAACGGTCCTCATCTCAACGCGCAGCTTGGCATCCAAATTGGACAGGGGCTCATCCATCAACAAGACATCGGGTTGGATGACAAGGGCCCTGGCAAGCGCTACCCGTTGTTGCTGGCCACCTGAGAGTTTCTCAGGAAGCCGCTCTGCATACTCGGCTATCTGCATGAGGGCCAAAAACTCATCAGTTTTGCTGCGCACCTCCTCAGCGCTCAGTTTTCTTGTCTTCAGTCCGAATGCGACATTTTGTCTGACGGTCAGGTGAGGGAAAATGGCGTAATTCTGGAACACCATCCCGATGTTCCTTTTTGAAGGGTTAAGGTCATTCACCAGTTTGTCGCCAAAATAGAATTCACCGCCTTCAATGGTATTGAAACCCGCAATCATCCGCAGCAACGTGGTCTTCCCACATCCCGAAGGACCAAGAAGGGTGAAGAATTCACCCTTCTTGACTTCCACGGAGAGATTAGGGATTACAACATTCTGACCATATATCTTCACTGCATTTTTTATTGTAATATCTACGCTCATTTGATTCCCTTATCCACAGATGCCTAGTTGTGCTTTGCCCAGAGGTCCTTCCAGCGATTCAAGATATTCTGCTGGTTCTTTGCAAGATAGTCGTTGTCCCTAGGAGAAAGCTTGATCTTATTGGTGGGGGTCAGCACGGTGTTCGTGATGGGAACGTTCGTGTTTGCTGGCCTTACTGTAGAAGTGGCCCAGAGGCCCTGACCCTCATCACTTGCAATCCAATCCATGAAAAGCTTTGCGTTATCCATATTTTTGGAGTTTTTCACAATTGCCGATGCAAAGGTAATCGCATTGCTTCCTTCAACAGGGTAGACTATCTCAACAAGATTGCCATAGCCATCCTCAATGTATGTCAGACAGGGGGATTCATAGGTGATTCCCACGACATACTCGCCATTGAAAACACCCTTATAGGCGCCGGAAGAACCACTGCTCATCACGCCATTGAGGTTTTTCACCAGAGCTTCAATATAATCCCATGCCTGCTTGCTTTCATACCCACCCATTGAACTCAACATTGTTGAGAGCTGGTTCCATGCCGATGAGGATGCTGCAGGGTCAGCTGAGATGATCTTGCCTTTGAGGACGGGATTCAACAGGTCCTTGTATCCGGTGATGGTGACGCCAAGCTTCTTGGCCTCGGCCTTATTGACGAACAGGTTGACCACCTGGATGGTTCCATTGGTGAGCTTTCCCGTGGTGTTCTGCATCTCGGCAGGGAATGCGCTGTTGTTGGAGGCAACATAGGTTTCAAAGAAATCTCCCATGTTCACATAATCAGAATAGATCAGACCCCCGAACATCACATCAGCCTGAGGATTCTCTGCCTCAGCCTTGATCCTTGTCTTGAGTTCACCTGCCCCACCAGTTACAGCTTCAACCTTGATGTTGGGATATTTCTTTTCAAATCCACCGACAATGAGATTGTACTCTTCATCAAAGTTAGTGGTATAGATGACCAGCTTGCCTGCTCCCGCTTCAGCGGCAGGAGCTGCACTTTTAGCCCCTTGAGCAAACAATCCAAAGGCTACAACTGAACAGACCAACATTGTTACTAGCAGCTTCTTCATAATAAACCTTCCTTTAGTTAAATTTTTAACTTTTTGTAGTTTAAATAATCTTAGGTTTGAAATCTCCACTTGTCAACAGAAATATATTCTTCTTGCATCACCCATTTTGTGTATCCCCCATTCAATACAAGAGGACCACCTTGCCCCGAGCATTTGTAAGGGATCATCCACAATCATTTCACTTCAGTGACAAACGCACCGTCTCTGTTTGTTTTGATTGTATTCTTCCTTGCATAATGGATTTTCTGCAGTACAATTGAGGGTGGGAAAGGAAAGCAGAGGAGAGAAGCATGCTACTCAATGACAAGGTATTCAGGCGCTTTGAACAATCGGCAGCCCAGCAAACCATCAGCGAGATCCATCTGGGTCTGGGCTACAGTGCCGTCACCCTGGCCAGTGGAGGGTGCGGGCTGTGCTATACCCCCAAAGAGAAAGGCGGGAGCTGTACGGTATTCAAGGAGAGCGTGGAGTTTGAAGGGAGCCCTGCCACCCTTTTGCTGGAAAGGATCCATGATGACAAGCCCCTGGTGCGCTGTCTTGCCATCGCCCTGGCCAATGCCCTGAACCATACCTATGCCCTGGGCCTCCCTGACGATGAGGGGGATATCGCTGGTGACTTGAAACTGAAGAGAGGAAGCAAGGTTGCCATGATAGGGTACTTCGCTCCCATCATAGGCGAATTGGAAAAACAAGGGATGGAGGTTCGCCCCTACGATATAGGCAAGGCTGTCGGAGACGAGGAAAGCTTCTATGCCTGGGCAGCTTGCGAAGCTGACGCCCTCATCCTGACAGCGACCAGCCTCATCACCAACAGCACCGAAAGGATTTTTGAAATGCTTGGCACCACAGAGCTCCCCTCCATCCTGATGGGACCGTCCACCATAGCTTGCCCCGGCCTCTACGAGCATCTGGGCATACACTACTGCGCAGCAACCGTAGCAACTGATGTTGGGGGCATCCTCAAGGATATCCGAAACGGGCGGGGAACGCCCTACCTCCACAAGCACTCCAGGAAGGTGAGGCTGAAACTGCTCTGACCATCAAGGCTTGATGGATGCTTGGTTCTCTAGCATCGGCAGATACAGAAAGGACCTGAGGGTGCAACCTTCAGGTCCTTTCTGTGCTCAAGACAGCCATCATGACCATCATAGTGTACTGGTTGTTTCTCAGTCTGTGAAAAGCTGCCTGTAGTCACACCCTATGCTCTTGAAGTTGCTATCCTTTGCCAGCAGGGCGGCAAGGGCCTCAGGGACCGGGACAGTGGTCCCTATCAGGGGCTCCACCACCGCCTCAAACTTTGCCGGGTGGGCAGTGGAGACCACGATGGTGTCATCCTGCACAGCAAGCGATCGCCTCACCTTCTCCGCTGTCGCCGTATGGGGGCACATCACGTAGCCGGTCTCATCATGGACAGCCTTGATGGTCGCCTGGATATCTTCATCACTGACAGATGTGGCGCTGACCATCTTGCGGAAGGTTCCAATATCATCGTAGAGGTTGAAGAGCCGCTCCATATTGCTAGGGGAGCCCACATCCATGGCGTTGGCCAGGGTGGCTATGCTCTGTCGCGGCTTGTACTCCCCCTCCCTGAGGTAGTCGGGTATGGTCCTGTTCGCATTGACTGCGAGGGTGATCCTCTCGATGGGGGCTCCCATGCTGAAGGCCCAGTACGCCCCACAGCTGTTGCCAACGTTGCCGCTGGGGATGATGAAGGTCGGCTTGACCCCGAACGCCTCATGGTAGAGGTAGGAGGCATAGACGTAGTAGACACTCTGAGGCAGCAGGCGGCCCAAATTGATGCTGTTGGCACTGCTCAGGCCCCACGCCTCTGCCAGCTCTGTATCCATGAAGGCATCCTTGACCATCTTCTGGCAGTCGTCAAAGGAGCCGTCGACCTCGTACGCCTGGATGTTTCCGCCCCAGCAGGTTAGCTGCTGCTGCTGGCGCCCGCTCACCCTTCCCTTGGGAAAGAGCACCTTCACCTCGATGCCCTTGCGCCCTGCAAAGGCAGAGGCCACAGCCCCACCTGTATCGCCACTGGTGGCTACCAGGATGGTGAGCTTGCGGCTCTGCTTCTCCAGCAGCTTCTCCATGGCGGATGCAAGAAAGCGTGCACCGAAATCCTTGAAGGCAGCTGTCGGCCCGTGAAAGAGTTCTAGGACCATCTGCCTGTCATGAAGCTTGACCAGGGGGACGGGGAAGTTGAAGGCATCGATGCAGATCTCTGCAAGGTCAGGGGCGAGCAGATCGTCTTCAAAGAAAGGGGTGAGCACCTCAAAGGCAAGTTCCGGGTAGGAGGAGATCTCATGGATGTTCACCAGGGCGAGCGAGGGGAAGAACTCGGGGACATAGAGCCCGCCGTCGGGGGCGAGGCCCTGCAGTATCGCTTCGCTTGCACTGACGCGCACCGATGCGTTTCGTGTTGAGACAAACTTCATGAAAACCTCCTAAATTCTGGCTCCAAGGTAGGCTGCCAGTCGCAATATATCAGAGAAGACCCCGCCAGCGGTTACTGCCCGCCCGGCACCGGGACCCTTGATGACCAAGGGCTGGTCCAAGTAGCGGTCTGTGGTAAAGCAGATGACGTTGTCGGTTCCCGTCGCCTGGGCAAAGGCATGGGTCATGGGAAAGCTCTCCAAGGCCGCACTGCAGGATCCATGCTTGTCGACGATGCCCACATACCGAAGCTTCTCGCCCTTGGCGGTTGCCTGCTCATAGAGTTTCTGGATAGGCTCGTCAAGCTCTTCAAGCCTGGCGAGGAATTGCTCAAGGGGCAGCTCCTGCAGATGGTCGGGGACCAGGCTCTGGATGGGGATATCCTCCACCTCAACCCTGTACCCAAGCTCCCTTGCCAGGATGACGCTTTTGCGTCCGACATCCATGCCAGAGAGGTCGTCACGCGGGTCCGGCTCGGTAAAGCCCATCTCCTTGGCCTCACGCACCAGGGTGCTGAAAGGCACAGAACTGTCGTACTGGTTGAACAGCCAGGCGAGGGTGCCGCTTACAATCCCCTCAATGCGATGGATCCTGTCCCCTGTCTGGACCAGGTCCTTCAGGGTGCAGATGACCGGCAAGCCAGCACCTACCGTAGTTTCGTAGAGGAAGCGCCTGCCTGTACGCAGGCAGGTCTCAAACAGAGAGTCGTAGTAGGCATAGGGCTCGGTGCCCGCCTTCTTGTTCGGAGTGATGACATGGATTCCCTCTTCCAGCCAGGTGACGTACTGTTGTGCCAGAGCCCTGCTGGTGGTGCAGTCGACGATCAGGGAGTGGGGAAAATAGGTCGCCCCTATGTGCTTGGCAAACTGCTTGATATCCAGGGGCACAGCCTCTGTGGCCAGGGTTTCCCTCCAGGAGGCAAGGTCTATGCCGTCCTGGTGGAGGACCATGGTCGTTGAGTTGGCTATCCCCCGTATGTGGATATCCAGGCCGAACTGCTCCTTCAGCCTCTGTGTTTCGCTGGCTATCTGGTCCAGAAGGGTTCCACCGATGCTTCCCGGTCCGAAGATTCCTACAGAGAGGGCCTGCTTGGAGAGAAAGAAGCGCGCATGCAAGGCACGCAGGGCCTTCTTGCAGTCACGCTCCTTGATGACCGCACTGATATTGGTCTCGCTCGATCCCTGTGCAATGGCGATGACGTTCACCCCTGCCTTGCCAAGAGAGGAGAAGAACTTGCCGGCAACCCCTGCCTGGCCGGTCATCTGCTCCCCTACGGCTGCGAGGATGGCACACTCCCCCTCCGCCTCGATGCTATGGATCAGGCGGTCCTGGAGCTCGTGTGCAAAGGCTTCCCTTGCAGTTTGGCAGGCGAGCTCCTTTTGGGACTGGGGAACTGCAAAACAGATCGAGTACTCACTGGATGCCTGGCTGATGAGGATCACAGAGATGGAGGCCTTGCGCATGGCGCTGAACAGGCGCCCTGCGATGCCTACAACCCCACTCATGCCAGCTCCTTCCACGTTGATGAGCGCTATATCGCGGATGGTGCTGAAGCCCTTGACCTTGTTGGAGGAGCCGTTATTCCCGCTGCTGGAGATGACACTGCCCTTTGCCCTGATATCACCCCACCACCGGAGGTGCACATCGATGGATGCATTCATTGCAGGCAACAGGGACTGGGGATGTATGATGGGAGCACCAAAGAAGGAGAGCTCAGTGGCTTCCGAGTAGGAAAGGGAGGGAATGACCAGGGATGAGGGAACTTCACTTATGTCGGCATTTCTAAGAAGGGAGACGCTGTTCCAGAAGGTGACCCCCTTCGCCCGAAGCTGGGCCCCAAGCAGGGCGGAACCGTATTCGCTTAGCCCCTCGCGCGGCTCGCTCTTCTCAGCCTGAGGCAGCTTTCCATAGACAAAGTAGGCCTGGGCCTTCAGAAGGGGGAGCTGCATGGCCGAGGAGAATTCAAGAAGATCAGCTGTGATGCCCCTCGCTGCAAAATAGTGGCAACAGATGTCTGCCACCCACGAACCTACCATCCTGTCCATATACTGCTGCGACCCGACGGAGATGTCCTCAACCAGCCAGATGGCTCGAAGCAGGTCCTCCATATCGGAAAAACCCATCTTTATGCGTTGGAGCACCTTCTCCCCTGCAACGGTGGAGAGCAAGAGCTCAGTGAGATCCGTCCACTGGGAGAAGCTCTTCTCCAGTTCGGACCAGAGCCTCTCATCATGGCTCTGTGCATAGGTGAGCAGACTCCCCAGCTGTAGGGAGTCTTCGCGCAACGGGGCAATGACAAAGACCTGATGGTCCTCTTCCTGCGCCTGGAATATCTTCACAAGCTTTTCGCACCCGCTTGATGAGACCAAGTTCGAACCTTCAACTGCATGCATTCTGGTACTGTTCACCACAACCGCCCTCCCATAGCGTTCACCTTACCGAAGAAGCGAAAAAAAAACTACTGCAATCAGGGGCGAGGTGGGCGTTTGCCCACTTCTTCATGCCAAGAAGTGAAAAGCAGGGGGGTACATACGAAAAAAGAGCCCCTTCGGGCCCTTCGTTTTCGAGTACCGTATACTAAAAAGTTATACGACCTTCTCGACCTTTCCGCTCCTGAGGCAACGAGTACAAATCTTGATAGTGCGGGGTGTACCCTTGATCAAAGTCTTGACTGTCACAAGATTGGGGCGGAATGTGCGTTTTGTGGTTACGCCAATGTGTTGGCCTACGCCGCCTTTCTTCTTGGCCTGACCTTTTCTCGGAACACTATTTCCTGCAATCGTTCCTTTTCCGCAAATCTCACATCTACGAGCCATAGCTATATCCACCTTATCCAAATAAATTCATTACGTTGGCCGAAATGGGGCCTGTTGAAGTCAAGGCTACCCTTGCACGGGCAACGGCTTACCCGTGAGCATACTTGCAAGGTTCTTGCATTGGAACTTCAACCTTAGCCAAATTACCAGATTATACCTTTTGTGTAAAGACAAGGTCCTATCTTTTATAACTTTTCGCCTTGATGAGGGTCAAGTTTGTCAGTATGCTCTGAATATGTCAATCTTTTATGCGCTGTTGCTACCCCAACATGTCAGGCTTGCGATCAATGAGGCCCGCAGGGTCCTCTTTTGCTCAAGCGGGCACCCTTCCTTCAGGGCCCAGCAAGGGTGGATCCTGCTCGGAGAGACAAGCGATAGGGCCCTCACCAAAAAAGTTACCTGCCCCACCCTGCCCCTGACAGCCAAGGGAAAGAGTGCATATGCAAGCAACACCCTATTCTTTCCCATAGAAGAAAAAGAGCTGAAGCAGATACGAACAGAACTCGGGGTAAGCCACCCTTACAGCGGCATCTATCTCGGAGAACTGGACATCCCTTACGAGACGGAGATACCGCAGGTGAACAACCTGCGCCTCGCCCTCGTTGAGATCCTCAAGGAGGGTGAGATCACCCTTTGGAGGACGCTTGCAGAAAAGCGTCTGCAGAGGGACACAGCGTTCTGAGCGGACAATCTTCGCACCCCGGCTTCTTTGCATGGCACACGGTCCTGCCGAACATATTTGCAGTCATCGAAAACCTGTAGTGCTTGGACTCATCCAGCAAACCGGCCACCCGCCTCTCAATCTTTTCAGGATCCTTGGTGTCGACAAGCCCAAGGCGGTGCACCACCCTGCCGAAATGGGTGTCGACTATGATGGCAGGCTTGCCGAAGATGTCGCCGAGCACACAGCTGGCGGTCTTGCGGCCCACCCCTGGCAGCTTGATCAGCTCCTCCATGGTAGAGGGAATCTCCTTACCTATAAGGGCCTGGGCGCAGGATGTTATGTTCTTCGCCTTCATGCGGTAGAAGCCCGTGGGGAAGATGATCTCCTCCACCTCTGCCAGAGGTGCAGAGGCAAGGGCTTCCACAGTCGGGAAGCGCTCAAACAGGGGGTCTGTGACGATATTGACGATCCTGTCAGTTGTCTGGGCCGACAGGATGACGCTTATCATGAACCTGAAGGGGTCCCGTTGCTCCAGGAATTGGATATGGGGAGGCAGCAGCTCGTCCAGTATTGCATAGACCGTTTCTGCCTTTTGTTGAATTTTAGTCATTGTTCCATACTACCCCTTGACGCTCTCAAGCTCAAGTGCGTATACTCACCATGGTTTCGGAGCGTTGCCTAGTGGCTAAGGCGCCTGCTTTGGGAGCAGGAAATCGAAGGTTCGAGTCCTTTCGCTCCGACTAGTTACAGACTTCACCAGAAGAACAAGAAGAGGCAATGTGTTTGGAAACAAGCAGATTGCCCTTTTTTTGTATGCTCAAACCCACTAGCACCTCAAGCTAGTGGATTGCTAGGCTCAGAAGCCTTCTTGCTGGCCGTTTTATATGAGAAAACGTATCCCTCTTTCAATCTTCCCATCATAATGTCATGATATGATCACCACTTGGAAGCTAGATACGCTTGCATGACATCGAAGATCTCCGAACCGTATGCATTGATAGTGATGTCCTTTGAAGATGTATCCGTTACCAGGTATTCAGAATAACCTACGGCATACGTATTATACGGCGTACCATGTTTCACACCCAATTGCTTGGTAAATTGGATCCGAAATGAAATCTTTGAAATGTCGTCTCCATCATACCATTGCAAATCAGTGGAGGCTCCCGTCACCCTGGAAGAGAGGGTGGCCCCTACAAAGGCAGAAACATCATTGGCGGGTATCGTCCCCCTGACCTCTACAACATGTACCCCCGTGTCTGAAACAAAGTATTTCCAAAGCGATGCCCCGTCAATATTCGCAATCATTACTGAGACCACACCATCATCATGGAGGGTGTTTTTAGCCAGTGAAACTTCTTGCATTGAGATGGTAGCTACAGAAGCCTCTTGTATCCTTTGTCTCTGCATTTCCTGGTAGCTGGCATACGTTTCATACCCAAGGCTACCAGCGATGACTACTAGGCAAAGGGTCGCTATGGTTGCTATGCCATAGACAAAGCCCCTGCTGACGGCTTTCTGATCAAGCGCTTCATTGTCACCATTTTTCATACAAATCTCCTACGTACTATATTCACCCCTACAAGGTCAGCTTCAGGAACTCCTTATAGCTGACATCAATGCCGCTTGAGACCAGGCGGGCCTTACGCTCATCAAAGAGCCTGTCCAGATAATATCTCTTCTCAGTCCTGATGGCCAGGTGGAGCAAGCGATGACAATTTGGGCACAGGCTGACCACATTGGCATACACATCAAGGCTATACGGAAAAAGGTCCTGCTGCTGCAAAGGGATCAGATGATGGCCCTCCACATATCTGAGAAGTGTGGACTTGGACGTAAAGGAGGCGTGGGTGCTATCGCATTCACATAAGAAGTGTGCAGCATGCATCACCTGGTCCTTGATGATCGACTTGCGGTCATTTTTCCTGACCAGAGCCATAGTCGGCTCATGGACCTCTACAGGCAGGTCAAGGGCATCAAAGAGGCCGTAGCCTTTGAACTGCGCAGCAGATGCAAACCTCATGAGGTTGTGCAATGCTGCACTGTACATGTTGTTTCCCCGAAGATTGAGGCCCCTGTACTGCTCATTCTGGTCAAGGAACCTTTCGATGTCATCGAGATCCTCCTTGGTGGAGACCTGGTAGAGGTCGGAAAGTGGGTACCCGCTGTCGCGCAAGATTCGGTTCAGAGCGTTGATGGCCCCAAGATAGTGATCAGCGGTACTCTCCTTCAACTTCAGGACATCCCGTATATACCTGCCATAATAATCCCTGATCATAGCACACCCTCCTTCATATCCTTGTTTATTCTAGCACCAAAACAGGGGGGAAGGGATTCATTTGTACAATCCTTTTCGCAGAGAGTACATTGCCCATTTCCAACTCTCATACTTCATGTGCCTTGTGGTAGAATCAGAATAAGGGAGAACTTTAAATGAAGAGCCTTGCCACCTATCATGGAGCCGGCATCCTTTGCCATACGCAGGATGAAATGGGGTCGTTGCTTGTACTGTTAGGAAAGCGATGTGCAAGGAGGGGCCATGGCAGGTGGTCGATACCGGGAGACGGCTGGGAAACAAAGGATGGCTTCACGGGCAGACAAAGAAACTATGAAGAGACTGCAAGACGCTAAACAATGGAGGAAATGGGCATCGTGGCGGGTTCCCTTGTTAGCCTGCAGTTCAGGGCCCTTGCCAGGAAGACCAAACACTCTTGGGGAAAGAGAAAAATCATACATGAGCATGGGCGTCGCATCAGAAGAGAAAATGCTCTTTGCCGAACAAGCAGAAGACGACCCGTTTTGGGTCGTCTTCCTATATATTGATCAGAGTGCCTGCTCTGCTATGCAACGCTTTTGGGTGAGAACAGCCTTGCCATAAAGCGGCCGATGGCGTTTCCAAAATGTGCACCGTAGCTGTACACTGCCTCATAGATGCTCACTTCCCTGCCCTTCTCCAGGCTCAGGAAATACAGGTGGTCACAGATTTCGAAGAACACGTCGGCCCTTCGTCTTCCGGGGAAGCTCATCTGTATGGTCCAGTTCTCCATGACCTGGCTGATGGGCTGGTATATGTTGCTCATCCAAGAGAAGGTGGCCTCATCCCAACTGATGTTGATGTTCAAATCCTTTCCCAGGAAGTAGCGGTGACCTTCTATATGTGATGCAAGTCTATTATAATCTGAATTCAGGAACATATCAGTGTCCTTAATCAGAAACTCAATGCTTTCTCTCTTGTTATTTTCGTCGTTTCTCATGTAATGCTCCTTTTCAAGTTCTTTAATTTATATATAGAGTATACCAAGTATAGATCGCTTATGCAAGCGAGCAAGCAGATATGGTATTGCATTGTGCCGTCTTCTTTTTGGATTATACCGTTCTTTTTACAACACAACAGGACAGTTTGTATATTTTTATTACAGTTTTGTCCGGATAGAAAAGCCCTCTCTTCATAAGGAGTTGAAGAGAGGGCGAAACACATGAAAAGGAGACACAAAAACCACTACTTGTTGAACAGGGTACCTACGGCATCCCAGTCAACAACTTCCCAGAAAGCCTTGACGTAATCACCTCTGAGATTCTTATACTTAAGGTAATACGCATGTTCCCATACATCGATGCCTAGGATCGGGGTAATGCCCTTCTTGTCCATCAGGGGATTGTCCTGGTTGGGATAGGAGGCAACGGAGAGCTTGCCATCCTTAGCGACAGAGAGGAAGGCCCACCCTGAACCGAAACGGGATAGAGCTGCCTTGCCCATCGCATCCTTCAGGGAGTCCAGGCTTCCGAAATCCTTTTTGATCTGCTCTGAGAGAACACCGGTGGGCAACTTCGAGCCATCAGGGGCAATGGTTGAGAAGTACAGGTTGTGGTTGTAGAACCCTCCCCCATTGTTGCGGATGGTCGTGCGAAGCCCATCATCGGCGATGCCATCGAGATTGCCGAGAATCTGCTCTATGGTCTTTTTACCCAGAGAAGGATCCTTCTCTATGGCAGCATTAAGGTTGTTGGTATAGCCTGCATGGTGTTTGGTATAGTGGGTTTCCATGGTAAGTTTGTCAATGTGTGGCTCTAACTTACCAAAGTCATATGGTAGTGAGTACTGTAAAAACATAATAAAACCTCCAAGTCTTTTTAATTCCTAGTATAATACTAGGATACTTGTATAGTACTCATAAACCCTTTTCCTGGCAAGCCCTAGCAGTGCTGTTTTGCACAACTCTATTGATAACACCTAATTCCCGATGAATCTGATACCCACAAAATCCCCAGAGCACTTTACCTTTTTTTCAATTTGGGATATTGTTCCACCGTTACAATGCGCGCCAATAGCTCAGTTGGATAGAGCAACTGCCTTCTAAGCAGTAGGTCGTAGGTTCGATTCCTACTTGGCGTAGTAATAGAAAAAGAGATGCTGCTCATGCGGTATCTTTTTTTTCTTGCTTCTCCACCCTACAGTCTTGGATTCTGCTTGGAACCAAGGCCAAGGAAGCTGCCCCTTGGTAGGAACATACGCTGCTTGCGATGGTTCTTCCCTTAGGGATACCCATCGGCAGGGAGAGCGGTTTTTAGAAACATAGCTGTCATTGATGTGAGGTCTTTTTAAGCAATACCGATATTATATGACTATCCATAAAAGAGTTACATTGTTTATTCAATGTATAGTCACTTTGCAAAACCCTTGACAGTACCCGAAAAATATTCGATAGTCGCAAGTATGTCGTGAAGGCTCAGAGGACGGGTTTCTCTGGGATATCTATGCCTGAAACGAGTGGAGGGAATGGAAAAGATTGAAAGGTGTTGAAATTGCTGTCGAACAGGTCTCCAGAGCGTACGGATCATTCAAAGCACTCGATGATGTGAGTGTGACGATAAAAAAAGGTGAGTTCTTCTCCCTTTTGGGACCATCAGGGTGTGGCAAGACCACTCTCCTCAGAATTATCGCAGGGTTTGACTACCCCGATACAGGAACTGTAGAGTTCGATGGAAAGGACATCCTGCCCCTTCCTCCGGATAAACGGCAATCTAACACAGTCTTCCAGACCTATGCCCTCTTTCCTCATCTTACAGTCTACGAGAATGTAGCCTTCCCTTTGCGCCTCAGGCGTGTGGAGAAGGAGGAGCTCGACCGCAGGGTGCGCGAGTATGTCCGCCTGGTCCAGCTTGAAGAGCACATCGACAAGAAGCCATCCATGCTCAGCGGAGGGCAGAAGCAACGTGTCGCCATTGCAAGGGCGCTCATCAACGAGCCGAGCGTACTGCTCCTTGACGAACCCCTTTCAGCACTCGATGCCAAGCTGAGGCAGAACCTGCTCATCGAGCTGGACGTGATCCACGACAAGGTCGGCATCACGTTCGTCTATGTGACGCACGACCAGAGCGAGGCCCTCTCCGTCTCTGACCGCATCGCAGTCATGAACAAGGGCAAGATCCTTCAGATCGGCACCCCATATGAGATCTACGAAGCCCCAGCCACCCGTTTTGTGGCCCAGTTCATCGGAGAGTCCAATGTCTTTCCCTGCAGAGTCCTCACCTGTGAGCCCTTTGAGGATGAGTACATGCTCACCGTCGATGTACCGTCCCTCGGCGATGTGGTCACCGTAACTGACTACGACCCTCTGGAAATTGGCGCTGAGGTGGACTTTACCGTCAGGCCTGAGAAGGTCAGGATTACCTCCAACCCTCCCAAGTCGACAAACAAGTATCTGAACACCTACAAAGGTGTGGTCGATGAGCCTGTGTACTCCGGCTTCCAGTCAAAGTTCTACATAAGCCTCGACAACGAGAAGAAAACCATCATCAAGGTGTTCAAGCAGCATACTGCCTTCCTTGACGAAGGGCCGGAGATCGAGTGGAGAGACACCGTCTATGTAAGCTGGACAGCAACCGACGGATATCTGGTAAAGGAAACAGACCGATGAAGAAGGTATTGAAGCCCAGGGAGCGTGAACAACTTCTGGGGACAGCCTACGCCTTCCCCATGGGAATCTGGTTCACCCTCTTTTTCACGATCCCCCTAGCGATCATCGTCCTCTACAGCTTCCTCAAGCGAGGGCTCTATGGAGGGGTGGAGTGGGAGTTTACCCTTACCGCCTATAAGCAGATGTTCAACCCCAGCTTTGCCAAAGTGGTGGTCCGTACCCTATGGATCAGCATCGTGGCGACCCTGGTGAGCATCCTTGTAGCAATACCGTGCGGGTACGCCATGGCGAAGAGCAAACACCAGACATTCCTGCTGTTTCTCATCATCATACCCTTCTGGACCAATTCACTTATCCGCATCTACGCCTGGATATCCATCCTTGCCACGGAGGGCTTCATCAACACGCTGCTGATCAGGATGGGCATCCTCACCGAAGGGGTGCAGCTCATCTACAACAACGGAGCTGTGGTGCTTGTCCTTGTCTACATGTACCTTCCCTTTGCAATCCTGCCGCTCTTTACCACCATCGACAAGTTTGACTTTGCCCTCCTTGACGCAGCGCGCGACCTTGGTGCGACCAAGCTGCAGGCAATCGTCAAGGTCATGTTCCCCAACATCAAAAGTGGTCTGAGCACTGCCTTCATCTTCACCTTCATCCCCATATTCGGAGCCTACACCGTCCCGTTGCTTGTCGGTGGAAAGGATTCGACCATGATAGGAAACATCATCGTCGACCAGGTTTCCAAAACCCGCAACTGGCCTTTGGCCTCGGCCTTCTCCATGATACTCACCCTCATCTCCCTGGTCGGAGTGTTCTGGATGCTGTACAACGGCAAACGCGAACAACAGCAGACTAAGAAGACCACCCAGCAGTCCCTTGAGCAGAACATCCGCAAGCACCACTCGCGCAAGGGGGCAAAATGAGCAAGCACCAATACAACAAGCACAGAAGGCTCACCTTCTCCAACAGCATGCTCTACCTGACCATCATATTCCTGTTTGTCCCCCTCTTTGTGGTGGTATTCTTCTCCTTCAACCACTCCAAGGGGATGCAGTGGAGCCACGCCTCCCTGATCTGGTATAAGAAACTGATCTTTGAAAGCCCTTCCCTATGGTCAGCCTTCAGGAACAGCCTCATCATCGCCCTCACCAGTAGCATAACTGCAACCCTTTTGGGCACCCTCGCTGCCATAGGCATCAAGTGGTACCGCTTCAGGGGCAAGAGCTACATCACCACCATTAGCTACCTGCCTATGGTCCTGCCTGAGGTAATCATCGGTATCTCCATGCTCATATTCTTTTCTGCTGTAAAGGTTAGGCTAGGCATGTTCACCATTTTCGCAGCCCATACTACCTTCAACCTCCCGTTTGTCTTCATGATGGTCTCTGCACGCCTGGATGAGTTTGACTACTCGACGGTGGAAGCTGCGCGCGACCTCGGGGCAAACGAAAGCCAGACACTGCGCAAGGTGATCATCCCCACCATCATACCGGGGGTCCTTTCAGGGTTCCTGATGTGCATAACCATGTCCCTTGAGGACTTTGTCATCACATTCTTCGTATCAGGGCCCGGTTCGGGAACCCTGCCCCTCTATGTCTACTCCATGATCCGCTATGGCGTGTCACCGGTGATCAATGCACTGACCTTTGTCATGATACTGGGCACTATGGTCATAGCCTTCACGTTCAGACGATTTCTTAAGACTGTGGCTGCAAGCAGCTAAGGTTCGGAGGCAACAACACGTTCAGGAGGTGCGCTTTGCACAAGTTTTCCAAGCTCTTCATCATTATGATCATTGTGGCTATCACCACGGTCTTTTTTTCAGGATGCAAAAGAAACTCTGATAGGAGTGCCAAGCTTTACCTCTACAACTGGACCTATTACACCCCAGAATCCCTTGTCAAGAAATTCGAGAAGGAGACGGGAATTAGTGTCATCATCGACAACTTCGCCTCCAATGAGGAGATGTTCGCCAAAGTCATGGCCGGAGGCAACAAAGGCTATGACATCATCTTCCCATCCTCAGACTACACCTCCATCATGATCCACCTGGACAAGATTGAAAAACTCGACCACAGCAAGCTGCCCAATCTGAAGTATGTGGCACCCCTGGTCAGGCAAAAGGCTACATATGACCCTGGGATGGAGTACTCGGTACCCTACTTCATGGGTTCCAGCGGGATAGCGGTCAACAAGGAGAGGGCTCCATCTGACTATGCACGAAACTGGTCCATCTTTGCCGACAAGCGGATGGCAGGACGGATGTCCATGCTCGATGATATGCGTGAGGTCATGGGCGCAGGCCTGAAACATCTGGGGTACAATGCAAACAGCACCAATGACCAGGAACTACAGGAAGCGACTGACCTGATCATCAATGAGTGGAAACCCAATCTGGTGAAGTTCGACTCTGAATCCTTCGGCAAGGCCTTCAGCCAGGGCGAGTTCTGGGTATCCCACAGCTATCCCGAAAATGTCTTTGCAGAGATTCCCAAAAGGAAGTGGGATGAGATCGACTTCTTCATCCCCGAAGAGGGAGCGATGATGTACATCGACAACATGGTCATTCCCAAGGGTGCTACCAACAGCGATGCGGCCCACGCATTCATCAACTTCATGCACGACCCCAAGAACCACGCAGTCTTCCTCGATGAGTTCGGCTTCCCCCCCACAACCAATACAGGTGCTGCAAAATATATGCATAGCGATACATTCTTCTACACCACTGAAGATATGAAAAACTCCGACAACCTCGATGACCTGGGTCCCGATCTGGAGAAATACAACAACTTATGGCAGACAATCAGGTATATACCATGACCTGCTGCATAAATATGCAATAACTGTTCATTTACTGCAAAGAATCGCTTGCTATCTAGATTTGTTCTAGGTACTCTAGAACAAATCTAGATTGAGAGAGAGAGTCACAATGAACAGTTATCAGCTTATTACCTCCCTGGCCTTTGCTTTATACCTGGGCCTCATGTTGAGCATCGGATTCGTCACCTACAAGAAAACACACAGCACCAGCGACTTCTTTCTGGGCAGCCGATCGGTCGGTCCCTGGTTCACAGCACTAAGCGCAGAAGCCTCCGACATGTCCGGATGGCTGTTGATGGGCCTGCCCGGCGTCGCATATTTCACCGGGTTGCAAGAGGCATTCTGGACCGCTGCAGGGCTTTTGATCGGGACCTATCTCAACTGGCTCTTCATAGCCAAGCGCATGCGAAAGTATACCATCCATGCAAAGGACTCCATCACCATCCCCGAGTTCTTCGCCAACCGCTTCAGGGACAAGACAAAAGTGCTGCAGACCGTCAGCTCGATCCTTATCCTTGTCTTCTTTGTCGTCTATACGGCAAGCGGATTCCTTGCGAGTGCAAAGCTGTTCAACACCGTCTTCGGCATGAACTACTACGTTGCGCTCTTCTTGGGTGTGACGGTGATCCTAGGCTACACCCTGCTGGGAGGATACCTTGCTGTGGTGGCAACAGACTTCTTCCAAGGGTCGCTGATGTTCATAGCCCTGGTATTGACTGCCATAATAGCGGTGGTGACCCTCGGGGGCCCCACTGCAACCATCGAACAGCTCTCCGTGTTCGGCATGCAGTTCGTCAACCCCTTTGTCGCTGAGCCCGGCTCGACGTACGGCCTCATCGACATCCTATCTGCTCTCTCTTGGGGCCTTGGCTATTTTGGCATGCCCCACATCCTGGTCAGATTCATGTCCATCCGCAGCAACAAGGAGGTGAAGACCTCCAGAAGGATCGCCATGGTCTGGGTGAGCATAGCCTTGGCAGCGGCACTCACCATCGGGGTTGTCGGAAAAGCCTTCCTGCTTCCTCTGGTCTTTGAGAGCCAAGGCGCTGCAGAGGCCGTTTTCATCCTAAGCATGCAGAAGATTTTCCCGACCTTCATTGCGGGCATCTTCCTGTGTGCCATCCTCGCAGCGAGCATGAGCACCTCTGACAGCCAGCTGCTTGTCGCTTCCTCAGCCTTCAGCAAGGATGTCTACAAGGCCATAATCCGTAAGGATGCATCGGAGAAGGAGACCCTGCTGGTAAGCAGGATCACCGTCCTGGTGATCTCGGTGATAGCAGTCTTCCTCGCCATGGACCCCACCAGCTCCATCTTTGACATCGTAAGCTACGCATGGGCAGGCTTCGGAGCGACCTTCGGGCCTGTGATCATCGCCAGTCTCTTCTGGAGACGGGCAACACGCAATGGTGCGGTCGCTGCGATGATCGGAGGAGGGCTGACGGTGGTCATCTGGAAACAGCTTTCCGGCGGCCTCTTTGATGTCTATGAGCTGCTTCCCGGCTTTATCATCGCATCGATTCTCATGGTGGTCTTCAGCCTGCTTGAAAAGAACCCCGACCCCAAGATGGTCGCTGAGTTTGACAAGTACCTGGACATCGAAGACTGACCACAACTGCTTGGCCCTATCGCAGGTAGAATGAGATGGTCCCCCTCTCTTTTTGGAATGCACTGCCGTGCAATCCAAAGGAGAGGGATATGACCAAGCAGGAAAAACCCCGTAAAAGAGGGAGTATGCCCTGCCCACCCCTTGACCAAGGGAGGGTCATCCGATATTTTAAGCTAAACATCCAGCCTTTCGGTAGGATATTCCCTGTGTAGGAGGTGGCACTATGAGGTCCATGACAGACTCTCAACCCAGTATGATGTGCCGCCAGGCATAGAACTTCCCACCTACAATCAGCATCATCATACAAAGAGTATAGACAGACTGCCCAGGGCAAAGTTTTCAGCATGAAAGTTCATGTAACCTTCAATGCCTTGTTCTTTTTTCCGCTCTTTATCAATGCCATGCTGCTTGTCACCTTAAGAGCCCACTACAGAAGGAACACAAGATGACCAACTCCCCCCGAATTCGCTGTAACTCCATAAAAGATCGAATGTGACCCAACAACCTTCACTCTGAATCCATTGTGTCCTTCATTCGACCAGCATCAGGAGATTACCATGAAACCAACCAAACAATTTCGTTTTGAAACCCTACAGGTACATAGCGGCCAGGAGACGGCGGACCCCACCACAGGATCGAGAGCTGTTCCCATCTACCAGACAACCGCCTACGTCTTTGACAACTGCGACCATGCAACTGCACGCTTTAACCTCACCGATGCAGGGAACATCTACGCAAGGCTGACCAACGACACCCAGGATGTCTTTGAGAAGCGCATAGCGGCCCTGGAGGGGGGAGTCGGGGCCTTGGCGGTGGCATCCGGCTCGGCAGCCGTCACGTACACCTTCCTCAACCTTGCAGAGGCAGGGGACCATATCGTCAGCGCCAAGACCATCTACGGAGGCAGCTACAACCTGCTCAAACACACCCTGCCCCGCTATGGCATCACTGCAACCTTTGTCGATGGGGACGACCCTTCCAATTTTGAAGGGGCCATCAAGGAGAACACCAAGGCCTTGTTTGTGGAGACCATCGGCAACCCCAATGCGACGCTTCTGGACATCAGAAAGATTGCAGACATAGCCCACGCCCACAAGATCCCCCTGATAGTGGACAATACCTTCGCCACACCCTTTCTCTTCAGGCCCTTCGAGCATGGGGCGGACATTGTGGTGCACTCGGCAAGCAAGTTCATCGGTGGGCACGGTACGGCCATCGGGGGGGTCATCGTCGACAGCGGCTCCTTTGACTGGGAGGCGAGCGGCAAGTTCCCCTCCCTCACCGAGCCCAACGACAGCTACCACGGGATAAGCTTCACCAAAGCAGCTGGAAAGAGGGCCTGGATCACCAAGGCGAGGGCCGTGCTGCTTCGCGACATCGGTGCAACCCTTGCCCCGTTGCACGCCTTCCTGTTCCTCCAGGGCCTGGAGACCCTCTCCCTGAGGGTGGAGAGACACAACTACAACACCCTCAAGGTGGTGCCCTTCCTCGCATCCCATCCCAAGGTCAGCATTGTCAGGCACCCAAGCCTGGAGACAAGTCCCTACCATGAGCTCTACACCAGGTATTTCCCCCAAGGGGGGGCATCAATCTTCACCTTTGATGTGGTGGGGGGAGAAAAGGAAGCCAAGACCTTCATAGACAGCCTGAAGCTCTTCTCCCTGCTTGCCAACGTCGCTGATGTGAAGTCCCTGGTCATCCACCCTGCGAGCACCACCCACTCCCAGCTCAGTGCCGAGGAACTGGAGCAGCAGGGCATCGGGGAGGCCACCATCCGCCTCTCCATTGGAACAGAGCATGTGGATGACCTCATTGAGGATCTCCAACAGGCTCTCGGTGCGCTATAAAGGAGGCCCCCATGCCAGTGACGATACAAGCAGGCCTGCCTGCTGAAGAGACCCTCCAACGGGAGAACGTCTTTTATATGAACAAGGAGAGGGCAGCGTCGCAGGACATCAGGCCGTTGCAGGTGGTCATCCTCAACCTGATGCCTCAGAAGAGTGTGACCGAGACCCAGCTCATCAGGCTGCTGGGGAACACCCCCCTGCAGGTTGAGCTCACCTTCCTCAGCACAGCAAGCTACCAGAGCAAGAACACCAAGGTCTCCTACCTGAAGAGCTTTTATCAGCACTTTGAGGATATCCAGGACAAGAAGTTCGATGCCCTGATCGTAACGGGATCGCCTGTGGAGAAGCTGCGCTTTGAGGAGGTCCAATATTGGGATGAGCTGACAACCATCCTCGACTGGGCAGAGCAGAACGTGTACTCCTCCCTCTTTGTCTGCTGGGGGGCTCAGGCGGCGCTGTACCACTACCACAAGATAGAGAAGAGGCCCCTGGAGAAAAAGCTCTCAGGAGTCTTTGCCCATACGGTGGTATCCTCTACTGAGACGCTGGTCCGGGGCTTTGACGAGACGTTCCTAGCCCCTCACAGTCGTCATACGACTGTAAGCGGAAGGGATGTCGAGCAGGTGCCTTCGCTGAAGATACTCAGCACCTCGGAGGAGGCGGGGGTCTACCTTGTCGCAAGCAAGGACGAGCGGCAGGTCTTCATCACCGGCCATGCCGAGTATGATGCCCTTACCCTTGATACGGAGTACAAGCGCGACCTCAAGGCAGGCCTCAGCCCTGACAAACCCCAGCACTACTACCCTGGGGACAATGAGGGTAGGATGCCTCCCCTCTCCTGGCGCTCGCATGCAAGCCTGTTGTTCAGCAACTGGCTTAACTACTATGTCTACCAGAAGACGCCCTATGCCTTGGAGGACCTGCCCCTTCAGTCGAGCAGCAGGCCCATGGTGATACCCTCGTAGAAGGTGTCGCCGACCATAAAGAACCGGCTCACCCTGCCCTCCTCCTGGAAGCCGAACTTCCTGTAGAGGGCGATCGCCCGGCTGTTGTCCTTCCGGACAGTGAGGTCTATCTTTCTCAGGCCTGTGGGACAGTCGTCTATCCAGGCGAGCATTCCCTCAAGGAGTGCTGACCCCACACCCTGGCCCCAGCACTCCCTGAGCACCGATACCCCCAACTCAGCGCGGTGGGAGAGCCGTTCAAAGGCAGGGGTGTCGACACCAAGGCTCCCGATGATCCTATCGTCCTCCAAGGCCAGCAGCGTTATGTTGTTTGCCGAGCACATGCGCCTGTCCAGGTACTCCCTCTCCTGCTGGACGGTGAAGGGAAGGCCCCTGGCATCGAAGGTGAGGCCATCAGTTTCAGAACCCACCTGCTTCAGGTAGGAGAGCAGGGCAGCGGCGTCATCGATGCGTGCCTCACGGACAATTCGTATGATCTCGCTCATCCCTTTCCCTCCAACACTTCCAGACACAAGCCAATCATCCTATCCTTGAGCTTGGCGATCCGCTCATCGCCGATGAACACCACATCATCAGGGCCCACCCCTGCAGCCCAGTTGATGCTGTAGGCAAGCGAAGCTACGCGGATGCCAATTTCACGAGCGAGGGCGACCTCAGTTGCGGCGGTCATGCCCACCACATCAAAGCCAAGGGTCTTGAACATGCGAATCTCAGCAGGAGTCTCCAGGCGCGGGCCGTTGGTGCAGACATAGACCCCTGCCCTCTGCAAGGAGGGATCCTTGGCGTGAAGCGAAGCGGTGAGCACTGCATCAAAGGCCCTGTCCATGCCCACATGCTCGACCCCGCTCACCCCACCTGAGAAGAAGGTATGCTCGCGCCCGCCTCCTGTGAGGTCGACAAAATCAGAGAGCGTTCCCACCTCACCGGGAGCCAGGGCATCGGTGATGGATCCCACCGCATAGATGCTGATCAGCTCATCGACCTCCAACTGTTCCAAGGCGGTGATGTTGGCACGATAGTTGATCATATGGGGGGGGACCGAGTGGGAGGAGCCGTGGCGGGGAAGGAAGAGAAGGGCAGAGTGCTCCCCCCTGCCTACAAAGAGTTCAACAGGTCCGTAGGGGGTAGGGACCTCCCTGCGCTCACTGCAAAAGCCTGAGATCCGGTCCACACCGGTTCCGCCGATAATTGCCTTCATATAAAACTCCTTGCAACTTCTGAGGGAGAGAGCACTCCCTTTGGGGTGACTATTCCCTGTACGAGGGAAGCTTCGATGATATCAAAGGAGGGATAGAGCGCCCTCCCCTCACACGTGGTGGGCCTGCCCATGCATGAGAGGACCTCCTGTCCGTCACGCTCCTCCATGCTGATATCAGAAGAGCTCAGGCGCGTAGGGTCAGGGGAGATGCTGAATGCATAGTAGGGCACCTTGTAGTGCTTGCAGGCGACGGCATTGGCCAGGGTGCCCACCTTGTTGACCACCGTCCCGTCCATGCAGACAAGGTCGGAGGCCGTCATGTACTTGCTGAGCTTGGCCGCCCTCATGTAGTGGGCTCCCATTCCGTCGGTGATCAGGCGCGCCTCGATGCCCATCTCAAGCAGGGAGGGATAGGTCAGGCGGGAACCCTGCAGATAGGGTCGGGTCTCGTTGACCAGGACCGAGATGCGCTTGCCCTCCTCCTTGGCATATGCGAGGCTCAACAGGAAGGTGTGCTCGGCAAAGCATGTGGTGAGGACCACATCCCCATCCTCAAGCAGGGTGCTGCCAAGCCTGCCCATCTGGTGGTAGAGCTCATCGTAGTAGAGCTCCTGCCTATCGACCATGGCATTGAGAGAGAGGACAAAAGCCTCTACAGGCTCCTTCTCTTCAAACAGGCCCTGCAGTTCACCGAGCAAGGAGAGCATGACCCTTTTCATGGTCGTATTGGTCGGTCTGGCCTTGATGAGCAGCCCGACAAGCCGCTGGAGCTCCCCGGCGGAGTAAGGGATGCGGCCTTGGCCCATCTCTTGGGCAATGAAGCGCAAGGTGGTGAGGGCAACCTGCAAAGGCCCCCCGCCCTGGGTCACCATCACCTTCAGCGACCGGGCAACCTCCTCAACGGTGGAGCAGCTCTCAAAGCGCTTCTCAAAGGGGAAGACCCTGCGGTCGCCTATATGGAGACGGCCCTCTGCTATGTGGCAGATATTCTCCGGTCGCAGCAGGTAGGGTAGAGTCGCCATCATTTGTTCCAGAAACTCAGGTGGTCGGCCTGTATCGCCTCGATCAGGGAGGCATCCTGGACAGGGCCGACTATCTCCATATCCTTCTGCCCATGCTCGAGCACCTTGTGCGAAGGGAGGGAGAAGGTGGGGTTCTGCTCATCGCTGCCGGTAAGCTCCAACAGCTGTGCTTCGGAGATGCCGAATACCAGGCGCCTGACGTTGGTCCAGTACATTGCACCGGTGCACATCACGCAGGGCTCGGCTGAGCTGTAGAGGGTGCACCCTGAGAGGAACTCAGGGCTGTAGAGCTTTCCAGCCTTGAACATCAGGGCCGCCTCTGCATGCATGGCAGGACCTCCCTGTTCGTAGGCATTGCCCTGCTCGAGCAGTATGGTGCCATCCTTGTCCGCAAGAAGGGCTCCGAAGGGGTGGCTTCCCTCGAGTTTTGCCTGGTGGGCTATGCGTACGGTCTCATACAGAAGCCTGATATCATCTTTGGTAGGTTCTACTCTGGTTATGCGTGGCATATGATTTTCTCCTATGTGCAAATACCCTATCATGAGTCAGTGGTGTTGGCAACATTCCCATAAAATTACAAAAAAGGGATAACCCATTGTATTGTATACTCTTGCATTTAATGCGATGCTTGTAGGGTGAAAACAGTTGTTGACGATTGGAAAAAGAACTCGTACATTAGAAGAGATATTGCTAAAAGAGGCAATGACTGCATAAAGGAATAAACATGAACAAGAGCAAAATTGCAAAAATCAGTGTGGCACTTCTTGCCATGGCCCTCATCGTCCCTACCCTATTCGCCGCCGGAATAAAAGAAAGTGATCCCCAGAGCGTAACCGTCAGGATCATCAATGTCGACCAGGAAGGGGTCTCCCCGCTGCTTACCGTACGCACAGTCGACAACAAACAGTTCACCGTCAAGACAGACAAGACAACAGCGAGCAGCTTCCCAGTATCAGGCCTTAGCGCCGGCGATTATCTGGAAGTGGTCCTTGATATGGATAAGGCGACAGCCATCAGATACATAACCCCTCTGGTAACCCTTGGAGCTATGGATGTCTATATCAGCACCGCTGAAATGACAAGCCTTTCCACCTTGGATGAACGGTTCAGCTACACCTACGGGTACCTTCTGCTGCAGTCCTTTGCATCACAGGGGCTCTTCTTCGACACCGGCTACTATGTAAAGGGTGCCCTCGACGGCTTCAAGGCCTCAATGGATAAAGACCAGCAAGGCTACTACACCCTTGATGAGCTCTATGCCAACATAGAAGAGTACCAGAACACTGTCTGGCAGGCACAAGAGGCACCTCAGGGATTCTCTGAAGGCTTTGCAGACATTGCAGAGGTCGCTTCCCTTGCAAAACCTGAAGACCTCACTAAAACATTCAGCTACACCTATGGATACCTGCTTGCCTACAACATGCTCGGCCAGGGTATCGAGCTTGATGCAGAGCTCTATGCACAGGGTGCACTCGACCTTGCTAGCAACAACAAGACCCTCATGAACGATGAGGAGATGCAGACAGCGTTTGCTGAGTACCAGGAGGTTGTTGAGGAGAGGTATGCACTCTGGCTAGAAGAGGTGACTGTCACAAACCTTGAAGATGCAGAGGCTTTCCTTGACTTCAACAAGAACAACAATGAAGGTATCGTCGTAACCCCTAGCGGCCTGCAGTACCAGGTTCTCAATGCTTCAGACGGTCCCAAGCCCACCGCTTCTGATACAGTAGAGGTAAACTACCAGCTTCAGATGATCGACGGATCGCTCATAGAGAGCTCCTACGACCGTGGTGAGACTGCACACTTCCCTGTAACCCAGGTAATAGAAGGTTTCAGCGAAGCTCTGCTGAACATGAATGTAGGAAGCGTCATCCGCACCTGGATCCATCCTGATCTGGGATATGGAGTACATGGAACGGAGAACATCCTTCCCAACTCACTGCTTGTATTTGATATCGAGCTTGTCGGAATCGACAAGTAAGGCTCTTCGCTACAGAACAAAAAGGTACCCTGAAAGGGTCCTTCTCCTATGATTAGGTTATGGATTCATGCTTCACTGCAAATCTATAACCTAATTTTTTTGCTCTTACTGACTCTCTGATGTATAGTACAAGAGAAAGATCATCTAGCAATAGCAACCACGGGGGTATCGAAGGCTAGGAATATAGAGAACCCAGTGCTTGACCGCAGTCGCTTCCTTTGAAGTGGTGACCCTAGAAAATATGCATGAGTAGATTCAAGGGAGAATTGAAATGAATGAATTGATAAGCTTTATCATACCCGTCTATAAGGTGGAAAAATTCCTGCATAGGTGCATTGATTCCGTCTTGAGGCAATCATACAGTAATTTGGAGATTATATTAGTGGATGATGGGTCTCCAGATACATGTGGAGCCATATGCGACCAGTATGCACTGCTTGATAAGAGAGTACACGTGATCCATCAGGAAAATGGGGGCCTGTCAGATGCAAGAAACACTGGTATTGAGATTGCAAAGGGCACATACCTGGCTTTTCTGGATAGTGATGACTGGGTACATGAGTCATACATTGAAAAACTCTACACTCTCTTACAAAAGACCCATGCAGATATCTCCGCCTGTAGTTTTATCTGGACATCGGATGAACAGGTAACAGCCGATGAACCGACTGGTACGTATACCGTATATTCAAATACAGAAGCACTCGCCCTGCTATACGGTGAATTATATATTCCTGTGGTTGTAGCTTGGGGAAAATTGTACAAAGCCGAACTATTTGATGACATCAGGTTTCCAAAAGGAAAGCTACATGAAGACGAATTCACCACACACAAGCTGCTCTATAAGGCCAAAACAGTTGTCTTCAGTACAGACCAACTTCTGTACTACTGGCAACGTTCTGACAGCATTACGGGACTTGGGTTCAACCTGCAGAATCGTCTTGCTGTAATTCAGGCTTTGCATGAGAGGGCGGATTTCTTTCAGGAAAAAAAACTTTTTGCACTACGGGACAGCACCTATAGAAGACTTTTCTATACATACAAGGCACTTCTAGAATATATATCTGATACTAGTGCAGATAGTGATATAACAGAAATTGCTGATGAATTCATAAGGCTAAGAGAAAAGCTCAGACTTGGTACGTATTCGTTGAAGTTTAGAATTTTCTATGAACTGTACTATGTGATGCCAGGTGTTATGAATGCAATCTTTTCATTGTCCAAAAAACCTAAAGCGTGATAATGGAAACAGATGCAAGACACTATGTACACCTTTTTTCGTCTGGGCGGGCTCGCCCAAGAGATGGTAGTGGACCACCTGTACACTACGATCAAGGGCATGTAACTGAATCAACAAAGCCAAAGAGCTCCTCAGTTCGTGTACGCCAGGTATTGCGTTTGCTGAATTCAATAATTCGCTCCCTATACTGTGCATAGTCAGATGAAACCTTGTCGATGGCAAGAGAAAAATCACCATCATCCACCAGATATGCAAAGGTGCGACTGTGCTCCATCGCAGGTAGGTTGGTTGAGATCGAAGGGAGATCGGAGGCAGCATACTCATAGAGCTTCAACGGCCCTGAGGAGAGATTGAAGGGAGTCTTGGCATACGGGATGATTCCAATATCACACACAGAAAATATCTCTGCAACCTCCTGCCGGTTCTTGGATCCTGTAAAATAGGTATTGCCTGCATTTTTTATAGCAACAAGATTTTCGTAGAAATCATCACCGGCATTGATCTTATCCACCCCGATAAAGACAAAGGAGAAATCAGGATGGTCCAGCACAGCCTTTTCCAATGCAGGATAATCAATTCTCTGATTGAGCATTCCAATGTACACAATCCGCATTCGTTTGATGTCGGATCCAAGGAAATCCTTTCCTGATCTTTCCGTAGAAGCCTTCACCTGCTGAAAAAAATCCCTGTCGGCAGCATTTCGCAGCAGGAAGGTAGGAAGAAGAGGCGCGTACAGTTGTTCAAGAGTGGGGGAAACCGTGCAGATCCCATCAGCAACATCAGCAATTTCCGCTATAGCCTTGAGAATTGTCTCTGCTCGCCTAAGATCCCCTTCAGGAAAATTATCACAGCAATACCAGATAACAGGAAACGGTGTATTGCCCATGTCCTGAACCTGTTGTGCTCCATCGGGTCGAAAATGGGCTCTAAGGGATTTTACAAGAGGCAGCGTTGTCGGTTCAGTAAAAATCAGCAGAGGGTTGGAAAAACTGGAGCGATGTATCGCCTTCACTATCCGTTTCACCAAACGCCTGACCGGTAGTTTTTTTCCAGTGTGTGCATTCTCGCGCCAGTCCGGTCCCCAGTCATTGATCAACGTCAAGGGAAAATCCTTACCTCTATGGGTGCCAGGAGGAAATCCTTTGGCCATACCTATATTGCGTATCACCATGTGTGAGGCTACAAGATTGATAAACAAAACCGGTTTGTGCTGTTTGAAGGCCAATTCATGTGCAAGGTAGTGGATGCTCTGGCCCTGATCCTCTTCTTTCCCATTCCACAAGTAGTTTGATATGATAATGATGCAGTCAAAATCGGTTTTCTTTTGGTTCATCTAATCCATCCTCAGATTCATGGGTAATCTGAAACAAAATGCTACCGAGTGTTTCTTGGGGAACTCGAGAGGATTTTGGTATCTCTTCAGACTGTCTTCTTTCTTTTTCTATCACTAAGTGAAAATATATAGCCAGTGGAATGTAATTACAAGCATAGTAACCATAGCACCTGTTTTATAACCAAAATCCTATCAATATCGCGTCAAAGTCAGGGATGTGGCTTTCATGCCTACCATTTCCAAGAAACAAAACACACACGTACAGGATAGAAGCTTCACCATCATGCAAGATGTAGATTGGAAGGCATGGATTGTACCCACCCCTCCATTGGCCCTACTTTCTGACGCTACAGCTTGAAGACAACCTTCTTCACACCCCTATCATTGGCCATCTGCATCGAGCTCTTGTAGAACTCCCCCTCACGCAAGATTACAAAGCGCCCCTCCGTTGCCATGACCACCACAGCGGGCTCCTCATTCTGCTCTAGGGAAAGAAGCTCCTCACCTTCCAGGATGCAGTGCATCTGGGTATGGTCAGCGCGCCTGATCATGCTGTCGCTGCCTCCAGGATAGGAGAGCACCTCATAGGAGAGCCCATCCACCTGATAGGAGCCGGGCTCATCACGATAAGGAAGACTGCGGTCCATGATGCCTATAACCCTCTCAAGGGAGGGGTATAGGCCCAGATACCATTCCAAATTTTCCAGGATATCAACAAGCATCAGATACCTTGTCCTTTGTGCTCTTGCCAAAGCTTCTCAAAAGTAATGATCTGCTTTGCACACCCTTCGATGCCGAGCTTGCTTGAATCAAGGCACAAATCATATGTCTTGCACATACCCCACTTGCGGTCGCTATAGTAGTTGTAGAAGTTGGCCCTCTGCTTGTCCGCCTTCAGACAGGTATCCTCGGCCTTGTTCTTGGGCACCTCATACACCTCAACGGCACGCTCGATGCGGCGCTCCAGACTGGCATGTATAAAGACATTCAGGACGTTATCCTTGTCACGCAGGATATAGTCGGCACAACGCCCTACTATGACACAGGGCCCCTCTTCAGCCAAACGCTTGATGGTCTTGCTCTGAATCAGGAAAAGCTGGTCATTGAGAGGCATTTCGGTAACCCCAAGTGCTCCGCTGGCCATCGGGTAATTGCCCATGACCAAGGAGTAGAAAATGCTGCTTGTCGCCTTTTCATCTGCGTTGATGAACAGCGCTTCACTCAGGCCGCTGTCCTGGGCACTAATGGCGATTAGTTCCTTATCGAAGAACGGAATGCCAAGTTCTTCAGCCAGATTACGCCCCACTTGCCTTCCACCGCTGCCGAACTGCCTGCCAATCGTAAAAACTGTTTTATTAACCATATGCAGGTTCCTCCATTGGCTTCAGTATACCACACCAGAGCAGAAAAGCATAAAGAAGAAACGCCCTGTTCCAATCGTGGCCAGTACCTTTGGCCACCAACACGCCCTTTTTCTCTTTTCTCAAGAGTCCGTTTATTGCAACAAGACTCTGTTAGGCATACTATCCTTATACCAACAGGAGGCCATATGGTCAACTTGCAAAACGAAACTATCAGCATGCAGATAGCTCTGCTCGGTGCAGAGCCACAATCACTCTTTTCCAAAAAGAGCGGACTCGAATACCTATGGAACGGTGACAAGGAGTACTGGCCCAGAAGGGCACCGCTGCTCTTCCCCATGACAGGCCCCACCAAAGAGAGCAAGATAGAGGCCGCTGGGGTTACCTATGCGATGCCCAACAACGGCTTTGCCCGCGACCTTCCCTTTACCCTTCTCTCACAGAGTTCCACCAATGCTGTCTTCCTGCTCGAAGAGAGTGAGGCAACCTTGTGCCTCTATCCCTATGGGTTTGCCCTCACCGTCACCTACACACTCCTGGAAGACGGGTTCAAGGCAGAGGCGGAGATCCATGCCAAGGATGACCTCTTCTTCACCTTTGGCTGGCATCCGGCCTTCAGCCTGGACATCAACGGCAAGGGTTCCCCCTTGGAATCCTACAGCGTGACCTTTGAAAAGCAAGAGAGCGTTGACAGGTTCACACCCGTAGATGGCGTATTTTTCCAGGACAAGAAGTTCCTGGACAACAGCAACAAGCTCCAACTCAGCAGGCCCCTGACCGACAAAGGACCCATCATCCTCAACGGCCTCTCTTCACAGCAGGTCACACTCGCCTCAGAAAACGGGAAGCATGGGGTACGCGTCGATAGGGGGAACCTGGAGACGCTGGTCATATGGACTGTGGCAGCCAAACATGCCCAGTATCTGTGCATCGAGCCTATGCACTCCTTTGGCGACACGACAAGGGCCTTTGCGCTCGAAGAGATGGATGAGGTCCTGGCATTGAAGGGGGGGGAGTCCAAGCACTTCTTCAGCAGCTTCCATATCTTCTAAGGGTTGTAGGAAGCCACCACCCTGGCTGGGGAGCCGTCACTGTCGTCTAAGAGCAAGGGAAGCGCTACCAGCGAGACAGTGCGCCCCACCACCTTGTCCAAATTACAGAGATTCTCCACAATGAGGCCCTCATAGGAGAAGATCAGAAGGTGGATGGGCAGGCATTCACTATCAAGGGCATCACACGAAGAGCTGTCAAACCCAAACATCCGCACCCCCCTTTCAAGCAGGAGCCGGGCAGAGCCCTGTGTAAGCAGGGGGGGATCCTCCCAATACAGGTCGCTGTTCCACCTCTGCTGCCACCCTGTGTAGAAAAGGACAGCACCAACGCCTCGGGGAACCGCTTCCACATGCTCTGCTCCTATGCAGGGCTGGCCGGTGCAGTCCAAGACAAAAGCTTGCTGGAAAAAAGAGAGAGGGTCGAAAAGATCCAAGGGTTTCCCCTCCTCCAGAAGATGAGCCGGGCTGTCCATATGCGTTGAGCTATGCGTGCCGAAGCTCACCTGCTTGAGGCGAAAATGCTCCTTCTCCAGCGTTGACCACACCCTTACCACCGTGGGAGGGTCCCCCGGATAGGGGAGGTCCCCATCGGTGATGCTATGGCTCAAATCAACATAGACCAAAGGCAGGTGGGGTTCGTTCATTGCAGGCCCTCCGTTCGGGCATAATGGAACAGGTACTGCTGGGCAATCCCTGCATAGGGAGCAAAATAGGTGGGGTCCTTCCCCGGATACCAGCGGCTCATCACCTTCTGCATCCAGGTGTCCATGGGAAAAGCCTCCATCCTGTGAAACCCGTAGAGCAGGATGCAGGTCCCAACCTTTGGGCCCACCCCCCTGATGGTCATCAGGCGAGCGAGTGCCTGTTCAAAGTCCAATGGGGGGATGCTCGCCAACAGTGCGTGCTTGGCGATGGCATCCATGAGGTAGGGGGCACGAAAGCCCATACCCAGCTTGCGCAGATGCTCCTCAGTTGCCTCTTGCATCTGAGCCGGTGTGGGAAACGCATGCCAAAGCTCGTCAATGGCAGTGCCATAGGTCCTGGATAGCGTGCTGTACATCTGGCGGATCCTTGCGATGTTGTTGTTCTGGCTCAGGATAAAACAGATCAGCACTTCAAAGGGATCCTGGTTAAGGATGCGAAGCCCGCCAAACATACCCACAGCGGCCTTTAGGGTAGGATCGAGGCGCGAGAGGTGCTCATGCACCGCTCCATACTCGCCGTCCAAGTCAAAATAATGGGCAAGCCCTTCATCAACGCCAACAGTGGACAAAAAGGTCTCTTTGGTGAACTGTACAAGCGAACCATGGACAACACCCTGGAACAGGTCCTGCTCTTGCCTCCAACCAAAGCACTGGCCACAAAAAAGGGTGGCATGGAGATCTATCGGATAATCCTTCATGAAAACACTGTACCAGAGTGTTCATACCTTGGGCAAGAAGCTGTACGGGGCCTTCGTGTGCTCATATTTCGTCACGAGTGACACAAATATGGTAAAATAATCTTTTCTGATAGCTATTTTACCAGCTGAGCAGTATTCTAAAAAGAGGAGGAACCGGAAAGAGCATGGATACCGAAGGCTTTTCTTACCCACAATGGACGGATAGGATGATGGGTGTCAGCAGAGACAAGCAAAGGATGGAAGAGCTCATAGCTCGCTATTCTCACCTGCTTTTTTCTGCAGGTCCGATTCTAGACTATGTGAGCCTCGATGAGCTGGCATTCATCGGGAACCTCTTGGCAAGCATACCCTCATCCAAGGAAATTTATCTCTCCCCCTATCTCTTTGCAGACCTCTACCTTGGAGACATCCCGGAGTTGCAGAACCTCTACAACAGCCTCCCCTTCCCCTTGCAGTGCAAGGTGCTTGACACAGCCCGTCTCTATAGGGAGGCAGATCCCCCCTATGCAATGCTCGCCATCGATTGGGAGAGCTCTTCTGTGCAGCTGTTGACCCTCTCTGCACACAAGGGCGATCTCAAGGCCCTGGCCCTTGCATTCCTGACAGACCCCCTGACCGCATCCCTGGTCGACGAACGCCATGAAGGGGCCAAGGCTCATCTGCTCTCCAGGAGCAAGGCTCTGCTGATGGAAGGGTCGGAGGAGAGGGGCATCGGCATCTACGAGGTCACCTGCAGTGACGAGCTCTTTGCCAACAAGGTGTTCAGCCCCATCCTTGATGCAACGTTCTCCCTGGTGATGGGAGAACAGAAGGATAGATGGGGACGAGCCTTACCAGTGCACATCAGAGAGTCTGATGTGCACGGGCTGTGAGGCATTGCTCGTGGTGGGCGTAAGGACGAAGCAGAATACATTTCCTATAGTATGAAGAGGGACTTGTGGTATACCCGATACAGATCGGGCATACCACCCTATGTGCAGGGCTCCTATCGCCGGCCCTTGTCGCAAGGAACACTTGAGATCACATCCTTGGAAGAATATGGATGTCCTATTGCCTCCATCGGCAAAGGGCAACACCTTGTTCAGGGGAATCCTACTTTGTAACCCTTCTACCAAATACACTGTTGTTTTCCTCTGAACCTTTGCCAAACCACGCGGTGTTCTGCAGGACCACCTGGTTGTTCTTTGCCTTTTCCACTTCTGATTTCTTGACCAGGTAGCCAGTGACCCTGATCAGGTCCGAATTCTCCACATAGGTGGTTATATCCCTGGTCCCCTGAAATCAAGCACAGCTTCCGGGTATTCAATATAGGTCTGGTCAAAGGGACAGAGGTCCCCGGCCCCAGCATCAAAATACCTAAAGAACTTGGAGGCGTGGGTCATATGCAATGAAAGTATCGGCTCCTTGCCCACAATGAAACCCTCAAGCCATATATGCCATCATGGGCGCTATGCACAACAAGTCACTGGGTGTTCTCTACATAGTTGTAAGCGGGTTCTTCTTTGCCCTGGTGATGCTAGCGAGGAAAAAACCCGCTTTACTTTGAGGAGGGAGGATTTCCCCATCCTGCTGCTTCGCTCACTTGCAGGGGCCATCGGCCTTGTCGCTACCTTCCATGCAGTGGACCGCCTCATCCTCAGCTGTGCAGATTCTCTTGGTCTTCGGGGCATTCTGGGGAGTTTCACCGGTAGTCAAGCCTGTGTTCAGCGACACAAATATGTTTCCCTATCTCGTAGCCATAGTGGGGGGCATCAGGGCTGGAGCGGCTATACCTGTGTCAGTGTCCTGGGAACCAGAAAGGTCCCTGCCCCTGTCATCATTGCGTTCTTCTCCCTCTTCTCCACCCTGGTGATCATTCCCTTTGCCGTTGCCGACCACCAGAGCATGCTGCCCTCTCAGATTATGTTCCTCCTTCTTGCCGGCATCAGCGCAGCAGGAGGGCAGTTCAGCATCACCGTAGTGTACTCCTACGCCCCTACCAAAGAGATATCGGCATATGAACCATATCCAGGTGCCCTTCTGCTCACTGCTGTCCATCCTCATCTTTGCAGAGTATCCTGATCTAACGAGCATAGGGGGCTACCTCATTGTGATAGCTATAGCAGTGCTGATGTTCTTCTATAACAAAAGGGAGGCTTGAAGGCTATGTTTAGTGGATGAAATCCACAATCAATACTCACAAGTTGCACACTCTTTTGCAAATGACTGCAACATGCTTTCATTCTTTTAGGTAAGTACTTAAGGCCTTTTTTAATTGCACTGTTTTTTACTCCATTATTCTCGCTCCATTCTACTCAATAATTCCAATCCGCATGACTCACAGGCAGATTGTTGAGTTCATGTCTTAATGCTGGCCAGTTGGGTAGGTAGGTATCCATCAAGTTGACAAAATGTTCATTATGATTCCTTTCCAGAAGGTGCATCATCTCATGAACTATTATGTACTCAATACACCGAGAAGGCTTCTTAGCCAGTTCCAGGTTTAACCAGATTCTCTTTTTCTCTGGATTGCAGGTCCCCCAGCGAGTTCTCATCTTCCTAATCTGCCACTCTTCTACTTTTACCCCAATTTTCTCTTCCCAGATTGGAATATATTCAGCAATGATTTTTTTTAATTCTGTCCTATAAAAAACATCCATGACATCTTGGGCTTTAGAGGAAGAGGCTTCGGGTCTGAGATGTATTGTAAGGGTCTTCTTGTTCTTCAGATACACCCGTTGAGACTCAAAGCCTTCTACCACTTCCAGCAGGTATCGATCACCTAAAAAGTAGTGACTTTCACGCTGCAGGAATTCACGGGAGGATTGCCGTTCAGTTTGCCTAAACGCTTTTTGTTGTTTGCGAATCCAACCGAGTTTTTCCACCAAGAAGAGCCTGATAGCTTCTGTTTTCATTTCTGCGGGGACAGAGACTCTGACAAAACCATCAGGAGGATATACCCGTAAATGGACATTCTTAATGTTTTTTCGGACTACCTCAATATCTACATCCAGAACTGATATGTTTTCCATCAGTACTCCCTCTGGTTTTTAGCTAATTCAAGGATCTGTTCCTCATTGATGTCTGTGATTTCATGGTCAGTAAGCACAGCCCTGATAGCTTGTCCTACACCACGAAGCTTTATTTTGTGATCGCGCCAACCATCTTTTTTAGAACCCAGTATCGCTTCGTGGACATCACAGGCCAAATCATCATCTTCTTTAAAATTGTCATACAATGCACGTTTTGCTGGAGTATCAACTCTAGCAGGATATTGCTTGGACGCCTCAGGGTTTTGAATCTTAGGAGCAAGAGCGATCAGTTCTTTTAGATACTCCTCATACTCTTCTGTTATCTTTTTCCTTTCAGCTATCAGGCTATCCAGAAGCTCACTCATCTTTGCATAATATGCCGGGTTGGTTATCTGTCTATCTACAATTTCCTTCCGATAGTTTCCCTCAATGACTTCAGCAACAGCTTTTTTGTTTTTCTTAATTTTATCGGGTAAATCAGCGACTGCCTCATCACCCTTATTCACTAGTAAGTCCAGGAGGCTAATATCATCAAAATTTGCCAAGACTCGACTCTCTTCTGCTCCAATGTAGGAGTCTATCAAAAATCTCATCGCAGGCTCGTATTGCTTCAGTTCAATATAGTCAGCACTGGCAAGCTCTACCGTTCGTTTCATGCTTTCGTGGAAGGCCACATCATTTCTGATCGTTTCAGCTTCCTGAGAAGTGTACCCGGCTTCTTCCATATCATCGGCAATATTCGCATATGCCCGAATTAAGGTCGAGACAATTTTATATAGGGCAAACCGCTGTGGCTCTGTATCCTTAAGCGAATCTTTGTACTCTGTATCGCCAACAAAATACTCAATGAACTCGACTTCGCCTTTAGGAGCATCAACGGGTTCACAGAGAGCCTTGACCGCCTCAAGGGACTCTTCCAGTCGTATTCTACCCTCTTCTATCTTGTTTTTTAGAAATCCACTGACATCTTCCTTTTCATATCCAGAAAGAGCCCCTGTGGTATAATCGTAGAAGGCACTCTTAAGGCTATCAAACAGGTCCTTGTAATCGACAATATATCCAAATTCCTTGTCTTCCCCATCCAAACGATTAACCCTGCAGACTGCTTGGAACAGCCCATGGTTCTGCAACGATTTATCTATGTACAGATAGGTGGCTGAAGGTGCATCAAAGCCTGTCAAAAGCTTGTCTACGACAATAAGCAGCTTCATTTGGGCAGGTTGCTCGACAAACATCTCCTTCACCTGGGTTTCAAATTCATCTATTCTATAAATTGCTGTCTGAGCAGGTTCATGGAAATAATCTGAGAGCATCTTCTGGTATATCTCAAACCTCTTCAGTTTCTCCGTATAGCCATCCCCTCCAGTCGACTCACCTTTTATATCACTGATGTTAGGGTTGTAGCTTGTGATAATGGCACAGCGGTTGAATCCAGCTTGGGTGAAGAGATCATAGTAGCGACAGGCATTGTATATGCTATCTGATACGAGGAGGGCGTTTCCATGGCCACTGCTCAGCCGTTCCCTCTTCATCATGTCCATAATGATATCAGTCACTATTTTCTCAAGACGTGTCTTTGAACTGAATAGCTTCTTTAATGTTCCCCAGCGTTTCTTTAGAGTATCCTTGGCATGATCGGTCATCCCTTTGGTTGATGCTTCAAACCAAGCATCAATCTTCTCTTCTGATCCGAGTGTCTGTTCGACATCCCTGGCTTCATATCGCAAGTCCAGGATTACACCATCTTCAACACCTTCATCAAATTTATAGGTGTGGATGTACTCTCCAAATACCTGATAGCTTGAGGCAATCTTATCTGATTTCAATAGAGGGGTGCCTGTGAATCCAATGAACAGGGTATCTTCTGGAAGGATTTCTTTCATTGCACTATGCAGCTTGCCTGATTGGGTTCTGTGACACTCATCGACAAATACAAACATCCGTCCTTTTGCTCTGAAGTCTGTGGGGAGGTTGCTTCTGATATCATTTAGATAATCATCAACATCCTCTTCGTCTTTTCCCTTGAACTTATGCACAAGGGAGCAGATTAACCAAGGAGCAGTTGCATTCAATTTTTCCAGGAGATCTCTACCACTGGTGGTCCTATAGATATGCTCATCGACACCAGTGAAGACTTTCTCTATCTGGTCATCCAACTCCTCTCTGTCGGTGATGAGCAATACTCGACCATCATGGTAATGCTCATTAATCCATTTTGCCAGCCAAACCATGGTAAGGCTCTTCCCGCTGCCCTGGGTGTGCCAGATGATCCCACCCTTCCCTTTCTTGATGAAATCTTGAGATGACTTCACCCCAAAGTATTGGTTTGGTCTACAGAGCTTCTTTGTTCCCTTGTCAAAAACGATGAAGCCATGGATAAGCTCCAGAAACCGTTCTTTGTTGAGTAGCTGCACGATATGCTTGTCCAACAGAATAGGATATTTTTTAGATTTCTCCCTGATGGAAGCTGTCATGGTTAGAAGTGCAGGATTATCCAGATTTTCCTCTCGAACCTCTTTCCAAGCCAGATAGTACTTCTCTGGTGTATTGATGGTGCCATAGCGCAAGCCTTCAGAATCATTGCCGGCCATAACCAATTGCATGGTATAAAACAATGGACCAATAAAGATATGCTTCTGATTATCAAGGTTCTGCCTGATCCCCTCTGATACAGATACACTACTCCGTTTGAGTTCCAGAACACCGAGGGCAATGCCATTCACATAAAGGATTATATCAGGGCGTTTGTTGTTGACCCCATACATACTCACTTCTTCAGCTAGAGAAAAATCATTTGATGAGGGATTGTCCCAATCGATCAACTGTACAGTCTCTTTGTGTTGACCAACTGAGGTCTGTACAGTCACCCCGTAGCGAAGAAGCGAGTAGAAGGCCTTGTTCGCGTCATACAAGTTGATGTTTTTATTGTCAACAATATTTTTGATTATGTGAAATGCTTTAGCAATTTGAGTTGTGCCGTATCCCCTACGGACAAGCCATCCCTCTAGTATATCTCTTTCAATATTGCTGTTATCAAGCTTGTCCTTCCAATTACCCAGGTAGGTATAGCCAAGTTCTTCTTGTATCAGCTTAATTACCCTGTTCTGAGTTTCCCTTTCAGTCTTTACCATAACGCTCATATGCTACCCCTAAATAGTTTGAAACTGACTTGATAGCGATAGAATGTAATATTATGGGTGACTGACAACGCTCGCTTCAACCTGATATCGTCATCCAGTGCAATGATCACACCTTTGACTTGTTGGCCTGGTTCTGCCATTTCATCTTGTATATACCCCATATACCGTTGGATCTGACCTACTACCACATCGCTTGCACGCCCTTTCTTCAACTCAACTACCAAAAGAGATTTCTTGCCTTTGCTTATCGCAAGAATATCAATGGGTCCTGTATCGGTAGGAAATTGTTGGCCGACAAGATCACCATCCTTGAAGATAGCATACTCTTTACCAAGCTCAGTCTTATTCCAGTTCTTGACAAGAAACTCCTCCAAGTGTTTTTCCAGAGCAAATACAGAAGGATCTTCAACATCGGCATCAGTTGATATGAGCGTAGGGATATTCTCAGAAGTAATGAGAGCTCCCAACTCGGACTCGTATTTAGTGATTTCACTTACAGTGCCAATTGATCCTGTAGAATTTTGCAAGGAAGTGCTCATAGCAGACCTTTCAACTAAATCAGTATGCCAACGAACGTCTCTTCGATGAGGAAGTATTTCTCCTTGTTTGAAGTAATACTCCGATAGAATCTCGCCAACCAGATATCTTCCTGAGCCATCAGGTGAAAGGACTATATCTCCAACTTTGATTCCTTTGGAAACTGTCCATAATGCTCCACAGGAAAGGCCAGCAGCTATTTTACTTTTACCAGGATGCTTATCAAGCCAAATTGGAATAAGCTTTTTGTTGAACTCCCTCCAGTCTTCAGGAAGGGAATCTGCCAAATCAAAGTCAATGGTAAAGTCGGCACCAATGAAGCTGCCTGCTTTGCACACATCAGCATATTTGCTTTTTGATCCCAGCATAACCCGATAATAGCGTTTCATAACCTAATCTCCTTTTAAATCAATCGTATCTTTCCTGTGAGGAGGTTCTGCATCATGCCTTGTTTGATTAGTTTGTACTTATTAACTTTCTTTTCTAGGATTTCTATTTCAGAGTCCATGTTAGATAATGTTTTAGCAATTACTTGTTGTTCAATTGTATTTATAGAATATGGTATGGCTATGCCTCGAAGATTGGCTTTATTCACACCATATACTTTAGAGCCAGAAGCAAGAGAATTCATTTGAGAGTTTACAAAGGAAATTTTATGCAAATAACCTTTATATCCGTCAATTATCAACTGCTTTTTTTCTCTTAAAAGAAAAGTATGCAGACCAGATATAATTCTTCTATCAGCTATATTTTTAATTTCTACGCTTTTTCCAACACCTGCGTAATCTTCAGATGCATCAACAATCAAAACATCTCCATTTTTTAGTAATGAACTCATACTTCGCACTTGTAATGGCAAGAAATATTAGTATCATAACTATACAAAAATAATACAAGTAATTTACTATATTTGCTTGTCAGGTATAGAAATAAGCTCCATTATGTTGTATAATGTTTTTAAGAGAAAACAACAACAAAAGGAGCTTATAAACCTATGTTAGCAGAATTTCAGTCCCATGACGAC
>JAVERP010000004.1:0-128245 GCA_034007055.1 Sphaerochaeta sp.
ACATTATACAACATAATGGAGCTTATTTCTATACCTGACAAGCAAATATAGTAAATTAATTGTATTATTTTTGTATAGTTATGATACTAATATTTCTTGCCATTACAAGTGCGAAGTATGAGTCATAAACAAAGATTATCAAGAAATAGAAAAATGGGGTTTGTCCAATTGCTTTCAAGTCTTACTTTGGTAAATGATAAAGTAGCGGAACATTTTATACGTTCATTATCCGAAGTCATGGAAAATCCTGACAAAGTGTTAGATTTTCAAAATGTTACTATCATTTCAATTCGTGCTGGTTTGATTCTCAAAGGGTTTAAAGATGAATTTACAATGAAACATGGTTACCCCCCAAAAGTCAGAAAGCCAAAAAATCCAAAAAGTTGTGCAGTTCTTCAGTATTTGAGTATCCAAAACTATGGGACTGTTTGCTCTGAGTATCCAGATATTGTTTGTTGGCGATTATATGATTGGGATAATTCAAAACTTGACCCCAATGAAGATCTTTCGAAGCGTTTAGTAGATATAGTGATTCCTGAGTGTTTTCAAACAGAAGAAGAGACTACGATTGTAAAATCAGAAATAGCTTCTGCTATTGCTGAGGCTCTTTTCAATTGTAAAGAACATGCATATGCGGGCGAAATGGCTAATGCCAGTTTTCAAAAATGGTATCTAGGATTTGGAAAGTATCCAGAAAATGGAGAATTCCAATTTTGCATTTATGATAAAGGTCAGGGGTTCAGGAAGAGCCTTGAGGCTAATCCGTTGTTACAGGATATAATGGGAGATGTGTTTCGTTCAGATTCAGCATTGTTAGAAATGGCGGTCAAAGGGCGGACTGGAGTTGATAAAGGGAAGTCGCTAGGTAGAGGAAAAGGTTTACAGTCAGCTGTGGAAAAAATCTATGATGCCAATGGTTGGTTTTCTATTTTGAGTGGAAAAGGAGAGTATACTGAAAAGAATGTGAATGGTTATAGGGCTTTCAAGAGGAATAGAAAGACTGTAGTGGAAGGTGCTCTTATTGCTTTTTCACTACCAATTTCCTATATTAATGATGAGTGTACTAATAATGAATGAAAAGAGTAAAATTATGCTAATTAAGGAAATTGCTTCCAAGTACCTTTATCAGGGGCCCAGATATATAGGGTTGGGTCCAAATTCAGGAGAACAATTCAGAGAGAATATCCTTCTTCCTTGGTTGAATGATCTTGGCGATGCAAAAGGTATTATTGATTTCGAAGACACGAGAATGTTCTCCCCCTCATTTTTGGAAGAAGCATTTGGGGGAGCTGTTCGTCTAGGATATAAAAGCCAAATATCTTCTTTGGCTTTTAAGAACATGCCCGATTCTTGGGAAAGAGATGTTAAAAAATATATTGCAGACGCAATAAGCAAATTGAACTAACATATGAATCCAATAATCTTGAACTTCTTAATTGGACTTGTTGGTATCTTGTTCGGTAGTGCCATTGTTCAATATCATGCAAGGAGATTAGAGTGGCATCATTCTCGTGATCAAATACTATCCCGTATTTCTACTCTTTACACTGAAATTGAAAGATTAGCTAAAAACCCTTGTAGATCAAATCACTATACTTTTCAGTTTCTATTTGCTAGGGAATCTGCTTATATTCAACATGTTGGGTTGCGTTTTTGTACTAGGAAAAAATTACTGGATGAGGTTTCGAAAGCTTTATTCGAAAGTTATAAGACAATAGCAGAAGAAGAAAACCATGAAAAAGTCTATCTCGTTGAAGGTGTAGGGAGCGATGATTATCCTGAATTTATAGCAATTGTTCAGACATCCATCAACGAAGCATATTCTAAAATTGTTAAAAGCAGTACAAGACGAAAACCTATGAATGTTTGACGTGTACAATAGCTATATACAATCCTGACGAGTTGCCTCGTATTCAAAAGCAAGTAATGAATCCAGTGAGCACAAAAGTACCACTGTACATTCGTTGGACTGCTTTTAAAATAAAGCAAATAAGGTCAATATTCCTATGAATCAACCAGAATTAGTGTTTTTGAGTGATATAAATTCAAGCATGTCAGGAGTTTGAGTTAACTTTGCCAAGAGGCGGCAGACTTCTCAGTTACAGAGAAGTAGCAGTTTTTTTATGCATAGATTCCAGAAACATGAGGCTATCCCACAGGGATGAGGCCTTCTTTTTTTTGTAAAATGTAGAAAATTATCACCATCAGCAAGTGGATTGTGCTATGCTCATACAAAATAAGAAATGAGGTGTGGAAATGTCTTCGAACTTTCGGTTTTTGAAAAAACTGTTGGTGCTTCTATCCGTTTTGTGCTTTGTCGCTTCATCTGCATGGGCCTTTTCGTTTCAATGGGCCCCCATCGACCCTTTGCTCAGGGAGCCCTTGGCAGACCCTTTTGCGAACTCGACCTGCTTTCGCTTGCTTGGGGTTTTTGACGATGGCAGTGTTCCAGATACTGTACTGGTAGCAAATAGCACTACACAGCAGTATGAACGGTACGCCTTTAGCGATTCTTCACTTCGCAAGTATTGGCAGATGAAAAGTGCAGCTAATTTTGGGTTGCTGAGGGTTTCTTTCGGACCGGTCCAGGCAGAGGGCTACATCCAGGGTGGGTTGAATACCGTCTTCCAGAAAGAAGGGTCCATCGACTGCTTGGGCTTTGATGGGCTGTATGGGGCCGGTGCTACGGTAAGGCTCTTCGATACCCTGGTGGTGCAGGCTGGCTTCCATCACTTTTCCGGCCATTGGGGTGATGAGATCCTTGAGGATCTCTTGAGGAGAAACCCAGTGTTGGATATCTACAATCCTTCCTCAGCCTATCATCTTACAGAGTATACTCGGGGCAATTCCTGGCTCGCCGGTGTTTCTTTGGAACCGGTATCCTGGGGGAGGCTCTATTTCTTTGCGGAGTTACCCATGGAAAGGGCTTGGATCAGGCCGGGTATCCATGTCCCCTCAAGTGCACTCAAGCCGGGATCAGGGGACAAAAACCAATTTGAGCACATAACCGGCCAGGAAGGGCTGACCGGCCTGACACCCCACGACAGTTCCTACAAGGCCTGGCGCCTTCAAGGGGGGTTGGAGGTGCGCTATCCTGTAGCGAAAGTAGGGTCCCTGTTCTTTGCAGGGGAGTTCCAGGCTCATCAGGACGGAAAGACGCTTCACCAGGTTGGTGGCTATAAGGCTGACAACCCATGGGAGTTTGAGGTTACTGTAGGGGCTGGGTTTGAATTCAATCAAACGGCATTGGGAAGAAAGGTGCGTCTTGAGGGGTATTACCATGATGGCCGATTCCCCCTACTAAACTATTTTTTCCAACGGAGCAAGTATTTCGCAATAGGAATCGCAATAAGCGGCTAAGGGGTTTGGTATGAAACGTACAGGAATTCTTCTTTTGTTTTTGGTGGTTCTTCTGGTGCCATGTTTTTCTTCCTACCAGATGTTCGGTGATACCCTTGAGTTTACCTGGTTGGCTGAAGATGCATTGTATCCTGAATCCATGGTCAATCCATTTTCTTCAGCATCGTCGTTAAACATCCTTATGGTAACAGAGGGACAGCCCAGATTTGTCAAGTATGCGAATACCGGCAGCGGCGCCTATGATGAGGTGCCTATCTATAATGGAGCCTCCTATGCCAGTGAAAAGCTCTATGTCCAGTTGAAGACTGGTTTGAACATAGGCTTTTTCCGTCTCTCCTTCTGGGAGATGATAGAGATGGAGCTAGGGTTCCAAGGTGCCTTGAACACGGTGTTCCAGGGGTTTGGAGGAGCTGACAACCTTGGCTTCGATGGTGTTTTCTTCTTTGGTGCGAGTATGCGGCTGTTCCAGACGGTAACTGTCCGGGCAGGCTTGCAGCACTATAGCGGACACTATGGGGATGAGACGATCCTGAACATCAACAAGCATAATCCTGGGCAGGTGGGAGACCCTATCGAATATACGAGGGATAACAATCTGCTTTTCGGTCTCTCCATACAACCCATTTCCCAGCTCAGGGTATATGCGGATGCAAGTCTTCCGCTGACCAAGAGCTGGATGCATCCCGCAATCCATATTCCCTCCTGGGTGATCAAGCCCTCATCAGGGGAGTTCCTGCTGGGTGTTGAATCAGGGCGTGAGGGGGTTGCCTCTCCAGCTTTTTCAGATTCCTACAAAGCTTGGATCATCAATGCCGGAGTGGAGGCTCGTTACCCGCTGCGTCGTGTCGGCTCCTTGTTCCTTGCTGCAGAGGTCACCGCAAACCAGGATGGGCAGACGCTTCATACTGTAGGCTCGTATGATCCTGATAACGCATGGGAGCTTGAGTACACCGTGGGTGCCGGTCTTGAGTTTGACCAGGACGTCGGTTCATCCCATGCAAGGATAGTGGTGACCTATCATGACGGGCGTTTCCCCTTGTTGAACTTCTTCTACCAGAGAACAAAATATATCAGTGTCGGATGTTCGTTGAGCCTGTAGGGCATATACTGGCACCAATGGCAAGCATCTCCTTCAAAGGGCCCTTACAGCATGTGGGGGCCTTCTGAAGGAGTATGCAAGCAGCCCGGTTGGGTAGCCTGCTTACCTCTTTTATACCTTCTACCGCCCTCATATTCTGTCTTCCATACTTTCAGCCTTCCCCCCTCTCATTATCCAATAATCTGTGGTACGATAGGTTTTATACCATATGTACTGGAGGCCCTGACAGAGATGGAAGAACTACGCAAGAAATATGAGGCACTTCCTGAAGATGCACCTGCAATGCAGATACAGCTGACGGCTGAGAGCCTTGAAAGAAGGAACTATACCCCTCCGCTTCTCTTGAAGACACCCAATTTCAACAGAATGACCAAAGCTGACATGCTCGCTGAGTTTGATAGGGTAGAGGCCCTTGGTCCTACCTCAAAGGAACTGAAGAGCGTCGTTGCCATCAAGGATCCTGCAGAGATACAAGAGAAGCATCTTTCTGCCCTTCTTAACCAGTATCAGCTGCTGTGCAACCTGAGAAAGGGCCTTGCATCAGCCTGGGATGTCATCAACGAACTCTATGAGGACGACTGATGGTGGAGTGCACCGCATGTGCTGACGGTCACTTTCTCTGCCTCACGCGTGTGCCCATCTTCCAAAATCTGGATGCGGGCCAGATAGCTCGAGTACAGCGCCTCATACGCCAGCGAACCCTTTCTAGCGGCGAGGTGCTGTTTCGCCAAGGGGATAGCTCCGACCGTCTGATCATCATACGCTCGGGTACGCTCAAGCTTGTCCGTTATGGCAGTGATGGCCAGCAGTTCCTCCTAGAGACGCTCTTTGCCGGAGACTTCTACGGCGGGGACCAGCTCTTCAGCGAGAGCCACTATAGGGAGACGGGGGTTGCAGGGATCGATCTGGGCATCTGTACCATTGCAAGCCGCGACATACGCTCTCTGATGCTAAGCGACCCCCATATTGGTCTTTCGGTCATGACCTATCTCAATGGGAAGCTGGAGCAGTACCGCCTCAAGGTGGAGATGCTTGCAACCAGGAGTGTGGAGAAGCGCCTGGCCATGTTCCTCTTGGAGCGGGGGCGCAGGACCGCAAGCGATGTCATCCTCCTCTCCCAGGAGGAGATTGGAGCGGCCATAAACCTTACCAAGGAGACGGTCAACCGCAAGCTATCCCAAATGCAGGATAGTGGGCTGCTCTCTGTTGCAGGAAAGAAACGCATCCTCCTGTTGGACATACCCGCATTGGAAACGCTAGCTACAGAGTAGATGGGAGGACTCTTCTCTTTTCCTGTTTCCTGGATAGGTGGTTGGTCTTCTCGGACAAAGAGTGGAAATGGTGCTGTACATTGATTTGAATCATAGTTGCCTCCTGTTTTTCAGAGTATCCTTGTCCTGATAGGAGACATTTCATGACAAACAGAAAACTATCGGCCCTTGTAAAGGAATTCCCCTTTGCCACGATATTCCTCAATGAAAGAAAGATCGACTACTGCTGTGGAGGCACCCATATGCTGTATGAATCCATTGCCGGAGCCGGTTACGAACAAGGGGAGTTTCTCGCCTCGTTGGAAGCCTTTCTCCTAGATGCCCAGACCAAGTACACCCCTACTGTCGATCCTTCGCTCTATGACTTGGAAGTCGGGCCGCTTATCGATCATATTGAGGCAACCCACCATCTTGGGGAGAGGCTTCTGATCGAAGAGGTAGATGAGAAGCTCAACACTATCCTTCGTGCCCATTACAGCAAGCATAAGGAGGAGCTTGTGGCTGTCCACTCCCTGTTCAGTGACCTTCGCAAGGAGTTGTTGCAGCACTTTGTAGAGGAAGAGGAGCAAGTGTTCCCTTTGCTGAGGGAAAAAGCTACAACCCGCTCCATAAAGATGGTAGAATCCTTAGAAGACGACCATGAGGCGGCAGGGGCCCTGATCAAGGGCCTGCAGGAGGCTACTCACTCTTTCACAGCGCCCCCTGATGGGTGTCCGACCTATGTCGCCACCTACTCCCTGATGAAGACCTTGGTCGAGGACATATTTTTGCATATATTCAAAGAGAACTCGATTCTCTTTCCGAAATACAAAGAAGGAGCGAAACTATGAAACGTTTGGTAAAAAACAATGTATCGTGGATTGGAAAGATTGACTGGGAACTGGATACATTCCATGGTGATGACTACTCTGTCAACCATGGCTCCTCCCAGAATGCCTATCTTATCCAGGAAGAGAAGACCGTGCTGATCGATACGGTCTGGAGACCCTATGAAAGGGAGTTCAGGGACAATCTTGAGCGTGAGGTCGACCTTGCGAAGATTGACTTCATCGTGATGAACCACGGGGAGGTCGACCATAGTGGGGCCCTTCCTTACCTGATGGAGAAGATCCCCAACACCCCGATCTACTGCACAGCCAATGCTGTGAAGTCCCTCGTCGGCCAGTACCACCACCCGGAATGGAATTTCAAGGTGGTCAAGACCGGGGACAGCGTTGACATCGGCAATGGCAAGAGCCTGGTCTTTGTCGAGATGCGCATGCTTCACTGGCCCGACAGCATGGCAACCTACATGACAGGGGACAACATACTCTTCTCCAACGACGCCTTCGGTCAGCACTTCGCCGTTGAGGAGCTCTTCAACGACAAGGCAGACCAGTGCCTGCTTTGGGAGGAGGCCCTCAAGTACTACGCCAATATCCTTGCACCCTTCTCCCCTCTGGTGAAGCGCAAGATTGAGGAAATTGTAGCGCTCAACCTTCCTATCGACATCATTGCCCCTAGCCATGGGGTCATCTGGCGTGACAACCCTCTGCAGATTGTAACGAAGTATGCTGCATGGGCGGACAACTACCAGGAGGACCAGATCACCATTGTCTATGACACCATGTGGGATGGCACCAAGGCACTTGCCCACTCCCTGGCCAGTGAGTTGCAGAAGCTCTCCCCCGATACCAGGGTCAAGATCTTCAACATCTCCCAGACGGACAAGAATGACATCATGACCCAGGTATTCATCTCCAAGGCCATCGCCGTCGGTTCTCCCACGGTGGGGCAGAGCATCCTTTCCTCTGTAGCCGGCTGGCTTCATTTCCTCTTTGAGCTGAAGCTCAAAAAGAAAAAGGCCGCCGTCTTCGGCTGTTATGGCTGGAGTGGTGAAGGGGTTGAGGTTTTGGAGGAGCACCTGGTTACCGCTGGATTTGAAGTAGTCGGGCCCAAGGTCAAGGTGAACTGGAATCCCAAGCAGGAGAACCTCAAGGAGATGAAGGGCATCGCCGAGGCGCTGTTGGGATGATCTCTTTGGTGAAGTGATGGTGGGAGTCTCTGCTCCCTCCGTTGGTTTAGGTCGTATGGTGGGAGCTGCACCTTCTGAGAAGAAGAGGCAGCTCCTCCCTCTTTTGATGATTGCACCTCCTCTTTGAGCGTGGTAGAGTTGCCTTGGAGGACCTATGGACAGGACATGGCACCAAGCTCTGAACTATGAGGCTCTGTTGCGTACGACCAAGAACTCTGAGACAAAGGCCCAGGCTCTCTTTGCCAGGGCCCTGCCGGCCCTTGATACTACAGAGCCCTTGCTCAACCATATTGGTGGGTATGCATCCCTGCTTGGCATCGATCATGATCAGATTCGCGAAGCGTATCTCTCCTGCCGTCCCGCCTTTGAGGCTATGGACAGCTCTGTGCAGGTCCTCACCTGGGAGCATCCTCTTTGGCCCAAGGGGGTGAACAGCTTTGCCTACTGCCCCCGTTTCCTCTATGTGCGTGGCAATGCATCGCTGTTGGGCCAGCCTTCACTTTCGATCATTGGGACGCGTAGCCCCTCCCTTGAGGGCAAGAAGCGTGCCTCCCTTTCGGCCATAGCCTTGGGAAAGGCCTCCTATGTCGTGGCGAGCGGGCTTGCTTTGGGCATCGACGGGGTTGCACACAAGACAGCCTTGGATCATGGGTTTCCCACCTTTGCAGTGCTTGGGACCCCCCTTTCCTCCTGCTATCCCCCTGAACATGCACTCTTGCAGGAGGAGATTGCCCGTCGGGGTGCCCTGGTAAGCAGGTTCGCCCCCTCCAGCAAAACCCAGAAGTGGTTCTTCCTGCTACGTAACCGCCTGATGAGCGCCCTGTCGCTGGGCTCCATTGTGGTTGAGGATCGTGACGGGGGAGGGGCGGTGAGACAGGCCTCCTTTGCCCTGGAACAGAAGAAATACCTCTTCCTCTACCAAAGTAGCCTTGACAACCCTACATCCCTCTGGCCAAAAGAGTTCGCCTACCGCCCGAGGGTTTTTGTAGTGAAGCATGCCAGTGATATTCCCCGAGTCTTGGAGAAGGCTGTCAGAAGCCGCCTGGAAGTGGGAAAAGTGGTGCAAAAGAGTGTCCAACTCGACCTCGGACTCTAATCTGCCTTGACATGCATTCGTCGGGGATACTACTATCATGACATATGAAAAACCAACTGACAGCAAACCAACTACGACAGAAATATATTGATTTCTTTGTATCAAAGGACCACACACAGATCAGCGGTGCTTCCCTGATTCCTGAAAATGACCCGACGGTCCTCTTCACCACAGCCGGCATGCACCCCCTCGTACCCTACATCCTGGGGATGGAGCACCCCTCCGGCAAGCGCCTGACCAACTACCAGAAGTGCATCCGCACCGGAGACATTGAGGCTGTCGGCGATCCTCATCATCTCACCTTCTTTGAGATGCTTGGAAACTGGTCCCTCGGGGACTACTACAAGGAAGAGGCGATAGACTTCAGCTATGAGTTCCTGACCAAGGTGCTGGGCATCGACCACTCCCTGCTTTCGGTAACGGTCTTCGCAGGTGATGATGAAGTCCCCCGTGATGAGGTGGCTGCCTCTGCCTGGAAAAAGCACGGCATCCCCACTGATAGGATCTACTACCTCCCCCGTGAGGACAACTGGTGGGGCCCTGCCGGTGAGACCGGCCCTTGCGGGCCTGACAGCGAGATGTTCATGGACACAGGTCGTCCTTCCTGTGGGCCCGATTGTCGTCCCGGCTGTCATTGCGGCAAGTATTTTGAAATTTGGAACGATGTGTTCATGGGCTATAAGAAGAATGCCGATGGCACTTACTCCGAGATGGAAAGAAAGTGTGTAGATACCGGAATGGGTATCGAACGCACCATCGCCATCCTGCAGGGCAAGAAGTCAGTCTACGAGACTGAGGTCTTTGCTCCCATCATTGCTGCCATAGAGAAGCTCAGTGGTAAAGTATATGGCAACGATGAGGATGTGGATATGTCTATCCGTATCCTTGCTGACCATGTGCGTACCAGCGTCTTTATCCTTGGCGACCCCAAGGGAATGGCTCCTTCCAATGTGGGACAGGGCTATATTCTCAGAAGGCTTATCAGACGTGCTGTACGTCATGGTAACAAGCTAGGTATCGAAGGCTCGTTCCTAGGGGAGCTTGCTCAGGTTGTGTTTGGCCTCTATAGCGAACCTTATCCTGAACTCCAGGAGAACAAGGCTTTTATCCTTCAGGAGCTTGCTGCTGAAGAGACCAAATTCTCCGAGACCCTGATCAAGGGCGAACGCGAGTTTGAGAAGATGCTCCCTAACCTGTTGAAGGGCTCCTCCCGCCAACTGAGCGGCAGGACCGCCTTCAAGCTCTATGATACCTATGGCTTCCCTGTTGAGCTCACCCGTGAACTTGCCAAGGAGCATGGCTTCACCGTAGATGAGGAGGGTTTCAAGGCAGCGTTTGAGAAGCATCAGGAAATAAGCCGCAGTGGTGCTGAACACCAGTTCAAGGGTGGCTTGGCCGACCATAGTGACAAGACCACCGCTTTGCATACGGCAACCCACCTGCTGCATAAGGCATTGATCACCGTATTGGGCGACCATGTTGGCCAGAAAGGCTCCAACATCACCGTCGACCGCCTTCGCTTTGACTTTACCCATCCTGCACCAATGACCAAAGAGGAAATCCAGCAGGTTGAGGACATGGTCAATGCCCAGATAGAGCGCAATCTTCCAATCGCCGTTGAGAGCATGACCATAGAAGAGGCCAAGGAAGGTGGGGCTATTGCATTTTTTGAGAGCAAGTATGGTGAGCAGGTGAAGGTCTACTCAATTGGAGATTACTCCAAGGAAGTCTGTGGTGGGCCCCATGTGGAGAATACATCCACCATGGGCCACTTCAAGATTCAGAAGGAGCAGTCCTCCTCTGCCGGGGTGAGAAGGATCAGGGCTGTTCTGGAGTAGGGGTTAGGTGCCTCTTTCAACGGTATCATTGATAGAAGACAGAAATAAGAGTACAGAGCATACAAACATAGTGATACGGAAGCAAGGGCAAGACAAGAGTCTTGCCCTTATGGTTTGTCTGCTCTAAACTGTGGTTATACATACTTTCAACAAAATACTATGACCAATCCTATTTCTCCTTGTTTTTAGCCATTTGCTGGTTGTTCTGTGTATGCTAAAAAAGATTTATTACAGGTCTTCAGGTTCTGAAAGTATCCAAGAAGCATGGCTTTAGACCTTCGACAGTGTTAGGTAACGTGATGTCTTCTGCAATAATGGGCATGATATGGGTTTTTTGATGAGTTTTATATGTGAACAAAGAAGAGTGGCTCTGATTCCAATATGGAACAGCCACGATTACTAGGAGTAATTGATGAAAAAAAAGAGTGCTGTGGTAGTTCTGGGATGTGCAATTGTCTTCTTGCTGGTCAACCTGCTTGGCTGTAAGATGGAGCTACCGATATATTCTGTTGCATTTGACTCTAAGGGGGGTACTACAGTTACTTCCCAAACAGTGCAAGAGGAAGGAAAATCGACGCGACCTGCTGATGATCCGATAAAGACAGGGTATGTATTTGCTGGTTGGTATGCATCTGAGGATGCCTTAGCTCCTGTATGGGATTTTTCTATACCCATAACAAAAGATACGACCCTCTATGCCAAGTGGAACCCAGGTTCACAGACGCTGAGTTTTGATGCAAATGACGGCAGTGGGACTATGACTCCAATGCCCCTGCTCACTGAAGAAGTGACCACACTGCCTGGAAATATCTTCATACGAAATGGGTATGGATTTGCTGGATGGGCAACAACCAGCACCGGCGATGTAGCATATGCTGATCTGGGCACATATACCATGGGAACTTCGAGTAAGACGCTGTATGCAAAGTGGGTCATTGAACCTATAACTCGGGATGTGCTGCTAGCAATGATCGAAAACGATGAGGATGTCTCATTCGTGGATACTTCTCTAATAACTGATATGAGTTCATTATTCTTAGGTAAAACAACCTTCGATCAGGTTATTTCAAACTGGGATGTGAGCAGTGTTACGAACATGAGCTCTATGTTCGAGGGTGCAGAAGCCTTCAATGGAGATATCTCAAGCTGGAACGTGAGTAGTGTCACAGATATGAGTTCTATGTTCGAGGATGCTGATGCATTCAATGGTATTATCTCCAACTGGGATGTGAGTAAGGTTACAGATATGAGCTCTATGTTTGAGGGAGTAGATGCCTTCAATCAGGATATCTCAAGCTGGAACGTAAGTAGTGTCACAAATATGAATTCTATGTTTAGGGATGCCCGATGCTTCAACCAGGATCTTGTAAGCTGGGGGGATAAGGTGAGCAATGTAACGGACATGGGCTCAATGTTCGCATACACACCCCTCTTCAAGGGAGATATTTCTAACTGGAAAGTGAATAACGTTACAGATATGAGCTCTATGTTTGCACACACAGATCTCTTCAATAATGATATCTCCACTTGGGATGTGGGCAAAGTCACAAATATGAGCTCCATGTTCTTTGATGCTGCTGTATTCAACCAAGACCTTGTGGATTGGGATGTGAGCAATGTCACGAATATGAGTGATATGTTCAAAAAAGCAATTCTATTCAATGGAGATATTGCAAGCTGGAATGTAAGCAAGGTTATCTATATGAGTTCTATGTTCAGCAATGCATATAAATTTAACGGTAATATAGGAAGCTGGGTTGTGAGTAGTGTCAGAGCAATGGACAATATGTTTAGGAGTGCAGATTTGTTCAATCAAAATATAGGAAGCTGGGTTGTGAGTAGTGTCACGTGTATGAATTTCATGTTCTATGGTGCGCAACGTTTTAACCAAGATATCTCAAGCTGGGATGTCGGCAATGTACAGAATATGGATTCTATGTTTTATGGCGCAACTACTTTTAATCAGAACCTTTCGGGTTGGATTGTGAGTAGTGTTACGACTCATACTGATTTTTCAGGTTATAGCTCACTTGTTGAAGCACACCATCCTGTCTGGCTATAAGTATTCTTATTCTGCCGGGGTGAGAAGGATCAGGGCTGTTCTGGAGTAGGGTTGTGCTTCTTTCACGAGTGATCATTGAAAAGAGCACATATGGACAATACAGCAGAGAACTAAGCCGAGACCTATAAGATGGTGTAAACAAGACAGAAGAAAGAATACTGCCAATACAAATATAGGAATATGTGGAGCAAGGGCAAGACTGAAGTCTTGCCCTTGTACCGTATGTGCCCTAAGCTTTGTCCATGCATAGCCCCATCTAATACATAAGAATAAAACAGTCATCTCACACCGTTTTCTGCTATTTTTGTAGCAGTCATTCTTATGTATGGAGCTTCTTATGCACAATGCAAACAAAAGGGCTTTGGTTCTGATGAACCTAAGCGCATTTTTCTCAGGCATGGTTTTCTATGCCCCCATAGCGACCCTTTACCGTCAGAACAGAGGGATATCCGTATGGCAAATGAGTGTTATCGAGGCCATAAGCCTTGTCCTTATGATGGCCCTTGAGCTTCCTTGGGGGTATATAGCGGATAGGATAGGGTATCGGCGTACCTTGATGGTCTCGTTTTCACTCTTGTTCATCTCAAAGATCGTTTTCTTTGGAGCCACTACTTTCTCCATATTCCTATTTGAGCGGATTCTGCTTGCCATTGCTCTCAGCGCCCTCAGTGGAGTCGACATAGCATACTTGCACACATGCAAGGCTACTCAGAAGGAATTGGGTCACTATCAAGGCAGTATGTTCCTTGGGTTGCTTGCAGTTGCCCTGATCTTCCCCCTCTTTAGAGAGGTTTACATACAGAGTGCCTTTCTCACCATTATCACCCATCTCATTGCCTTGCTCTTCATCCTGTGCCTTCCTCGTGAGAGCCATGTAGCCGATGAATCTTCTCTTCCCAAGATTAGTATTCTGAAAACAGTCACAACCCTAGTTTACAATAAAAAATTGTTGCTCTATGTCGGTGCCAATGCAGTGTTGTTTGGGGTCAATCAGGTGGTGACCATCTTTTTGGTACAGCTGTGCTATGCGAGGGTGGGAATCGCCCTGTCCATGTTCGCTCTTCCCTTTCTCCTGTTGGTTATCACCTCCACATGTCTCTCCTACCTCTCGGCCCCACTAGTTACACGATTTGGGGCGTTTCCTCTCACCGTAGGTGCCTTCATGCTTGCCTGTATCGGGCTTATCCTACTCTCTTCGCTACACGACTCTGTGGTAGTGATTTTTGGCTCTGTCCTGATTCGAATCGGGGCCACCCTGGTCCAACCTTTATATTTTTCTGTCACCGCAAAGGTCTCAGAAGGATCGGATCTCGCTACATCCTTGAGCCTCAATTCCCTATTGGGCACCTGCATAGAACTCCTCCTTACACTGGTCCTTGGCTTTTGGGCAGAGAGGAACCTTGCCTTATCGTTACAGGGCGCAGGGGTCGCTCTAATAGGTGCATTGGTTGCACTATATTTTAGCCGCTCACTTATCAGAGGGTCTTAATCTAGTATTAACCCAGGTGAATTCACTATGCTTTTAGAAGCAACCATATGTTAGGTACATAGGAAGGGATTATGGAAGTATTTGAAACTTTTCTGGCAGCGATAGATGATCAGGAGCACAGAAAACGAATAGGAGAGGTCTTCACCTGGGTCCATAAGACCTTCCCTGCCCTTGTGCCGAAGATTGCCTGGAATCAGCCGATGTTCACTGACCATGGCACCTTTATCATAGGGTTCAGTGTTGCCAAGCACCATTTTGCTGTTTCTCCTGATATTACAGGTATGAAACTCTTCTCAAAGGACATAACCAAAGCTGGATATACACAAACCATAAACTTGTTTCGTATCAAATGGGAGATGGCAGTAGATTATGCCCTTCTTACCAAAATCATACAGTTTAACATTGACGATAAGAAAGATTGCAAGACGTTCTGGAAGAAGGTATAGCCTCTATATGTACAATGAAGGCTTGGTGTTTGGTAGGCTTCATCATACGAAATGGTGCTATCCCAACACTTGATTGTTCTCTATATATGGATGCATATGCAAGCAATGCTATAGGGAAAGCTAAACAGATCATACATGATGCAGGGGGAATGATGAGGCCTTCAGAGGCGCTTCTGGCCGGAATCCATCCCCAAACATTGTATATGCTACGTGATAGTGGAGTCCTTGTTCAGATTTCCAGGGGGTTGTATCGGCACTTTCTTTCCATGAGATCACAACCCAAATCCCTCATGAAGTTTCTGTTGCAATACCAAGCTATAGCAAATCACCCATTATTACATACCCTCCCACACGCTTTTATAAATTTTCTTCACCTTCTTATCAGGCAGGTATAGAAGAGCATATGCTGGGAGATGATACTATTAACATGTATAGTATTGAAAAGACTCTTGTAGATTGCTTCAAGTTCCGTAATAAGATTGGAATGGATATAGCCCTAGAGGCACTAAAACTGTATAGAAGCAGGATGCAATTCAAGCATGCTAAAATTCTTGAATATGCAAAGATTTGTAGGGTCGAGAAAGTAATGTATCCCTATCTGGAGGCGCTTATTTGAAATCTTTTCAGTTTGGTGGCACTTGATACTTCAGGTTTTGAGCCAGCAATCCTGTAATGACAGTCAATTTTGCGTATCCATAATGAGAAAACTCCTGCAATCAAGCAGGAGGTTCCTTGTCAATAGGGACACATTTTTCTAGGGTCTTGAAGGTCAGTCCTCATCATCCTCGTCTAGGAAGTCATACTCCATACCCTTGTTCAGCGGTACTGCAAGCTGACCACAAGCTCCGTTAATCTCCCGTCCCCGTGAACGTCGTAGCGTGTATTTAACATTCCATCGGTCTAGGAAGTGGGCGAAGCGCTCGACTTCTTCTTCCGATGGAGTCTCCCAGGGCATGTCTGGTGCAGGATTCCAAGGGATGAGGTTTACGAATGCATCCAGGTTCTTCAGATAGCCTGCAAGTTTCTTTGCCGACTCCTCGTCGGTGTTGGTATTGTGCAAGAGGCAGTACTCGATGGTGATTCGTTTTCCCCCGAGGCGCTGGTAGTGTAAGAGCGCCCTCTTGAGTTCGTTGAGGTCCCATTTCTGGTTTACCGGCATGATCCTGTCACGGATCTTGTTGTCTGCAATTACCAGGGAGACTGCAAGCTTGACCGGCAGTTTCTGCTCGGTAAGCTTGAGGATGCCCGGCACAACGCCACAGGTGCTGATGGTAATCCTGCGCAGGCTGATGTTGAAGCCCTGCTCCTGGTGGAAGAACCTGATGGAGCGGGTTACCGCTGCTATATTGGCAAGGGGCTCGCCCATACCCATATAGACTATGTGGGTGATGGGTTGTGCAGTGACCCGGACCAAATGCATGTACTGCTCGATGATCTCCTCTGCTGCAAGGTTGCGCAACAGGCCCATGGTACCGGTACTGCAGAAGGTGCAGCCCATGGCACACCCAACCTGGCTGGAAAGGCACGCAGTGTGGCGCCCTTTCTTGTCCACAAGCAGGACGCACTCTATGATGGCTCCATCATAGAGGCGGATGCCCAATTTGGTCGCTCCCGTTTCATCGGTTTCAGTGGTGGCAACCATCGATGATGAGATGGAGGGCATGAGCGCCGTCAGGCGCTCCCGCTCATATTTGGGGAGGTTTGTCATCTCATTGAAGGAGGTGACTCCCTTGATGAGCCAGGCATATATCTGTCTTCCGTAGAAGGCCTTGGGCAGTTCCAGTAGTTCGGTCATGTCCTCTGCACTCAGGCCGTAGAGGGATAGGGGTAGTCTTTTCTCTTGTTCCATCGCGCCAGTATACCTATTTCAGCATAGAAATGATAGCGATCGCTACCCCGGTAATGCCTTCACCTCCGAGTAAGCCGCTAGCAACAAGCCCGGACTCCTCTCCCAAACGCTCTGCGCTGTATTTTTTGGAGAAAATCTTTTTGATCAGAGAGGAGAGCACAGCACCCAAGCCCATGATCGAGGAGATGTATATGGGAAGGTAGACTCCCAGTCCCAGCGTTGCCGAGGGGAGCTTGCTCAGATAGAGGATGGTGCCGATGGCGCACCCGATGATAAAGGCCGGCACATGGCTGAGCCCTCCTACCATGGCAGCCACTGCCGCTGCCTGGGGGGCTGGAAGTTCCGGTGTGCCGAACCCTCCAAAGGAAGCTTTCATGATCAGCAGGACAAACACAGAGAGTACTGCCCCGACAACTCCCCCAATGCCCTCTCCAAGGATCTGCTGTCTGGTATCTGTACCCAGGAGGTACCCGCTTTTCAAGTCGTTCATGACATCCCCGGTAAGACCGCAGGCTACGGCGGTGACCGCCGCTATGCTGAAGGAGGCGATGAGCGAAGGGTGGGAGAACAGCTGCACGACCAGCAGCACCAGTATGCCGAATATCTCCATCGGGTTTATGCCTGTCTGACCTGTCAGCATCCCTGAGAGGTAGGTGGTGAGGTAGATGCCGATGATGACTATGACAGCCTCGATGAGGCTGATGTCTGTCCCTACTGTAAGCAGGATGATCGCAAAGAGGAGGACGGTGAAGAACATGGTCCTTGTCCGTCCTGTCATCTGCTTGGCCTCCGTCTGTTTCTTGGACTGTTTTGCCCGTGAGATGACCGCCTTGATGAAGACTCCCAGCCCTGTACCTATCATCAGGCCGATTCCCAGGTTGGAGCGGAAGATGTCACCCTCAGCCATGGTGGCGAAAAGCCCTGTTCCCAGGCCGATGGGAATGAGCAGGTAGTAGCCAAGGATTGCACCTCCAAACCAGATCAGGGCAAAGAGAGGGCCGATGATGGCTCCGATGCCCATGGCCATCGGGGATACCCAGATGGAGAAGGCAGGGAACAGGGCGGTGCCCTTGAAGAGGGTAAGCAGGGCAGGAATCTTTCCGAATCCGTCACGCAGGGCAGTGAAGATTACCGACCCTCCCATGGATGCAAAGAGCGTCTTTGCCCCATGGCCGCCTTTCGCGCTGGCTTGCAGCGTATTGTAGGAGGCGAGCCCCATAGGATAGGGCAGCTGCTCCTCTTCGATGAGTTTCTTACGGAAGATCGCGGAGAAAAGGGTGCCCAGTATGGCTCCTACGACTGCAAGCACTATCAGTGGCAAGGTGGCGAATGAGGCATCGGGGGCTATCATCCAGAGCCCTGGTAAGGTAAATGCCAGACCTCCTGCCACCATGGCGCCGCTACTCATGATGGTGTGCGTCACGTTGATCTCCTGCAGGGAGGAGTTCTTTGCCTTGCGCAGTGCTGCCATGCTGACCACAGTTACAAATATGGTTGGCCAGGGGAGGGCTCCCATGCGAAGGGCCACATACATGGAGCTGGCAGTTATTACCACAAGGCCCAAAAGACCTACGATCATTCCTCTTAGGGTTAGGTGTCTGTTCATGGTTTCTTACACTTCCTTTAGTTTTGTATAGTATCTAGGATACAGTAAAAAAGCCAGTATCCATCTCCTTGTATGTCAGTATATCATACGATAGGTAAAGCGTAGACGGTCGTCTCCTTATAGTAAGATATGATTTTATATGTTATATTGGAGAACATTAAAGGCAGAAATACTCTGCCTTAAGGAGAAACGTGTATGAAGAAAAGAATATATCCAATCGTTTTGGTTCTCTTGGTCTTGATTCTTGTACCGGTTACCGCAGCTCCCTTCAGGAGTTCGAGTGCCTCTTACAGCAAGTTCGCCCTTGGCCTCAACCTGGGGACCAACACAGGTCTTGGTTTCCAGTACAGGGCCAACCGTGACTTTGACGTGATCGGAAACCTCGGTCTCAACAACTTCGGTGTCTCCCATCTCTCATTTGACATGGCTGCCAACTACAAGGTCAACGAGTTCAGGATCGACAGGGCAGATTTTGATGTGACCGTAGGCCTTGGAGCCAATGTGGGAATCCCCCTGGAGTCTGGACAGAACATCAATTTTGCGGTGCTGGTCCCCTTTGGCATCATGTACCACTTTACGGAAGTTCCCATCGACGTCTATATCCGTATCGCCCCTGGTTTGCAGATTGTTGAAAACGGGGTAGTGGGCATCGACTTGGGATTCAGTGCATTCCTTGGCGCCCTGTGGAGATTCAGCTGAGTCTTGAAAAACTAGGATGCTTTGTAGGATAGCCGCCCCACCATATGCTGGTGGGGCGGCTATCTTGTTAGATGGTCTCAGGTAGGTTGTATTATCAAGAAGCCTCATGGACTCTAGGAAACGTGAACATGATCAGTACAATTCCAATGAGAAGTTTTCTGGGGCATACAGAAGGAAGAGCATGGGGATCTCTATGAGCATTGATGAGCCATATATGCTAACCAAGATTTGAGAATCCTCATCATCGGGATGCATGATCTTGCCGTCATACTTCAATCTGGCTTCTTTGATGTCTTGCAAATCACCACTCAAATCAATGAGCATGGTGTATTTCGCACCTGATAAGAAAACTGCTGCCATGGAATCCAACTCCTCCTCACCTGCCATAGAAGGAATGAGAATGGAATAGTGATCAGTATTCCTGATCGGTAGCAACAATCCTTGCTCATTGTGTGCCTTGACCTTATCCATACTCCCCCGAATGCGAACCTCAGCTCCTGTATGAAAGGATGTCTCTATCTTTTTCACATCAAGGGAGAAGCCATCATATGCAGGGATGATGGATTCTGCTTCATGCAGCAACTCGGTCACATCGATTTCCTCATCTGAAAATTCATTGATCATGTGCACCAACGCTGTTTGGACTGTATACCGTACTGCCAAGTCAATCTCTCCATCATGGATGGACAGGGAGTGAAAGATGTCCAAGCACCCGGTGAATAGGAGGGGGATAAGCAACACTGCACATACTTTGATAGTTTTCATATGTTCCTTCCTGCATCAAGAATCGATAGGATCAAGGCTGGCTCGCACTGTATCAGGTCTGTTCATTGATGAGCACCTGCAAGGTGTGTCCTATCATGGTGGTTGCCTCCTTGTAGGTGTAGTACTGGCTGCTGGCAAGGCTTTTCTGCACACTTGACTGCACAATGCCAAGCCTCTTTGCAATCTCAGCCTGTGTCTCATTGTACTGCTGCAGGGAGCCGATGATCTCCCTCTGGCGTAGGGTCCAGCTGGCTTGCAGTGCCCAGGAAAGCTTGAATATCGTGTTCAGCAGGGCGGAGGTGTTCTCATTTTCCTCGATGCCGATGAGCATGTTGGTCTTGGATTCCGCTTTCTTGCTCTCCAGGGCCTGAACTTCGTTGATGCAGGCTCTGGCAAGATGAAAGGCTGAACCATCCGAGCCAAGGGAGGTGTCGGCCTGCAGGGCAACGCTGAGCGTTCCCACTCCGATGCCGAAGCGAAATGCTATCGGATGCATCTCCCGCTGTATCCGGTCCAGTATCCTCATCATCACCGCCCCACTGTGCAGGACACCCTGGAACTCATCTCCGAGTGTGATGATGAACTGTGAGGCTATGGCATAGCTGTAGGTCTCGTTGACCTGCTGAAGAACCTGCTCAAGGTGCTTCTGCACGGTGTTGCGCTCCTTGATATTTCTGGATCCTATGATGTCAGCAATGACCGCAATATAGAGGCGATTGTCCATACCCTATCTCTCCTTGTCCCTTAGGGATGATTATACACCTGTTTTTTGATTTTTCAAATAAATATTCACCAATATATGAATGATTATGATTTATTCATCTAAACATGAATAAGTCATAGTATTATGATTCCATATAGATGAATTTCAACAAGGTGGCGCACTCACCCTGGATAGGGTAAGGGCTTGCATCTCCTGCAGGGAGAAGAACAAAAAAAGATGGACTTGTGACGATACCATCGCCAGAAGATGAACCGCACTTGTGCGCTTGCACCTCTGTATGACAGAGCTCCACACCCTTTGTTTTCAAGGGTGTGGAGGGTTTGGGCCGTGAAGACCCTGCCGATCCAATGGGATTGACTCTTCTTTCAAGAGCCCTTCGCTGCAATCGAGGGGGCCCTACTGCTTGCCCGCCACCTTGAAATCAACCAGGGGGCTCTGGTAGCGTTCAAGTATCTGTGTCTCCACCAAGATCCCTTCATCGCGGTAATCGATGCTCAGTACCTGCCCTGATCGTCGTATGTGGGCGATAAGGTCGTATCGGCTCTCGGGGATGAGATAGTAGCTGATGGGGCACAGTGAGTGCAGCGTCTCCCCGATCTGGGTAAGGAGGTCATCAATACCCTCTCCCTTCAGAACCGAGGTCTCTATGGTCGGGCTGTACATGCTTTTTAGCCTTGCCACGGCAAAATCATCATGGACAGCGTCCATCTTGTTTATCATGACGATGGCCGGCTTGTCCGTGCATCCCAGCTCTTCCAATACCTGTACCGTTGTGGTGTAGCTGCCTATCATGTCAGGGTGTGATGCATCACAGACAATGATGAGGAAGTCTGCAAACTTGGCCTCTTCCAGGGTGCTTTTGAAGGAGTCCACAAGGTTGTGGGGGAGGTCGCTGACAAACCCTACGGTATCGGAGAGAAGGACCTCAGTACCTCCGGGCAGCTTCACAGCCCTGGTTGTGGGGTCCAGGGTGGCAAAGAGCTTGTTCTCCACCAGTACCCCAGCCTGTGAGAGGGCATTGAGCAGCGATGACTTGCCGCTGTTGGTATAGCCTACGATGGCACCGAGGGGGACGTTGGAGTTCTGTCTCTGGGAACGCTGCACCTGGCGCTGTTGCTGGACTTTCTTCAGCTGTTCCTTTAGGACGGCAATTTTTTCCTTGACCTTTCTTCGGTCAAGTTCTAGCTGTTGCTCTCCACTGCCCTTGTTTCCTTTCACTCCGCCTTGTTGGCGTGAAAGGCCGGTCCACATCCTGGTAAGGCGGGGCAGCGAGTACTCAAGCCTGGCAAGTTCGATCTGCAGACTCGCTTCCTTGGTAGCAGCCCTGTCTGCAAAGATCTGCAGGATGACCTCGTCGCGGTCGATGACGCAGCACTCAAGCTCACGCTCCAGGTTTCGCTGGACCCTTGGGCTGATGCCCTGGTCAAAGACAATGATGTCCGCCTCATAGGTGTCTATGAGGGTTTTTACCTCTGCAACCTTACCACTGCCGATGAGGGTGGCGCTGTTGGGCTCCCTTAGGGGTATGGTGAGGGTGTGGACAGTCATAGGTCCCATGGTGCTTACCAGGGCCTGGAGCTCCTCGCCGCGGTGCTTGGCATGGATCCTATCCTCTGTAGCGGGGACAAGGACAAGCAAAATTGCCCTCTGTCGTTCTATCTCTATGTCGTGTATTTGTTTTCCCTTGACTGAGGGATCTTCTGTTTCAGTGATTGTATCGATTTCCATTGGTGTTAACTATAGGGCTGGTGACCAGAGAAGTCAATATATGCTACACTGGCCAACCTAGCTCCACTGAGCATATATGAGGTTAATGTATGGGTTTGAATTGCGGTATTGTTGGCTTGCCCAACGTCGGTAAGTCGACAATTTTCTCTGCTTTGACGGCAGCTCCTGCCGAAGTTGCGAACTATCCTTTTTGTACTATCGATCCCAACGTGGGTATCGTTAGCGTCCCTGATACTCGTCTGGACAAGATTGTCGAGTTGATCCCGACCGAACGGGTCATTCCGGCAACCTTTGAGTTTGTCGATATTGCCGGCCTTGTAGCCGGTGCCTCCAAGGGCGAAGGCCTGGGCAACAGGTTCCTCGCCTCCATCAGGGAGGTTGGGGTCATCGCCCACGTGGTGCGTTGCTTTGAAGATGGCGACATTGTCCATGTGAACAACAGGATCGACCCTGCAAGCGACATCGAGACCATCAACATCGAGCTTGCCCTCGCTGACCTGGAGACGGTAACCACCCGTTACAACAAGCAGGCAAAGCAGGGCAGGTTGGGCAAGGAGGCGCAGAAGGAGAGCGAAAAGACCCTGCCTCTGCTGGAAAAAGTGAAGGCCTGCCTGGAAGAGGGCAAGCCTGCGCGAAGCCTGGCCCTTGAGGAGGAGGATCTTGCCACCTTGCACGATCTTCACCTCATCACGCTCAAGCCGGTTATCTATGTCTGCAATGTGGATGAGGATGGCATCTCTGAGGAAAACGAATTTGTGAAGACAGTGCGGGCCATTGCAGAGCAAGAGGGGTCAGATGTCATTGTTATCTGTGGCAAGATTGAGTCTGAGATCACAGCGTTGGAAACTGAAGAGGACAAGAGGGACTTCCTTGAGGCCGTAGGCCTAGAGGAGTCCTCCCTGAACGGCCTTGTGCGGCTTGCATACCACACCCTGGGCATGCGCACCTTTTTTACTGCAGGCTCTGACGAGAACCGTGCGTGGACCTTCCGTGCAGGCTACAAGGCCCCTCAGGCAGCTGGAGTCATCCACACTGACTTTGAAAAGGGCTTCATCAAGGCAGAGGTCTATAACTGTGAGGACCTCTTCTTCTACAAGACTGAGCAGAAGGTCAAGACTGCAGGAAAGCTCCGCATAGAGGGCAAGGAGTACCTCGTCAAGGATGGGGACATCATGCACTTCAGGTTCAATCTGTAAGGGCTGGAAATCTAGAAATCTCCAGCTTCAGGCTTTAGAAACGCCAAGCGAGTAGTCCTAATACATAATCTAAACGATCCCAAGCCTTCCAGACATATCTGGCAAGTTTGGGATCGTTTAGCTGGTGCTATGCTCTAACATGAAAGTTATAGCCTACAAATTGAATTATGAACAAACTCTGCAAGTAGTCGCCCAAAGGAAATATATACCTACAAGAGTTCACTGCTGAGCGATATGTGAGCATTTGCCTGATTTGGTCGATCAGGGGGGAAAAATCTCTCTACATCAATGACAGCAACTCCTCATAGCGGTCATATTTGTCTGCAAGCATCAAGGCTGTCTCTTCCTTTTGATTGGTTGCATCCACATCAGAACCCGCAGCAAGGAGTAAAGCCAATATCTCAGTACTTTGGTAGTCCTCTATTGCAACCATGAGTGGAGTGTTTCCTGCTTCATCTTGTGCGTGTATATCAGATCCTGCATTAAGGAGGGTTGCCACTACCTCTTCATTGTCATCATAGTTGCCTTTTATAGCTATCATCAAAGGGGTATACTCATTCCAATGTCTCGTATCCAGATCAACCCCAGCTTCGATGAATAACGACAAAACCTCAGCATTGGCGTTGTATTTGGAGCCTAGGACAAGAGAGAGTGGCGTATACCCATAGTTGTTTTTTGCGTTCACATCTGCTCCTGCTGAGACCAGTAGTGATAATAGCTCAAGATTACTTTTCTGCTGTCTGACAGCAAACATCAAGAGTGTTTCCCCATTATTCATCTTTTCGTTGACATCAGCTCCAGCCTTAATTAGGACTTGTAAGACTTCAGTGCTGGAATCGTTTTTTATAGCAAAAACAAGAGGTGTTTCCCCATTATTTGTCTTAGCGTTCACATCGGAACCTGCTTCAATCAACAGTGACAACACATCAGTTTTGTAGCCGAGTGATAGGGCATCCATCAATGGGCTCCATCCGTACCTACCTTTCGTATTCACCTCGGCACCTGCTCCAAGCAGCAGAGAAATGAGTTCAGGTGCGGATATCCCCGAATAAGTCTTTTCGGTATTGTGTTTCAGGGCGTAGGTAAGAGGTGTGAATCCATCATTATTTTTCACGTTCATGTCAGAGCCTGCACTAATAAGTGCGTCTATTTTTTCCGTTTTAGGGGAAAAACGAACAGCTTTCATAAGAGGGGTATCCCCAATAGACGTTTTTGCATGTACATCAGCACCTGCATCAATCAAGAATGATAAAACCTCTGCATTGGAATTGAATAGTGCAGCTTCTATCAGTGGGGTGTATCCATACTTATCGCTTGCATCAACCTCAGCACCTGCTTTAATGAGTTGTTCTAGCACTTTAAGATTGCTCGTAAATTTTGCTGCATGCAAGAGAGTTGTTGCCCCCTCATAATTTTTTGCATGCACATCAGATCCTGCTTTGAGAAGCATGGATACCTTTTCAATATTGGCATTAGGATTGGGGTAGTCAGAGGCTTTTGAAGCGTGCATCAAAGGGGTCATTCCCTCTTTGTCTTTGGCAGTCACGTCAGCGCCTCTTTCAATAAGACCCGCCAGTACATCCACGTTGGAATTATGCTTTGCCGCGAACATCAGGGGTGTCCAATCTTCTTCATCCGCAGTATCCAAGTCTGCTCCTGCCCCAATAAGTACAGATGTAACGTCAGCATTGGGGTTGTCCATCGCTGCAAGCAGCAAAGGAGTCCTTCCCTTCGTATCTTTCACATTCACATCGGAACCTGCTTCAAGCAGAGCCGATATCACCTCAGCATGGGGATTGTACCTAGATGCAACCATCAAAGGCGTTGTTCCAGATGTATCCCTTGAGTTTGTCTTTGCACCTGCTTCAAGTAGAATTGCTAGGGCCGTAGCGCCACACTTATTTTTTAGGGCGTGCATCAGAGGTGTAAACCCTTCATAGTCTCGTGCATTAACATCAGAGCCTGCATCAATCAGCATTGACAGCCCTACATCAGTAAAGTTTGCTTTGATGGCGTGTACAAGAGGGGTATACCCATCATCATCTCTTGCATTGCTATCCGAGCCTGCATCAATGAGCATGTGTAGGACATCTTCTCCAAACCTACCTCGTATTGCATGCATCAGAGAGGTTTTCCCCTCATTATCTTTTGTATTCAAATCAGAACCTGCTTTGATCAAGACAGACACTGCTTCAATCTCCGTTTGAATGAAAGCAGGCTGGCCTTCAACTGAGTGTTTAAATATGTATGGAGGCATATGCATCATAGGTGTATACCCTTCATCATCTCTCGCATTCACCTCAGCTCCTGCTTGAATGAGAGCCGACAGTACATTTGCAACGGGATTTTCTTTTGCAACATGCATCAGAGGGGTGATTCCCTCATCATCTCGTGCATTCACCTCAGCGCCTGCCCTGATAAGAGTAGAGAATACATCGACATCAAGGTTATTGGAAAATGATGCATACATCAGAGGTGTCATTCCCCCATTATCGCTAGCATTCACCTCAGAGCCTGCTGTAATGAGAGCCAAAATTATATCAACATTAGGGTTTTCTGCAGCCACAGCATACATAAGAGGTGTTGTCTTCCCATAGTAATCTCCGGCATTTACATTGGATCCTGCTTCTATGAGGGCCAAGCATACAGCAACGGTAGGGTTTTCTGCTACAGCGACCATTAGAGGGGTCGCCCCTTCACGATTTTGTCTATGTACAGAGCCACCTTCCCTGATAGCACGTTTTACTTCCGAGGCAGTTCCCTGCGCTGCTGCTTCAAATATATCCAAGGGGGTATATCCAGCCTTTCCTTCTACATTTTCTTCAGCCCCTTCAGTAAGAAGCAATCCTACTAATTCAGCATCTGCATCCTTTTCCCTTGCAAGTGTCAAAGCCGTGTTGCCCGAAGAATTTATCGCATGTACTTCTGCGCCAGCTTTGATGAGTAATGCTACTATGGCAACATCGGGGTTTTTTGCTTGAACAGCACCCATAAGAGCGGTATATCCAGTATCACTTCTCGTGTTTACCTCGGCTCCTGCCTCTAGCAACATCGCTACCACTGCCAAATCATAGTTTTGTGCGGCTTGCATCAGGGGGGTGTACCCACTCTCCTTCTCAGCATTGACATCGATACCTGCTTCAATGAGTGTCTCCAGTACCTCAGTATTTCCTCGGTAATCAAAAATCATGTTTTCTTTAGGTTGTAAGAACCACTGTCTAGAAGGAGCTTGTGTATTTACGTCAGCTCCAGAAGCAATCAGTGTCTGTAATACTTCATTGTTTTCATAGGATACAGCTATACTGCAGGGGGTGTCTCCATGCCAATTGCTTGCATTGACATCAGAACCCGCTTGTATGAGCAGTTCCAATATTTCTATACTACAGCTGAGTTTTGTTGCAAGAAGCAGGGGGGTGTTTTCTGAATAGTCTCTTGCATGCACATTAGAGCCTGCTTTGATCAACATTGCTATCACATCAATATTTGGTCTAAACACCTGTGAATCTCTATTAGCATAATAACTCCATTCAGTTCGCAGCGCGTGCATCAAAGGTGTCATCCCACCTTGATCCCCCACACTCACATCAGAGCCCGCTTCAATGAGTTTCTCCAAAATCTCAATTCTGGCATTTTCAGCTTTAGAGGCGTATATCAAAGCGGTATACCCGTTTTGATCGTGTATTGCATTTACATCTGCACCTGCATCTATGAGCGCTGATACTACATCAACATTGGGTTTCTCTGCTGTCACAGCAAGCATCAGGAGGGTTAATCCCTCATCATCACATATATTCACCTCAGAGCCTGCTGTGATGAGGGCAGATATTACTCCGGCATTGGGATTTTTTGCTGTTACAGCAAGCATCAGAGGCGTCGATCCTTCATCATCTGTTATATGTACGTCAGCGCCTGCTACAACGAGAGCAGATATTATTTCGTTATTGGGATCTCTTTCTGTAAGAGCATGCATAAGAGGGGTGTATCCATCATACTCATCCTTTGCATTCACATCAGAACCTGCTGCAATAAGGGCTGCTACCACTTCGACATTGGAATATAATGTTGTAACAGCATGTATAAGAGGGGTGTATCCATCAGCATCTCTCGCCTGTACATCAGCACCTGCCGTAATGAGGAGTGGTACCGCTTCGGAATTGAAGTATGCTGCATACATAATAGGGGTGATTCCCTCATCATCGCTCACCTGCACATCAGAGCCCGCTGCAATGAGGGCCGATATTACTTCGGCATTGTTTGCTGAAAGGGCATGGATTAGAGGGGTACACCCTTCATACTCATCTTTTGCATTCACATCAGCTCCTGCTTCAGTGAGGGCCACTATCACATCAATATTGGGATTCTCTGTTGCAACAGCATGCATAAGAGGGGTGTATCCATCATCATCTCTCATATTTACATCAGAACCTGCATCTATGAGGGCCAATAGTATTTCGGTATTGGAATTGTTTGCTGTGAGGGCATGGATTAGTGGAGTATACCCGTAATATGCATCCTTTGCATTTATATCAGAGCCTGCTTCAATGAGGGCTGTTATTACTTTGATAGTACTGTCTTTTGTCGAAAAAGCATGTAAAAGAGGAGCATACCTATCGGTATCGTTCCTATCAGCATCTGCTTTAAGAAATACTGAAAAATCATGGATTTCGAGGGTTTCTGTGGCTGCAGCATACATGAGCGGGGTATACCCATTACCATTTCTGGCATTCACATCAATATCTGTTTTAATGAGGTTTGCCAATATATCGTCAAGATTCTTTTCTTCTGTAGCTGCCATCAAAGGGGCAATTTCTTCTTCAGCGAGAGCATGTAAGGACCCATCATTGTGGATTGTTGATTTGTATTCTACAACAACTCCCTGATCAAAAGCATCTCGAGAGGGTTTCTCACTCTTTGTACATGAAATATATGGTATGAGTAAGAGTGAGCACATAAGTAGTAATACTACTGGTTTGCAATAATTCTTTTGCATTGATATTCCTTGTAAATAATATCGTAAACATATATATTGTCTTAATTTGCTAGAATGTAGGAGTGATGCTTTCAAGCAATTTTACCCAATAGGGTTGCTTTCAGTGAAGGCCTTAGATTTTCCCATGGTCTTTTGTGGATAGAGATTTCTAGGGTATTTCCGAAAGCTACTATTCTTTATAATGTACTTACCGGGGTAAGTCAAATATAATATGGGATATTGGTCTCAGTGGATTATATACATGTCTCAGGCTAGGCATGGAGGTGTAGATGGTTGCTGGTTTGGCAGCCTCTATCTACAACGATAAGCTTGTGAAGGTAATTTTGAGGCTATCTGCCAATGTTGCTTGGAAAATACTTGGTAACAATGCAGTCCTTTTTCTCAACAGCATACTAATGACGGAGGGAGAAGATTGCTCATGATGCCCAATGGTTGCAAGTATCTTGCTTCTCCTACCAGCTCACCGAGAAGGTTATTGGTTCTGCTAGCAACAGGAAATCGATGAGGGGGAAGCTGAACTCATAGAGGTTAGCCCCTACCTTCTTTCCATTTTTAAAGCTCTTTATTGGCTTTGGTGTGGCAATCCTCAGTGTTATGGTGGAAAGCTCTATTGCAGGAGGTCCCTCCTCGCCAAGCATGAAGCTGATCATCTCCAGGTAGTCGCTTTCGCTCAAGCCCTGGTTGTAGACAGGCCCGAAGGCCTCGAAGTTCTCGTCTGCAAGGAAGGGGATGACCGGAACGAGCTGGTCATAGTTATCCATTGAGAGAAAGAAGGTCAGGGTGTTGTTGCTCTGCTTCAGCAGACTCTGTTCCCTTCCTGCCCCGAGATCGGAGAACAGCTTGTCCAGGTCCATGAAGTTGAACTGCCCCCTGTAGGCATTGTCTGTCAGCTTGTGCATGGTGACACTGTTGGTGGTGCTGCTGTACTTCAGGGCCCTGTCGAAGTCGGCGATGGCTTTGTCCATCAGGGAGATGTCCTGCTCTTCAGGGGCGAACTCGCTGAAGTCTTCAAGGACCGCGATAAAGAAGTCTTCGACGGTAAAGTCGTACTTTGAGTTGTTGTATCCGCTGGCGTTGAACGTGAGCTGTTCGGTGACTACACACGAACTGCCCAGGGCAAGCAGCAAGAGTATCAGAGGGATAAGCAAGATATGTGTCTGTTTGTGTTTAGTCAACTGGTATTCCTTCTAGCACTAATGTATGTGATTTTTCTCTTGCAAGCAAGGGAGAAAGCTACAGTTTTTGATCGACAAAGCCAATTGAGCCATCCTCATGCTCGATGATGCCCAGTGTCTGGCGCTTTTGATTGGGGTGTTTTGCTACAAACTTCTCAATGTGCATGGTATCGAGCTTGGCAAGGTCATCAAGCTCGTAGCCGATCGTGATGACGGGGTTCTCCCCTGTTTCCCGCAGGAAGGCAACACCTTGGTGGAGCTCCATGAAGGAGAGTAGCGGCCCCTGATACTTCTGTCGCTTCAGCTTCTTCAGCAGGTCACGGACAAACTGCTCCTGCAGTTCATAGATATCCAGCTCAGTCGGGTCAATGTGTCTGTTGTTCCTGAGAAAGTCAGTGTAGGTGGAAAAGTGGGAGAACACGGTGCTCGCTGAGCACTGGGCGGCTTCGCACAGGGTGTGCATCCACATGCTCGCCTCACCTTTTGTGTAGAGCAGGTCACAGGCATCCTTCAGTTTCAGCGCCTTGGCAATATCCTCTTGTGGATAGGTGGGCGTTGATATGACGGTGTAGGGCGAATCCTCCTGATGGATGATGTCAAGGCTCGCAGCATCATCGGCGAGCCTGGTCCCCGGCAGGAGAGAAAGGGCGAAGATGTCTATGTTGCTGGGCTTGCACGCAACAGTGAAATCAAGACTGCTCAAAAAGAGGGAGAACGAGTCATGGGGAAGGCCGATGATAAGGTCCAGACCGAAGACGATCCCGCGCTTGTTGAGCAAGCCTATCTTCTCTTGGAACACCCTGGGTTCGAAGCGCCTGTTGATGGCCTTGAGCACTGCAGGGTTGGAGCTTTGCAACCCTATCTGCAACGAGCAGTTAAGCTGGGCAAACAGGTCGGCAAGCTCCTCGTCCAGGAGCTCGGCCCTCAGCTCGAAGATGAAGTGGATCCCCTGTGCCTTCTGGACAAGGAGCGTGAGCATCTGGGTGGTCCTTTTCTTGTCCATGTTGAAGGTAGGGTCCAGGATGAACACCTCCTCAACCTGGTGGGCAAGCAGATACTCCAGCTCCTCGTCGATGCGTTCGTAGCTGAAGTGCCTCACAGCCCGTATACCTTTGGATTCGAAGCAGAAGGAGCAGCTGAAGGGGCAGCCCCTGGTCATCTCCCACAGCACTGAAGCCCCCGGTCCTACGAAAGGGGCTGCCGAGCCCGAAAGGAAAACAGAGTCAAGGAGGCTCAGGTCCTGGGGGAATGCGTAGGAGAGGGGTTTGCCCTTGGTCAGGATGCCCCGTCCTTGGACCTCTTCTTGTGCAAGCATCTGTGAAAGGGCGACTGTTGTGCTCTCCTCCCCCTCACCGAGGGTGAGGAAGTCGTACAGTTCAAGGTCGAAGCTCAGCGGATTGGCCGTAACTTCGGTACCGCCGGCAAACAGCGTAACCGATGGGGATGCTTGCTTCAGATGCTGGGAAAACTGGTCGAACCATGCCCTGTTCCAAAGGTAGATCGAACACCCGATGTGGGTGGCTCCTGTCTGCACACTCCTAGTGGCAGCCGCTATGGGGTCGTCTTCGAGAGTGTAGGCACCAAGGGTGCACTCGATGCTCTTGAGGGTGGGGTGGTGTTCTATGGCTGTCTGCACTGAGAGCGCTCCAAGGGGGAAACTGAGGTTCCCCTCCTCAAGACAGCACGATATAATCTGGATTTTCATGTGTCGATAGTAGCGGCTCTGCAATTCTCTTGCAAGCATATGGCAGGAATGATAGAGTTTAGAAGGAGTGCTTATGAAACGTCTCATAGTGGTGATGTTCTCTTTGTTTGTCCTCATCTCCTCTCTTTCAGCCATGGAAGTCCGTGTCCTGGCCAGGTATCCCAACCAGGTTGAAATCGCTTGGGATGCGGTGAGGGGGGCTGTCTGGTATGACCTGTATCTGGATAACCAGCCGATGAAACGGGTGAAGGCCCCGACTGTCAGCCAGAGGTTGGGTTCCAACAAGGAGAGCTTGGATTCAAATCGGGGATATATGGCTATTGTAGCTGCCAGGGGTGCTGCAAATGAGACGCTTGGCGCTACGCAGTTACCGGTCAGGACCACCAGTTGGGCAGGCCACTACTTTTGGGAGAACCTCACCGAGGATGACAACAGGGGCAGGTGCAAGAGCATGCATCTGGAGCTTCGCGATGCTCAGGGGGGTCTTGAGGTATATGGCTATTTTCCCGACCAGCCGGACAAGGCTCTGAAGTTGTTTCCGCTGGTGCCCTTTTCTGATGAGTATCCGCAGTTTGAGTATATGGGCGATGGGGAGGTTGAGACTACGTATCGCACCAACGCCAGGATGCTCAACACGAAGAACATCGAGCCCAAAAGTTGGAAGATTTTGGAGATGGAGGTGAAAAGTGCCTCCTTACGGACGAAAGTTTCCACAAAGGTGGGTATCTTTTCTTTCAAGACCGAAACGACCATGACTTTTGAGGTTTCGGAAGCAGGGGAAAAAAGGGTATTATTTCATAATACCGGTGATGGATTGGCTTCCAGCGGTATTTTCACATCTCCCAATCCAGGGGAGAATGGGGTCTTTGTTTTTAGGCAAAAGGGGAGTTTGGCAGACATTCCCAAAGAATAATGCGTTGACAAAACCAGTAGGCGGCATTATATAGTGATAGGCTATAAGGTTTCGAGGCATTGAGGAGTGCACTGCATGGATGATTCTAAAGTTCTCATCATCGTCGAATCGCCGACAAAGGCGAAGACGATATCAAAATTTCTTCCTTCGACATGTACAGTCGTTGCTAGCAAAGGTCATATCCGGGATCTTCCCGAAAAGCATATGTCCATTGATGTGGAAAACGATTTTGCTTGTGAGTATAAGGTGGTCGAGGGCAAGGAGTCTTTGATCAGGGAGCTGAAAAAAAGCCTCAAGGGTGCCGACAGGCTTTTGCTGGCAACTGACGAAGACCGTGAAGGGGAGAGCATCTCCTGGCACCTTGTGGAGGTGCTGAAGCCAAAGATCCCCTACCAGAGAATGGTATTCCATGAGATCACCAAAAGTGCGATCCAGAAGGCCCTTACCAGCGGTCGGGACATCAATGAGAACCTGGTGCATGCCCAGGAGGGCAGGCGTGTGGTCGACCGCCTCTATGGATACACCCTTTCGCCCACGCTGTGGAAAAAGCTTGCCAACAAGAAGCTCTCCGCCGGACGGGTGCAGTCGGTAGGCTTGCGCCTGACAGTCGAACGCGAGCGACAGCGCATAGCCTTCCTGCAGAGCACCTACTTCGATGCGAAGGCCGAGTTGCTCGCCTCCTCCAAACAGAGCTATGAGGCAAAGCTGACCTCCTACCAGGGCAAGAGCCTTGCAGGAGGGAAGGACTTTGATTCGGTGACAGGCATCTACAAGGGTGCTGACAAGAAGCTGCTCCTGGACAAGGCCAAAGTGGAGGAGATTGTTGCACAACTGCAGGATGCAACGTACGAGGTTGCCGACATCCAGCGCAAGCCGTTTGTAACCAGGCCAAGCATACCCTTCACCACCAGTACGCTGCAGCAGGATGCCATCAAGAAACTGCGCATCAGTGCTTCGGACACGATGCGCATCGCGCAGAAACTCTATGAGAACGGCTTCATAACCTACATGCGTACCGACAGCCCTTCGCTCAGCCAGGAAGGGACGAACGCTGCACGGACACAGGTTGAGAAGCTGTATGGCAAGGAGTATCTCTCCCCCTCCGCCAGGTACTTCAAGGCAAAGAAAAGTTCTGGTGCCCAGGAGGCGCATGAGGCCATCAGGCCCTCAGGTGATAGCTTCATGATTCCTGCGAAGACCAACCTTACCGGCAAGGATCTCGCCCTCTATGAGTTGATCTGGAAGCGTACCCTCGCTTCGCAGATGGCAGACGCCCAGAAGGCGACCACCAGTGTAACCATCAAGGCAAAGGACGCCCTGTTCTCCGCCTCAGGGACGCAGATAGTATTTCCAGGCTTCATGCGAGCCTATGTTGAGGGCTCTGACGACCCTGATGCGGCTTTGGAGGACAAGGAGACCTTGCTGCCTCCTCTCGCGGTGGGTGAAATCTGTCCCCTGGTCTCCTTGGAGAGCCTGGAGCACCAGACCAAGAGCCCTGCCCGCTACACTGAGGCTTCGCTTGTGCAGGAGCTGGAGAAGCGGGGCATCGGGCGCCCTTCTACCTATGCGACGATTCTGAAGACCCTCATGGACCGCAAGTATGTGGTCAAGGAGGGATCTGCCCTGGCTCCCACGTTTACCGGCTTTGGAGTCTGCCAGTTTCTTGAGCATAATTTCCTGCAGTTTGTCGATTATGACTTCACCTCCAATATGGAGAACGCCCTTGACCAGATAGCCGATGGCGAACTGGACAAGGTAGCCTTTCTCAAGGAGTTCTTCCTAGGGGAGAATGGGCTTGAGAACCAGAACAAGGTGCAGATGGAAATGGACAACAAGACCGAATCCAAAACCTTGGTCCTCTCCCACATCAGCGATGAGAACCCCATCTTCATCGGCCCCTATGGCCCGTATGTGCAGGCCCCTGAGGTCGACGGGAAGAGTCAGTATATTTCACTTCCCACTACCTGGTTGCCAGGGACCATCACCGATGAGGAGGTACAGGCCCTTATTGCAAAGGGCAAGGTGAAGGCTGAACCGGAAGAGTTGGGCCTAGGGGTGGTGAAAGGGGAACCCGTACAGCTGATGACCGGCCGTTTTGGCCCTTATTGGCAGGAGGGCAGTGGCAAGGACGCAAAAAGGGCAAGCATCCCAAAATATGTGAGCGATGCATCACTGGAGCATGACCTGGACATCGCCAACAAGTACCTCGGCCTGCCAAGGATTTTGGGCAAGGACAAGGATGGTCATGATATAGTGGCTGCCAAGGGCAAGTACGGTCCTTTCATCGAGTGCAATGGCGAGTACAGGAACCTGAACAAGCGCGACCATGATGAGCAGCTGTTCTCCATCACTTTGGAAGAGGCGCAAGCCCTGCTTGCAGAGGAGAAACCCAAGGCTGGAAAAAAAGGTGCGGGACGTGCCAAAAGCTCTGCTTCTGTAGTCAGGCAACTTGGGGACTTCGACAAGGAGGCCGTTGCTGTGGCAAGCGGTCGGTATGGCTTCTATTTGAAGGTAGGCAAGGCCAATGTGCCCCTTCCTGCAAAGTTCAAGAAGGATGAGGCGCTCATCGAGGCACTCACCCTCGAAGAGGCCATAGAAATAATTCGCGCAAAGCGCGAGAAGGACATATAGGAAGAGATGGCTAAACTTTTGAGAAAGGGCCCTCCCCAGCGAAGGAAAGCGACCATACCATCAGGCAATGCCGTAGATGTGCTTGGTTCCGAGTTTCGCATGCAAAAGGAGAAGGTGCTCAGCACTCTCAGGAGCGTAGGAATTAATCTTGGAGGTTCCAATTCTGCAGAGGATATGGACCTGTATCGTGAGGTGATCGCCTGCAAGGTGGGTGACTTCTCCCGGTTTAAAAGTGGAAATGAGCCTTATTTGGCTAAGTTGGATGAACAACTACGCTCCTTTGATGAAATTTATGTGGATACTGCGCCCATTATCCAGGAGGACTGGTTTTTGCATTTTGTTTCCAATGCAGAACCGATCCTCAAGCGGCGCAAGAAGAAACTGCTTGTCCTTGAGAAGACCATGGAAGAGCTCCATGGCCTTAAGGACAATCCCGAAAAGGACAGGGAGGTCCGGGTCCGCTCTACCATTCGACCCGACCTGCTTCGTTTTTTAGCCCGAAAGGGTGTGGTTCGCATTGGTGACACCGGTAGCACCGGTATCGCCGATGACCATCTGGTCGAGCTGTTTGCCAGCATAGGCAACAGCAAGAACCTGATGCTCATCACCCAGGACCGTGGCCTGAGTGAGAGAATTGTCGCTTTGGCACACAGGTTGGAACAGGAGCCCGACAGGCTTCCCAAGCTGCCCTGGTGGAAGAAGCTTTTCAGCTCGGACGAAGCCCGCGCCCCTGTCTCCCATAGGATGGTCGTGTGCAAGCTGGTTGAAGAGGGCAAGCTCATGCGCTGTTATGTCTGCCCTGAGTGCGAGGAGAGCTACTATGACGAGCTGGTTGACTGTGAAGGGTTTGTTCTCTGCAGCCGGTGCTATATCGACCTGAAGGAAAAAGAGGCGAAGCAGGTCGCTGCCAATGATCTGAAGCGTGAGCTTGAGCTGAAGAAGGAAGAGTCACGACAGAAACGCCTGCGTGAAGAGGCTTTGGAAAAAGAGCGGATGAAGCCTGTGTACACAGTTGCCAAGGCGATGGAGCGCAGAAGAAAGAAGTTCTGGCTTGTCTTTAGCCTGGTGGTGGTCATCGTGATCCTCCTGGCCATTGAGATCTACATCATTGCAGTGTAGCGAATGCTCCACTTCCGGCAAGAAGGACCGCTGCTGAACTGACCAGATAGACCTATGAACGAATGAACAGGAACGAAAGAAAGGAAACACAAAGAACCGCTGCCTTAGGGTAGCGGTTCTTTGTTGGGTAGGGAGCGCCTACTTGATCCTCAACAGCTTCGCGTTGATGGCCACGATGATGGTGCTCAGGGACATCAATGCTGCCCCAAGGGCAGGGCTGATGATGATTCCCTGGTTGTAGAGGACCCCGGCAGCCAAGGGTAGGGCCACCACATTGTAGGCCGTTGCCCAGATGAGGTTCTGTACGATCTTGGAGTAGGTAGCCTTGGCCAGCTTGAGCAGGTTCACTATGTCCAGGGGATTGCTCTTTACCAGGATGATGTCGGCTGTCTCGATGGCGACATCGGTTCCGGCTCCAATGGCGATGCCGAGGTCTGCCTTCGCCAGGGAAGGGGCGTCGTTTACTCCGTCCCCTATCATGGCAACACGCTTGCCCCCCTTCATCAGGGCCTGGATCTTCTCAGATTTCTCCTCGGGCAGAACCTCTGCAATGATGGTGTCTATGCCCAGCTTCCCCCCTACATAGGAGGCGACCCTCCGGTTGTCACCTGTGAGCATGATGGTTTCGACCCCCATGGCCTGTATGGTGGTGATCGCTTCCTGGGCATTGTCATGCAGCTGGTCGGCCAGTGCGATGAAGCCCAATAGGCTTGCATCCTCCAGGACAAAGACCACGGTCTTCCCTTGCTTTGCAAGCTTTTCGTACAGCTCTTCGTCAAATGAGATCTTTTCAGCTTTCATGTAGCCAGGACTGACCACATGAATTTTCTTCTTGTCGATGACCGCTTCCAAGCCCTTGCCGGGAAGGCTCTGATAGTCAGTGACCTTCTTGGCCTTGAGGGAGAGAGCCTCACCCTTTCTGACAATCCCCTGGGCTATCGGATGTTCGCTGTGCATCTCCACTGAGTAGGCAATGGTCATCAGGCGCTCCTCTGTCACCTCGATGGGGTGCATGTCGGTGACGCCGAACTCACCTTTGGTGAGGGTGCCTGTCTTGTCAAAGACTATAGCATCCAATTTTCGTGCCTCTTCAAAGGCAAGGCGGTTTCTGATCAGCAAGCCGTTCTTGGCTGCGATGCTGGTGGACATGGAGGAGACGAGCGGGATGGCGAGCCCCAGGGCATGGGGACAGGAGATGATGATGACCGTCACCGCCCGCTCAATTGCAAAGGCGAGGTCGCCTCGGATGAGCATCCAGGCTATGAAGGTAAGGGTTCCACTGCTGGCTGCGATATAGAACAGCCATTTGGCCGCCCTGTCAGCCAAACGCTGGTTCTTTGATTTGGAGCTTTGGGCCTCCTGGACGAGGCGTTTCACTTGGGAAAGGAAGGTATCGTCGCCCACCTTGCTGACGGTGAACTTAAGCAGGCCATCGCCGTTGAGGGAACCTCCGATTACCTCATCGCCTTCCCCCTTTGCCACAGGCACCGATTCTCCTGTTATCATCGCCTCGTTGATCTCCGAACTTCCTTCGAAGATCTCCCCATCGATGGGAATCGTCTCCCCGGGCTTTACCAGTACGGAATCCCCTGCCACCAGATCAGTGACCACAACATCGACGACCGATCCGTCCTCGCTGATCAGGTGAGCCTCTTCGGGCAGGAGCTTGAGCAGTTCATCCAAGGCCCTTGAGGCGCCCATGACAGACTTCATCTCTATCCAGTGCCCCAGAAGCATGATGACTACCAGCGTGGCCAGCTCCCAGAAGAAGTCATGCCCCTCAAGGAAGAACGTAGCTGCACTGCTGTACAGGTAGGCGATGGTGATGGCAAAGGCTATGAGGGTCATCATAGCGGGCTCGCGCTCCTTCAGTTCGTCCCATGCTCCGGTAAGGAAAGGTTTGCCTCCATAGAAGAACAGGATTGTAGATAGGGCGAATAGGATGGAGCTGGACCCGGCAAAGGTCCAGTCTACTCCCATGAAGGAGTGGATCATGGGCGAGAGGGCTAGTATCGGGATGGTGAGTATCAGGGAAAGAAAAAATCTTCGCTTGAAATCCTGAACCATCATGGCATGATGATCGTGGTGCTGATGGCCACTGTCCTGTATTTCTGATTTGGTCTGGTCCTGATGGATTTTGTTCATACTGGTCTCCTCCTGGAAAAATGAGGAGCAAGAGCAGGATGGAAGAAATAGAGTGGTACGGTGTGCATACCTGGTAGCCTTCATGCTCCAACTCCTTCTTGCTTAAAGTATAGTGGCATGGTGGGATAAAGGCAAATGGTTGGAGGGCAAGGATCGGCTGGTTTGAAGATTATGGTCAAAGAAAAACCCTCACAAGAGATTCTCTTGTGAGGGTTACTGCTGCCCCGAGGGCGATTCGAACGCCCGACCCCTTCCTTAGGAGGGAAGTGCTCTATCCAGCTGAGCTATCAGAGCGGATGCGTTCACGATAATAGCAAGAATGGAGAGGGTGTTCAAGGGGAAGGCGAACTTTACTTGGTCTGGGATGAGAAGATTTGCTGTACAGCCTTTTTTTATTTTTCTGGTACCTGCCCAGATAAACATGACACCTTTTCGAATCCATTGCCAGACAGATCTACGATGAAAACACAAAACTGTACCAACTCTATGGAAAAGGGCCGGACAATCCTTTATGATGGAGCCAGTTAGTCAAATGAACAGGAGAAAGCCCGTCATTTCTCCTGGTTTTGCTCACATGCCCGCGACATACGGTTATTGCCTGGCACCCTGTCCGGATGTACCTGGTTTTTTGTGCACGTGCTTCACCATGTTTTTACAACGGAGGATAGGCTATGAATGCAGCGAACGAACAACGAGACCGCACTCGACTCGATAAACTGGCACACAAGGCGATGCTTGAGTATGGCCTTGTTCCTGGTTTTTCAAAAGAGGTGCTGGCTGAACTCAAAAAGATAGGCGATCCATCAGAGCTACCACAGGATGAAGGATTGGTCGATATGCGCCCTCTGCTCTGGTGTTCTCTCGATAATGATGACTCACGTGACCTTGACCAGCTTACTGCTGCAGAGGCAGGGGAGAACTCTAGGGTCAAGATTTTCATTGCTATAGCCGATGTCGATGCTTTCGTTCGCAAAGGTTCGGCAATTGATCTGCACGCACAGCAGAATACGTCATCGGTGTACACAGCCTCTACTATATTTCCCATGCTTCCCGAAGCCTTGTCGACGGATATCACTTCCCTCAATTTTGGATGCGACCGTCTGGCAGTGGTCACCGAAATTGAGATTGCCGAAGATGGGACTGTCTTGAGGTCAGCATTTTACCGAGCCATAGTGCATAACAAGGCAAGGCTTTCATACAATAGCGTGGCTGCATGGTTGGATGGAAAGGGGCCCATGCCACAGGAGATCCTCTCTGTCAAAGGCATGGAGGAGAGTTTGCGCCTCCAACATGGGGTAGCTCAGAACATGAGGCTTCTTCGGCACATGCATGGAGCACTAGTCCTGGAGACCATAGAGGCCAGCCCTGTGTTTTCCGATGATACCTTGGTCAATCTGGTCCCTGATCCCCCCAACTGTGCAAAAGAGATGATAGAGGACTTCATGATAGCGGCAAATAGCGTTACAGCACGATATCTTGAGTCCATGGGCTACGTGTCATTCAGGCGCGTTGTCAGCAAACCCAAGAGGTGGGACCGTATTGTCTCGGTAGTCTCAGGACATGGGACGACTCTACCTGCACAGCCCGACTCGGTAGCACTGGGGAAGTTCCTTGTGGCATCGAAAAAGGCGGACCCCCTTCGGTTCCCTGATGTCTCGCTGAGTGTCATAAAGCTTCTGGGGTCAGGGGACTATGTTGTGCAGATGCCCGGTAGTGCAGGTGAAGGTCATTTTGGGCTAGCCGTCAAGGACTATACACACTCGACGGCTCCGAATCGCCGCTACCCGGATTTGATAACCCAGCGTATTCTGAAGGCAGCCATTTCTGCCCTCCCTTCCCCATACACTGTTGAAGAGCTGAGAACTCTTGCACAGAAGTGCAATGAGGCTGAAAATTCAGCGAATAAAGTGGAAAGGAAGATGGTTAAGGCTGCAGCAGCGATTCTCCTTGAACCTAGGGTTGGAGAGCAGTTTGATGCACTGGTTACCGGGGCGGCAGCCAAAGGCACATGGGTGCGTATCATGGATCCCCCTCTCGAAGGGCGGTTGGCCCGTGGCTTTAAAGGCTTGGATGTAGGGGACTCTCTTCGGGTACAACTGACTAGTACCAATGTTGAACGGGGCTTTATAGATTTCAAGAGAGTGAATTGATCTGCAGATTGGTTTCGTATGTATGAAGCAAAAGAGAAGAAACTGCTACTGCAATGACCAGATGCTGTTTCTTCTCTTTGTATCTTTGGATGTACTATAGGCCAGACCCGTTAGATTTTCTGTTTCTCCAATAGATCCCTAATCTCAGTCAGCAGCTTGATGTCTGCAGCAATGACAGGCGCTGGGGGAGGGGTTGCTTTTTTTATTGCTTCTTCAGCCTTCAGCTCAGCCTTGCCTCTGGCCTCCAGGCGCTCTCGCATCTTGTTGATGCTTCGGATAAGGAAGAACACCACCAGTGCGATGATGAGGAAGTCAATGACCTTCTGGATAAACATCCCGTAGCGGATGGCGACCTCTGCAGTTGTCTCTGTTGCCGCGGTAATGACAAACTTCAGGTCCACAAAGCTGATGCCCCCGATTATCAGGCCGATAAAGGGCATGAGGATGTCCTTGACCATGGAATTGACGATTGCGGTGAATGCAGTCCCTACGATGATACCTACGGCCATATCCATTACGTTGCCGCGTGTTATGAACTTCTTGAACTCTCCAAGTATTTTTCTATCTTTTGACATTAGGTGCCTCCGCATACTGTTTTTCAGAGTATACCATGAATAAGAAAGGGGTGGAAATGGTCTTCTTTGGGTGATTTTTCCCGGTATTTTCTATTTATGGGTTTTTGAGGTGGTTAATTGTTGAATAATTATACCCTTTCCTGTATAAAGTAATTTATACTTTGCAGTGATGATTAACATTCCTGTTCTCGTACATTTGGAGGTACCCAAGTATGAAAAAAAGCTTGTTTGTTTTTGTAGCTCTTGTTGCTCTGTTTGCACTGGTTGCTGCTCCTATGTTTGCCCAGGGTGGTGGCGAAGCTTCCAGCCCGAAAATCGGATTTATCGGTCCAATGACCGGTGATAACGCCAACTACGGTGTGCTGAGCAATAACTCTGTCATGCTTGCGGTCGATCACTTCAATGCCAAGGGTGGCTTCGGTGGGAAACTTCCTGTCGTACTGGTCACCGAAGACTCTGAAGGTAACGTAGAGAAAGGCCTCTCCTCAATTGAGAAGCTCTCTTCTGCTGATAAGATCGTCGGTCTTGTCGGTCCTGTCTTCACCGGTGTAGCCTTTGCTGTTGGCGAACGTGTCCAGAATGAAGGCATTGTCATGCTCTCCCCTTCTGCAACCCATGCCGACATCACAGCCATTGGTGACTATGTATTCCGCACAGTCGTATCCGACGGTCTTCAGGGTGAGGTTGCCGGCCACTATTTCTACGAGAAGCTTGGTCTGCGCACCATGGGTGTCCTCTATGCAAAGAATGACTATAGCCAGGGCCTGTATGAAGGCATGAAAGCTAGCTTTGAAGCAGCCGGTGGAAAAGTTACCATTGCAGAAGCATGCCAGGTCGGTGACAAGGATTTCAAAACCCAGCTGACCAAGATCAGGACTGCTAATCCCGATGCTATCTACATCCCCAACTACACAGCCGAGATGGCCCAGATTCTCGAGCAGGCAAGGCAGCTTGGCATCAAGACTCCCTTTGTATCCTGTGACGGATTCTCCAACCCTGACATCTATAACCTCGCCGGCAACTTTACCGACGGTGTTGTCTATGTCGGTCCCGCCAAAGTCAAGGAGAGCGCAGCATACAGCAAGTTCGTAGCTGATTATACCAAGAAATATGGTGTTGGCCCGGACTCCTTTGCTACCAATGCCTATGATGGTGCCAATATCCTGCTTGCAGCCATGGACAGTGTCTACAAGAAGAGTGGCAAGTTCGACAGGAAGGCCGTTCGTGATGCAGTTGCAGCAACCAAGAACTATGCTGGTGTAAGCGGTACTGTCAACTTTGCTGAGAATGGCGACCTGGTTGCTTACCAGGGTGTCTACAAGGTAAACAAGACCACACCCGAATATCTTGGCACTTTTACCGTTGTTGATGGCAAGTTGATCCAGATCGACTAGTCGTTCGTATCCCGGTCATAGGGAAATTGGGAGGACCGGTGTTGTTTACACCGGTCTTTTCATGTTATCGTACTATCCAGTTCTATGGGTAAGGAGAGGCGCATCGTGGGAACCGCTGAATTTTTCCAACATCTGATGAATGGCCTGACTTTGGGGGGCATCTACGCCTTGATCGCCCTTGGTTACACTATGGTGTATGGCATTCTGAAATTCATAAACTTCGCCCACGGTGATATCCTCATGGTGGGGGCGTATATCGGGCTTTTTGTCTTTGACCTCTTGAGGGGTGACTCTCCTTTGGGACTGTGGACGATCATCGCCTTTTTCCTGGCTATGCTTGTCAGCATGGCTGCCTGTGGCATCTTGGGCATGACCATCGAGCGCATTGCCTACAAGCCACTGCGCAAGGCTACAAGGCTTGCCCCGCTGTTGAGTGCAATCGGTGTGTCGTTCATCCTTTCCAACAGCGCAGCTTGGATGCTGGGCACCCAGTCCAGAAAGTTCAACTATCCGTTTGACAACAGCTCGATAAACTTGGGCGGGGTGATAATAACTCCGCACCAGATCCTGATCCTTGTAGTCTCCCTTGTTATGATGCTCGCCTTGAAGCTGTTTGTCGACAGGACGAGAATGGGCAAGGCTATGCGTGCCACCAGCCTGGACCAGGATACTGCCATGCTGATGGGCATCAATGTGAACCGTGTCATCAGCCTGACCTTTGCCATTGGAAGCGCACTTGCCGCCGTAGGTGGCATCCTTATAGCCCTTGACTTCAAGGTCTACCCCAGCATGGGGACCATGACCGGCCTCAAGGCATTTGTCGCAGCTGTTGTCGGTGGCATCGGAAACATCTCGGGGGCTATGTTTGGAGGGATCCTGCTCGGTCTTCTTGAGACCTTCGGCGTTGCCGTCCTGGGCATCCCCTCAGGCTTGAAGGATACCATTGCCTTTGGCGTGCTCATCATAATCCTGCTGGTAAAGCCGGAAGGCCTCTTCGGCAAAGTCGAAAAGGAGAAGGTGTAATATGTTTAACTTTTTTCTTTTGATACTCATCTATACAGGAATTTATGCCCTGATGGCTATCGGGCAGAATATCATCACCGGCTATGGGGGGATGCTCTCCCTCTGCCAGGCAGGGTTCTTTGCCATCGGCAGCTATGCAACAGCTATATTGGCAACTCAGTTCGGCTGGTCCTTCTGGGCGACACTGCCGGTGGCCGCCATCATCAGCGCCCTGTTCGGCCTGCTCATCGGACTGCCAACCTTGCGCCTGAAGGGTGACTACCTTGCCATCGCGACCTTGGGATTCGGCGAGATCGTGCGCAATATCCTGAACAACTGGGATTCGCTGACCAACGGGCCTATGGGAATCCAGAAGATTCCGATGCCCGACATCTTTGGCTTTACCATCAACCCCTATAAGAAATACTCCTTTCTGGTGATGGTGACCATCTTTGTCATCATTGCCTACATCCTTTTCCAACGCCTTGCCCGTTCGCGCATGGGACGCGCCCTTACCGCAGTGCGTGAGGACGAGATCGCGGCCCAGTCGATGGGCATCAACATCACCAAATACAAGGTCTACGCCTTTGTCCTTGGTGCTGCCGTAGCCGGCATTGCAGGCTCGCTTCAGGCTGTCTTCTCCCTTTCGGTCACCCCAGGGACCTACACCTTCATGGTGTCGGTCATGGTCCTGTGCATGGTGGTCCTCGGGGGCATGGGGAACTTCAAGGCTGCAATCCTTGGAACCTTCATCATTCAGCTCATCAGCTACTTCCCTCAGCTGACCGGACTCAGCAGTGTCATCCCCCCTCAGTTCAAGCAGATCCTGTTTGGTCTGATCCTGGTGGTGATGATGATCTGGAGGCCCCAGGGCCTGCTCGGTCGGGAAGAACGTACCTATGGCTCCAAGGGAGGCAAGTGATGACCATATTGGAAACTGAAGCCTTGACCAGGGCATATGGGGGCGTAGTCGCCGTAAACAAAGTTGACTTCTCCGTTGAGGCGGGGCTCATCACAGGCCTCATAGGTCCCAACGGTGCGGGAAAGACAACCCTGTTCAACAACATGACAGGGTTGGACAACCCCTCAAGCGGGCGTGTCTTCTTCAACAAAAAGGATATCACCGGCTACCCTGCCCATAAGATCTGCCGTATGGGCATCGCCCGTACCTTCCAGAACATCCGCCTCTTCAAGGACCTCTCCGTTGTGGAGAATGTCATGATAGGGCGACACTTCAAAACAGGTGCAAGCGAGACCAAGGGGCGGTTTGTCAACGCCCTGAAGAGCTATGTATACCTGAAGAGGGAAGAGCAGGAAATCTACGAGAAGGCAGACTCCTGGCTTGATTTCTTTGATATGGGCCCGTTCAAGAATGAGCTTGCAAAGAACCTTCCCTATGGAAAGCAGCGGGAGCTGGAGATTGCCAGGGCCCTGGCAACTGAGCCTGAGCTGCTCTTCCTGGATGAGCCTGCAGCGGGGATGAATCCACAGGAGACCGAACACCTGATGAGCATCATCCGCAAGATCAGGGATCTGGGCATAACGGTCGTCCTCATCGAGCACGACATGAAGCTGGTGATGAACATCTGTGATACCATTACCGTACTGAACTATGGCCAGAAGCTTGCAGAGGGGACTCCTAGGGAGATCAAGCATAACCCCAAGGTAATCGAGGCCTATCTCGGAAAGGAAGAAGCATGAGCGAACTGCTGACCATTGAGGATATCTCTGTAACCTATGGGAACATCAGGGCTTTGCGGAATGTGAGCATGCATGTGAACCAAGGCGATATTGTCTGTCTCATCGGAGCGAACGGAAGTGGCAAGAGTACCCTTCTGAAGGCGATAGTGGGCCTGGAGCCTCTGGTGGAGGGTTCCATTACCTTCGACGGCGAGGAAATTTGCAAGGCTCGCACCGTCGGTGCCAATGGCAAGAAGAAGCACAACAAAAACCTCACCACCGACATCATCGCCTCCCGGGGCATCGCCCTCGTTCCCGAAGGCAGACGGGTGTTTGCCGACATGAGTGTGGAGGAGAACCTGGACATGGGGGCTTTCATGGTCCGTGACAAGGGCCTCATTGCCGAGCGCAAGGAGGCTATGTACGACTTCTTCCCTATTCTCGGCGCCCGCCGAAGGCAGAAGACGCGCTCGCTCTCCGGAGGGGAGCAACAGATGATGGCCATCGCTCGGGCTCTGATGAGCGCACCTCGCATGATCTTGCTCGATGAACCCGGCTTGGGGCTCGCCCCCCTGGTGATAGCGGACATCTTTGAGAAGATCGACCTTATCAACAAGCAGGACAATGTCACGGTCTTCCTTGTCGAGCAGAATGCCAGGATGGCCTTGAAGGCTTCGACAGAGGGCTATGTCATGGAAAATGGAAAGATTGTCCTTCATGATGCCTCAGCATCCCTTTTGGAGAACGAAAAGGTCAGGGCGGCATATCTGGGCGAATAATGACTAGATATTAGCTTGTTCTTGATTTATAGTATTGGTAGATGGTAGGTAGGAGAATCATATGATTATCGAACGAAGAATGACTCGCAACCCTGTTACAGCTACTCCTGACATGTCAATTTCAGAAGCCTCTACCCTGATGAAGCAGGAGAAGGTGCATAGGCTCCCTGTCTTGGATAAGGACAAGAAGCTTGTGGGGCTCCTTACTGAAAAGGATATTCTCTATGCATCCCCCTCTCCGGCCAGCAGTCTGTCCATCCATGAGATGGCATACCTGCTCAGCAAGCTTACCGTAAAGAAACTGATGAGCAAGAATGTCGTCACCATCAACAAGGACACAACCGTTGAGGAGGCGGCCCGCATGATGGTCGACCAGGACCTCTCGTGCCTGCCGGTTCTCGAAGGGGATAAGCTCATCGGCATCGTCAGCAAGAGCGATATGTTCAAGATCCTGTTGGAGCTGTTCGGGGCCAGGCACTTTGGCATCAGGGTCTCCTTTGTCGTCGAGGACAAGCCCGGAACCATAGCCAAGATCTCCCAGGCCCTCAGCGAAGAAGGAATCGATATCATTACGTTTGGCACGTTCATGGGAACTGATCCTACCAATGCCATCTGTACCATCAAGGTGCAGGGCGCTTCCATCAGCAAGGTAGTGGAAATAATCAAGCCGTTCGTCTCACAACTGTTGGACGTGCGAGAGGTATAAATGGCCAAGAAGAAACGAGTGGTGATAAAGAAACAAGAGACGGCTGGTGACAGCCGTCTTCCTATTGCGGATGATGCCTATCGGCCCTTTGAGGAGATTAAACAGGTCGTCCCCAAAAATATAGAAAAGAAAGTTGAACCAAAGATAGAGAAGAAAAAACAGCCTGCGCCTGTACAAGTATCTCAGCGCAAGGAGCCCTTGATCAAGGGGTATGACCCCAATGCCAATTTTGGCGACATCCTCAAGGCTTGGGAGACCACCGGCGAGATGGGGGGCGTCACAGCCCGCATGAAGAGCCACAGCTCGGTCAAGGTGGCGAAGTCATTTGCTGAGATACTCTCGGAGTGGGATGGCGAGAAGGTCAAGGAGCAGGAGAGCAAGAAGGTCCAGCCCATCAAGCCGAGCAAGCAGTATGTACCCAAAAAGGACTTCGGCTCGCTCTTGGACCAGTTCGAAGGGGTAACCCCCAAAAAGGACCGTAGCGTTGCTCCTACACAGAAGAGCGCCGCCCCTCCTCCAAAGGATGAGAAGCTGCGTCCTTCCAAGGAGATGGCGCAGGCTCTACAGGACAAGGCTGAGGAGGACGCGAAAAAAGAGAGTAGTGTCTCCTGGTCCTTTGCCGATACCTACAAACAGTGGAATAAAGTCACCGATGAGAAAACCGCCCTTGCCAATTCCATGAAGGAAAAGCGTGAGGAAAAGCCCAACTTTCGCTCGGTCTCCGCCCTGAGGGCCATGGAGCCTGAGGTGACGCTTGACCTGCATGGGATGAAGGTCCAGGAAGCCGAGGAGGCCTGTGCTGCTTTTCTTAAGGAGAGTGCAGAGAAGGGCCTTCGGAAGGTCTCCCTCATAACCGGCAAGGGTCTGCACAATGACAAGGGTTTCTCCCTCTTGAGGGAGGCGGCCTTGAGTGCCATAAGGCTCAGTGGAGTTGTCAGCCAGGCCTACACACCCAAGGCAATCTATGGGGGCAGTGGTGCCATCTGGATTATTCTGAAGGAGAAATAGGGAGCATTGCCGCTCGTTCATCGAATAGTTTTTAGGCATACAAAACAACGAGAAGCAAGCACCTGCTTTGGGAACCCCAAAGCAGGTGCTTGCTTGTTGTACCCTTTGCATTGCTGGGCGGTGGCAAGCTACGAAAAGGAGTTGTTGCCTGTTGGCAAAGGGAAAGAGTACGCTGAGCATACACAAAAATAGCCGACCCTCGGTCGAGAATCGGCCTATTGTATCTGTATGTCCTTACCTTTCCCTATAGATGATCCGACCTTTGGTAAGGTCGTAGGGAGAGAGTGCTACACGCACCGTATCACCAGGAACAATCCTGATATAGTGTTTTCGCATCTTTCCCGAAAGATGGGCGAGGATAACATGCTGGTTCTGAAGTTCCACACGGAACATCGTATTGGGAAGTGCTTCGCGAACGACGCCTTCCACTTCAATTGCTTCTTCTTTGGCCACAAAGCCCTCCAAATATCTGCTTAAAAGCTAAATAATTATAAGCTTTACCAGCTTTTCTGTCAACATAAGCCTATTTGAAGAAGATATCCCAGTAGCCCTTGAGGAACAGTACAAGGACAATTGCAGGGAGGATCCACTTGAAATAGTATTTCAGGGCCTTGGGGAACTTCAAGCCATTGCCGGTATCGGCTTCCTTGATGAAGTTGTCCCATCCCCAACCGTATCTTGATGTACAGAAAAGGGTAATGAACAACGAACCAAAGGGAAGCAAGGTCGAGCTGACTATGAAATCCTCAAGGTCGAGGATGCCTGAACCGGGGCCCATAGGCTGGATGTGGGACAGTACGTTGAAGCCCAGCAAACAGGGTAGGGAGAGGGCGATGATGACAAAGCAGTTGATGATCGTCGCTTTCTTTCTGCTTACACCATGCTTGTCGATCCAGTAGCTGACGATGTTTTCAAATACTGCGATAAGGGTGCTCAGGGCTGCAAAGCTCATGAACAGGAAGAACAGCGTTCCCCAGATTCTGCCCCCGCCCATCTGGTTGAAGATATTGGGTAGAGTAATGAACAACAGTGAAGGGCCGGCATCAGGCTGGACTCCGAAGGCAAAGGCTGCGGGAAATATGATCAGGCCGCTTGCAAGGGCGATGAAGGTGTCCAATCCGATGATTCGCACAGCCTCACCTGTAAGGGAGTACTCTTTGCCAATGTAGGAGCCGAAGATCGAGATGCTGCCGATACCCAAGCTGAGTGTGAAGAAAGCTTGGCCCATGGCCGCATAGATTGCTTCAAAGGTGCCGATTTCCTTCATCCTTGCGAAGTCGGGCAGGAGGTAGAACTTCAGACCTTCGCTTCCACCCTTGAGCCTTATGCTGTTGACGGCGAGTATGACGATGAGACCGAGAAGGCCCATCATCATGTATTTGGTTATTTTCTCGACGCCGTTTTGCAAGCCCCTCCCTACAGGGATGAAGGCCACAACCGTGGCTAGGACCATCCAGAAGATCATCATCAGGGGGGATTCGAGCATGTTTCCGAAGAAGCCGCCTACGCCTGCGGTGTCCAGTCCTACAAAATCACCTTTTGCCATATGGAACAGATAGGCGAGCAACCACCCGGAGATGGTGGTGTAGAAGAACATCAGCACATAGTTGCCCATGATGGCAACAGGGCCAAAGAGATGCCATTTCTTACCCTTGGGTTGCAACGTCTTGAAGGTGAGGCCGATGTTCTGCTTGCTGGCCCGTCCTATGGAGAGCTCCATCACCATGACCGGAAGGCCCAGGATGACGAGGAACAGGATATAGAAAAGCACAAAGGCTGCTCCACCATATCTTCCGGTTATGTAGGGAAAACGCCATACGTTTCCCAAGCCGATTGCGCATCCTGCGGAGAGGAAAATGAAGCCTAGTCGGCTTCCCAGTGTTTCTCGAGCGTTCGTTTTTTCCATTGGTTTTGTTTCCTGTGTTGTAGTAACTACCGAGTAGTCCATGGTGTATGGTGCCAAGGTGGCAGGCTTCCTGCAAAAATGACACAACCGATGTAGTTTAAGACGCCTTTGGGCAAAAATCAACTGTAAAATTACAAATCCCTTTATTGAATTGTCTTATGACGTTGACAGAGCGCTATAGGATGGGCAAGATAGGAGTATTGAGATCTACAGCATGAGGTGAAAAATGGCTGAAACACAAGCATTGAAAGCGTATTTGGCGAGGACAAAGGACATTGATGCCGGTATGGTAGCGTACGTGGCGTCATTGGAAAAAGTAGCGGATGTGGCACCTGAAATTGCAGCAAAGATAGTGAGCGAGCTTAAGGACCAGAGAACACACCTGAAACTCATTGCAAGCGAGAACTTCTCGTCGCTGAATTCACAGCTGGCCATGGGCAATCTCTTCACCGACAAGTACAGTGAAGGGTATGCATACCACCGCTTCTATGCAGGATGTGACAATGTGGATGCGATCGAGGCATACGCCTGTGAGAAGGCCTGCCTCCTGTTTGGAGCCGAACATGCATACGTCCAGCCCCACAGTGGTGCTGATGCGAATCTGGTTGCCTACTGGGCTATCTTGCATGCAAAAGTGCAGGTTCCCATGCTTGAAGAGCTTGGCATCACCAACCCAAGCGACCTCAGCCGGGAACAGTGGGACAGTGTCAGGGAGAAGCTGGGAAATCAGAAGATCCTCGGATTGGACTACTACAGTGGTGGGCACCTGACGCACGGATACCGCCAGAACGTATCGGCACAGATGTTCGATGCATACAGCTACTCCGTTGATGAGGGGACAGGGCTGCTCGACTACGACGAGATAGAGGCCCTGGCCAAGGAGATCAGGCCTCTGATCCTGCTTGCAGGCTACAGTGCATATCCAAGAAAGATAGACTTCAGGCGGATGGCTGAGATCGCCCATGGTGTAGGAGCCGTCTTCATGGTCGACATGGCCCACTTTGCAGGGCTTGTTGCCGGAAAGGTCTTTACCGGTGAGTTCGATCCTGTTCCCTGGGCGGATGTGGTGACCACAACCACCCACAAGACGCTTCGCGGGCCCCGTGGGGGCATGATCCTGTGTAAAAGCGAGTATGCCGACAGTGTGGACAAGGGTTGTCCCCTGGTCATCGGAGGACCTCTTCCCCACGTGATGGCTGCCAAGGCGGTCTCCTTTGCCGAGGCCCTCAAACCCTCATTTGCCACCTATGCACAAAAGATAGTTGAAAACTCCGCCGCCCTTGCCCAGGCTTGCATTGATGAGGGGATCACCGTGGCCACCGGAGGCAGCGACAACCACCTGATGCTCCTGGATGTTCGCCACTTCGGGCTGAACGGACGGCAGGCTGAGAGTGCCCTGCGTGAATGTGGGGTTACCCTCAACCGCAACGCCCTTCCCTTTGACCCCAACGGGCCCTGGTACACAAGCGGGCTGAGGATCGGTACCCCTGCGGTGACCACCTTGGGGATGGGAATCGTCGAGATGTGTGAGATCGCAGCGATCATCGCCTTGGTGCTGAAGAATACTCGCCCTGCCCTCATTTCCAAGGGTGCGAATGCAGGAACCCTGAGCAAAGCCAGATTTGTAACGGAAGAGGCCGCAATAGAGGAAGCGCGAGCGAGGGTTGCCGCCCTTGTTTCCCGGTTCAAACTCTATCCTGAGCTTGACTTGGCATTCCTTGAAGAATTTTTCCCCCTCGACAAGGCTTGAGAGTGGTGGTAGCATGAATCTGTTTGGAGGTAAGAGATGAGTAACATCCCTGAAGTCTTGAAGTACAGCAAGGACCATGAATGGGTCCGTCTTGACGGCGATAAGGCCTACGTTGGCATTACCGATCACGCACAGAACGAGCTTGGCGAGATTGTATACGTCGAACTGCCCTCCGTTGGAGATACCTTCAGCAAGGACGAGGAGATTGCGACAGTTGAGAGCGTCAAGGCGGCTTCTGCGATCATCAATCCCATCGCAGGCGAAGTGACGGCAGTGAATGAGGATCTTGACGACTCCCCTGAGCTGGTCAATACCGACTGCTACAAGCATTATCTGTATGTGCTTGGGGCCTTTTCCACAAGTGACTATGATGCGCTTCTGGATGCCGCCGAGTATGCTGAGTTTCTTGAAAGCCTATAGAAAAATGTCCTGCGCCGCCTGAGAACTGGCGGCGTTGGTCTGTCCTGACAAAAGAGGAGGAGCGTATGGTCTATCCCTACATACCCCATACCGATGAGGACCGGCACAAGATGCTGGAAGCCATTGGGGTGGGTTCGATCGAAGAGTTGTATGCATCGCTGACAGAGGACCTTCTGCTCAGTGATTCAGTTCCCATAAGCCATGGGCGCACTGAGGATGAGGTGCTGAGGATGATCACCGCCATTGCGCAGAGAAACATCAGCGGCATCCCTTTTCTTGGGTGTGGCTGCTACGACCATCTGGTCCCTTCCACCGTACAGACGTTGGCCAGCCTCCCATCCTTTGTCACCGCCTACACACCCTACCAGGCTGAGATGAGCCAGGGGTTGCTGCAGGTCATCTATGAGTTCCAGAGCATGGTCTGCGAGATCACCGGCATGGATGTCTCCAATGCCTCCCTCTATGATGGTGCCAACTCAGCTGCTGAGGCGGCCACCATCATGATAGGATCCAAGCGCAAGGCGAAGGCCGTGCTTGTATCGGCAACCATCCACCCCTTTGTCCTTCAGGTGCTCCAAACCTGGTCACTGGGCACAGGCAATGAGATCCGTCTCATCCCTGAGAGGCAGGGTGTCACCGACCTCAAGGGCCTGGAGGCCCTCCTTACCGATGAGGTCGCCGGCCTGATCGTGCAGACACCCAACCGCTACGGGCTTCTGGAGGACTATAGCGGTGTTGCATCCCTGGTGCACGACAAGGGGAGCCTGTTCGCCATCAGCAGCGACATCCTCTCCCTTGCCATGCAAAAGAGCCCGGCAGAGTGGGGAGCTGATATCGCCATCGGCGATACACAGGCCCTTGGGCTGCCCCTCGCCTTCGGCGGGCCCTCCTGCGGTTACATGGCTGTAACCAAGGCCCTGATGCGCAAGATCCCAGGGCGCATTGTCGGAGCTACTGTGGACAAGCAGGGACGACGCGGCTATACCCTTACCCTGCAGGCCCGCGAGCAGCACATCAAGCGGGAGAAGGCCAGCAGCAATGTCTGTTCAAACCAGGCTCTTGCCGCTCTGATGACCACCATACATCTCTCTTCGCTTGGATGGTCGGGTATGGTTGAGGCTGCCAAGCAGAGCTATGTGAAGGCCCACTACCTCGCCTATCACCTCGCGCAGTTGCCAGGGATGACCCTTGTGTGGGATGTCCCGTTCTGGTGTGAGTTCCCCCTGAGGTTTTCCGACACCAAGAAGATGCGTAAATTCCTGCAGGAGCTTCGTAACGAGGGTATCTTTGCCGGAGTCAGGCTCTCTGCCCTGACGCGCGAGCCTAAGGATGAGCTGGTCCTGTTGGTGGCGGTGACCGAAAAACGCAGCCGTGAGGAGCTTGAGCTCTATCTCGCAGCTGCCAGGAGGGTGATGAAATGAGTGAACCGCTGTTGATCGACAAATCAAAGAAAGGGCGCAAAGCCTACTGCTTCCCGCCCTTGGATCTTCCCCGGGGTTTTGAGCAGGCCCTGCCTGAACTGCCCGCCGCCCTGTTGCGCGTCAAGCCTGCCAGGCTTCCTGAAGTTGCGGAGCTGGACGTGGTGCGTCATTTCACCAAACTCTCCACCCGATCCTTTGGTGTGGACAACGGGCCCTATCCCCTGGGATCATGCACCATGAAGTACAACCCGAAACTAGGTGAGCTTATAGCCCAGTTTCCCGCCTTTACGACCATCCACCCATTGCAGGACATCTCTACCGCCCAAGGGTGCCTTTCCATCATGTATAACCTCCTGGAGGACCTCTCCTCCATCACAGGGATGAGCTGGGGAAGCCTGCAGCCCTGTGCAGGTGCCCATGGCGAGTATGTGGGGCTGAAGATGATCAGGGCCTACTTCCTAAAAAGGGGGGACACTGCTCGCAACAAGGTGCTCGTGCCGGTCTCCGCCCATGGGACCAACCCCGCCAGTGCCGTGATGAACGGCTTTGAGGTGGTCTCTGTTGCCAGCAACAAGGACGGTCTTGTGGACCTTACGGACCTGAAGAGCAAGCTTGACGACACAGTCGCAGCCCTTATGCTCACCAACCCCAACACCTTGGGCCTGTTTGAGAAGGACATCCTGGAGATCTCCTCCTCTGTGCATGAGTGTGGGGGCCTGCTCTACTATGACGGGGCGAACCTCAACGCAATCATGGGGATGGCAACCCCCGGTGATATGGGCTTTGATGTGCTGCACCTCAACTTGCACAAGACCTTCTCCACCCCCCATGGGGGAGGAGGACCGGGCAGCGGGCCTGTGATGGTCAATGATACCTTGAGGCCTTTTTTGCCCAAGCCCGATATCGAACTGACTGATGGTGGCTACAGCTACAGCTGGGAGAGGCCCCACTCGATAGGGAAGGTGAGCATGTTCTGGGGTAACTTCCTTGTATTGCTCAGAGCGTATGTCTATATCCTGCGTATGGGCAGTGAGGGCATCAGGGCCGCAGCATCCCACGCTGTACTGAATGCAAACTACCTCATGAAGAGGCTGGAGAAGCATTTTGACATCCCTTACGGCGGACCGTGCATGCACGAGTTTGTCATCAGCTGTGAAAATCTGAAAAAGGAGTATGGCATCACCGCCCAGGACATCGCCAAGGGCCTCATCGATGAGGGGTACCACCCCCCGACGATGTACTTCCCCACGATAGTGCCTGAAGCTTTGATGTTCGAACCCACTGAAAGTGAAAGCGTGGAGACACTCGATGCCTTTGCAGACTCCCTTATCGCCTTGTTGGAACGCGCTAAGAAGGATCCTGCATACCTCAAGGGAGCCCCCTATTCCACCCCGGTCGGGCGTCTGGATGAGGTGAGGGCCATCAAGGAACCTGACCTGCGCTACTAGAGGTGCATATTTTGCTTTGCATAGCTTGGGAAACTGGAGTATCTTATAGGTATGAACAGAATACTTATACAAAACGGACTTCTGGTAGATACCGAGTGGACCAGGCATGCAGACATCTTGATCGAAGACTCCAAGATTGTGCATATCGCCAATAAGATTGATGAGAGCGATGTTCCTGAGGGAACGGAGATTGTACATGTCGAGGGCATGTGCATTCTCCCCGGTCTCATCGACGCCCATACCCACTATCATCTGGTAAGCCGCGGGACAGTGAGTGCTGACTCGTTCTCCGAAGGCAGCAAGTGCGCGGCCTTTGGTGGGGTAACCTGTGTGGTGGACTTCGCCGATGATGACAAGAAGGGCGATCTCGCTGCCTGCAGCAGGGAGCGCATCGGTGCAATGGAAAAGGAGATGGCTGTTGACTTCTCCCTTCACCAGGGGGTCTATGCCTACCGCGAGGGTATCGCCGGTGAGCTCGAGCAGCTCAAGAAGGGCGGGGTGAGGGTCATCAAGATATTCACCACCTATCGCAAGGTCGGCTACCTCATTGAGAAGCGCGAAGAGCTCAAGGCAATCTTTGCCGAGTGCAAGCGCCTGGACATGATGGTGAGCGTGCACTGCGAGGACGATGCCATGATCGAGGCTATCGACAAAGGGTACAAGGGGCCGTATACACCCTCAGCCCTTGCAGATCTTCGTCCTGGCGAGGTTGAGGCTGAAGGTATCCGTTTTGTCGGGGAGATCGCCGGCGAATTGGGGATGCCCCTATACGTGGTGCACCTTTCCAGCAAGGCTGGCCTTGAACAGGTGCGCGAACTTAGGGTACAGGGTGTTCGCATCATTGTGGAGACCACCCCTCACTACCTTTTCCTGGACCGTTCCAAGCTGGAGGGGCCCAATGGCAAGCTCTATGTGATGACCCCACCACTACGCACCAAAGAGGATAACGAGGCTTTGCAGGAAGCCCTGCTCAATGGTGAGGTCCAAGTGGTCGCCACCGACCACTGCTCGTTCACCAAGGAGCAGAAGAGTGCAAGTGATGACTGCCGTACCGCACTGCCTGGCATTCCGGGAACCGAGGAGATGTTGCCGCTGCTGAATACCTTTGCGATGAACAGTGGCAGGATAGGCCTGCAGCAGGTGGTCAATCTCCTGAGCACCGGTCCTGCCAAGGCCTTTGGCCTCTATCCCAAGAAGGGGGCGCTGAGGGTAGGTTCCGATGCCGACCTGGTAGTTTTTGATCCTGACGAGGCTTGGACGCTCTCCTCTGAAACCACCCACTCCGCTAGCGGCTATACCCCGTATGAAGGCTTTAACGTACTGGGCAAGCCTGTCATGACCTACCTCAGGGGCAGGCTCATCATGGGCGACGGCATCTATCTGGGTATTGATGGCAATGGGCAGTTTGTTCCTCAGGGGGACCCGGGCAGGGGCAAGACTGTGATGCATTGACCGCAAGGGGCGTGTTCTCTCTTGCTTTGAAGGGTTAGCAAAACGGCAACAGGAGTGTTGCCGTTTTGCACCTACATCCCAATTGTAGTGCTTTTCTCATACGAATGGTTCTTTTTTGCCTCCTACGCCTTCTCAAGGCGGGCATTTGTTGTCAGAGAGCGGTTTTTTCGATACAGTAGAACAGTAAGGAGTATACATGATTAAGGGAATTCTCTTTGATATGGACGGGGTGCTCATCGATTCCGAACCCCTCATCCTCCATGCGGCTATCTCATATTTCGCCTCTTTGGGCCTCTCTGTCGAGAAAGATGACTTCACCCCTTTCATAGGGGCGGGGGACAAGAGATTTCTTTGCGGGGTTGCTGAAAAATATGGGATGGAGCTCGACTATGATGTGGCCAAGAAGGAGCTGTTCGCCCTCTACGAGGACTATGCCCTGGAGACGGGCCCCCTTGAGGGCGTCCACCGTTTCATATCCAATGCAAGAAAAGCTGGGCTTAAGATTGCAGTGGCCACCAGCGGCGCTCCTGCCAAGGTAGCGATCAACCTCAAGAGCATCGGCCTTTCCGAATCTGATTTCGACCTTGTGGTGACAGGGGCCATGATCAAGCGCAACAAGCCCGAACCCGACATCTATCAGCTGGCGGCCCTTGCCATGGGCCTTCCCACACAGGAGTGCCTGGTGATGGAGGATGCCATCAACGGCATCCATGCAGGCAAGAAGGCCGGCTGCCTTGTCTGTGCCCTTACCACCACCTTTGTGGTCACCTCCCTCTTCGAGGCGGGGGCCGACCTTGTAGTCACCTCCCTTGACAGCTTTGAGGATTTCTCCTCTGTTGAGATGTTCAACGAACAGCTTGCCCAACTGATACATGCCGATGACGGAAAGGAGCAGTATGGGGCAGGGCGCATCCTGCCTGCAACAGGCGTCATGCAGACCAAGGCCCAACTTCTTGATCTGGCGATCAAGGAGGCTTACTCCAAGCGTAAGAACGCCTATGCGCCGTACTCCGACTACAAAGTCGGGGCTGCATTGCTCAGTGCGGCGACCAGCCGTGTCTACAGCGGATGCAATGTGGAGAACTCCAGCTATGGGGCTGCCATCTGTGCCGAGCGCAATGCCGTCCTCAATGCCGTGGCCAACGAAGGCTCCCTTGGGGTCGAACTGCTGGTTGTGGTCAGCGAGGACTCCCCCCCGGCCCCCCCTTGCGCCCTCTGCCTACAGGTCCTTGCGGAGTTCAGCCGCCCTGAGACTGAGGTCCATCTGCTTGATACCGCCGCGGCAGGGGGGAAGGGAGGAGGAACTCACCTTGTGCACACCTTTGCTGAACTGCTTCCCCATCCCTTTATATTTCCTTCCATGAGGTCCTGATGAAACGTTTGACTCTGTTCTTCTGTCTGCTCATCCTCCTCTTCTTGTTTGCAGGGTGTACCTCAACGTCCAATCTGGTCCGAGGTCCCTCTGTGGACAACTCACTGAGCCTGGAGCAGAAGATGGAGGCTTACGACATCCCCAAAATATCGATGACCTATCCCACCATCTTCTTTGATGGGAACCTCTGGCGCGAAAGGATGATCGAGCTTGTCAGCTCTGCTGAGGATTACCTTATCATCTCCTCATTTCTTGCCTCCAGTTCCGACTGCCTCGAAGAGCTGTACGCCCTCATCGCCCAAAAGGCTGAAGAGGGTGTACGCATCTACTTTGTCGTCGATGGCACCGGCGCCTTCGACATGACCGAGACCCGATTTCATCTGATCCCCCTGAAGTTCCTGCGAGACAGCGGCGTTCACCTGCTGGAGTACAGCCCCATGTCTGCCGCAAGGCTGGTTGCGGGACCGAAGATGCTGTTTCGCGATCATCGCAAGTATCTCATCGTCGACGGCAAGAACCTGGCGGTAGGAGGGATGAACCTCAACTACATCTCCATAGGAACTGCAGGGGACGACCTGCAGCGCGACACTATGTATGAGTTCGCCTCACCACAACTGTGCTCCATCATGCTGGACGGCTTTGTCCATTGGTGGAATCAGCAGACCTGGGATACGGTGAGCAGGGACTCCTTTTCAGTGGATGCAGACTTTGGCAGCGATGAACAGCAGTATACTGCTTGGTATGCCGACCAGTACCCCCTGTCGGACAAGCTTGCCGGTATGTTCGGATCGCTGCTTGCGGAGGCTGAGGTCAGTGTGAAGGCCCTGCCTTTCCTGCCTTTCTTTGACGAGCACCTGCTTTCCGTATTCCGAGGGACCTCAGAGCGTGGGGTGGATGTACAGATGGTCATCCCCTTTGACTCCCGGATCTCCAACCGCAAGGGCATCGAGTATATGGCACAGGACCTGCTGACGATGAACATCGACCTCCGCCTGGAAAAGGAGAGTGCGAAGAGTCAGCGGCTACTTCATGAGAAGCTGATGATAGTGGACAGCAGGTATGTGGTCGTCGGGTCCACCAACCTAAACTACCGATCCTTCACCCTTGCCTATGAGATATCCTTGGTAATTGACAGCCCTGCTCTGGCCGGAAGGATGGAAGAGCACTTTGCAACCATCTATGATGAGGCCCTCCCTATAACACAGGAACAGTCAGAAAAGTGGCGGCGTTTTGAAAACTGGCCCCGGTATGCCTTCGGGATGATAGGAGGCTAGGATGAAACGAAACCTGATATTGCTCATTGGCCTCTTGGTGTTGCTCTCCTCCTCCCTGTCTGCCAAGAACTTTGGCTATGGGCTGGGCATGTATGGCCAGAGTGTCCTCCAGGACGAGGGAGCCTCCTCAGGCGGGGTTGAACTTTCGTTTGTCTATCAGCCATGGCTCTTGCCTGTGGGCAACCCTTCGGTGCACATCAAGGGGGCGTTTGGCAGCGATATGGCCGGGACGCTGACGTTCCCATATGTGGAGCTTGGCATCTCGGCTGACCTCTTCAGGGTCATCGACCACCCATTCAATTTCTTTGCAAACAATATTGTGGCCTATGACCCGGCCATTTCTGTTGCCTATCATTTCGACCTGCAGGACTCGTCACACCTGTTGAGTGTCGGCTTCAGCCCTTTCAAGCTCAGCCAGAAGGATTATTGGTATGAGTTCTTTGCTTTCTATGTCGTTATGGATATAGGGACGCGAACGGTGGACACCTGGGGTATAAACCTGGTTCGCTACACCTATTTATTCAAGTAGGCCGGTATGAGAAAAATGTATATTACCCTTGTTGTCCTGATACTGTTCAACGCTTCCCTGTTTGCAGGGACCTTTGACCTCGGCCTGACGTTGGGAACGGCTGCTCATTGGGGCGAGAGCTCCTTTGATGCGAGCAAGCTGAAAATGGCCTGGGGGGTGAGTGTGGGCATAAGCGACCAGTGGGAGCTGGATGTGCAGGCCAACAGCGCCTTGGTCCCCCATTTCTTTGGGGATACCACCTTTGCCGTTCTCCTGCAGAAATCCATGCTCGGACAGCGCTCAACAGGAACAAGGGTAGCAGGGCTGGGGGTCAACACCCTCATTGGAGCCGGCCTGCTGGTGTCGGACTACTTTGGGGGCGGATATCTCTTGCCAACCCACATCCTGCTGAGCGTGACCCCCCTGGTGGTGGGGAACCCCATCTCAGCAAAGCGTGAGCGTGCCTTTAGCGTGTCGTTGGCATATAACTTCCTGACTTGTCAGGTAAGCGTGCTGTTCGACCTGATAAAGTATGACTTCTACCTGGTGGGGACCTATCGAGACTATCTCTAGAGGCGATTTTCCAAAGCCATGATCTTATCCACCCGCCTCTTGTGGCGCTCCCCTTCGAAGGAGGCGTCGGTAAAGGCATCGAGGATGGCAATTGGGTCTTCACAGTATTCAATCCTTCCACCAAATGCTATGAAGTTGACGTCATTGTGCTTTCTAGCCATCTCAGAAGCAAAGATGTTCTGGGGCAGGGCACAACGAATCCCGTCTATCTTGTTCGCACTGATGGAGATGCCGATACCAGTCCCGCACAGGAGCACGCCAAAGGCATAATCGCCCTTCTTGAATTCCTTACAAGCCTTATCTGCCATGTCGGGGTAGTCGACCGAATCACTGGTTGTGACACCGAGATGGTTGACGGTATATCCCTTCTCCGTGAGATGTTTTACAAATGCCAGGGCCAGTTCCACCGCTCCGTGGTCATTGGCAAGTACTACGTTAGCCATAGGTTCCTCCTCCTGTGAGAATACCGCATTTGTCATTTTCTGGCTACCGCAAAAGGTGAGTTGCCCTAGGGTGATAACTGCGGTAGAATGACCAAGACAAAGGAACCAACCTGTGGCAGATATACTCATTAGTGGACATCGGAATCCGGATATGGACAGTGTTTGCGCAGCCTATAGCTACGCATACCTAAAGAATAAGCTCGACCCGACCAATACCTACATCCCTGTACGGTGCGGGAACCTCAACGATACGACCAAGGCTCAGTTCGATCGTCTGGGTGTGCAGCCTCCTGCCTTCATCAAGGATGTGCGCGCTCGAGTAGCGAGTGTGACACGCATTCCCAATACAGTCCTGCAGACGACAGATCCCGTCTACAACCTGGTCTCCTTCTACGGCAAGACCAACCGGAGTTCGGTCATCCCGATCATGGAGGGGACTACCTACAAGGGGTTGCTCAGTGTCGATGAGGTAAGCAGCTTTGTCTTGCGTGAGAACAGCGGCACCCGTCCTATCTATCATTTTGTTCCCGAGAATTTCCCCAAGGTGCTCAGGGGCACATTCCTCAAGAGAGGGGAGGCGTCTTCTTTCGATGCGCCTATCGTCGTTGGGGCGATGCGGTACACCATCTTTTGCAAGCATATGGAAGCTCTTGTCGAGCAGAAACCCATACTGGTAGTCGGAGATAGGGAAGACCATATTAGAAAAGCCATCGAAATGCAGATTCCGGCCATCATACTGACAGGCTTGGAGCATGGGCTTACCTCCGTTGTTGACTTTTCCTCCTACAGGGGGACGGTTTTCATCAGCGAGGAGGACACTGCAGAGTCCCTGCGCCTGCTGCGTCTCACCATCCCGGTGACCCAACTGATACAAAACGATCCTCCGGGCATCCAGGATGATACGCTCTTCGATGAGGCCAAGGCAATTCTGGCAGAGAGTGAGTTCCGAGGCCTGCCTATCTTTTCAGGTAAGAAATGGGTCGGCTTCATAACCAGAAGGTGTTTCTTGGAGAAGCCCAAGACCAAGCTGATCATGGTCGACCACAATGAGCCAGAGCAGAGTGTTCCCGGCATTGAGGAGGCTGAGGTCGTTGAGATCATCGATCATCACCGCCTTGGGGCGGCGAAGACACGCCATCCCATCTACATACGGTGCGAACCCCTTGGCTCGACGTGCACTATCATCTACAACCTCTTTGTCCGCAATGATGTCACCATCCCTGTAACAGTTGCCAAGGTGTTGCTCAGCGGCATTGTCAGTGACACCATCATGCTCAAGAGCCCCACCACTACCTTTGAGGATTTCACTGCGGTGCAGGATCTCTGTGCGATAGCTAACATCCCTGAAATGAGGGATTTTGGCGAGACGATGTTCGCAAGCGGTGCAACGCTGGCCAAGGAAGACCCTCGCAAGATGCTTGAATCTGATTTCAAGCAGTATGAGGAGTTCGGCGTCAGGTTCGGCATCGGACAGGTGGAGGTGACAACCCTCTCTGATCTGGAGGACTATAGGAAGGAGTACCTCGCCGAGCTTGAGCAGCTCAAGCGAGCCTACGCCCTCTCCTGGGCGATGTTCCTCATCACCGATGTGGTGAAGGAGCAGAGCATGCTCCTGATGACACCGATGCAGGGCTACGAGAGAAAGCTCGCCTATGTAAGGGAGGCTGAGGATACCTTCAACCTCCCCGGCGTGCTCTCTCGCAAGAAACAGCTGTTACCGGAGATCCTCAGAGTCCTCGGGGAGTGATCACTTGATTTCGCTGATGGAGTTGATGGAGGGGATGGTCTTCAGGTTCTTGACGATTTTCTTGAAGTCATCCTCATGCTGGACCTCCATGGTGAAGGTACCTATCAGTTTGCCCTCCTCGTCATCATGCAGCCTTCCCTCTATGAGGTGACCCTTGAACTTCCTCAGAGTCCCTTCGATCTCGCCAAACAGGTCGTAGGTGCGCTTGCTTGAGACACTGAAGCGTTTGGTGAGCGTGGGGGATCCGGTCTCCCACTCGACATCTATCGAGCGGTCCACTATCTCACTCATGTTCTTGAGGTTCGGGCACCCTTTCTTGTGGACGATGATGCCCCTTCCGCGGCTGATGTACCCGACAATCTCATCCCCTCTGACCGGCGAGCAGCACTGGGCTATGTTGATCATCATGTTCTTCTCATCACCGACAACAAACTTCATCCGGGAAGGGTCGACTACCTGGCGCACGATCTCATCACCGTCAACAGGGGCGAGGATGGGTTGTGGCTGCTCGACCTTTGCCTGCGCTTCGGAGATCTTGCGTTTGGCGATGATGTCCTTGTCTATGAGGATGTTCTCATCATACTTGTTCAGCCACGCCTTGATTTTTTTCCGCGCACTGCTGGTCTGTACATAGCGCAGCCACTGGACCCGCGGCCTTGCATTGGGGGAGGTGAGGATCTCGATCACCTGGGTGTTCTTCAGCGGGGCGTTGAGGGCTATGATCGAGCCGTCTGCCTTGGCCCCTGTGGTATGGTTGCCTACCTCGGTGTGGATCTGGTAGGCAAAGTCCAGGGCTGTGGCGTTCTTGGGGAGCTCGACGATATGTCCCTGGGGGGTGAATACATAGATGGTATCCTTGAGCAGTTCCCCCTTGATGTCCTCCATATAGGACTCGCTGCTCTCAATTTCATTGGACCAAGTCTTCAGCTTGGTGATGATCTTGGAGAACTGGTCGTTGTCCATCTTCGACCAGGTTCCCCCGTCACTGCCGCTTTCGGACTTGTACGTCCAGTGGGCGGCAACGCCGTACTCGGCGGTGAAGTGCATCTCCTTGGTGCGGATCTGAATCTCCATCAGCTTGCCGTCAAGGGCCATGACCGTGGTATGCAGGCTCTGGTAGTTGTTGGCCTTGGGCATGGCGATGTAGTCCTTGAAGCGTCCCTCTATGGGGGGCCACAGGCGGTGGATGACCCCCAGTATGGTGTAGCACTCGGTGAGGGTGTTGCACAGGATCCTGACTCCGAGGATGTCGAAGATCTCATCGATCTCCTTTTTCCTCTTTTTCATCTTCATGTAGACCGAGTAGGTGTGCTTGGCCCGGCTGGTCACGATGACATCACTGAGGGCGGCATCACCGCATGCGCGGTAGATGCTCTTCTCTATGCGGTTCAGGTAAGCGGTCTGCTCGCCCTTCTTGCTCAACAGGTAGTCTTGGATGTATTGGAAGGTGTCCGGCTTGAGGATCTTCAGCGAAAGGTCCTCAAGCTCGTCCTTCAGCCAGGAGATGCCCAGACGGTCTGCCAGGGGGGCGAAGATATCCAGGGTCTCCCCCGCTATCTCCTTGGCCCTCTCAGGCTTCAGGTGCTGCAGCGTGCGCATGTTGTGCAGCTTGTCAGCGAGCTTGATGATGATGACGCGGATGTCCTTGCTCATGGCGAAGAACATCTTCCTGATGGTCTCGGCTTCCTGGACGCTGCGGCTCATCGCCTTGAGGTTGCTGATCTTGGTCTCGCTTTCGACCATGTCGGCTACAGATTGCCCGAAGAGTTCTGCCAGCTCCTCATAGGTTGTATCGGTATCCTCTATGGTGTCGTGCAGCAGGCCTGCAATGATGGTGTCGGCATCCATCTTCAGCTGGATGAGGATCTCACCCACAGCAAGGGGGTGGATGAGATAGGGCTCCCCACTGGCCCGTTTCTGATTGTTGTGCTTGGAGGCGGAGTAGGTTGCGGCCGCAAGGATTTTCTCCTGGTCCGCTTTAGGATATTTGAAGGCTTTCTGGATGAAACGCTCTATCAGTTGTTCGTACAATTATATATCCCCCATACCACTCTCTCTCTTCCGCTCAGGTCTCTCTCGCTTTTCACCCTCTCAAAGCCAAAGGCCAGCATAAGGGCCTTGACCTCATCTACCTGGCGGTAGTCACACTCCATCATCAGGGCTCCCTGGTCCAGTAAGTGCGAAGTGCTCTGCCTTACCAGGCTTCTGATAAGGCAAAGGCCATCAAGGCCCAACCCTTCAAGGGCAAGACGGGGCTCCCTTTTCACATCGTCTGAGACCTCATCACACCAAGGTGCGGTGAGATAGGGTGGGTTGCTGACGATAATATCATATTTCTCCGACAGAGGGGAGAGAAGATCACCTTCAATCGTCGGAAGGGGGTGTCCTACCAGGATCAGGGCATTCTCCTTGGCCACAGTCAGAGCATCAGAGGAGATGTCACTGAGGTGGACATCAAGGCCGAGTTCGCAGGCAAGGGTTATCCCTACGCACCCGCTTCCTGTGCAGACATCTATGATGGAGAGCTCTCCATCTCGTTGTCTTGCATGAAAAAGAGCGACTTCCACCAGTGTCTCGGTATCGGGGCGAGGGATGAGAACTCGCTCATCAACTACAAAGGTCCTTCCGTAGAACTCCTTGTAGCCAAGGATGTAGGCCATGGGGCGGGAGCCCAGACGTTCGTCGAGCATCTTCTGCACATGGAGCACCTGCTTACGTTCGAGTGTCCTGCCAGCATGCATAATCTGCTCGACTTGGGAGAGGGAGGAGGCTTTCTCGATAAGCAGGCGAGCCTCCAGCTCAGGGGTCTCGGTTATACCACTATCTCGCAGAGCCTTAGCATACTGAGCAAATAGATGCCCTATGGAACAATCATCCATATCAGGCTTCCTGGATGGCCAGTTCACCTGCTGCGACCTTCATTGCATCTATGACCTCCTCAAGCTGTCCACCCATGATGAGTTCAAGCTTGTAGAGGGTGAGGTTGATCCTATGGTCGGTAAAGCGGTTTTGGGGGAAGTTGTAGGTACGAATCCGTCCACTGCGGTCGCCGGTCCCTACCTGGACCTTGCGGGCTTCGGATCGCTCGCGGTTTTTCTTCTCCTCTTCCATATCATATAAGCGCGAGCGCAGGACCCTGAGGGCCTTTGCCTTGTTCTTGATCTGGCTCTTCTCATCCTGGCAGATGACGACCAGGCCTGTGGGAAGGTGGGTGAGCCTCACCGCACTGTCGGTGGTGTTGACGCTCTGACCGCCAGGGCCGCTTGAACGCATGACGTCGGTCTTCAGGTCTTCGCTTCGGATCTCGATGTCGGTCTCCTCAGCTTCGGGCAGGACCGCTACAGTGACAGCAGAGGTATGTATCCTGCCTCCGCTTTCGGTCTCAGGGACACGCTGGACACGGTGTGTCCCGCTCTCCCAGCGTAGCGAGCCGAAGACATCCTTGCCGCCTATGCCGAAGATGAGCTCCTTGAAGCCACCGATTCCGGTCTCGTTGGAGCTGAGGATCTCTATCTTCCACCCCTTTTCATCCGCATAGTGGCTGTACATCCTGAAGAGGTCAGCGGCAAACAGGGCTGCTTCATCACCGCCTGTGCCAGCGCGTATCTCCATGATGATGTCCTTGCCTTCCATCGGGTCTGGGGGAATGAGCAGCATCTTGGTCTTCTTTTGGGAGACGATAAAGGCTTCCTTGAGGCCGCTGAGCTCTTCACGCGTCATCTCGAGCATCTCTGCATCACTTTCGTCATGCAGGATTTGTTCAGCATCAGCGATCTGCGTGAGCAGGCTCTGCATGTTTTGCAATTCATCGACAATAGGTGCGAGGTGTGAGCGTTCCTGGTTGAGGCTCTTGAATATCTTCATGTCCTGCATAGTCTCAGGAAGGCTGAGTTTCGCATCTATATCTGCAAGCTGCTTCTCGTATTCGGGCAGTTTTCTTAGCATGGGTATCTCCTACAATGGGTTTGGCAAGTATACAAAACTAGGGTGGCTTTGCATAGCTTTGCTAGGTATACCCTGAATTAGACTAAGCCAGTTATGATTTTTTCCAATCCAAGCTCAAATGATTTCTGCAGTGGTAAGACGATGTTTTAATGGGGTAAGGTCGGGGAGAAAATCCTTTAGAAGTTCTGGTAGAGTTAACCCATATAAAGGAAAATCTACGAATATGCTCAATTCGGACAGTGTAAAGGCTCCTCAAAAAAAAGCGGCTGGAAATGTTCCAGCCTTTGGTGGACCCAGACTTTCGCCAGTCCTAAGTTAAGGCCTTAACCTATTTTTTGATAATGGATTAAGACTCTGAAGTCAATTGATATCCTTCATCATTGTATGGATATGTATTTTAGCAAATTCGTATCATTTTGCCAGTGGGCTAATTGTTTGAGGCTTTCAGCACTCCTAGATATCCCCTTGCACAAATGCCAGGTGCCTAAGATCACGCCATTATCATGGCGTTGCTACGTTGCTGTCAGGTCTATCCGCCACTAACATAAAAATCATAACCACCGGCTCATGGTCTGAATACTTGAAGTCCATGGAAGATACCTTTGTCTCTATGATTTTGACATTAGGAGATACAATATATCCATCAATATAGAATTTTGCCAGTTTGTCCTTATTGCCCACATATGGCTTGATAAGGGACCTGTTTGTAGGATTGTTGGGATCTACACCCATTTCCCACTTGGGCAGGCAAGTCCATTCAACAGTAGGGGCTGTCCACTCAGTAAGCAGGGCAGGATCAACCTGTAGGTCTTTTACCAGTGTCTGGTTCCAATCCCCAGCGGCAATGACAAAATTTCCCTTTTCGTATTCCTTCGATATGATTTCACACAGCAGCTTGGTCTGAGCTATTTTTCCTTCTCCGCTGTCGTATGCCTCCAAGTGGAAATTGATGACTACCAGATCTTTCTCACTGCCTTGAATAGGATACCTGGTTATGAGCATGGCGCGTTTGAGGTTAGCTGTCCTCAAAGGCCAGGAAAACGGATTAGGAAGTGATACCCTTTCTGAATCCTGTATCATGAACTTTGCCATGCTGAGAAGGCCGGAGTTTACCTTTCCGATTGGAGGGAAAGGGAAAGGGACATAGGGTACTTTGAAATTATAGGCAAAGCTTCCGCTCATTGTATCAAGAAGCAACCCATCTACCTGGTTGATGTTGTAAGATCGTTTGGAGTCCTCATCAACCTCCTGGATTACATAGAAATCACTCTCTAGATCTTGTAATTTTTCCTTTATGTGAAGGAGGTTGTTTTCTACGATAGATTTGTTTTCAGGGCGAATCTTTTTTCCTCCATCCATAAAGAAGTCTTCTGTTTCTCCAAGAGCCCCATAGCCAATGTTGAAACTGGTGATGGAGTACTTTTTGTTGGTTTCTACCTGGACAGTGGCAGCAGTTCCTATCGTGCTCAGAGTTTCCCTATCCTTTGGTCTGTATTCAAGGAGCGTCATACCACCCAAAAACAGGCCGATGATCACGAGCAAGGCAACTATTGCAACAAGAATCTTTTTTATCATTCCATCCCTTCTTTTTGTTTCAGATGCATGTATTATGAGTATACACCATGTAGGAGCGGACAACTCATACAATGCTTTCAGTCTGGTTATATATCCATTTGCTCCAATGCCAGATGGTTCTTTGCCACCATGGCGGGGGTAAGGCGGTTCATCTTTGCAAAGAGCAGGGCCCCAGTGAGAAAGAAGGCTGCAGGTATTACTCCCATATGGAGCTGGATGCCAAGCTTTGCCAGGGGCGTCATCGCATCAGGATCGAACTTGGTGAGGGTGTGCACGACAAAGAAGACAACGGCCTGGCTTGCATAGCTGAAGCGCATGAAGAAGGCCCTTATGCCCAGGATCACCCCGTCATCACGGCGCTGTTGTTTGACTACCATGCTATCCACCACATCGGCCATTGCCGGACTCATGAAGGTCCAGAAGCCTCCAAAACCCAGGCCCCAGAGGGCCATGGTTATGATGAAGGCCATCTGTCCTTGGACAAAGGTAAGGGGTATTGCAAACAGCGTCATGAAAAGTGCGCATATGATAAGCATAAGCTGGTTGTTCTTTAGCTTCTTGGCAACCTGTGTCCACAGGACGATGGAGAGCAGGGCCCCTATGAGCATGCCTGCAAAGATAGGGGTAGCCTGGCTGCTTTCCAATTCCAGGACATACTTGACCACATAGTTGATGCTGCTGGTCATGCACATGGTCCCGCTCTGGTAGAGGAAGAGAAAAAGCACAAAGGCGAGGAGGTTCCTGTCTTTTAGCGCTTGTTTCATTTGTAGGAAGAAGGATGGTGCGTCACTCTCCTGTTGCTGCTTGGCAAACCGGGCGACCATCTCCTTAGTCTCAAACACTCCATAAGCGACTAAAACGGTGCCTAGAAGGCTTATGCCGGCAATTACCAAGCCACAGATCATGTAGCTTTGTCGGTCTCCATAGGAAAACACCAAGGGAGGGATGATGAAGCCTGCTGCTATGCCGAGCACACCGATTCCGGTGCCGATGGCAGCGGTATCGGTGCGCTCTTTGCGGTCTCTGAACTTGTCTGGGTAGACACTCTGGTAGTTTACCTCCCACAGCGAGTATGCCCCGTCATAGAGACAGATGGTCAGCACCATCCACAGAAACACAGGAAGAGGATTCTCCTTGGCGTTCCAATGCAGGGGGACAGCAAATATCAGGAAGAAGGTGAGGCTGGAAAGGACCAGACCGATGATGATCCATGGGAACCTCCGTCCAAGCTTTTTGGATAAGGGTGCCCACTTGTTGGTCACATACCCGATGACCGGGTCGTTGAGGGCATTCCACAGCGAATAGATGATGGTGGCCAAGGCAGCATAGCCTGCTGCCAGGCCAACTTCCGTCTCATAGAACATGAAGACTATCGAGCCGAAGGCCCCTGTAAGAAACTCCGCGATGAACTTGCCGAACCCATACGACGCCATGATACGCTTCTTAGCCATGAGGACCTTCCTTGTGTAGTTCTCTCTTTATACAGCGTGTTGGTCGATTTGTCAAAATATCCTCACTACCTTTGCTGTTTTAGCTAGGGTAGCGAGGATATTTTGAAGGTTTCTCCATTCTTCTTCTCTCTTGCTCTTTCTCATACCTGTATATCTTGAATTTCTTGTATTCCCTTCTTTCTTCTGTTTGTAGCGTTTTGCTTGCAACTAACGCTTCTCTGGAGAGAACCTCACCACCATATGCACCTGGGCGACTTGGGAGGAGGATGGGTTTTCTATGGAGTGCTCGATGTCGCAATGGTAGACAAGGAAGTCGCCCTTGCGAAGCTCAGCTGTGTTGTCCCCCACCTTCACCAGGACCGAGCCCTTGACCACCGTCAGGTACTCCTGTGTCCCAGGGTAGTGAGGCTCGCTTTTCAGCTTGGAGTGTCCGTCAAAGGAGACGAGGTACATCTCCAGGTCCTCCACCATGTGCAGGGGGGAGAGTATCTTGATGGTGACGCCCTTGTCGCGGGTCTCCAGCTTGGGGCCCTCATCGCCTGCAGGGTTGACCGCGAAGACCCTCTTGGGTTCGCCTTGCGCATCCAGGAGGTCATTGAGCTCGACATTGAGGCCTCGTGCGATCTTCCACACGGTAGCGACAGTAGGGTTGACCTTGTCGCTTTCTATCTGGCTGAGCATGGCCTTTGAGACCCCCGATCGCTCCGACAGCACATTGAGGGTAAGCTTTCTGCTGTTTCTCAATCTTTGTATGTTCTTTCCTATTGCAGGAGGGGTGGTTTCCATGGTGACTCCTTCCATTGAGTTTGACATAGTGAATTTAGTTTAATATACTAAACATGTACATTGTAATATTGCTCTGCCCCATTGTCAAGGAAAGGCATTTTCGGAGGTGTGTATGAAACGTATATTGATCATAGGATCCCTTGGTCAGCTTGGTTCTGAAATAGCGTACGAATGTCGCAAACGGTATGGCAATGACAATGTTGTACTGACAGATATCCGTGATGACATCAACTTGCCCCTTGTCCAGGGTGGGCCCTTCTACAAGGTCGATTGCAGGGATGGGGAGGCTATCCTTGAGATTGTGAAGAAGCACAACATCGATACCATCTACCACCTTGCAGCCATCCTGTCGGCAACTGCAGAGCGTAATCCGCTCAATGCATGGAACATCAACATGGGCGGTCTTATGATCACGCTCGAGATAGCGCGCCAACAGGGGTGTGCTGTCTTCACCCCCTCCTCCATCGGAGCCTTCGGCCCAACAACTCCCAAGAAGTTCACCCCCCAGGACACCATTCAGCGTCCCACCTCAATTTATGGGGTTACCAAGGTTGCGGGCGAGCTGCTTTGCGACTATTATAACCATAAGTACGATGTGGATACCCGGGGCATCCGCTTCCCGGGGGTCATCAGCAACCTGACACCCCCCGGAGGAGGGACCACCGACTATGCGGTGGAGATCTACTACGAAGCGGTGCAAAAAGGGCAGTACACCTGTTTTTTGCGAGGGGATACCTACCTGGATATGATTTACATGCCCGATGCGGTCCAGGCTGCCATCCAGATCATGGAAGCTGATCCTGCAAGACTGCGCCACCGCAATGCCTTCAACGTTGCCGCCATGAGCTTCTGCCCTGAAGAGCAGGCTGCCTATATCCGCAACCACATCCCCGAATTCACCATCTCGTATGTCATAGACCCGGTCAAGCAGGCGATAGCCGACTCCTGGCCGGATGCCATGGAGGACTATGCAGCACGCGTCGAGTGGGACTGGAAGCCCAAGTACGATCTTGCTGTCATGACTTCTGATATGCTAAAGACGATCAGAGGGAGGGAGAACCATGAATAAGGCCATTGAAAAGGAACTGCGTGAATTTCTGGACCAACTGAAAAAGGAAGGCCTCGACAAGAAGGAGAGGGTACTCTCTAGCCGTCAGGGCGCCTCCATTGAGGTGGGGACCAAGCGGGTGCTCAACTTCTGTGCAAACAACTACCTAGGACTTGCTGACAACATCGAGGTTGTGGAAGCTGCCAAAGCGGCAATGAACCGCTGGGGCTTCGGGCTCTCCTCGGTGAGGTTCATCTGTGGTACGCAAGGCATCCACAAGGAGCTTGAGGGGCGGATCAGCACCTTTCTCAAGACGGACGACACCATCCTCTTCTCCTCCTGCTATGATGCTAACGGAGCATTGTTTGAGCCACTTCTGGGTGAAGAGGATGCTGTCATCAGCGATGAGCTCAACCATGCCTCCATCATCGATGGCATACGCCTGTGCAAGGCCAAGCGGTTTCGCTACAAGCATAGCGACATGCAAGCCCTACAGGACTGCCTCATAGAAGCCGTAGGAGCACGAAGGATCCTGATCGCAACCGACGGGGTTTTCTCCATGGATGGTGATATTGCAAAGCTGAAGGAGATCTGTGACCTGGCGGAGACCTATGGGGCTCTGGTTATGGTCGATGACTCCCATGCCACCGGATACATCGGCAAGCATGGCCGCGGCACACCCGAAGCATGCAAGGTGGAAGGGCGTGTCGATCTCATCACCACCACTTTCGGCAAGGCTTGCGGGGGAGCTAGCGGGGGGTGCATCACCGGGCGCCAGGTCCTGATCGACCTCTACCGCCAGAGGGCACGGCCCTACCTCTTCTCCAACACGCTCGCCCCTGCCATCTGTGGGGGGACGCTGAAGGTGCTGGATTTGATCGAGGGCGGATCGGTCAAAGGTGAACAGACGCTGAAGAACGCGCACTATTTCAGAAAGAAGATGGAGGAAGCCGGCTTTGACCTGGTCAAAGGCGATACCGCCATCGTCCCTGTCATGATCTATGACGAGGTCAAGGCTATCGAGATGGCTGACAAGCTGCTCGATGAGGGGATCTACGTCATTGGCTTCTGCTTTCCTGTCGTTCCCAAGGGAAAGGCGAGGATCCGCGTACAGCTATCGGCTGTCCATACAAAAGAAGACCTTGACGCTGCTGTCAAGGCCTTCATTGCAGTTGGAAAGGAGATGGGCCTGATCTAGGAGAAGATTCTCTTTTCCAGGGCCTGTCCATACTCCTTCAGCTTGGCAAGCACCAGTTTGTCCTCAGCACTTACCGAGGTGCTTGCCAGGTTCTCCTCTACTTTTCGTTTGAAGAAATTCCAGTTTATCTTAATCGTTCCCGGCGGGTTGAGGGTTCTGTTTGCACAGAAACTCCTCCACTTGCTCTTCTGTACATCGGTGAGGACCTCACTCCAGTTTCTCGCCACATGCCTGAAGAGCATCTGAGGGCAGCGCTCATCCTCAAAGTCGAGGTTCAGCTTCAGCTTGTCCTTAGGATCTGCCTTGCGGATCAGGGTGAAGCGCTTCAGGTCCTCATTGGGGAAGAACCCGTCATACAGCTGGAAATCAACATCCTTGACCGATTCAAAGGTATCGGTGATCTCCCGGCCGACTATCAGGAGGTTTGTGTGGCTGATGATCTGTTGATGCCTTGCAAGGGCCGCTTGTTTGTCCAGACCCAACTTGATGGCAAGTTCATCAGTCAACACCGAGAGAGGACTGACAAAGGGGCACTTGTTCACAGCTAGGGTGAATACACCATCCACCTTGAAGATGTTCTCGCTTGTTGCCTGCAAGAGCGGGGTGGTGTCCCGGCTCAGGTCGAAGCAGAGGATGCTGTTGGGATTCTCCTTCAGGTGGGTTATCGGGGTGATCAGGCGTGAACACCCCTCCTTGTTGCTGAAGAAGGATGCGGTATAGAGCACAGGGTCCCCAAAGGGGGTCTCCACCAGGGCCTTTACCTTTGCCTTGCTTCGCAGGTTGAAGTAGTAGGAGTAGAGCTTGGGCTGCTTAGTCTTGATGAGGCGCGCGATGGCTATGGTCGCCTTGACGTCCACCAGGGCATCATGGGCCCCTTCCTGGGGTATGCCGTTGGATTCGGTGAGGGCAGTTAGGCGGAAGGTGGGGTTGCCCGTCTCCTCCTTTCTGGGAGGCCAGACGACACCTTCGGGCCTGAGGTCATACGCCGCCCGGACAAGGTCTATGATATCCCACCTTGAGCAGTTGTTATCCCACTCCCTTCTGTAGGGGTCCAAGAAGTTGCGGTAGAGGGCGTTTCGGATGAACTCGTCATCGAAGCGGATGTTGTTGAAGCCTGCCACCACCGTATTGGGGATGGAAAACTCATTGTTGATGCGCTCGATCAGGGCGCTTTCGCACATCCCTTTCTCGTCTACCTCTTGGGGCGTGATGCCGGTGATGAGACACGACATCGGGTCAGGCAGGTAGTCGTCGCTCATCTTGTTGTAGAGGACTATGGGCTCTCCTATGGGATTGAGGTCGAAATCTGTCCTCTGTCCTGCAAATTGAGCTATCCTGTCGTGGCGGCTGTCGAGGCCGAAGGTTTCAAGATCGTACCAGAATATGGTGCCTTTTTTATAGGTTTGGTTCATTACCCCAGTATACCACAGAACTCAATGTGTGTCTTTTTTCTCAATTCGGTTGTTCTCTTTGTTTTAGTGTCTTATTATGGAGAGGCGATGCATATGAAAAGAACAATAGCCATCTTGATGATCCTGTTTCTCTGTCTGGGTGCGTTTGCCAAGCCGACGGCAAATGATGTCACCGTAGCTCTTGCCGCCATAACAGATTCGACCATCGCCTCGGTGGCGGGGTTTTTGAACACCCCCCCCCTGGAGCTTGCCGGCCTAAAGCTCATGTTTGCCGAAAAGCAGACCCTTCCGCACTCCCTGGTTTTCAGTGATTCTGACCTTGGCAGCTATCGCGCTGTATTTGAAAGGACCCGGGGGAGCTCTGACCAGTCTTTTTTTTCCGCCCTGATGCGGGCTGCCAAGGGCCCCCTGAATGATATTGCCCTACAGCACCTGACCGTGCACGACTGGGAGGAGGGCCATGCAATCCTCAACGGAGTGGCCCTCACCCATTTTGACGAGGGTGTCAGCCTCGCATCCCTTATGGGGTCGGCCTTGATGAGTGGGGGTATCAGGCCCATCAGGGTGGACGTTGATGTGAGGGTGACCGGACGCAGGGTCAGTGAGCCTGTCGCCGTCAAAGGGGTGTTCGTCATCCGAAGCGATGTGATGGGGTATTTTGAGATCAAGGCCATTGAGCTGACAATAAACGGAGATGCTCCGTATGTTTGAGTACCAGGAGGATGTATGACAGATATCATAGAGAAGAGTGAAGCGTTTCTTGCCAAGTGGAGGGTCAGCCCGTCGAGCATTGATATGGGGCAGTTGTTATCCCAGTTCAAGGATGAGATGGAAAAAGGCCTTGCAGGGGAAGGCGAAAGCTCCCTACCGATGATACCGACCTACACCAAGGTTGTTGATGAGGTGAAGAAAGGGGAGAGCGTCATCGTCCTGGATGCTGGTGGAACCAACTTCAGGACCTGTCTGGTCACCTTCGATGAGCAGGGCGTAGCCCACATAGAGGACTTCAGGAAGACCTCCATGCCCGGCGTCAAGACCGAGGTCACCGCCAAGCAGTTCTTCACTACCTTTGCCGATGAGGTCGAGCGCCTCATCGACAAGAGTGACAATATCGGATTCTGCTTCTCCTATGCCGCTACCATAACAGAAGACCATGATGGGATCCCCCTGATGTTCTCCAAGGAGATAAAGGCCCCTGAGGTGATCGGAAAGCCTGTGGGCGCCAACCTGCTCGCCGAGCTTGCCCGTCGCGGCTACGATGTTTCCAAGAAGAAGGTGGCGGTTCTCAATGATACCGTTGCAACCCTTCTGGCAGGGACCGCCGCCTCCTCTGAGAAGGAGTATAGCGGCTTCATCGGTTTTATCCTGGGAACAGGGACCAATACCGCCTACGTGGAGCCTAATGCAAGGATAGGGAAGATAGCTCTCTCAGAGGGCAGTCAGATCATCAACGTCGAGTCAGGCAACTTCGACTTCTGTCCCGGTCCCCTGGATCGAGCCTTCTTCGACTCCACCAAGCAGCCCGACCAGTATCATCTGGAGAAGATGATCAGCGGCGCATACCTGGGGCCCTTGAGCAATATAGTCATCGAGAAGGCGATCGAGGAGGGCCTTCTCAGTTCTACCTTCGCACAGAGGTTCAAAGAGGTGGCTCCCATCAACACCACAGTGATGAGCAACTACCTGGAGATGCCGTTCAACAAGGGCTATGCCCTGGTAGCATGTTGCGAAGGCAACGAGGACGATGCCATCGCCTTGTGGACCATCATCGACTCGATCATTGCAAAGGCCGGCAAGCTCACCGCCGCCAACCTTGCTGCAACGGTGCTGAAAAGTGGAGCGGGCAAGGACCCGAGGCGCCCTGTCTGCATCAATGCCGACGGGACGACCTTCTATAAGACCGAGTACCTGAAGAAGTATACCGAGTACTACCTGCACAAGTACCTGCAGTTGGAGAGGAAGCGCTACTATACCTTTGTACGTATCGATGATTCTCCGACCATAGGGGCTGCCATTGCAGGGTTGAGTCTCTAGTTTCAAAAAACCTCCAGAGAGCAAGTGGCTTTCTGGAGGTTTTCTCTCATGTGGACAGACTGCTCTCCCTGTAATGACCAAACCCCCCAAACAAATACAAGCCCAGGATGGCATTGAATCCAACTGCTGAAAAGACACTGAAGCGTTCGAAAACACCAAACAGCCCTATTGGGGCTGTTGCTGTGCCAATTGCGCCTGCAAGCATCAAGGCAAGGGCGAGCGTCGCCCAAACTGCCAGGGATGTATATTGTTTTTTTCTGAAGCCTCCAACCATGATAAGGATAAGGGAGGTGATCGAAAGGATTACAACCGAAGAGGTCACCACATAGAGGTGCATGACATCCTGAAAGGTCCCGGCAAACCCCTTGGAGGAAAGGGGGAAAGCAGCATACCCAATGGCAGAAACCCAGTTCATGATAGCAAAAACATAGATACCTGCGCGTAAGCTTGTGTTCAGGCGTCCCGAAATGAACACACAGACCAGTGTGACAGAAACAACGCCGCACACGACGTAGAGGCTGCTCACTTGATTCCACAAGGCAAGTGAAGGGGCATTTGCCGCACTCAAGTCACTGACAGCCTGGCTTTTCCAATCATACCCAGGATAGGCCAAGGGTGAAAGAACTACTGCTGCAGCATATGAAGCGAAACTCAGAATCCCTAACAATCCCAACCACCTGATCAAAGACCTTTTCATATGGTCCTCCTATAATCATAGAGATGATAGCACTAAAGCCCCTTATGACAAAATGGTATGTAGTGAGCATAGCTGTTCAAAGCCTTGCAGGTTATAGGTATTGTATGATTTCTTTCTTACAGATACTTTTGGAATGGTCTAGATATTGTCAGAGCTATCAGCTTCACAGGACCACTATCCTGTTTTGAAGTCAGACACATCGGTACGTATCACAATATCCTGACAATTCCAAATACCTGATACATAGATAAAGTCTATACACCGCTTGGTGTCATGAAGGCATGAGAGCCTAAAGCCCTATTAAGCTAGCTGCTAACATGTATATTGAGGCAAAACCTTCTCAGTGCACAAAAAGACAGGATTTTGCAAAACTCTTCGATTGAGAATCCTTTTTTGGGCGGCTAACCTGTACAAGGTCGTGTTCATCAAGGGAGGAATAGGTGAAATCATCTATAGCAGTAGGCAAACGTATCAAGGCACTAGGGACGCAATTTGTGCATCGTCAAGAGAGCAGTGTCATTATTGCTCTTGTGGTATATGTCGCATTTGTATCAATGGTCAATGGAGTATTCATTTCCAGTGGCAATATCTTTAATATTTTTCGATCTTCAGGATTTGCACTGATTTCAATAACAGGGACGACGCTTGTTTTGATCATTGGAGGACTTGACCTTTCCATCGGATCTGTATTGGCTCTCGGCGGTGTTGTCTCAGGCCTTGCCTCACAAGCAGGAGCCCCTTTGATGGTTGCTGTATTGGCAGGAATTCTTGTTGGATCATGCATAGGGTTGATCAATGGATTTGTCATTGTGAAAATGAAGATTCCCCCTTTGATTGCAACCTTGGGTATGCAGTTTGCTGCACGGGGCTTAGTCTCGGTCATCACCAAGGGTGTTCCTGTCTATCCGCTTCCTAAAAGCTTCACCTCGATCGAACAGCTCAAATTGTTTGGCGTGGTTCCCCTGGTCGTAGTTGTAGCGTTGCTTATCGCCTATATTTTCCATGTGGTTCTTAACCACTCTCCATTTGGAAGATTCGTCTACGCCGTTGGCGGAAATGAAGAAGCAGCAAGGATTTCCGGTATAAATACAGGTCGTGTCAAATTCCTTGTGTACTTGATCTCTTCCTCCCTAGCAGCCCTTGCAGGTGTTCTGATGGCTATGCGCCTCGGTTCCGGGGAGGCTGCAGTAGGTACAGGCTATGAATTGACGGTCATATGCGGAGCAGTCATCGGTGGCACTTCGATCATCGGGGGGGCCGGTACTATTTTTGGTGCAATACTTGGTGGCCTGTTCATGGAAGTGCTGACCAATTCCCTTACATTGATGCGTATCTCTGTGTACTGGCAACAACTGGTGGTTGGTACCATTCTGATTCTGGCTGTCATGCTCGATCAATATAAGAGGGACCTTATGTTGAGAAGTTCTCTTCGAGCAACAACCGATCAGACAAAGGCATAGGTATATCATGAAACAACCTGTTTTGTCAGTCGAACATATTACAAAGCGTTTTCAAGGGACTGTTGCTCTAAAAGACGTATCAATGAAGTTGAATGCCAACGAAATTCTTGCCGTGATGGGAGAGAATGGAGCGGGAAAATCTACTTTGATGAAAATTCTCTCTGGCTTGTATCCACAGAATGAGATAGAAGGAGAAATCAGGGTCGGTGGAGAAAAAGTTACCTTCATGAACCCAGTGGATTCAGAAAATCATGGGATTGCCATGATCTACCAGGAACTCAACCTCGAATTGGACCTCTCAGTAGCAGAGAACATCTGCCTGGGCAGGATGCCCCTAAGGAAATTTGGATTCATCGATTGGAAAGAAACATATCATATTGCCGGAAAAGCTTTGCAGCGCCTCAATGTCTGTCTTGATCTTAGTGCAACTGCACGTAATCTCAGTCCATCTTTGCAACAATTAGTTTGTATTGCACGTGCCTTGGTCCGTGAGCCAAAAATTCTTATCCTTGATGAGCCTACCTCGGTGCTTACCATTTCCGAGACAAATAATCTAATGAAGATTATCGAAAAACTCAAAGAGGACGGCATTTCCTGCATCTATATTTCCCATAAGCTTGATGAAGTTTTCAAGCTATGTGACCGTCTGCTGGTTTTACGGGATGGCTACTATATCAATGAACATCTTCGCAGTGATGGGTACGATAGTTGTGAAATCATCGAAGAGATGATCGGAAGGGACCTTGAGATCATGTATCCACAGCGAACTTCTCATATCGGAGAAGAGGTGTTCAGAGTTGAACATATTTGTGTGCCTCATCCTTCCTCAGCAGGGAAGAATATAATCGAGGATGTGAGTTTTTCTTTGAACAAAGGCGAAATTCTAGCATTGACAGGTTTGGTTGGTTCGGGGAGATCTGAAACCTTGGGAGCTATTTTTGGTTGTCTTCCCCGTAGTGGTGGAAAGTTCTATATGCAGGGAAGGGAGATACACATCAATTCTCCTCAAGATGCGAAGCATTTTGGCATTGGGTTGCTTACGGAGGACAGAAAGAAAAATGGAATAATAGGATGTTTGAGCGTTTGTCACAATATGACTCTGACAATAGTTAATTCATTGAGGAAAGGCTTTTTGATCGATGAGAAAAAAGAACGGTCCATAGCACAGAAATATTATGACAAGATGCAGATCAAGGCTCCGTCACTAGCGACAAAGATATCCAGTCTCTCTGGTGGTAATCAACAAAAGGTAATTCTCTCAAAGTGGCTCATGACAGATTTGAAAATCTTGTTTCTTGATGAACCCACTAGAGGTATAGATGTAGGGGCCAAAGCAGAGATTTATGAAATCATCAATGATCTGGCGTCTAATGGTGTAAGTATCGTCATGATCTCATCGGAGTTGCCTGAACTGCTAGCAATTTGTGACCGTTTCATCGTGTTGGGAAAAGGATATGTCCAGGCCGAAATGGGTAAGGAAGAAGCGTCTGAGGTTTCGATTCTCCGTGCTTCGTCCCTGGTTTAACAAGGGTATAACTAGTAGAGAACTAGTAAATGTTTTATAAGGAGTGTGTTATGAATTTCAGAAAAGGATTGATTGTGCTACTCATTGTCTGCCTAGCGGTTTCCAGCGTTTTTGCTGGAGGTGCAAGGGAAAAGGCTAAAGATGATTCACTACATTTTGTGTACGTTTCGCCATTGCTTGCCCACCCGGTATGGCTTATTGCTAAAGATGGTTTTGAGCAGGCCTGCCAGGAATTGAACATCAAGGGTGACTGGGTAGGGCCTCAGGGTATTTCTCCTGAAGAAATGGCTAAACTTGTAGAGACAGCTATTGCTCAGAAGGCTGACGCCATCATTACCCAAGGATTGGTGCCGGCCTCACCTGTCCAGGCTGCCATTGATGCCGGAATTCCTGTTTTGGTCGTTGATTCTCCTATAGACGCTGTTGGTCAGCTTGCCTTCTTCGGCAAGGATGTTTCTGTTCAGGCTCAAGCAATTTATGAAGATGTACTTGCTGCTTTTGGTGAGAAAGCAACCATAAAGGCATCTATCCAGGTAGCTGCATTGAACTACAAGATTGCAGTGGACCAAATTGATGCTATCAAGAAGGTGTTTGCCGCTTATCCTGGAAAGTTTGAGGTTGTGAACATCACTGAATCAAAATCCGACAAGATGAAAGCCACCACCGAGTGGGAGAACACGTTCAAAGCCTATCCTGGGATTAACCTGGCAATAAATCTTGCTGCAGAAGCCGGTCCTGCCGCAGCTTCAGTTGCAAGGGAGATGGGAATTAAGAAATCAGTAAGAATCTACGGTGTTGATGATATTACAGAGACCCTTGATCTGATCAGGGATGGTAGTATTGATGGCACGGTTGTAACCTCTTTCTTCAATTATGGCTATCAGGCTGCGTATTGGCTGTATCAGAACATAACCGAAGGGAAAAAGCCTAGCAAGGAATTCAATGATGCCGGCACCATTATGGTGAACAAGGTCAACGTTGATTCGTATAAAGAGCAATTGATGACGAGGAAAGATCTCTAGAAGAGTGATTGAAATCCCAAAAGCCTTTCTTCCAAGAAAGGCTTTTGGATTTTAGTAAAAAGGATGCGTTGAAGCTATGACTGGTTATGAAAGAATACAAAATGTCTTACGTGGAAAACAAGTTGCACCAACCCCTGTAATGCTCCATAGTTTTATGGCGGCTGCAGATGAAAAAGGCTATACCCTTAGTGAGTATCGTAATGATGCAAAGAAAATTGCTCGGTCGCATATAGACTTTGCAAGGAAATATAAGCTTGATGGTGTTCTCATAGATGTCGATACCTGTATGGAAGCTGGAGCCATCGGGGTTCCTATAGATCTTCCTTTGGATGATCCTGCAAGAGCTATTTCTGGATTGTCCGCGAATATCGATGAATGTATAGATGCAATGGAAGTTTCCAAGCTTTATACCTATGACAGGATTAAAATTAAGCTTGATGCTGTCAATCGAATCAAAAACGAGGTAGGCAAGGACCTTCTGGTTCGAGGAAATGCTGATCAGGGACCATACTCCCTAGCTATGCTAACCCTTGGTATGTCAGAGTTTATGATGGAGATGTTCGATAATCCTGAGAAGGTAAAGATTCTGATTGCAAGGGCACTCGAAGTACATCTCGAGTTCCATCGGATGATGGTTGATGCAGGTGCTGACCTTACCAGTTTTGGTGACAGCTCTTGCGGTCCTGATTTGATCAGCCCGGAAATGTACAGGGAATTTGCCCATCCCTTCCATAAAGAACTTGCCATGCGACTGGACAAGGAATCTATCCCTACTATCTGTCATATTTGTGGGAATTTGGATTATATCCTTGAGGATGTGGTTTCTGCAGGTTTTCCTGCAATTGAGATTGACTACAAGACCAACGTTTCAAGAGCCCATGATATAATGAAGGGAAAGTCGGTATTTTTTGGTCCTATTGACCCTTCTGGTGTATTCTATTTCGGTACACCTGAATTGGTGAGAAGAGAAACTAGAAAAGTACTTGATATCTTTTCAGATGGTGGACTGGTCATTGGTGCGGGCTGTGCTCTTCCTAAGGGAGTCCCTCAGGAGAACATCCAGGCTTTCATAGATGCAGTGAGGGGATAGGGGTATCGTAAGGAGTGAGGTAAGAGCGTATGAAAAGCGAGAGAAGGAGCGATACATGTAGCTTAAGAAGCCGATTTGCCCGGTTTTTCATCGTTTTTAATATTTCTTTGATACTTACCATCCTGTTGAGTAACAACAATAGCTACTCCTCACTCCAATCCTATAACCATTCATTTTTCCTTTTTGACAAAATATCCCAATTCTATGCTGGGGTAGAGAGCATGAACCAGTTCTATGTCGGATATATCTACAGCAATGATTTGGATTTTTATCAAGGGTATATCGAGGAACATGATTCTCTGATCAAGGTTTTGCATTCGTTCTCAACTCAAGATGATGAAAATTTAATTTTTAGGATTGGATTGCTAGGAAATATGGTTGAGACCTACCATGAACATGTCATGCTGAGGCAAAAGAACCTTCATAGGTTGCATGATCAGCGAGATTATGAAACCTTCCAGCGATTGACCTTTCTGATAATGGACACGTATCCAGATTACTCAAGGCTGATGACAAGGAATATGCAGCAAGAAAAACAGCGCTTGTCCTCAAAATGGAAAGAGCAGGTGATTTTCTCCTTTGTGATGTCGATCTTGTTGCTGCTTTCCTCAATGGTCTTTTTTATCTCCTCCCTTAAGAGCATCACCCAGCCGATTGATCGCATCATAAAGAATATTGGCAAGATAAAAAAAGGTGACTTTGCTATAAGCGATATTGATTCAAGTTGTTCAGAAACAGCTATACTTGTCACTGCCTTTGATGAAATGGCTATAGATCTCAATCATTATATCGTAGAACTGCAGGAGAAAAGTGAAATTCAAAAGCGTCTCATCGAACAGGAGAATGAGAACCTTAGGATTTCTAAAATGCTGGCGGAAAACAAGTTCAGTGCCCTTCAACGGCAAATGAACCCCCATTTTCTATTCAATACGTTGAGCATGATTTCAAAGCTTGCCTATATTGAAGGAGCGGAAAAGACCAGTAACCTGATGGTCCGAACCTCAAATCTCCTACGATATAGTTTGGATATGTCAAGCAGGGAGTCAAATCTGAATCTTGAAATACAAAGTGTACGTGATTATTTTGAAATCCAAAAGGTGCGGGTTGGAAAGAGAATCGAATTCATTTTGGAAAATCAAGATGAGGAGGATTATGCAATGGTACCAATTCCCGGGATGATTCTGCAACCCCTGATCGAAAACAGCGTTCTTCATGGTCTCAAGAATATGATGGAAGGTGCTTTTGTTGCAGTCCGGATAGAAAGGATGCACAACCGGATTCGAATTACCATTGAGGATAACGGGATAGGGATGTCCAGCGACCAGGTCGATCAACTCAACAGTCCCGTCATTGATGAGAATTCTGGGGGTTCAATTGGTCTGAGTAATGTAAAAAAACGACTTGGGTATTTCTATAAAGAGAGTTTTAAGTTCATGATTGAAAGTGAAGCAGAGTGTGGAGTTGTCCTTACTCTGGATATACCCGGATAGAAAAGGGAGAGTGTAATGGTTTCACTTCTGATTGTCGATGATGAACCTATAGAGAGGGAAGCTATCAGACTTTTGGTCCTAAACAACTTATCCGATATTGTGATTGTCGGGGAAGCTGGGAATGGCATTGAGGCTCTCAGAATAGCACGTTTGAAAAAGCCCGATATCATTATGATTGATATAAACATGCCAGGGATGAACGGGCTTGAATGCATTGAGCACATTACCAAGGAGCAGATCAATACCAAATTTATAGTTGTCACCTCCTACAGCACTTTTGCCTTTGCCCAGCAAGCTATCAGGCTTGGGGTCTATGACTTTCTAGTCAAACCTGCAGAAATCGATGTTATTCGAAAAACCTTTACGAAGGTGACCAATGACATCTATCTTGAAAGAATGAATTCCTCAATGAATAAGCAGCTGGAGGAAAGAGTTGATGCACTCAATCCTGTAGTTGAACTCAATATTCTCAAATCACTGCTCAACAAGGACAGTGATGCTGATTTTCCTCATCTTTTCAGCTTGCTCTCACTTTCTCCACACCGTTGTTGTGTGTTCCTTGTGCGCAGGCCAGAGGAAAAAAGAATTGAGTTTCAGCGACTTGCCTTGCGGCTTAAGCAGTTGGGCTTTATCTCATTGACCTGCCCCAAAGATGCTAGCACTGAAGTGGCCGTAATCGTTAGGGAGCACAATAAGAAAGATTCGCATGATCTGAGCCTAGCAGAGTATATTTCTGATCACATTGTATCAATGGGAGTTGGATGGCACGGGGGTATCGGTGATTGGGTTTCAGATGTACGAGATCTTCCCAAAAGTTATGATCAGGCTTGCACCAGCCTCAAGCATGCTATTCGCAATAATCTCGAAGTCTGCTCTATTGGTGACGTGACTGTTGGGGGTACCTTTGATTCCTACAAGATTTCCCATTATGTCAAGGAATTGACCCGCTTGATCATCCAGCAAGCTAGGGAGCCTCTTCTTGAGGCTTTTGACGAGTTTTTTGAAATGATGAAACTCAATGATCAGGAGATGCTGGGCGAAAATACCTTTCATATGCTTTTGTTGATCAAACAAAAGCTATCAGAGACCATCACGGGGTATTCAATCAGGAATGAAGAGTTTTCCCATGCAAACAGCATCACTTCCCAGTCGGGTGAACATATGATCAGACAATGGATGCATGGTGAATTGTTGGACCTCCTGCAAGAGGTCGATCTGGCAAGGGATAGTCAGAAAGGTTCATTGTATCAGTTCGCTTTGGATTATATTCAGAAAAACTTCCAACAATCCATCGAGCTGGATGATTTGGCCGCAAGGCTGGGAATATCAGCCTCCTATGTCAGTAAGCTCCTTAGAAAAAATGCAGGCAAATCATTTTCAGAGATTGTCACTGAGCTCAGGCTGGAGAAGTCAAAACTTCTCTTGGCTGATGTTTCCCTCAGTGTCAAGGAAATTACCTTCTCCGTTGGATTCAATAGCCAACATTACTTTGCCCGTCTGTTTAAAAAGTATGTAGGTTGTTCCCCTTCAGATTATCGCAGACTTCTCCATTGAATATAATGCAATGGCAAAGTGGGCATTGGGAATGGTAGGTGTTACCTTTCATCCTTTTCAGCCCACTTCTGGTTATTAGATTACTTTTAGATTTTTTCTCATACAAGTAGACCCCTCTTCCTGTAATGACCTAACCCCCCAAACAAATACAAGCTCAGGATGGCACTGAATCCAACTGCCAAGGAATAAACAGTATGTAGGGATGGTGATGGCCTGTCCTTCCCTTTGGTGGTACCCTTGATCTATGGCAGACCGTTTTACCCCAATGCAGCGAAGTGCTGTTATGCGTTCCATCAAGGCCCGTGATACAAAGGCTGAGCTTCTTGTCAGACGCTTTTTGTTCAGAAAGGGGCTACGCTACCGCACCAATGACAGGCGCCTTGCAGGAAGTCCCGACATCGTCCTGCCCAAGTATCGGAGCGTGGTCTTCGTCAACGGCTGCTTCTGGCACGGGCATGAAGGGTGCAGGCTCTTTGTACTTCCCAAGACCAACGCGGCTTTTTGGAAAGAAAAGATAGAGAAGAACATCCTTCGAGATGAAAAAAACATCTCCACCCTCATCAATGACGGGTGGAGAGTGTTCGTTGTCTGGGAGTGTGAACTGAGAAACCGCTCCGTGCGGGAAGCAACCCTCGAAGGTCTGGTCAATGAGATTTGGGCTTTGGAGTGACCAAGGCCAGCTCATTGGCCTTTGCTATGAGGCTGCGCTGCCACTCGAGCAGGTAGTCATGGCGGTCGGTGTCCGTCCCTAGGCAGTCTGCAAGGACGCGGAAGACCGGCTCTGTCTTGCTTCCCCTCATCCAGATGAAATCGGTCTCTTCATTTTGGGAGTTGGTGAATGCTATCTTGTACCCTCCGCTGAAAGGCTCGGTACGGTTTTCCTCCCCCATCCCCTGGTAGAGGTTTGTCCCCTCCATCTGGTAGGCCCTGTAGCCGGTGATGCCCATCGTCTTGAGTTCCTCTTTCCTTGTTTCCCACTCCATGAGGAACAATTCTTCGTACGCCTGCTTCAAGGCACGCTGGGAGGAGCTTACCTGCATCTTGCCCTTGTCGGAAAAGGATGGGGTGGTGGTGAAGAGGGGCAGTGATTCTATCATCGCTTCCAAGGTCACCTCACGGGGAAGTCGGGTTTTGCTCACCCGTGCCCAGAGTTTGAACAGGTCGTCCCTGGTCAGTAGCTTGACCAGGCTCATCAGGGTGTTCATGGGGTCGCGTACTTTGGCCGGGTGGGTTATGTTCCCACCGTTGGAACCCTCTCCGAGGATGGGGACCAGATACCCTTCGGCACGTTTCATATGTGCAAGCTCAACTACATTGGCTTCACCGACTTCGGAGCGGAACACCTCAACACCAAGGGCTTCGCATATCTTCTCTATGCGCATGGAGGTCGGTCCGTTCACCGCTACGGCCAGCTTGGCAGCAGGATCCTCCAGGCGTGCCTGACAGAGCTCTGCAAGAACGACAAGGGAGAATACGCACTGTGCTTCCAGAATCTTGGCTTTGCCGGAACTTTGTTGGATATAGACCAGGTTACCCCTATCCCCATCATTGTCCGGCACATAGCCAAGGAGGTAGGCCTTGTCCCCTTCGTAGAGTTCTTCCAGGGTTTCCCTGCACAGCTCGAGGTTTTCCCCCTCGGGTACTATGCCATGGACAACCTGGCCGACTTTGTTGTTGAGCATGCTCACCTTCAGTCCAAGGGACTTGAGGAAGCCAAAGTCAATGCTGACCGAGCGGGCACTGCCATTGAGCTCTCCGAGGATGCCCAAGGGCTTTGTCTCGGTGCTTGCAATGACCTTGCGTGAGAATGCGTAATGGTCCTTTGTGTTGGAGCTCTTGCTTGCTGTGGCAAGGATGAATTGTTCATACCTCTCCAGACTCTGCTGCTTCTGGCTCTTGACCGAGTTCAGCACATCAAAGTAGTGCTTGCCATTTAGGGAGGAGGAGAGCTTTTGCAGGTAGGTGAGGACCCCTTCCTCTTCAAACAGGGAGAGGAAGATATCAGTGAGGCGTTTTGATTCGGAACCGGAATATACTCCCCCCCCCTTGCCGAACTTGAAGCCGTTATGTCCGATGGGGTTGTGGCTTGCAGATACATAAAGGAACGCATCAGCCTCCTCTGGGTAGAGGTTGCAGTCCGCCATGATCTCTGGGGCTGCACAGATGAAGAGGTAGCGCACCTTACAGCCTAGGGCCAGCAGGGTCCTGCAGATGATGTCCCCGATCACTCGACCGGTGGGGCGGGCATCGAGCCCTACCAGGATGGTGGGGCTGCTCTCGGTTGGGGGGGATGCTATAGGGTCCTTCCTTTGTATGGCATCCTTGTGCGCAAGGGGGGCTCCGAGATGCCTGGCCAGGGCGAGGGCGACAAATGAAGTCAGAACAGAGTCGGCAAATGCGATGCTTTTGCCGGAGTCTTCCTCATCCCCGCTCTCGGCGAAGACCTTCCTCCATCCTGATGCTGAGAGAATCATGGAAGAGAGGGCGCTTTGAATCTCCTCTTTGCCGGGTTGGGGAAAATCAAGAATATCAAACTGGTCGTCTGCTATGATAAGGTGGCTGAGATGGTCGTATATGAGCATTGAATCCTCCGTAGGGCGAGTATACCATATATTGCAGAGTTTGCAGATGTGTTGTAGTCTGGTTTTTATGATACCCACGTGTGCCGCTTTCCATGATTTGTGCTGCTATGCCAAGAGCTCCCTTACTGTTGTGATCCCCACCTTGGAGGTGCTGGGGGTAGAGGTATGCCCTCTGCCCACCGCTTTGCTTTCGACCCAGACAGATGGGTTCAAGCACTACCATTTCGAAGAGAACACCGCTTCGCTTGTGGAGATTCTCAACCATTGGCACTACCTCGGCCTTGGCTTCGATGCCATCTATTCAGGCTTCCTCGGCTCGCATGAGCAGGTTGACCTGGTCAGGCACTTCATTGCCCTGCAGAGGGAGGAGAACAACCCTTTGGTTGTGATAGACCCGGTCCTCGGCGACGGGGGAAAGCCCTATGCCCCCATCGATGACAAACTCATCAGTGAGATGCGATCGCTGGTCAGGGAGGCGGACCTCATCACGCCTAACACCACCGAAGCTGCCCTGCTTCTGGACAAGCCCATGCAGAAGAATTTTACAAGAAACGAGATCCTGTCGTGGGCTCAGGAACTCTCACACACAATCGATTGTTCTGTGACCATCACCAGCGTTCCCCTAGGGGACGAGCATGCGGTGGCGTTCTGCCATGATGGGGATTGCTCCCTTGTATATTATGAAAATCTTGCTGCCTCCTATCCTGGTTGTGGGGACCTGTTTGCCAGCATGATGACCGGTTTTCTTATTAATAAGGTCCCCTTCCAAACTGCTGTCGAGAAGAGTGTCCTGTACAGCTCCCTTGCCATTGACCGTACCCTCAAGGCTGGGTATGAACGGCGCCATGGAATCTCCCCGTCGCTTATATTTTCTTCCCTGATAGAGGAAAGGATCAGATATGGGTCTTGACTGTCTTGTCGTTGCATCCAACGTCGGGGAATTGGAAGGGTTCCTAACAAAGCCCGGCATACCATCTGAACATAAGGGCAAGAGCTACCTGCTCACTACCATCGGCGTTTCGCAGGTGCAAAGTGCCCTCAACACCTTGGAGGCCATCATGGTTCACAAGCCAAGGCGTGTGCTGCTGGTAGGGTATGCAGGCGGCATAGACGATGAGCTCTCAATTGGGGATTGCATCCTTGCCACCGAGGTGGTCCAGTACGAGCTTGACCTTCGCGCCTTTGGGCTCAAGCGGGGCGAAACCTTAAGCAGGGTCCCTGACCAAGTGCTTGGAGAGCTCTCCTTGTTCGTCCCCCCCCATGAAGGGGCGATCTTAGCGCGTGGAGGCTCTTCAGACAGGTTTCTCCTGCGTCCCTGGCGGGAGGCGAACCCTTGGCTTGTTGAGGAACTTGACCTTGGCTTTTCTGATATGGAGAGCTATGGGGTGGCCTTGGCTGCGAAGATGCACGCCATCCCCTGCACGGTATGCCGGGTCATAAGTGATGACGCCAAGGGCCATAGGCCCAAAAGTTACAGGAAGTTCTGCCAGAAGGCGAACCAGATGTTTGTCGAGGTGCTCTACTCGTTGCTTGAGCTGCCCAGCGAGAAGTCCCCAACCAGCTTATAGACATTCCCATCCTTTTTCATCTTGATCGCTCTGTCAGGAAAATACTTGGGGATCAGTTCATTGATGATCTCCACAGTTGCCTCTTCCACTGCCTTCTCGTCCTCTTTTTTCACCTTGGCGAGGGTGCGCATCTCAACAGAAACAATGTAGCCCCTGCCGTGGTCACTGCCATAGCCGAGGGTGAACTGCGTGCCTGTGGAGAAGAGCCCGTCATAGGCGACGCTCGCTGCCTTGCCTCGGGCGGGTCTGTTTGGATGGCGCGGATACGAAAGGCCAAACTTCTCTTCAAGACGATGGTCGAGTTCATCACACATCTTGCGCATGGTGCCTTCAAGGACAATTTGTTTTGGGTGCGTGCTCATAGCAAGATGCCCTCCTTGTCTTCAGGATCGTCATCAATGTTGTAGCGGGCAAGAAAGGAGTAGTAGGAGGAGAGACCCGCTGCACGGGTGGCAAGGTCGTCCTCTTCTGCGGGCCTGGGCAGTTCTTTTTTCGGGGCGCCGAGCAGGCTCTCCACCTCCTTGGGTCCGAGCGTAAGCTGGTCAAAGGAGGTCCGTCTCTTGAGCATCGCTACATATGCATCGATGCTCTCTTGGTGGTCGCGAAAGATGTGCATGGCCTTCTCCCGCATGGTGGCAAGGGCTGAGGAGCTTGTGGAGTCAAGACGGATCTGATCGCCGAGGGCTCCATGGATTCTGGTATAGCTGAGGTCCGGGATCTCAGCTGCTATGGCATCGACAGCCTGCAGTTGTGAGCCTGCATAGATTTTCTGGATGGGTGTGCCCTTGGCCGGGTCTATCCACCCGATGACACCGGACCCTGCTCCGCTGATGGAGAAGCCAAAGTCACTGCTTGCTGTGGAGATGGAGAGGATATGGAACTTCTTTGCATTGGGATAGAGCTTCTTCGCCTCTATATAGGCAAAGAGGGCGGGGTTGTTTGCTATGAGGCCCCCATCGATGAGTGTCTGCATGGTCTCTTCCTGGCGGTCGTATAGGTATGCCGGCTTGAAGTAGGTTGGGGCTGCGCTGGTGGCCCGTCCCGCTTCCCAAAAGAGATATTCATGGTTGTCCCTGCTGGACAGGGGAAAGGGGCGTCCGTTCGCCACGTCGTAGGTCATCAGCAGGAGGGGGACCACTGCATCCGAAAGGGGGATGGTGCCGAAGGTCTTCTTAAGGTAGCGCTCAAGGGGCTCGCTGTCGTACTTGTCGGTGAAGATCTGCGAGAAGATCCTTCCCTGGTTCTTGGGAAAAATCTCCTTGCCATGGTTGAGGTAGAGCTTTTCCAACGCACTTATCTCGATCCCAAAGGGAAGGGTCCCCTTCAGGTTCTTTGGGGGCTTCCTTCCCCATAGCCTGTCGGCAAGGCTCGGTTCTCCCTGCTCATAGATGTAGCTGATGAACCTGCTGTCCAGGGGGAGGTTTGTCTTCTCTACCGGAGCGGCAAGGGCAAGGGCAAGCAGGCCTCCTGTGGAGGTGCCTGCGATCAGGTCAAAATGTGCGTAGAGGGGACGACGATCACCGGCCTCTTCGAGCTGTGTTGTAATGGCATTGAGGATGACTGCTGGGATGACGCCTCGCATCCCTCCTCCATCTATGGAGAGGATGAACCGTTCTTTTGGTATCTCTTCTGGTATGTTTTTTCGAAAAAGGTCGCGTATTGCCATACTGTAAGATTCGTATATTTCCCCGGTACGGTCAAGCATCCCCAAGATAAAAGCGGGGTTGCTCAAGAAAACACAACCAAAATTATATGTAAGCAATTCAATATTCCTAATAAGGTATGGTATGTGGCTTGTAAGAAAATCACCTTCAGTGCTCTAGCGTAGGGGAGCCCACATTCGCTAGAATGGCGGGTATGCAAAGCACTACTGTCCTACAAGCATATGAAAGCTGTCTTCTCTGCCCCAACCACTGCAAGGTCAACCGCCTGGCAGGGGAGGTTGGCATCTGTGGTGAGACCGACCACGTACGGGTTGCCTGGTCTGGCCTGCACCGGGGGGAGGAGCCACCAGTGACAGGTGAGCATGGTTCGGGGATGATCTTCTTCACTGGGTGTCCCCTGCACTGTGCATTCTGTCAGAACCACCAGATATCAGGAGTCCAGAAAGGTGGACAAGAGGCTGTAGGAACAAGAATCTCCATAGAAGAGCTTGCTAAGCTTATGATCAAGCTTCAGGAAATGGGTGCGACGAACATCAATCTGGTTACAGGGACTCATTTCATACCCTCCATCATCAAAGCAATAGAAATAGCTAAAGAAGATGGATTAACGATACCCGTAGTCTGGAACAGCTCAGGCTATGAGTCCATGGAAGGGCTTCTTCTCATTGATCCTTTTATTGACCTCTATCTTATAGATGTGAAGAGCTTGGACAGGGATGTTAGCTCTACATTCTGTGGGCAAGCTTGCTATGCTGATCATATCAGAGGGGTTATGGCCTTTCTGAAGGAAGAGCATCCACGCTCAATTGAAAACCCCGATGGAAGTCTGCAAGGGTTGCTGGTCCGACACCTTCTTTTTCCAGGAACGATACGAGCGACTGAAGAGTTCCTGCATTACTTTGCCACAGAGTTGAAGGAAGCTGCCTACCTCTCCCTCATGGTGCAGTTTGTCCCTCCGTTAGGTGATGTTGTTTTCAACGAGATAACAGAAGAGGAGTACGATGAGTTGCTCGCCCTGTTGGACGACCTAGGCATAGAGGATGGCTTTGTGCAGGAGCTTGGGGAGAACATCTCCTGGATTCCTGACTTCAATGAGGATGTTCCCTTCCCTGAGGGGTTTGCTGATGTGCTGCCATACTTCTTGGCCTTGAAGCATAGGTCGGGTTGAGCTGGTTACAGCGAAAAGACAGGTAGTGGGGCTAAGGAATAACAGTAGCCTTTCATACAATGATTTTCATCTATCTTGTTTCTGCGTAGTAAGAAAAAACTACCCGCAAAACCTAAGAATCACAGATGCTGACTAGAACAAAATCAAACCTAATATAAGTAAACCTTCACAGATACAATTTTGATTCAACAAAATCTGGTCATCCAATCCTATAGGGATTTTTCCAGCTATCCCTAATGACTTGGACAAGATAAAACAGGAACCGCCCAAACCTTGATTCCATCATTTGTGTATTGATGTCCCCCCGTCTCTCACGGTCAGGGACAAAAACATGAGAGGCACTTCCTGGGAAATGCCTCTGTCATGTATAGCTTGCCAGTTTTGTTCCCACTGGTGCCTATTCTGTCTTGGTACCGCTTATCCAATCACAGTCCCTTCAAATTTTTGCTTATTCAGGATGGCCATCGTATTCTCAATGTTTCTTCCATCAGAGCAAATGACTTGCATCTTCAGCTTCGCAGCACGCTTGCTTGCAACAGGATCGAAGGGGGTGTTCTTTCCAGGAACCCAGGTACTGCCTACCAGAGCCTTGAACTCCTCCCAGCTGATGGTATCAAGGGGTTTGGCATCTGGGTTGGTCTTGGGATCGTCCGTATAGACTTTGGCAATGTTGGATAGGTTGATGATCATCTTTGCTTGGAAGCGTTCTGCAAGGATGACTGCATCATTGTCGGTGGAGAAGCCCGGCTTCCAGCCAGCTGCCACCAGGACCTGACCCTTGAAGTTGATGTGCCCGGTCGGGTCGGTGATGATATTGTCGGTGCAGAGATCGCTGAACATCGCCTTGACCAGTTGTGCGTTGAGGTGGGTTGCGCGTATGCCAAGCCAGTCCTGCTCTGCACTGGGTGCATCGGCTATGATTTCCCTCAGGGCCTGCTGGTAGACCCGTGCCGGGGCTCCTCCGCCACAGACCAGGATAAGTTTCCTGCTCTTGTCCTTCTTGAGGTACTCTCTCAAGCTCTTGTTCAGTTCTTTGAGAAAGGCTGTATCCACCTTATCCGGTGCTATGATCGACCCGCCCAATGAGATGACTGCTGTATTCAAATTGTTCATCAAGTCCTCCGCCCCTCTATCCTACCAAATAAAAGCGCAGTTCTCAATCATTGCAGTAAAGAGATCACTTTTTCTCGTACAAAAGTGAAGATGCATACAAAAAAGACAGAACAACGTCGTGGCTTGGTCCTATCTGCTGTAAAAAGGTTTCTCTAGCTCCCACCCTTGCTCGAATCCTTCCTTGCAGGCTCTAACAGTTGTTTTTGTTTGTAAATGAAGACTTTAGTGGTACACTTGGGCTATGAGACTGTTTGGCCAACTGAAAAATATCAGCATAATAATGAAACTGCTTTTACTACATACCCTGATTATGATCCCGATCTTGGGTGGGATTGATACCCTCATCATCCTTGAGATGTTCAGTCTCCTCAAGGAACGAGATCTGCTAATCCAGTATGAAATACAGGAGAAGCTAGAGAACTTCCTGGAAAAGAAATATAACCAGTATTACGAAATCCTCATACAGACCCACTGCAGCAATTTTATCGGCACCTCTATGGAAGTGTTGCAAAACAACCCAGATGAGTTTTTTTCACAAGGATTGGATTTCCAACTGATGAAATTCGTTGATACAATGAGCTTTTCAGATCGGGACGTACTTGATTTCTTTATTCTCCCCCTTGGTTCCCATCCCTATCATGGCTCTTTCAGGTCAAACAGACACCTAAGACCTTTGTATCCCTTCAATATCGATGCCCAGTATGCGGCTGCGATGCGTCAAGATCAGTTCTTATACCTCTTTTCTGATAATACGAGCAGATATTCCATAGGGGAGCCGGAGAACGTGATAACCCTGATAGGGAAAATGTATGCTCCCTCGCAATTGTTCAACAAGAAAGTTGTCGGCCATCTGGTCATAAATATTCCTGAGGAGAGGCTGGGCAGGGAGCTGGGGATGGGCCTGATCTCTGGCAAGGGTGAGTATGCGGTAGTAAATACAGAAGGACGAGTCCTTTTTTCGACAGATCATGAGCTGGATAGGCTGGCACAGGAAACAATACTATCCGGTAGGGAACATGAAAAGATCATAGAAAATAAAGCATGGTATATTCAATACAGTAAAATAAAGGATGCCCCTTTATATGTGGTGAACATGATCAGCCGCAAACAGATGTGGGCTCCACTGAACAGCCTGCTTGTGAAGATGTTCTTACTGGTAGTTTTGGGTTTGCTCCTAGCATCCCTCATGACATTCTTCTCCCTTCGTGTTTCCACCCGACGTGTCTATACCCTATTGGAAGCATTTGGAGAGGTGCAGAAGGGCAACTTGGATATCAGGCTTCCCGTCGGCAATCATGACGAGATCGGTCAGCTCCAGGAGAAGTTCAACCGTATGTGTGAAGACCTTTCGGCCTATATCGACAGGGTGTATACAGCAGAAATTCAAAAGAAAGAGATGGAAAACATATTTCTCCAGTCTCAAATCAACCCTCATTTCTTGTATAATACCCTGGATCAGATACGATCACGCGCTCTTGTCCATGGGGATGGCGAATTGGCTCGCATGATTACGCTCCTAGCGGAACTCTTTAGATGGAGTATCAAGAGTCCCGATCCCATCGTAAGGCTAGAAGACGAACTCGAACATGTGTATGGGTACCTGGAGATTCAAAAACTACGATTGCGAGAGAGGCTGGAGCTCGATTTTTCCATTGATGAAAGTCTTCTTGATTATGCAATTCCCCGTATGATACTCCAGCCTCTGGTTGAAAATGCACTGACTCATGGCTTGCCCCTAGGAGAGGAGCAGGGCCGTATCACCATACGGATTGAAAAGGATGCAGATACAATTGTCATCTCCATAGAGGACAACGGCCCAGGGGTGAATAGTGAACTGTATCCAGAGATTTTGCTCAGAAAAGCTACATCCGGTCATATTGGAATTGCAAATGTGAACCAGCGTCTTTGTCTTCTTTTCGGGGAGAGCCACAAACTCAGGTTCCTAGACCAAAAAACTGGATTTTGTGTGCAAGTTATCATTCCGGCAATGCGGGTAAAGGAGATGTCAGTCTATGTACAAAGTGCTTATAGCAGATGATGAAGTTGATATCAGAGCCGGTATAGCTGCTATTATCGATTGGGCAGAGTTGGGTTGTACCCTACTGGAAACAGTATCCAACGGGAAGGAAGCACTTGTTTCCTGCCAGACCAATCATCCCCATATTATTGTTACCGACATCAAGATGCCTGTTCTCGACGGGCTGGCCCTTATTACTGAAGCTAAAAAACTGGATCCTCTGGTGAGGATTATCGTACTCAGCGGGTATGATGATTTTGAGTATGTCCGGTGTGCTATGAAGCATGGAGCGGAAAACTATCTGTTGAAACCCGTGGACAAGGATGAGTTTTACCAGACCTTGAAGGAAGTCATTCTTTCGTTGGACAAGGAACATGAAGACGCGCCCTTTATGGAAGAGTTTGGCCTGTTCAGGAATAATCTGATGAGTCGGCTTGTGCGTGATGACATCTCCTATAAGGAGTTTCGTCAGAAAATGGAATTCCTCGGGGTGCCCTTGTTTGATCAAGGCTATATGACGGCAGCTCTCGATTTTACCTATCTTAACTATCTATCCTTACAAAAAAAATGGGATGCAGGCAGGGATTTCCAGTTGTTCAAAAAAATCTCTGATTTCTTACCCAATTCAAACAAGGCCCTGGTATTCAAGGATTTGTCCTCAACCATCGGGATGCTCTTCTCCGTCAATGACAAGGCCGATGTAGAAAGAGCATGCTCCACCTTGGAAGCGCTGGTTAAGGAACTTGGACCTGAGACAGAGTGTTGTACGGTCATGGGGCCGGTTGTATCATCGTATAGGGATATCTCTGTTTCGTACAAACAGACTGTTTCCTGGCTCAAGACACTGATGCTAGCTCCGATAGAGAGGGTTGTTTCTACAGAAAATCTGGAACAGTGCCACAAAAGGGGCATTCTTGAACAGGAACCCAAAGATGAAGACATCATTGGGTATTTCCGTAGGGGGGAGATCGAACAGTTGCAAAAGCTCATTGATAGCTGGTATACAAAATGTAGCAGCGGTAAAGGGTATACCGATGCTTCCCAGCTCTATGTAGCACGAATATATGACAGGCTGTTTGATTTTGTAGCACGAGAGACCATGCTTAGCCCCCATGATCTGCTTAAGGTTCACCCAACTGAGATGAGCGGAGCACTGAGAGGTATCAGGATGGTGGGGGTCAAACAACCGTGTGAAGATTTCCTCACGCTTCTCTATGCCCTTTGGCAGGGTGGTAAGACACACTCATATTCACCTTTGGTACAAAAACTGATGTCCCATATCGAAGAGAAATATCAGGACTACAACATTTCACTCAAAACTCTGGCTCATAAGCTAGACAGTAATCCTGAGCATGCCGGACGTGTATTCAAAAGTGAAACCGGGTTTTTTTTCACTGATTATCTCAATCAAATCCGTATTTCCAGGGCAGAGGAACTCCTTCTGAACACAACACTACCTGCAAATGAGATTGCTCTCCAGGTTGGCTTTTTGAACCAGAATTACTTTTATACAAAATTCAAAAACCAAACCGGAATTAATCCGACAACGTTTCGAAAAAGTGGCAAATTGTCATATTATTAGAGTTTCTGTCAGATTATTAAAGACCCTGCCTACAAAAAGCCCGTTTAGACTTTAGGTGTAACTACCAGGTAAAGGAGGACGGTTATGAAACACAGTAAGATTTTTACAGTTATGGTATTAGTCATTTTGGTCTCTGTCGCGCTATGGTCAAAGGGACAGCAGGAGACGCAAAGGACTGACGGTAAGATTGTTCTGAAAATTTACACGCAATACTCTGACGATACGGAAAAGTTTCCGTATGACTATGCAAAGGCAGCGCTGAAAGAGTATATGCCCAATGTGGAACTGGAACTGGATATCCAAGGTCAGGATGATGATATGAGGCTCAAGACCTATGCGGCAGCGGGAAATCTCCCTGACATCATCAATGTGAACAAGTCTCTGATCCCCCAGTTGGTCGAACATGGAGATCTAGCCCTGTTGAATGATGAGGTAGCCAGGGTCGGACTTATGGATAAGGTCGCTTTAGCTGCAAAGAGTGCTTTTTATTTCACTGATGGGAATATGTATGCCATCCCCAAAGGGACGCAATACGCATCCGGCGTGTTCTACAATACAAAGCTTTTCACCGATAATGGACTGAAGGTTCCCATAAACTTTGAGGAGTTTCTCGCCGCCATTGCATTTTTCAGTGCAAAGGACATAATCCCCCTTTCCCTATTCGCTAAGGAAGCTTGGCCTGGGGTGCAGCTCTATGACATGCTTCTCACCCGTGAGTTGCCCGGTGGCCTTATTGCCCTCGATGCCGGAGAGGTAAGCATCTCTGATCCTGCCTTCTATCGTGCCGCGGTCAAACTGGAGCAGCTGGTCAAAGCCGGCATGCTGGCTCGTGGAGCCTTCAACACCTCCTACGATGAAGCTTTTACCCTGTTTACTGAGGGCAAGGCAGCCATGTTCCTCAATGGCCTCTGGTGCGTCAAGGATCTTGGTGAGGCAATGGGAGACAATGTGGCAATTATGCCTGACTACTTCCCGTTTGCAGACAAGGGTAAAGAAGCTCAGTCGCGCTGGCAGATGAGTGGCGGAACGATCGACATCGGCGGTTTTGCGGTGAGCAAGAAATCCAAACATCTTGAAGAGGCCAAAAAAGCTGCAGTATTCTTGTCACACAAGTTTGCAGAAGGCAGTACCGTAAAACTGGGCACTCCCGCGCTCTTCTCAGATTCCCCGGAAACAGAGGTGGAACTGACCACAATCCATAAGCAAATACTTGACGACGCGCAATACTACAAGACCACCAGTGGATTCCCCTGGAGCATAGCCAACCTCGATTCCCGTGCCGCTATTGAGGATGCGGTAAATAAAGTCCTAGCACGAGGATATGGGGCTGAAGGCTTCATCAAAGACCTGAAATCAAAACTCTGAAGTAAGTGAGAGGTGAGGTGAGGGATTCCCTCACCTCATTATGCCTGATAGGAGGTCACTACTATGGACAAATATTTTCGTAATGTAAAGGTTGCAATACTCTTCATCTTGCCGGCAATGCTCGTGTATACCCTTATGATTTTTTACCCTCTGACCAGTTCCTTCTTCAAGAGTTTCACCCTATGGGACGGGCTGTCAAAGGCTCAGTTTGCCGGTTTGTACAATTATAAGAAACTTCTTTCTGATCCGATCCTGTTCACATCACTGAGAAACTGCTTTATTTTTGCCCTTATGCTGATAGTCATCCAGGTTATTGGAGGTACGTTGCTCTCCTTTATCCTTGTCGACAAACACATAAAAGGACGGGTGTTCTTTCGTAAGGCTACGTTTATCCCAGTCCTTTTGTCCGTTGTCGTTGCCAGCCAATTATGGGTTTCCATCCTTCATGGGCAGTATGGGCTTCTAAATCAACTGTTTGAGGCCACAGGCCTTGCATACCGACAGGACTGGCTTGGCCAGGATCCCTCAGCCATCATCTTGGTGTCATTTGTCAACGCCTGGCAATTTCTCGGCCTGCAACTCTTGATCATATACTCGGCAGTGCGCTCGGTACCTGAGTTTTATCTGGAAGCAGCATCCCTCGAAGGTGCTACCCCATTCTATTCGCACATGAAAATCACTATTCCCCTGATCAAGGATACCTTGAAGGTATGTTTGATCCTTGCTATCACAAGTGGATTCAAAGCATTTGAAAACATGTATGTCATGACAGGTGGCGGTCCTGCCAAGGCTACATACAGTCTGACAATGATGATCTTTGATGCCATGTTCAGGGTGAACAAGTATGGGTATGGAAGTGCTATAGCCATGTTTGTCCTGGTGCTCTGTCTCATCACTACGGTTGTCATCAACAATATCGCCAAAGAGAGGGTTGAGTACTAATGAAAAAAACTACCTTAGGAATCATCAAACGCGGGTTACAGTATTCGATCCTGATCCTCATTGCCTTTTTGGCCTTGTATCCCTTTCTCTGGATGGTACTGTACTCGCTGAAAACAAACACTGAGATTCTTGTTACAAACCCTTTCGGCTTGCCTAAAGAGTTCCGTTTTGACAACTACAGCCGGGCTTTTGGAGCGTACAACATTCCATGGTACTTCTGGAACAGTATTGTAATTGCTGTAGTTACCGTATGTCTGACCATAGTGATGGCTCTTCTTTTTGCCTATGCTGTTGCACGGATGAAGTTCAAATGGCTTGGATTTGTCAGGACCTACATCCTTATAGGTATGTTTATTCCCCTGCAGATTATCCTCATCCCACTGTTGATTCTCGTAAGGGATCTGAATCTGACCAATACCTACATATCGATTATCCTCCCTTATGTTGCGACTGGAATACCTTTTTCCACCTTGATGTTTTATGGGTTTTTCAGATCAATTCCCTATGCCATGGAAGAGTCGGCGATGCTTGATGGAGCTGGTATCATGACTACGTTCTTACGGATAATTGTGCCAATGGTTCAACCTGCCATTGCGACTATGGTAATCTTGCAGTTTATGAATTCCTGGAATGAATTTACCCTTGCCCTTATCTTGATTTCAGATAATGCGATGAAAACACTCCCCCTTGGGCTTCTAGCTTTCCAGGGTATGTTTACCACCGATTGGGGTGCGATGGGGGCTGCACTGACCATTGCAAGCCTTCCTACACTGATTATATACCTCTGCTTTAGCAATCAGGTAGAGAAAGCGATGTCTGCAGGCAGTGCGGTAAACGGGTAGTGCTGCGAGTAAGCAACAGAGTATGCGCACGGTAATGATTTTTATATACACATAAGAGGGATTGAGATGGCTAAAATAACGTTTATTGGGGCTGGCAGTACTATTTTTGCTAAAAATGTACTAGGGGATGTGATGCTTACTGAAGCTCTGAAGGATTCACATATCGCTCTCTACGATATAGACAAGGAGAGACTGGAAGAATCCAGGGTTGTGATCGAAAGTCTTAACCGCAGCATAAATGGCAACAGGGCTCGTATTACCGCCCATCTGGGCGTTGAGAATCGCAAGGAAGCGCTCAGAGGAGCGCGCTATGCGATCAATGCTGTCCAGATCGGTGGATACGATCCTTCAACTATCATAGACTTTGAAATTCCCAAGAAATACGGTCTGCGTCAGACCATTGCAGATACCTTGGGAATTGGAGGTATTTTCAGGGGATTGAGGACCATTCCTGTCATGCTCGAAATTGCCCGTGATATGGAGGAGGTATGTCCGGATGTGCTCCTTCTGAGCTATTCAAATCCCATGGCCATAGTGACCGGCGGTATTCTGAAGGGTTCTTCGATCAAGACGGTGGGACTATGCCACTCTGTCCAGGTATGTGCGGACCATCTTTTGGAAAAGGTGAAGATGACCGATAGCGTAACTGATCTTAGCTGGAAGATAGCGGGCATCAACCACATGGCATGGCTTTTGGAAATCAAGGATGGCACAAAGGACCTTTACCCTGAAATAAAAAAGATAGCTGCCAAAATGAACCTTGATTCCAGGAAAATGGAGGCACAAAAACATGATGATATGGTGCGTTTTGAAATAATGCGCCATTTTGGGTACTATATGACAGAATCAAGCGAGCATAACGCAGAGTACACCCCCTACTGGATCAAAAGCGGATATCCCCAGTATATAGAGGAGTTCAATATCCCCCTTGATGAATATCCGCGCAGGTGTGTTGAACAGATTGCCTCTTGGAAAAAGCAAAAGATCGAACTGGGTAAGGATGCAACCATCGAGCACAAAAAGACCAATGAGTACGGCTCATGCATCATCAACGCCGTTGAAACAGGTGAGTTGTTCAGGGTTCACGGCAATATTGAAAACAAGGGGTTTATCCCAAATCTTCCTTCTGAGGCAATTGTGGAAGTTCCCTGCCTGGTCGACAAGAATGGAGTGCAAGGGGTCTATTCCGGTCCGCTCCCCCAGCAGTGCGCCGCCTTGAATAGAACCAATATTAATGTTCATCTGATGACTATCGAAGCTGCACTTACCCGAAAAAAGGAAGCAGTCTATCAGGCTGCGTTCCTAGATCCTCATACTTCAGCCGAACTTTCCCTTGATGATATCCGAAGTATGTGTGACGACCTTTTTAGAGCACATGCGCCATATCTGCCTAGATACAAATAAATACAGTGATATCCGACAAAGCTTTCCTCCACCACCTACCAGATTTTCAATTGGCTAGTGGTGGGTTTTTGCAACTGGAAGTTTTCTTTGTAGGTGAGAACCTTCACAGCTCAGGCAGTTTTCAAGCATAGAGACAATGAGAAGCTATTTGTATCGTATACAGTGAAGGTGCAAACAAAAGGTCGGAACACCAGGACTTGGGTTTATCGGCTCTAGATTTGCACTGAGGAGGGAAGGGGGATGTACCTTGTGAGAGGAGACCAAATACTCCTTTATTCTCAGTAGACCCTTCTAATAGTACTAAATATATTCATTAAAACAGAACAAACTTTGAAATCTCTCTGACCTGGAGAGGACTAATACTCTCAAGTGTGCAGTTCTGATGTGATACCCTGAGAGAAAAACATCGCTACAAAATAGTATATTTGTAAGGGTGTTGCCCTTGATGCTGGGCTTTGATTCATATATAGGTTTCCTAGGGGAACACAATCATGCTGTTCCACCAACTGCAGGTCGTCTTGCAGCCGGTAGTAGGCGCTACTTGGATATATCGTAGCCGGTGGTTGCACTCAATTTGCTTAGCAAGAGGAAATGCGTAGCGATCGAAGACGGTATATCTAGGAGACTTGTATGAAGAACCGATGGGTATCGCTGATTGCAGGAGTGCTGATCCAAATAATCCTTGGTGGCATCTACGCTTGGAGCACCTTGATGGCCAACCTGGGTGAAACCTATGGACTTTCCAAAGGCCTGGGTGGCTTCATATTTGGATTATGCATCACTACATTTACCCTGACCATGGTCTTTGCAGGCCGCTTTCTCGTAGCTCACGGACCGCGCTTGACCTCGGCGATAGGGGCCCTTCTTTTTACAGGCGGATACCTGATCGCTTCTTATTCAGGCGGGAATTACGCTTTGTTGTTGCTAGGGCTTGGAATCTTCACTGGGGCAGGAATAGGTTTTGGGTATGTTTGCCCGTTGACAGTGGGCATGAGGTGGTTTCCGAATAACAAGGGCCTAGTCACAGGAGTTTCTGTTGCAGGATTTGGAAGCGGGGCGATCATCCTATCTACAGTGGCTGGATATTTCTTGGGAAATGGCATGCCCATCCTTCTTTTTTTCCGGTGGTGGGGCCTTGTTGCTGGCTCGATACTCTGTATAGCATCGTTGTTCATGACAGGACCTACAGGACGAAAGAGAACCAGAGTAAAAAAGGCTGGCCTTGGAGAAGTCTTTAGTATGCCTTTTCTGATCTGCGCAATGGGTATCTTTGCCGGAACCTTTGCAGGACTTCTCATCAATGGGAATCTCATACCCCTCGTTGCCGAAGGAGGCATAGACAGACCCCATTCACGTATTGCCATTTCCCTGTTTGCTGTTGGAAATGCTGTGGGTAGGATTGCCTGGGGGCACTCTTTTGACCATCTTGGATACAAAAGCATACCTCTCTCGTTATTCGGTATGTTAGCTGCTTGCATCCCACTATTACTGCAACTGCCCCAATGGCTTCTCCTGCTTGATATCATCTTCATTGGATTCTTCTTTGGCTCGAATTTTGTAATCTATGCATCAACCATTGCGCGTCATTTCGGTCAAACGATTTTTGCCACACTCTACCCCATATGCTTCATTGCCTATGGGATTGCTGGCTTCATCGCTCCGGGGATCGGGGGATACCTTGATGAGACCACTGGTTCGTTTCGTTTTTCCTTGATCGTAACCATTGTGATAGTTCTCTTTGCAGCAATCCTATCGACGGTGAAGCTTGGTATATTCAGCAACAATACGAAATCCCCTATCCATATTCTCCCGAACAGCCGGTAAGATGGATGTTCCTAGGCAGGTAAGATGGAACCAGCCCTTTCAGAAAAGTAATGAAGATACATGCCTTTGCCTGCTAGGTCCTTTGAGTAATCCTCTCTATCCATCTCCTTGCCCTATGAAATGTGCATGGTGCAATGCTCATGGGTATTGTGTGGGTATGGACAATACAATGAGTAGGTAGAAGTAGTGGCTGATACAACTATCGAATATTTTCTTGATGCTGAAGAAACTACAGAACGGTATCTGGCGAACGCCAAGAATCTCTGGTATGCTGTACTAGATTTGTTTTCCCTTATGTAATTTTTGCTCAGGACCTCATGAAGGATTGACAGGTTACCTGCACCATAATTGACTGAATGTACCGGAAGATCAGGCAGTTGGGCTTGTCCTATAATTCTACAGACCCTTGAGTATGTAGTGAGCCTTTTTTGTAAGAATCCTACAGACAGGGAACTTCCGTACTGGATAGGAGTGTGAGGTATGGGCCTGAATATGGTAACTTCTTTGTTTGATGCTATTGCACTCTTGCTGGGTTTGTTCATTGTCTACCAGGTTGTATTTTTTTTACCTTCAAGACATCACCGTATGCTACCGGTTTTACAAGGATTGATGACCTCGCTGATATGTATTGTCATCATGAGCATGCCATTTACGCTTCAGTCTGGCATTATATTTGATACCCGCTCGATCCTCATCAGTGTGACAGCCCTGATGTTCAGTCCTATTTTGACCGTGATCACGGTAGTGGTGGCCATACTGTATCGAATAATCATAGGCGGTGTCGGCATGGTGCCAGGTATTGCTATAATCATAAGCAGCGCCCTGATCGGCATGGCTTGGAGGCGCTGGCTGTATCCTAAAACACCTGGCTGGCGTTGGTTGAATATCTACGCGATGGGAATATGTGTCCATGGTGCCATGCTCTTGAGTATGTTCTTGCTTCCCTATCCGGAAAATCTGTTTGTCATGCGTGAAATCATGATTCCAGTTCTCGGGCTGTATCCCATTGTAACTGTCTTTCTCACCCTTATTTTGATTCGTCAGCAGACGCTTAAGCACATGCAAGACCAATTAGAACAATCCGAGGAGAGATTCCAACTGTTATTCGACAAAGCACCGCTTGGGTATCAGTCATTGGATTTTGACGGTAATTTTATCGAAGTTAATCAGAAATGGTGTGACCTGCTCGGATATGCTCGAGATGAGGTACTTGGAAAATGGTTTGGTGACTTTCTTTCCCCTGCTTACCGAGAAGCATTTCGCCAGAGGTTCCCTCTATTCAAAACACAAGGCTACATCCATAGTGAGTTTGAGATGCTTCATGCAAGCGGCGAACGGTTAATTATTTCTTTTGAGGGGAAGATAGGCTATGGAGGCGATGGAGCGTTCAAGCAAACTCACTGCATCCTACAAGATATCACCCAACAAAAAGCAGCCGAGGATGCGTTGGTTGAAAACGAAAAAAAGTACCGCAACATTGCTGAAAACATGTCTGATGTTGTCTGGCAGACGGATCTACAGCTAAAAACCCTGTATATCAGCCCATCGGTGGAAAAACTCCTGGGCGAGACTCCTGAAGTATATGTGCATAAGCCACTCGAAGAGATATTTTCAGAGCAATCACTCATAAAAATTCGTTCCCTCATAGCTGATGAGCTTGAAAAAGAAAAAGATCCCAGCGGTGAAAAAAATAGGTCACACATCATAGAAGTCGAACAGTATAAAGCCGATGGCACCGGTATCTGGATATCTATGAATATTACTGGTATCCGTGATGAGCAGGGTTCTATGGTGGGGTTTCTTGGTGTTTCGCGTGATATCACGCAACATAAGGGAACAGAGATGGAGCTACAGGAAAGCGAACGCAGCAAATCGGTTCTTCTTTCCAACCTTCCTGGTATGGCGTACAGATGTACGTATGACCGTGAATGGACGATGCAGTTTGTTTCTGCAGGATGTTTTGATTTGACTGGGTATACTCCGGAAAGTCTTATCGACAACAGGGACCTATCCTTCAATGAGCTGATAACTCACAAGTATCGTGAAGCTCTGTGGAAGGAGTGGGAACATAATCTTGCTATGAGAAAGCCATTTATGCATGAATACGAGATTACAACGGCTAGCGGGGAGCAGAAATGGGTTATAGAGTTGGGGGAAGGAGTTTTTAACGACGATGGTACCGTCGAAGCACTGGAGGGGATCATCATTGATATCTCGGAGCGAAAAAAGCTGGAGATGGATCTGCAATATGCTAATGAACATGATTTTTGGACTGGCCTGTACAACCTCAGTTCTTTAGTTGAGGTCTTGAGTCACGAAAAAGCAGATAAGGAAAACGAAAAAACAGCCATCGTAGGTATTGATCTGAGTGCTATTCATAGCTTGGGGAAAGCGTATGGTTTCCGCTATGGACAGGATTTGATAAAAAAAGTAGCTGACTCGCTAAGAACTCATTGCACCTTTAATCGGCGATTGTTCCATATATATGAAAACCAGTTTGCTTTCTACATACAAGCCTACAAGGACAAAGATGCATTGATGGTATTTTGCACAGACATTGCTCATACATTAGAATTGGTGCTTGCTGTCGAAAGAGTTGATGGTGGTATTGGTATTGTTGAAATACAAGGATATGGCGTTGAGCAGATATTGAGAAATCTCATGGTTGCATTCGAAAATACGAAAACTATGGTAAGCAGAAACTTTGGCTTTTGTTTGTATGATAAGGAGATGGAAACTCAGGTATTGCGTGAACACCAGATTGAACATGAGCTTTTGCAGATAGCGGCGGACGAAGCAGATGATAGGCTGTTTTTGCAATTCCAACCGATTCTGGACCTTGCGTCACATAAGATTTGTGGTTTTGAAGCTTTGGCCAGATTAAACAGTAAACAGTATGGCAGGGTGCCACCGCTTGAATTCATACCAATCGCAGAGAAAACAAAGGTTATCATTCCTTTAGGGCGACAAATAATTCTCCAAGCGTTTCGTTTTTCAAACAGCTTGAGGGAGAAGGGGTATGAAGATATAGATGTGTCCATCAATATTTCTGCAATACAACTGCTTGAAAAGAGTTTTGCTAAGAACCTTATAGTGATGATGGATGCTATGCATATAGATCCTGCACATATCGAACTTGAAATTACTGAGTCCGTATTTGCTTCAAACTATCAGGAAATAAACGAAATCCTTGGAGAACTTAAAACTTCCGGCATCAAAATCTCCATCGATGACTTTGGAACAGGATATTCATCCCTAGCTCGGGAACGGGAATTGAATGTTGACTGTCTGAAAATTGACAGATCTTTTATTGTAAAGCTTCTGACACTGAAGGATGAGGAGGCTATAACCGGCGATGTCATAAGAATGGCGCATAGGATGGGACACTCAGTCATAGCTGAAGGCGTAGAGGAAGAGAGGCAGCTACAGTACTTGAAAGATCATGGTTGTGACAAAATACAGGGATATCTGATCGCTAGACCACTTGATAGCGAAGCGGCATTTGAAATGCTTAAGAACCAAACAAAAAGCACTACAGACTAGCAGTGCCCTGAGGAGAAATCATACAGAAAGATATATTTTGCTATTACAGCATGAAACATCCTCAGAAAACAGGGAGAGGATACCCAATCCCAGTAACGATTAGGCTCATTATATACCGATCCCACCTGCAAGATATGTGTGTACATCAGTACAAGCTCTAGCGAGAGCAAGAGGTCTGTACCTTTCGATCGTGAAATGAATACCTGTGGTAATATCTGAAATCCCCCCCCTTTAGGGCAACACTTCTTAGTCTCACTGAACCCGATGACAATAACACTTCATATGCTCTCTGCCCCCTATAGGGGTAACAGTCGTTCTCTTTGCAGGCATCCTGTCAGCAGTGAAGCTTGTGCCATGTTCATGAACGAAGAAGAGGGTACAAGCGCTCGTTGGGAAGATTCATAGGGCATTTCCCATGCAGCGGAAAAGATTCCAGGAAAGCATTGGCTAGGGTGCTTTCTGTGTAGGTTCCTCTGCTGTTGTCAAGATCTTTGTTGTCCCCTCATGCGTGTAGATCAGCTGGGTAGGATAGGCAAAGTCTATGCCCTCCTCTTTGAATGCCCTGAAGAGCTTGAAGTAGATTTCCTGTTGTGTATCCATGTAGGTGGCGTAATCATTGGTAGGTACATAGTAGACCGTTTCAAACTTGAGTGAGTAGTCGCCGAAGGCACTGAAGTGGGATCGGTCAAAGGAAACTCCTGCAATGGTTTCTGTCGAGGTGATGATATCCTTTATGATGGTTGGGATTTTTTCCAACTTTTCTGATGGGGTCTCATAGGTGACTCCAATAGTGAATACCACCCTGCGGTGCAGCATCTGTTTGTAGTTGTGAACCCTGGCAGATGTAAGGTCGGAGTTAGCAATAATCAGAAGCTCACCTGAAAGCACCCTGATGCGTATGGATTTGACCCCGATGCGTTCAACCACTCCTGACTTGTCCCCAAAGACGATGAAGTCACCCAATTCAAACGGTTTGTCAAAGAAGATGATGAGGTAGCTGAAGAGGTCCCCCAGAATGCCCTGGGCTGCAATGGCAACGGCGATACCACCAACTCCAAGACCTGCTAGGGCTGTTGAGACATCAAGGCCCAGGTTAGCCATAAGGAAGATGATTCCCACTATCCAGAGGATGAATTTGGCCAGGGACAGAAGTGGCTTGAGGTGTTTCTCTCGGCTGCGATCCGTCCATGCGTGCTCAAAATACCTCTCGAATGCCAAATCCAGAGATTTGTTCAGCGCACGGATAACGATGATGGTCATGATGATGGAGAGTCCGATCTTTACGATATTCTGGATATCCTCATTGAATGAGACCATTTCTGTGGCAATGGTGAGCAACGCCAGGAAAGCCAAGGGGACTGCGATGCGTTGGGATAATCTGAGGAAGTTCAGGTGGCGGGTTTTCTCTCCTTCCTGTTTTTTTTCTTCAAGGCCCTTTATCTTTCGCTTGAGGGCGATGTTCATAAAGAACAGTACCAACGAGCCGATGACCATTACCAGCAGTGCTTTCAGATATTCTGATTTCACTAGTTCCAATAGTTCTTGCATACTCTCAAGTATAGACAGGATCTTCCTGGTTTTAAAGGGAAAACCGGAAATTTTACCAATCAGGACGCATCCTTTCACCCTAGGGGGGGATCCTCATCCGTTGTGTGTAGCACCTTTGGGAGATCCCTGGTGACAAGATGCTTGACTTCCCTTGAGAGGCATTTCAGCTCCTCTCCGAAGAACTCTGGGAAAAACCTCCTGCTTTCACTGGCATCTACCCAGAAAAGATGCTCCTTGGTTCCATCTTCAGAGAAACTGGTACAGACTGGTTCAAACCCTGCAGGGGTTTTCATGTAAAAGTAAAATGAGATTTCCTGGATGAGCCTCCCTGCCTTGGTAGGAGAATCACCATAAAAGAAGTTTTCATGCACGAACCCAAGACGGTCTATCTCCATGCGGAGGCCAGTTTCCTCATAGACTTCCCTGCATGCAGCCTCCTGCAAAGACTCCGAGAATTTGACGCGCCCCCCGACGGAGTATAGATACTCTTCGCATGTGTTTCCCACCATGAGGAATTTCCCCTCTTTCATGATGATGGCCCCTATGCGTATATTGAGTAGGCCCCCTCCAAGGGGAACCAGCAATACTGGCATAGTGGCCCTGATTGGCGGGAATAATGATTTTTTCCTTGACAGAGGTGTTGGACCATCGTATACCTGTTGCAGTTCAATTGTGGAGATGGCATGAAGAAGAAGATTATAGTATCGTTACTTGTGTGCATGTTTGCCTTGAGTTTTGCCACGGCTATGAACAATGGCCAAAGAATCCATCCTGTTGATTCAGAGATATATTCTGCAATGTAAAAACTGTATCTGATGGAAGGGCACTCGTTGCCTTCGACAGCCGGCCCTTGGAGTGAGGCGGAACTTTTGCATATGCTGGAGGGCGTGGTGCCTACCTCTCCCACATCGCACAAGGTGTATGAGTATATTGCTGAGAAGTTGTCTGCAGAACCTGATTTCGTGATGAGCAGCAACCTTGCAATGACCTTTGATGTGACCACTGCTTTTGAAATGTATGCTCACACAAACGAGGTCTTTGACGATGAACATTTCTGGGTGCATGGATTCAATGACAGGGCTAAATTCCTAGATGTTGCATGGCATCTGTGGAGTACTGATTCTATCTACATCTATTTTGATGCTGTGCTCCTTATGAACTCTCTTGGTAATCATCACAACAGTGCAGGAGGCAATTATCTCTACAAAAATGCATTTGTAACAAATGCACCCTTCCTGCCCCCTGCTGATTTTGGTGCTGATGGGGATTTCACCTTTCCCTACCGTAGCTTTGGCTCATTCGGCAGTGACCATTGGAATCTGTCAATAGGAAGGGACAGGTTTTCCTGGGGTCCTGGTAGAAGTGGAAACTTTATGCTTGGCTCGCATTTCATCCAGCACGACTACCTGAAGTTTACGACCTTCCACAACAGATTCAAGTACACCCTTTTGGCTTCTTTCTTTCCCCCTGATGCAACTATGGGCAAGGATCAGAATGCTGAATTTCCAGGGTTCACCATGTTTTTGGGACATAGGATAGAATTCAGTTTCCTCAAGGATAAGTTTGGACTGGCCCTAAGCGAATCGATCACCTACAAGACTGAAGAGAATACCCTGAACCTGGCTGCGATCAACCCCTTTGGGTTTTTTCATAACGAATACATCAGGGGCCTTGCCAACTCCCTCATCACAGTTGAAGTCGATGTGAATCCCTTTGGATATGTCGATTACTATGCCCAGCTGGCAATAGACGAAATATCATTAGGAGAAGAATCACAGCCTAATCCAGGTGCCTATCCAAATGCAATGGGCTATATGGTTGGTGCCAGAGCAGCATTCCCCGTTAGGGGCGGGATTGTTGCAGAGGCCTCTCTTGAAGCTGCCTTGACTGATCCCTTTCTCTATCTACGGGGTCTCGATGGAGTATCGGATGGTTCTGGAGTTGGTGGATATAGCCATGGGTATGGCCACGATGCGATAGTCAAGAACTTTAACAAGCCCGGTGATTACAAGAGAATGTTTCTTGGGTATGAATATGGTGGGGATGCCATTGTACTGCACTATGCCTCTTCCCTTGAAAGCTTCGGGCACTGGTCGGTTTTCTGCAACGCAATGTACATGTGGCACGGGAACAAGAGACTGGACTCTCAATGGAGTGCCTATGGAAAGAACGGTCAGAATGACCTGATCACCATCCTTTCCGGCGATGTTATCGAAAGGACACTCATCCTCAGTGTCGGTGGGAAATTGAATGTACCCAAAGTGCCGGGTATGTATGTCAAAGCTGGTTTGGATTATGTGAATATCGTAAACATGAAAAGCAAGACCCCTACTGTTTTTACCGCTGTGCATTATGGTGATAGTGTAGACCTCTACCTCAATGAGCAGGGTAGTAATCACGCTGATATCCAGATGAATTTCTGTATAGGCTATAGCTTCTAAATGGTTCCTGGAGGAGTTCAATAGTCTGGACAGCAAGGCTTTACGAATAGGATTCTAGTGGCTGAAGGCCTCACCCTGTATGACGGTGAGGCCTTCAGCCCAAGGCTTATCTTGATGATATGTGATCACTACAATAACCTCAAATATTTCATAGGGGAAAATCTCCATTCCTAAACGGGAAGTTCTCAGACATTGTTCCCGCTAAGGGATGACGCAATGCTTGTTGGTATATATAAGTAATGTACTTACTTTGTTATACTTGCTAGTATAGAGTTGTTGCAGGAGGTGAAGTGTATGGATAGGTATCATCTATGTCCAAAATTTGAAGACGCCTTTGAGCTCTTGGGGAAAAGATGGACTGGACTAATCATAAGAACGTTACTGGCAGGACACAAACGGTTCTCTGAAATATCGGGTGCCATACCGAATTTGAGTGCACGGATGCTTGCTGAACGATGCAAGGAATTGGAAAACCAAGGAGTTCTCGTGCGCACGGTGTATCCGGAAACACCGGTAAGGATCGAATATGAACTCACCGAGAAAGGGAAAGACCTGAGCAAGGTTATGGATCAAATCCAAGTATGGGCTGAAAAGTGGCTATAATTGGTCAAATCCATTCTGAGCGTACGCAGCAACCACATAGTTTAGCCAAACAAGAGAGAGGCTTGACATATACCCCGGCTTTTAGTAGTGTAAATATACTAAGTTACTTAAAGTAACCATATATGGTGATGAGCCATACGATTGACCCTGGAGGAGAACACTATGCTAAGAAAACTAGATAACAAAAATATGGGCAGATCAGATTTGGGATGGTTGAAAAGTATTTTCCATTTTTCCTTTTCAAGCTACTACAACCCCAAAACATGAGTTTTGGAGCTCTCAGGGTGATCAATGATGATTTGATCAAATCCAATACGGGGTTTGAAATGCACCCCCATAGAGATATGGAGATTGTCTCGTATGTCATCGATGGGCAGCTTGACCATGGCGACAGCATGGCAAACAAAAACACGCTCACCCGCGGCCATGTTCAATTTATGAGTGCAGGAACAGGACTCCATCATAGTGAGCATAATTATGGGGACACTACATCTAGATTCCTACAGATATGGTTGGTGCCGGACAAAAAAGGACTTACTCCAAACTATGGGGATTACAAATTCACTTGGGACGATCGGAAAAACAGATGGTTGCAGATAGTATCAAGTATTACAGGCGATGCACCAATAAAGATCAATCAGGATGCTAATATCCATGTATTGGAACTGGATGCCGGCAAGGAAATTGATTTTGCGGTAGGGGAAGGCAGACAGGCTTATCTTGTGCAGATAGAGGGAAGCTCGGAAATCAATGGCCTTGAATTGCATGCTAGGGACGCCTTGGAGATAGTGGAGGAAGATATTTCCATCAAGGCTAAGAGTACATCGCATGTATTGATCATTGAAATGAAGAAACAGTAGAAACCCTCCTTGGCACAAAGAGGACTTTCTGAACACTTTGAAGTGGTCACGCTCCGTGGTCAGAAAAAACTGCTAGGGGAGTTATCCTCCACCCTTTATCTATACGGAGACAACAGCTGGCAGCGGGAAGCTTTTTTCGGCTTTCTTACTGGGAAGTGCCACAAAAGGTGTTTGGCCAGCTCCCCATACCAGGATGTATCCCTAGCATGTGGTTGTTGCATCCTCAGGAACAGCCCTTGCACTGGTAATGCTATTTCTGGCAGTCAAGCTGGCGGGAGTGACCATAGCGACGATGGTCGTCATCGGAAGCTCTCCGCTGTTGACCGCCATATACCCTTGGATATGGCATAAGGAGGTTCAGAGACGATCGTGGCTGCTCTGCTCCTGTATCGTTGTTGTCGGTTGCCGGAGGGGGCGAAGTGGAGGGTATGCAGATACTGCTTTCCCTCTTGAAATCTCGCTTGTCGTACTATCTGGAGGAGCTAGACTGCTTCTCCCTTTTGCAGCCATACAAGGGTTTTCCTTGATTGCCGAACCCCATCTTCTTACCTTGGCATTTGCCCTTGGAGGAATTGCAGCAGCCCTGCCATATTTCCTGTTCAACAGAGGCATGAGGCCCATCCCCGCATCCCATGCGTACCTCTACAGCTTGACCGAGCCGCTGACCGCATCGATGCTTGGAGGGTGTGGATGCGCACCAATACTGTCATAGATGATCACTTGATAGATGAAGCTTTAGCCGTTTCAGGAGATACAGCTAAAAATAGGCTGATAGGAAGGCAATCTTGGAGGAATGGGGACAGACACCTGATCGGTGCAGATACATCCGTTTGGATTGGTTATGTAACTCCACAAACAACCATACTTGCTAGTGAATTGGAACAGAGGGGAGCGGGTACTGGGAATCTGATCCTAGTGGGATTCTTACAAGGATTTCGAAATGAAAAACAATTTCAAGACGCAAAAGAAATAATAGTATGGCTTTGCAGGAAGAGGCATAGCTATCAAAGCAGCACAAAACTTTCTTTTTTGTGAGACTGCTTTTGGACAAAATAGGTTCAGAGAAATTGAGAGAGCCCCATATGCTCGCTTATGAGTGAAGCAATAGGGACAGCAGCTCGCCTTAGGTACTGAACACCCCTTTGGGACGTACCTCTATCGCCAGGCTTGAGCCTGGAGAGGATCTGATCCAAGGGGTGTCTGGAGGCTGGCATGAATAACTTGAATTCGGTGTTGCTGGAAGGGAATTTGGTGCGTGACCCTGAAAAAGTACTGGTAGGGAGCAATGGCAGTGTCATGGGAAAGTTCTCCATTGCAGTGAACCGGTATTATAAGAAGGCCAACGCCGAAGCGGTGGAAGAGGTCATGTACATCGGGGTGCAGGTATGGGGTGGCTTGGCAGAAGGATGCCTCAATTACCTCAAGAAGGGGCGGGGTGTGCGTGTTGTGGGGCGGTTGCGTCAGGAGCGCTGGGAAGACAAGGAAGGTGGTAACAGGGAGAAGATCATCGTGGTGGCTGAGCATGTGGAGTTCAAGCCGGAGAGCAAGGGCAAACCTGCTGAGGTCTGTGAAGAAGAACAGGAGCCCTTCTTCGACGAGGAGATCAATATCTGAGCCATAGTAGGTGCCGATAGCATTTTTATTGCTATGATGAGGTTATTTGTAGGTTTCAGGTGAAAAGCTAAAGAGAGCCTCTATCTTGTTCTGTTGAACATGATAGAGGCTCTTGCTCTCTGTTATTTGTCTGCTTTTCTATAAATTCCTTTCTGATAAAGAAATTGAATTCCTAAAAGAGAATGATTTTGACAACGATGATAGCAGATCTCTATCAGAGGAAAATAGTGAGGATGTAAAGTACATCCAGCAGAATGTAGGCTATTTCATAGCGCATAATAATCTTTTCTCTACATGGATAGAGTTGGGAAAAGACTTTGACGTCTCCAATGTTAGGGATGCACTCTCTGCATTCAATCGCAATATCAACCCATCACATAAGAAGGTGTTTGAGAAAATATTCGATACACTACAGAGTGGACTCAGCAAGCTCGGTGACAGCTCTGGTTCCCAGACCAAGGGCTTTCATGCCCATACAGAGATTTCCCTATCTTTTTCCCCGGTTTGCCGTTACTATATCACTCGAGAGAAGGAGCTATGCGCATGAGTGAAATAATCATTACCTCTGATAACTTTGAAAGTGAGATATTGCAGGCGGACAAGCCGGTCCTGGTGGATTTCTGGGCACCTTGGTGTGGCCCATGTAAGATGATAGCCCCTGCCATTGCCCAACTAGCTGAAAAATATGCTGGGAAACTGCTGGTGGCCAAGGTCAATGTGGACGAAGTCGTCTCTGTTGCCAGCAAGTTCAGCGTCAGCAGCATCCCCACCCTTATGGTCTTTAAGAATGGGGAAGTGGTTGACCAACGCATTGGGGCGGCATCACTTTCAGTCCTCGAGGGATTTGTTAAACCTTATCTTTAAAATCTGGCAGTGTGTGTTTGGGAGGAGGCGCAGGCCTCCTCTTTTGGCGTCTGTCTTGATGACCTGATTTTGACTTTATTGCTTTCCTCTTGAATATATCGCTCTCTTTGCAGGTTCGCGTTCACCATTGGGCATGAATGTGCATGTTCCTTGTGATGCTTGTCAGTGCAGGAACATATCCATCCGAGCCGGTACATCCCTTGCCTGCTTGGAGGGAAACAACACCCAATCATGCATCAGACCATCACCGAGTACCATGGAGAGAGAAGAACCCTCTGCATTCTCGATTGTATCCTGTAGGACCATGCAGTCGGGAAAGAAGAGCTCATGGGTCCCGACAAACAGCAGGATCTCCCCCAGGCCGTCCATATTCCCAAATATCGGGGATAGGATGGGGTTCGTTAGGTCTGAACCGCCACTGTAGAGTTGGGCGGCATAGTGCAATCCCTCTACCGACAAGAGGGGGTCCAATCCTTCATACTCAGGAATCTGTTTGTTCTGAAGCGTAAGGTCAAGCCAAGGGGAGCAGAGCACCGTTTTCTTGGGGGAGGGCTGGGTCTCTTTTTTTTTGAGGAGCTGAAGAAGTGCCAAAGCCAACCCGCCTCCAGCAGAGTCGCCAAAAAGAAAGAAGGTATGGTCGGGGTAGGTGCTTGCAGTCTCCTGATAGGATGCCATGGCCATGGCCATGGTTGTCTCATAGGTGTTCTCTGGGGCGAGCGGATACTCGACGAAGGTTACAGCCATCCGGTGCTTCTTGATCAGTACCTGGATGAATCTCCGGTGAAAAGCCGTTGCCTCAAGTACATACGAGCCCCCGTGGAAAAACACCAGGTGCCTTCCATCATGGTCAGGGGCGCTGACTGTGGTGACCTTTCTCCCCATTACCTCCTGTGTTTCGACGGTATAACCGGCTTTGAAATGGTTGGCGCCCATCACAGCGTTACCCCTGGAAGGGTTCCTGTAGTGTTTTGTGGCCAGTTCCTTGACGTTTGCAAGTTTTAGAAGTGTCCGGGTTGCCTTGGTGGCTCTACTCATGTCTCTTATCCTCACCTAGGTAACCATAGGGAATTTACGTGCCATCGTCTAGGGATTGCCAGCCCCTATCCATGCATCACTTTGATGGGTAAGAGGACTGAAACAGGCCCGACTGTCTAATGTTTTTTTTGGCACGCGGTACGTGAGTGAACGTCTTCTTTCGCTTGGACTATCTCTAAAGGCTGCTTCTTGCCTACGGCTCATACCGTTTGCTGGTATTCTTCATGCCAAAGCTGGCTCCCTTGGTATCACAGACATACCAGTCCTGTGCGCTGTTGGTATCCCTGTAGGAGTCACGGCAGAGCGTGCGCGTAGCAGTGCTGTTGGTGGAGTCTATCGCCTTGTCAGAAAGGGGTGAGTCCCAATGCCTCCCCTCATAGAGAAGCCGGGCACTCTCTTCGCTCTCCCTTGATCCGAAGCCACTGTGCGTGGTGGTGGTCTTGTTGCTGTACAGCACAGCATCGATGATGGGGCTCTGCCAGTCAGGGCTTTCGGTGACGATGATGCATCCGTTGTTTGAGCTCAAACCCCCTAGACTCTCAGATTGATACTCATCCGATCCCCCCTGGAAGCTGACGACCAGGAAATCCCCTGCAAAAACACGCTTGTCCCCTAGGACGCAACGGTCCTTGGCGTACGGTCCCACGCCATTTGCCAGGGTAATGCCGGAGAGGTTGCCCGCTTTGGTAACCAGCAGCTCGACCCTGTCAGGGCTGGCTCCTGTGCCCTTGGTGGAGAATTCGTTTATGAGGAGGCAAGCCCTGTTGGGGTTGTATGCCCAGACATCCAGGGCAAAGCGTATGCTGTTCCCCCACAGATCCTCCACCCGGCCCTCCAGGCGTGTGGAGGATGCTATTGGCATGGGGGAGGTGAGGTAGAGCATGATGGTCTCCCGCTTGTAGAGGTGGTTTGCATTCTCCATCCCGTTGACCAGCAAGGTAATGGATAGGGGGCGCAGCTCCTCACTGAACTTCAGGGCTATGGTTGCTGTGTCGATCGCCTGTGCACTGAGCAGTTTGGGCGGGGTGCTGTCCTGCTGTGCAAATAGGTTGATGCACCCAGGGCCTTCCTGGTTGCACCCGCAACCGATGGTGAGCAAGAGGAGCACAAGGGCAGATGCAAGGGTGAGCGTACATTGTTTCATAGTAAAAAAGGGGGAAAGGTTGCCGGATTGCTTCAATTGACAGAAAGAGGGAAAACACCCTAGACTTGGACAACCTTAGGGGGGTGAGCATGTCCAAACTATGGCAAAAAGACTATTCGCTTGACTTGTTGATGGAAGAGTTTACGGTAAACAAGGACTATATCCTGGATCAGCAGCTGGTGGTGGCGGATGCCCTTGCATCCATTGCCCATGCACGCGGGTTGCACAGTATCGGATTGCTCAGTGAGGATGAGCTTTCCCAGTTGGAAGAGGGGCTGCAGGAGGTCATTCACCTCCGCTTGGATGATGCATTTCCCATAACCGCAGCTGATGAGGACTGTCATACGGCCATCGAAGGGTTCCTTACAGGAAAAGTAGGGGAGGCTGGCAAGAAAATTCATACGGGTAGAAGCCGTAACGACCAGGTGCAGACAGCCTTGCGCCTGTGGATGCGCGAGTTCTCCCTCAAGCTCTGTAGAGAGACGGGCGCTTTTGCTAAAAGCCTGCTGGAGTTTGCCAAGAAGCATGAGTTTGTCCCCATGCCCGGAAGGACCCACATGCAGATAGCGATGCCATCATCGGTGGGGCTGTGGGCCGCTTCCTTTGCTGAGGAGCTCTATGACGAGGCACAGCATTTGATGCACCTCTCCTGGACATTCGACCAGAGCCCTCTGGGCTCCGCCGCTTCCTACGGAGTCCCACTCCCCCTGGACAGGGAGGGTGTCGCCGCTGAAATGGGCTTTTCCCGGGTCCAGAACAATGTACTGTATGCAAACAATAGCCGTGGCAAGTTTGAGGCGATGCTGTTGGACGGCTGTGATTACATCGCCCTGACCATAAGCAAGCTTGCCCAGGACCTCATCCTTTTTACCCTGCCTGAATTTGGGTATTTTTCCCTTCCTCAGGAGCTGTGCACAGGATCGTCCATCATGCCCCAGAAGAAGAATCCTGACGGACTTGAGCTTGCCAGAAGCCGTTCAGCTCTCGTCTCTTCCTCTGCCATGGCGGTAAAATCCATCATCAGAAGCCTCCCCTCTGGATACAATAGGGACTTTCAGGACACCAAGGAGCCTCTGATGCAGGGAACGCGGGCCACCTGGCAACTGGTTGCCATCATGGATAGGATGCTCGGGGGCCTTGTAGTACATGAAGAGGCGCTTACCAAGGCTTGTGTCCCATCGCTGTATGCCACCGATGTGGTCCTGAATAGGGTGCTTGCCGGTGAAAACTTCCGCGACAGCTACAAGGACGTGGGGCTGAACCTCTCTGAAGTAGGGGCATTCGACCCCGTTGCTACGCTGAAGACCCGTACGAGCCTGGGAACGACGGGCAACCTTGCCCTCGATGATGACCTGCTGTTTGTAAACCTTATGCAGGAGGGGTGTGGGCAGGTGCTGCAATCCTATAGTGATGCGTATGAGGACCTTTGCGGCATCGCCGGTGTTGAGGTTGTCCTTTACTGAAAGGATAGTACTCTGTAGTGGCAAAGAAAAACCCACCGATTGAGGTGGGGATGCAGGCAGGGACTTGAGTGATCAGGTCCCTGTTTCCTTGTCCTTGGTCAGAATCGCTACGGGGCGCCCTGAGCGTTTTTGCAGCATCGGGGTGTGCTTTACAGCCTGGTGGTACGCCTCGGCGATGTTGGTGCAGTAGTCTCCGATATGCTCCAGATGGCGGATCTTCTCAAGGATGAGCAGCTCCATGCGTACATCGGCATTCTCTTCAGAGAGCCGGCTCTGCACAAGGTTGGTCAGGTGGTTTCTCCAGGTGTTGATCTGCTCTTCAAACTCATTGGCCTTCTGCATCTCCGCCTTGGTGAGGGTCCTGTCCATGCGGTCCCGTACATAGTCGAGGAACTCCTGGACAAGGTTCTGGTACTGACGCAGCTCGCTGTCGGTCGCATCTTCAAATTTCCAGTTCTGCTGGTAACGCTTTTGGCCGAGCATCACCAGGTTGTAGCAGCTGTCGGTAACCGACTCCAGCTCATCCATGACGCGGATCAGGCAGTTCAGCGACGATGCATTGGTAGGGGTTTGCGAGTCCTGCAGGAGGTGGACGCAAAAGTCTGAGAGCTGCTCCTGCATCTGGTCGGCATACTCCTCGTCATGCTTCATCGCTGCAACCTCTGCATCAAGGTTGATGTCGGGGTTGTTGAACATGACGCGGTAGCGGTTGAGCATATTGCAGGCGAGGTTGGCCATCTTCTGGATCTCGTCGCGGATGGTGATCATATAGAGCTCGGGGGAGTCGATGAAGGTACCGCCGATGTATTTGAAGTGGTAGGTGCCCTCGTCATATTCATCCTTGGGTGGAACCATCTTCTCTATCAGGCGGGCATACTGGCGGACAAAGGGGAAGAAGATGATGGTGTTCGCTACGTTGAACACCGTATGGAACATCGCAAGGAAGAGGGGCAGCTGCTGAGCCAACGCAGCCGGGGAGAGCGAATAGATGTCCTTGAGGGTAAGGGTGTTCACCAGCAAGAGTATCGGTTTGAGGAAGATGATGGCTAGGAAGCTGCCTATCACGTTGAAGATGATATGCGCCAGTGCCGCCCTTTTTGCTGTGGTGCTGGTCCCTATGGAGGCCAGGTAGGCGGTGATGGTGGTTCCTATGTTCGAGCCCAGAATGAGCGCGGCAGAGGCTGTCACCCCAAGCCAGCCGTTGAAGGCCATGGTAAGGGTCATCGTCATGGCGGCTGCAGAGGACTGCACCACCACGGTGACCACAGTCCCTATCAGCACACAGGTAAGGATCATCAACAGCGAGTCCTTGTTGAAGGAGCTGAGGAACTCAAGGGCCCCTACGTTGCCACCCAGGTCGGGCATGGACTTTTGCATGAAGTTCAAGCCTAGGAAGAGCAGGCCGAAGCCGAGCATCACATCGGCGAGGTCGCGTATGTTGCTCTTCTTTGAGAACATCAGCGGAACCCCTATCGCTATGGCCACCAGAGCAAGGGTGGATATGTCCATTGAGAAGCCAAGCAGGGCGACCAGCCATCCGGTGAATGTGGTGCCTATGTTTGCTCCAAGGATGACCCCGATCGCTTGGAACAGGTCCATCAGGCCGGCATTCACAAAGCTGACAACCATGACGGTGGTGGCTGAGGAGCTCTGGATGAGGATGGTGATGATGATACCGGTCAGGACCGAGATAAAGCGGTTCTTTGTCATGAGCCTAAGAATGGCCTTCAGCCTATTGCCTGCAGTTTTCTGAAGTCCTTCACTGAGAAGTTTTATTCCATAGAGAAAAAGGCCCAGACTACCTACAATCTTAAACAGGGTCATCAATATATTCATATCACGGCAAACGTATCAAGTTTCTGATGGTTTGGTAAAGTAGTTGGCTGAAGAGTTTCTCTTTTGATGGGTGTTTTGTCCTGTTTTAGCCCTATAGTCCTCTTAAAATATTGGCAAGCCCCTGAAGGCGGGGATTCTCCGCCTTGAAATGGATTGAACTTTACCACCTGTTGTTGTATGGTTTGCCCATGAGTATCATCAAACCGCAAAAGCTTGGAATCATCTCTGGTCCCGGCTCAGAGTACTTCACCGGCAAGGTTGTAAAACACTTGCGCCGTCTCTATCTCGAACGCTACACAAAACTCTCCTCAGCCTTGGCCAAAAGGCATAATATGAGTGAAGATGAGATTCTCAAGACGGTTACGCTGCTTGATGATCTGAACAACAAGCGCATTCCAAGAAGCAAGCGGCCTGCCTCGTTCCAATGCCCCGATTTTACCGTAAAGGCAAAGTACACCAGGTTTGCCAATGGCGAGGTGAAGGCTGAGATCCTTGATGCGGTCAGAGGGTTGCGCGTCTTCATCGTATACGACCTCTCCAATATGGAGCCTGTGCGTGTTGCCGGTTCTGAAGAGCCCATCCCCTTGTCGGTGAACGACCACCTGATGTTCCTGTTCACCACCATCAATGCGATAACGCTCGCCGGTGGCGAGAGTGTTACGCTGGTGCTGCCCACCTATCCCTATTCAAGACAGCATAAGAAAGGGGGGCGTGAGGCCCTCACAGCAGCCATGTTTGGCCGGATTTGTGAGATGTTGCGTGTTGATAGGATCATCACGCTGGATATCCACAGCAGGGAGATTGAGAACTGCTTCTCGCACCTGCATCTGGAGAACCTCCACGGCTCCTACCAGACGCTCATCGCCTTGCATAAGATCATCGACTTCAGCGACCCCGACCTGGTGGTCGTCTCCCCCGATACCGGGGCCATCAGCCGCAACAAGTTCTACGCCCAGGCACTGCACAGGCCTTTGGCCATGCTCTACAAGGAGCGTGACTACTCCATCGTCAGCAAGGATGCCAAGAACTCCAATATCAAGAGCATCAATCTCCTTGGGGACGTCACCGGCAAGACCGTCCTCATGGCCGACGACATGCTGGCTACCGGAGGGACGCTGATCATCGCCATGCGCGAGCTGATGAATGCCGGGGCGAAGCGCGTCATCTGCATGGTGAGCCTCCCCTTTTTCAACGCCAATGCAGTTGAGGAGTTTGAGAAGGCCTATCAGGAAGGTATCTTCTACAGGATAATCGGAACCAATGCCGTCTATCATGGGCGTGACCTGCTGGACAAGGAGTGGTACGTCCAGGCTGACATCACCGAGCTGTTTGCCCGGGTCATCAGCCGTCTGCACCATGGCCGATCCATCAGTCCATTGCTGGACAACCGAAAGTTCATTCAGATCATGATTGACAATAGTCAGGCAGAAAACGAGGCGAAAAGGGCCTCTGCCAGCGCTAGTGACCCGGACCGCCAGTAGCCTCAGGCTCTAGCGGTATCCGGGTTATTCCACTTTGCTCCTCCTTTAGCCGTATGGCTGGGAGGGCAATGACTGTGTATCCTACCATTCCTATCTAAACTGGAGAATTAATCATGAAGATGTCAAACCGTATTTCCGCTTTTCAATGCTCACCCATCAGAAGGCTCTCACCCTATGCCCGCGAAGCCCAGAATCGTGGCATCAAGGTCTACTACCTCAACATAGGCCAGCCTGATATCCATACCCCCACTCAAGTCATAGAGGCTGTACGCAACTATGACCAGAGCATCATAGCCTATGGAAACAGCGAGGGTCGTGAAGATTTGCGCGCTGCCCTTCCCGCCTACTATGCCAAGTATGGCCTTGATGTAAGCAGCGACCAGATTCTGATCACCACCGGAGGCAGCGAGGCTCTGCAATTTACCTTCATGACCTTGTGCGACCCGTATGATGAGGTCATCATCCCCGAGCCCTACTATACCAACGTCTCCTCGTTCGCCCATTCGGCGATGGTCAGCCTCGTTCCTGTAACCAGCAAGATAGAGGATGGGTTTGCCCTCCCTGACATCTCCGAGTTTGAAAAGAAGATCACACGCAAGACCGGGGCGATCCTGGTGTGCAGCCCGAACAACCCCACCGGACATGTCTATACGAAGGATGAGTTGCTGCAGCTGCTCAACCTTGCCAAGAAGCATGATATCTTCCTGATCGTCGATGAGGTCTACAGGGAGTTCTGCTATGACGGCAAGGAGTTCACCAGCGTGCTCGCCTTCCCCGAATTTGCCGATAGGGTGATTTGTGTGGATAGCTTTTCCAAGCGGTACAGCATGTGCGGATCTCGCATCGGAGCCCTTGTAAGCAAGAATCCCGATGTCCTGGCCAATGCCCTGAAGCTTGCCCAGGCAAGGCTCTGTCCCCCTGAGATAGAGCAGGTGGCCGCTTGTGCCGCCTTGGATACCGATGACTCCTACCTGCAGGAGGTAAAGGCTGAGTATGAGAAGCGTAGGGACTTCATCGTTGAGGGGCTGCAGAAGATAGAAGGGGTGGTTTGCAACGCTCCTAAGGGGGCTTTCTACCTGGTCGCCGAGCTTCCTGTTGACAATGCAGAGGATTTTGCCATCTTTATGCTCAGGGATTTCTCCTTGGACGGCAAGACGGTGATGGTTGCCCCTTGTGAAGACTTCTATGAGACCGAGGGCCTTGGGCGCAAACAGGTGAGGATAGCCTATGTGCTCAATACTGAAGACCTTTCACAGGCCCTCAAGTGCTTTGAAGCAGGCTTGAAGGCCTATCAGGCGAAAGTTCTCAAAGAGAGTGTTTGACAGGGCTCTTACTCTCCTATGATTTTGATGAGGCAGTGCTTTTCGCGCATCCCGTCAAAGTCATAGAAGAAGAGCTGCTCCCAGGAGCCAAAATCTAGCTTCCCTGCCGTGATGGCAACGACGGCCTCACGCCCCATGATGGTGCGCTTCAGGTGTCCGTCGGCATTCATCTCATCACCTCTGTTGTGCTTGTACTGTTCATGCGGGAGTTCTGGAGCGAGCTTCTCAAGCCAAACCTCAAAGTCCTGGTGCAGACCGCTTTCAATGGCGTTGATGAAGACACTGGATGTGATGTTCATGGCATTGACCAGGGCAAGGCCCTCCTTGACACCACTCTCTTCCACGGCTTTTTGTACGGCTTCGGTGATATTTACCAAGCCGCGCCGTTTGTTGATGTTAAACCACAATTCCTTTCTAAAAGTAATCATGAGCACCTCCAATGGCATGTGCAGTATACCACAGAGTGATTGCAACATGTAGAATTTAGCGGTACACTGCCGCTCAATATGAATAATTCATCGGTCATTTTGCCCAAGACAAGGGTATTGGGTCACCTGGCCATACTTACGGTCGTCCTGATCTGGGCAACCACCTACATCTCCACCAAGATTCTCCTTGATGCCTTCACCCCCATGCAGATCCTTCTGGTCAGGACCCTTTTGGGGTTCTCCTTCCTTTTTCTGCTCAATCCCAGAAAGATGGTCTACAAGCAAAAGGGGGACCGTCTCATCCTTGCAGGAGCGGGACTCTGTGGCATTTTTCTCTACTACTACCTGGAGAACACCGCCTTGGTCTACAGTTCGGCCTCCAACGTCGGGGTCATCGTAGCCACTGCCCCCTTCTTCACCCTCTTGGCAGTGCATTTCATCCTGAAGGAAGAGCAGCTCAAAGCGCAGTATTTCGTAGGATTCGCCCTTTCTATGCTGGGAATTTCCCTGATAAGCTACAGCGGTCAGTCTGAGCTGGCACTCAACCCGCTGGGTGATTTTCTGGCCATATTGGGCATAGTGGTCTGGGCCTTCTATACGACACTGACCCGCCTTGTTTCAAGGCGGGGCTATCCTACGTTGCTGGCTACCAGGGCGATGTTCTTCTATGCCCTTTTGGGTATGGTGGTTGCCAACCTCCTGTTTGGGGACCTTCTCGACCTCTCGGTTGTGGTCCAACGCCCCTATGTTTTCCATTTTCTCTTTCTCGGCCTCATAGCCTCAGCCCTCTGTTTTGTCTTTTGGAACTTTGGGCTTAAGAGCATAGGGGCGATAAAGAGCTCCTTTTATCTCTATCTCAGTCCAGTCATAACGATTGTCTTCTCTGTGATCGTACTCGGTGAGGTCATAACACCCACCGCCGCCATCGGCACCGCCTTGACGCTGGCAGGGCTTTTGGTATCTGAGTACAAGCGAGATCGTAAGCGTCCGGCTGAAAGAAAGCTGTAAAAAACCCTTGCACATAATACTATACTAATGTTACCCTCCTCGTATGGATACACAGCAAAAACTAGACATACTCAGCCGCGATGCGCAGTACGACCTTTCGTGTGCATGCGGTACGAAGAACCCCGAGGAACACCGCAAGAAGAATAGCCGGGGTGATGGGTGGCTCTATCCCACAACAACAGCGAGTGGAGGTCCTGGGATCATCCTCAAGACCCTGATGGGAAACCGCTGTGCAAACGACTGCAAGTACTGTCCCCTCAGGGAGGAGAAGGATTTCCGCCCGGTGGCCCTCTCTCCTTTTGAGATGGCAACCTTTTTCTATGAGTTTCAGTTGAAGCGTCCCCTCATCGGCATATTCCTCTCCAGCGCTGTGCTTGGCAGTGCGGACAAGACCATGGCCATGCTGGTAGCCACTGCCGAAATACTGCGAAAGCATTTCCGCTACCGTGGCTACATCCATCTCAAGATCATTCCGGGAGCCAGCCGGGCAAGCATCGAAAGTGCCCTTCGCTTTGCTTCGGCTGTATCTTTGAATATTGAGACTCCCGGGGACAAGCACTTTTCCAAGCTGACTGCGGCCAAGGATTATCAGAAGGACATCATCGACCCGCTCACCTACATTGCCGAACAGACAGGCAGGGGAGGCCGCTTTAGCGGTGTCTCCACCTCAAGTCAGTTCATAGTCGGTGCCAGCGATGAAAGGGACCGGGAGATCCTCTTGTATGGCAGCCGCATGTACTCCAACCTCAAGATCGGGCGGCTCTACTACAGTGCCTATCAGGGAGGGCTTGGTGACCCTTCCATCCCCGGTGAGCAGACTAGGGAGGTGCAAAGCGAACAGCCGACCCTCTTTGACCTCGGACCCCAGGTGGGCACCTCAGCAGAATCCCTGATGCGTGAGCATCGCCTCTACCAGGCTGATTGGCTGCTGCGCAGGTATGGTTTTTCCTATGAGGACTTGGTCTTCAGCAAGGATGGCGATTTGGATCTGCACAAGGATCCCAAGCTCATCTGGGCGGAGAGCCACCCTGAGCTGTTCCCTGTCTCGGTAAAGAGGGCATCCAAGGAGGCCCTCTTGCGCGTCCCTGGAATCGGGCCTTCCTATGCGGAGAGGATCGTGCAAGGCAGGGGGTCTTCAGCCCTTTCCTCCCTGGAGGATCTTCGCCTCCCCGCTTCGACGCTAAGAAAGGCGAGAACCTTTCTGGAGATGTGAATTCCTGCTTGAGTGAGAGGGCATAAAAGCATACAATGGCAATATGTTGCAGCTGTATATCTCGTTCTTCTTTGTCTACTCCATATTTGCGATAGTCAATCCCTACTTACAAGTGTTGTTGCGTAACAGCGGCTACTCCTACGAGGCTGTGGGGGTATTGTTGGGCATCTTTGAGGTGGCAGGCATTGTCGGGCCCCTTGTTGTCGGGCGGATAGTCGACAGGACAGGCAGGCTCAAGGATACTGTGCTTATTGCAACAGCTACAACAGCCCTTGGTCTGATCCTCCTGGTCAGGGGCGATTCCCTCTGGCTTACCATTATTGCATTGAGCACCATAGCATTCTCCCTTCGCTCGCTGATACCCCTTGTCGATACGGTCGCTACCAATCGCTTCAATGGTGATGCCCAGAAGTATGCCAGCATCAGGGCATTCGGTACCCTCGGGTTTGTCGTGTTTTCCTTGGCATTTACCCTCCTTGACAGACCTGTGCTTACCGACAACTCCAGCATCATTCGCTATGCATTGCTGGGATGCCTGCTTTTCTTCATACCCGTCTTGAGCTGGAAAGAGGGGAGGATGCAGGCAAGCGTGGGACCGAAGACCAAGACCAAGGTAAAGGTCGCCCATTGGTTTGACTCGGGCTTTGTCATCGGCATGATAATCATAGCGTTCAACCGTTTGGGCATGAGTGCTGTAACAAGTTTCTTCTCCCTCTATCTGGTGGAGGAGCTGCATATCTACTCGATCTCCCTGATGAATGCCATAGCGGCAGGCAGTGAGATATTCCTTATGCTGCTTGCGGGCTATCTTATCCAGAAAAAGGGCGTCCTGCCGGTCTTTCTCCTGCTCATCAGTGGCATCGGCATGGCTGTGCGCCTGTTGCTCTATGCCCGTTTCCCCACCCTCGCAGGCGTGATAATCGGGCAACTGCTCCACAGCGTCTGCTATGGTTTCCTCCACCCTGCAGCAATCCAGCTTGTTGCCAGGAGGGTTAAGCGCACCCACCGTGCCCTGGGCATGTCTATCTACATCTCCTTGGGGACGGGCTTGCCTACGGTTTTGGGATCCTCCTTGGGTGGTCTCCTTACTGAGAATTTTGGGTATAAGACTCTGTTTGAGAGTTTTTCTGTGTTTGCCATGATTTCTGTGGTGCTGTGTCTGGTTTTTTGGAAGAAAATGCGCGCACCGGCGCTGGAAGAGGTGTAGAATGGTACCGATGAGAAGAGCTGAAAGAAATATGGAGGACTCTGAGGCATACCGGCTGTTGCGTGAATGCCTTTGGGTCACGCTGTCCACTGTCAATGTACGAGAGGAATCCCCCCTTGGCCTGGGCTCCCCCTATGCCGTCCCCATCTCTTTGGTGGAGCATGAGGGTCAGTTCTTTTTCCATTCAGCCAGGGAGGGGCACAAGATTGACAACCTGCGCCATGACAGGCGCATCTGCATCAATTGCGTGGGCAAGGCGGAGCTTGATGAGAAGGCCCTCTCGGTTGCTTATGAGAGTGCAACTTTTTTTGCCCATGCTGAAGAGGTTACGCATAGGGATGAGAAAAAGCGGGTGTTGGTCTCTTTATGCAAGAGGTTTGCCCCGTCACAGGAGCCTGGCACTCAGATAGAGGCAATGGTTGATGCCACCGGTATTTGGAAGGTGCATATTCTGGGCTGTTCGGGAAAGCACAGGAAGTTTGAATGAGAATGCAAGGTGTGCTATGCTCTTAACAAGGAGAAATTGCTTGTGAAAAACAGTCCTGGATGGGATTTGCTCAGCATGACCGGTGTTTCATCTGAAAAGATCCAGAAGAATATAAAAGAGGTCTCCATATTCCTGGCCAATGATGTCTCCAATATCCTCTCTATCATTGACCGTTTTCACCCCTTGGAGCTCCTGAAAATGGCATGTTGGGAGCGGCGCAGAGTAATGCATGACCGTCCGAACGATATGTTTGCCCGCGTGACGGCGTCACGCCTGGTGTGGTACCTGCAGTCTGTTGTCGGCGCTGTTAAGCCCCCTTTCTCCAAGAACAGTGATATTAAGGAGAAGGACTGGAAACGCCTGGTCACCCTCTTTGATGACCTTTGCCGCAAGTCTATAAGATATACTGACAACTATGCCCTATCACTCTATGCCGATCAGCAGATCACCGAAGAAGATCTGCTGGTTGCTTTTCAGGACTATGCAACTGATACCATCCTCCCCCCTGTCTCTGACAAACAGCTGTTTTACAAGCAACATAATAGTCTTAAGTATCAGTTGCAGCCCTTCAATGCCCTCATCTCGGAAGTTTTCGATGCAAAGCTTGACGGCCTGCTTTCCGCCTTTGTCCAATTGGCAACCAGCGCCCATGAGGGCATCGACAAGCTTAGGGAGGACAGTACCGTTTTCAAGCAGGCGAGCCTTCTGCAGCTTGAGGTGCTCAAGAGCCGCGGTGAGTCTGAAAAGGATATGCAGGCGCTGATGGACCTTGTCATCAAGGAGCAGGGTTGGGAAGGTTGGGTTTCTGACATTGTGGGGCGAAGGGACGGCTATGACCTGTTTGATGTGCGCAAGCTTACCGACCTCTCGGCCTCGGATGCACTGCTTCTGGCCATAGATGCAGGGGCGAACAGCGAGTTCCTCCTCTCTGAAGCTAAGGGATGGCTGACAAGGGCCTCACTCCTCACCGATCGTCCTTTCTTGCGTATCTTCAACACCGTCTACTGCTTTGATGGCGATACCCTGCTGGACCGTGCCTACCAGATAATCCGCAGCGCCGTTTGCAGCAAGGGTGAAGAGATGCACGATCGCTGGAGGGCCATTGAAGACGCGAAGCAGTCGCTGCTTCCCATCACGTTCTTCTCTTCGATGCTCGGCACCATGAACTATACCAGAAAAGTCCCCCTAGGGGACGGCTACCTTGATGCTCTCTTTGAGGATTCCAAGCGCTCGCTCTGCATACAGATACCCGCCTCCCATATGGGCTATTTTCCCTACCATCCCTTTGACAGGACCGAGGATGCCATCCTCCAGCTGGAAGGTGAGCGAGATGCCATCAAACTCCTGCATGGCCTTCCTCATCCCTGTGTTGTTGTGGATATCACGAACAGGGTCAGGGAGTATCCCCTCGAGCTAGCAGAGAACAAGCTCTTCCTCTCATTTATCCAGTTGGCTGACCTTGCCACCACTTGGGATGGTGTGGCCCAGATCAAGGCCTTGCTGGGCATTCCCGGCTTTGGGCAGGAGGAGCCTCATAATCAGCAGGATGGGGAGGCTAGTGCACCAGAAGGGGAGCCTCAGGCGGTAGAAGAGGAGGAAGAGTATCAATCAAGCGGATACGAATCCTTGGATGAGGACCTGTTTGTTGAAGATGATTTTCAGCTTCAGGATGACTATGCACTTGGTGACGAATATGAAGGCGAGAGCGAATTCTCCTTTTTTGATGAGATGGAAGAGGATGAAAAGGAGACTGCCGATGAACTCGCCCTCTCAGAGTATCAGCCGACCTTGTTTGATTTGGAGGACGATTCCCCGTTTTCCCAAGGGAATCTTGTGGAGAACTCCGGCCTTGAGGCAGATGATGATGACCTGGATGAGTATGAGCATGAAGCTTTGTGCATCATTGAGGACCATCAGGTTGATGAGGATCTGCCACAGATGGGCAGTTCCCTTGTCCAGGCTGATGAGCAGATGGAAGGGGATCTTGAAGACGACAGTAAAATGTATGACTATACACAGTACAGCCAGGAAAGCGAGGACGAGTATCTTGGTCTGGATGTGGAAGCTCCTCTTCCAGACCCCCTCAAGCCCAAACCAGCAAGCCCCATTTCCTTTTTCTCCCATCTCTCTTCCATAGCCAACGTCTCTTCATCCAAGGCAAAGGAACCTGTTGTTGCAGATACCCCTGAGGTTGCAGATACCCCTGAGGTTGCAGATACCCCTGAGGTTGCAGATACCCCTGAGGTTGCAGATACCCCGGAG
>JAVERP010000088.1:0-5570 GCA_034007055.1 Sphaerochaeta sp.
TACCCTCTCTTGATTCAAAAAGATAGGTAAACTCTAACATGACTCATCCAGATATTTCTATCAGTTTATGATGCTACCCACTCAAAACAGCGAAAGGCCAATTTTAAGCTATGTAATACTTGCCATACATGTATTACGTGTGTTGTCTTCTTCATATAACAGGAGAAGCATATGACTGAAACCATATCAGTACGCGTACCGAAAGAACTTGCAGACAGACTGAACAATCTGGCTAAGCAAACAGGAAGAACAAAAAATTACTACATCCAAGAAGCACTTGAGGATAAAGTATGTGATCTTGAGATGATCTATCTGGCACAGAAGCGCGATGAGGATGTAAGGGCAGGACGCAGCAAGACGTCCTCACTCGAAGAAGTTATAGCAGAAAATGGCTTATCGGATCAGGTTTGAGGATCAAGCCAAGAAAGAGCTTGCGGCTTTGAATAACTCAGTAAAAATCAAGATTCTGAAATATCTGAAAAAATTAGAGGAAAGAGATGATCCTAGGTCACTCGGAAAGCCTTTGACGGAAAACCTCTCAGGATAGCTGGAGGTATCGGGTTGGTAATTATCGGATCATTTCTAAAATATTTGACAAGGAGATTACTATTCTTAATCCTTGCTATTAAGAAACGGGATGTAGTATATAGAATTTCAAACGAATTATTTTATTTTATCTGAACTGAATATTACTCCTTGAATTAGATAACATTTTCCTATTAACAGTAAATAGCTCCGTCTACTACTACATAGAAATAGTAACTAGTTTGTCCTAGTGAACGCGATGCATATCACCGCAAGCGTCTTCAGCAACGACGATGAATCAGGACTGCATCAGGATTATGAGGTCTGGCTTGAGAAGCTGGCCCCCTGAGAAGCCCTACTCCCAATACAAGCACAACGGGTATGAGGACAATGCTGATGCACACCTGAAGCGTACTATCATGGGACGAGAGGTCGTATGTGCGGGCAAGCTGGATTTCGGCACCTGGGAGCAGATCTTCTCCATAAAGAAGGATGGGAAGAGACGGAAGAGGGCTTTTGGTAAAATTATTGGGAAGTGTAATTCCGATACCATGGTGCTTCAACAATGAAGAATTAGCTTCGGAGATAGTAGCTGGACAGGAAAATAGTTCAGTAATGCTCGTAAACATTCTTGATACGGACTGCTCATAGCATGCTACATGCAAACTCCAAAAGAATTTGTGTGTATGGCTTGCATCTTAAGCATCTATCTATAGAGTACATTACCTTCTCAGATATTTGCAAAGAACTCTTCATCAATTTCATACGTAGTTACCTGACGCACCCCTATGCCAAACTCAGCAATCTTTACAATGAGTTCTTCACCATCTATGAGATCGATCTGCTGCTTCCCCGGATTCGAAGCCTCTTCACGAGCAGCTTTAGAGAATCTGCCGGTTGTGATTAAAACCCCTTTTTCTATGTCGGTAGTCAGAGAGCCTCTGAAATCACGAATAACAGATGCTCCAACAAGTTCCTTGTAACGCTTGCATTGAAAAGCGACATTAAAGCTGAAGATGCCATTGATTTTCAACTTTCCTGTACCATCAATCCCTCCATCACCTGATTTCCTGGTCACCTCTACCTGAGAAAAACCACACTCACGCAATATCCGCTGAGCAAGTCTTTCAAAGCCAAATGGATCCATTGAGTGGAGAACATCTTCCAGGTGCACCTCCCATGGCTTTACTCCATCGGGGTACTCAGAGTTTTTTTCTTGATTCTTTTTCTCGCCTGTTTCTACACCTGCAGGGAAAGCAGAATTGAGTAGTTTGGGTTTGCCGATCCTTTGCTTTTCCGATGCATAGGTCATAATAACCTTGGGATCGGGAAGATCTGATCGGCTGTATGAGGAAGTGATAGACCAAACTGAACGAGCACTATTCTCGATGACGCCATAGAGGCGCAGATACGTTCTAGCCCAAGCAGCCTGATATGAAAGCTCAGTCATACTGGTACTTCCCAAATGAGGGATGTCAGCAACATCATCAGGAATCTTTGTAATGAGTATGATTTCTCCTAGGATCTCCCTGTTGGTGCCTGACCCTCCTAGATTCTTCAGTGCGAGGAAAGTTGGGAGTAGCAAATCTGGTGATCTGGGAATACGGGCATCGATTTTTGATCTTTTCATTACAAGGCCTCTCTCTGGGAAACAGTATATGAGCAGAGAGAAGAGGAAATCAAGATCTCTAAAAGAAAGCTGACACAAGACTTTTATATGCTGTGCAAAGATGTAAAGAAAAACGCGATGCACATCCCTGCCAGCGTATGTATCAACTATGAAGAATCTGGCTTAAAATTATATGGCCTGGCTGGTGAAGCTGGCCCCAGAGAAGCCCTACACCAATGCAAGTACAACGGCTATGAAGACAGTGCCGATGCGCACCAGAAGATGGCAATCATGGGGTAGGGAGGTTGTGTGTCCCCTTACAGAGGGTAAGTCTAAAAGCGTGCCCCTGAGAACACAAAAGGCAGTCTCCTTGCTATAGCGCATCAGAGACTGCCCTTTCCATCCTATGCAATATGAAGAAGATTACAATTATCTACTTGTCGAATGCGGATGAAGCACTTTCCTATTATCCCTCTTTTATAAGATGATACAAAGTTTTCACATGCACCCCACTCGCTCCCTTAGGCAGATATCCCTTTGGCTTGTCATTATAGGCTGTGCCGGCAATATCCAGATGCACCCACGGGATGTCATTCACAAATTCTTCCAAAAACAATCCGGCAGTTATGGTCCCGGCCTCTTTGCCTCCGATGTTTTTCAAATCTGAGAAATCCCCTCGTATCAATTCTCTGTATCCAGGCTCACTAGGCAGTTGCCATATCGGCTCCCCTGCCCTATCAGAACTTCTCTTTATATCAGCCATCAAGCCACTGTTGTTTGTAATTGCTGCGGTAGTTGAACTGCCAAGAGCTACGACGCAGGCACCTGTAAGAGTAGCCAGATCGATGATCTTGTCTGCTTTTACGACTGTAGCGGCATACCACAAGGCGTCTGCCAATGTTAATCTTCCTTCAGCATCTGTGTTCAGGATCTCTATCGTCTTGCCAGCCATGGAGCCAATGATATCACCGGGCTTATACGCTTTGCCGGAGATTAGGTTCTCACACGCTGCGACTATCCCAACTACATTTTTTGGTAGCTTGGACTTTGCAATGGCCTTCATAGCACCGATTACTGTAGCGGAGCCTGCCATATCGGAGAACATAGTATCCATACCCGATGTAGGCTTGATGGAATACCCGCCGGAATCATACGTCAGTCCTTTCCCTACCAACGCAACTGTCTCATCAGAGTCTGATCCCCCCTTATAGCTCATGACGATGAACCTCGGTTCCTTGTCAGAACCTTCAGAAACAGCTAAGAAGGCGTCCATCTTCAACGCTTTGATTTTCTCTCTATCAAAGACCTCTACCTGCACCCCTAATTCTTCCAAGCTCGCTTTAGCAGATCGTGCGAGAACTTCCGGATACATGCTGATGGCTCTCTCATTGACCAAATCCCTGGCTAAGAATATTCCTTCCATCAAGGTCTCAGTCTCTCGTATTGCAGCTGATATTTCTTCTTTCTCTGAGTCTGGAACATCAAAACATACCTCTTTCAGGCTTGGCTGTACCTTTTTTACCTTCAGGTGCTTCTCAAAAGCATATTCTGATTGCAAAAGGCCTTCTGCTGCAGCGGAAGCCGCGTTGCTAGAGGAAATCCCATCAAAGGCAGGGATTCTGCACTCGGCACTTTCTGCCTTGTGCTTCATCAGCTCTTTTCCAGCATTATGGAAGGCCACCCGCAAGGAGTTTGCACTGAGGTCCTTCTTCTGACCCAACCCAACAAAGAGAACACTTTTCTTACCTAAGGAGAAGTCAAAATAGAGCGACCCAGATTTGCCAGTGAACAACTCCTTTTCCTTCAGGTAGGAGTACAATTCGTTTGCCTTGCCTACGCTCTCTTCTCCCTCGCTAACCAGAACTACCTCTACATCTCCACCTGAGCCAAACGTAAACTGCATTGCAACACCTCTTTATATAAAAAAAATTCTATCTACTGATAGGATGGCTATGAATCTCATGGTTATCAAACAGGATACCCATACATATATGGATAGCCAAGCATGCTATGATCAAGCAACCTGTTCGACTACATAGGCATACCTTGCGAAGGGACAATCCCCCTCATCGAGTTATCAAGGAGGGGGTCATTGCCTTGCAACAACTAGGAATTACCAGAATCTATGGTAATAGGTCATTCTTGGCCGCATATACAAGGGTGAAGGTCCAGAGAGTGAATGGAACCGATACGCAACTGAAACAAGCAACACCGCTGAAATCAGCAGTGAGACCCCTGAGATGACCAGGCCAATGACTGCAAGAACCTTGGCTGTATGGTTCATGTCATTATCAAAGGTCTTTCTTGATTGTCGTACCTGGTAAAGAGCTATCACCCCTAAAATTACACCTAAGAGGCCCCCTAGGCCAAATACCATAAAGGGTGAAAGTATCGAAAAAATACTGAGAATGAGAGCTGTAATAGAGTGCATGTCATAGTAAGGGTAATGACGGACTTCTCCTAAAGCTTCCATCTCTTCAACTTCGACTTCCACAAGTTTGTTCATTTTCTTTTCTTCTGTCACTTTTTTCTCTTCATCATTCTTTATTTCTTTTGTTTCCACGATAGTCCTCCTAACAATGAATTTTGTTCTCTGTACCCAAATAATACAAACAAAATCACCTAACGACAACTGGTAACATTCTCTCCAGGTTTGAATTATGTGAAGTCAGGATAAAGACTTCTTGTCTTTTCCTTGTATACAACCCCTATGTTTTTGGTTGGAAAGAGAAAGAAACGAGCTTTGAGTACGGTTTTCGGGCAGTGCTTGCCCTAACGGGCTCACCGCCCATTCCTCACTCATTCATCTGAATTAATGGATGCAGGGGTGTGAGAGGATCCAATGACCTTGGAGACCCTGATAGCTGTGCCTTCTTTCTTATTCCATACTCATACTACTGAGCCTCTTCTGTATGGGTCGCCTTGCCGGATGGTCTGGCAAAGCTCCTCCCATCTGTAATGGGGGAGCATCAATGCATACTCAAAGATGTTCATGAGTGCAAGACCAGTATGGTTATGGCAAAGCCTGACCTACAGATGCTGTAGCTCAGGCTTTGCCCTTTTCAGTCTCTCTTTCAGACGCAACCCCTGCCATGCCAGCTGGTCGTGAGCAAGTTGGTAATGAGATCCTTCGACAATGGTGACCTCCACGATATTCTCCGCTTTTTTCAGTAGCGTCCGGCATTCATCACTGAGATTCAGCAAGTGAAGCTTCTTACCTTGCTGTCCATACGTATCAGCTACAAAGTGAATGGCTTCTATCCCTGAGTGGTCATGGACCTGGGCTTTGGCAAAGTCGATGACAATGTCGAGAGGGTCATCGGTAAAGTCAAACATATCCGTGACTACCCATCTGCTAAAGACAGATGGGCTTCTTGCTTCCCAGAAGACTGCTTAGGAACCGAAGTTACTAAGACTGACTGTCTTCTCCACAAGC
>JAVERP010000090.1:0-5472 GCA_034007055.1 Sphaerochaeta sp.
AAGTTAAAAAAAACTTCTTACTTCCTGAAAACCACCTTATCATTGCTAATCCAATAATCGGTTTGGCTCTTCATAGTACCGCTAGGCATGCCTAAATCGGACACCTTTTGCACTATATGCGAAAAGGCGTTTTTATGTCAAGCGATACTGGTTAATTCTGTTGATATAAGCAAAAACCGGTTGCCTTTTTGGGACAACCGGCCTTTCAAAGGTCCAGGGACTACCAGCGGTAGTGGCTGAACGCCTTGTTTGCTTCGGCCATCCTGTGCGTATCTTCCTTTTTCTTGAAAGCCGCACCAGTCTGGGCAAAGGCATCGAGGAACTCAGCACCGAGCTTTTCGCTCATGCTGCGACCGTTGCGCTTGCGAGCCGCTGCGATGATCCAACGCATGGAAAGGGCTTCCTTACGGGTATCGCGAACCTCAACAGGCACCTGGTATGTTGCACCACCTACTCGGCGGCTCTTTACCTCTACTGCGGGCTTGACGTTTTCGAGAGCCTTAAGAAAGACATCAAGAGGCTTTTCGCCGGTCTTCTCGCCCATGGTAGTCATGGCATCGTACATGATTCTTCTGCTTACTGATTTCTTACCGGCAACCATCATGCGACGAATGAATTTTTCCACCACGACACTACCATAGATAGGGTCTGGCAAGACTTCCCTGATGGGAGCAGTTGATCTTCTAGACATAATAAAACTCCCTCATCAAGCCTTTGGCTTTTTTGCACCGTACTTGGAACGGCTTCTTTTGCGATCTGCTACACCAAGGGTGTCCTTGGCTCCACGGACAATATGGTAACGAACACCTGGAAGGTCCTTGACCTTTCCACCGCGCAGCAACACAACTGAGTGCTCCTGGAGGTTATGCCCGATGCCGGGAATGTAAGCAGTTACTTCAATACCATTGGAAAGGCGCACACGTGCGACCTTGCGAAGGGCAGAGTTTGGCTTCTTCGGAGTAACGGTCATGACCCTGGTGCAAACACCACGTTTCTGGGGACAACCGGCAAGGGCAGGAGACTTAGTCTTGTTGACTATGGTCTTCCGTCCTTTTCTGATCAGCTGATTAATAGTAGGCATCTTATCGATACACTCCTTGTTTTTTTCTGATCCACCACCTCTCACTAAAGCGGGGACCTGTGCCGCCCAAAAGGCAGCACGTCTATGTAAAATCCGCACCCAGCATGGACGAAATGGGGTGTTTTCCAACGATGGACGTCAAAGCAGGCAGCGCCAACAGGCGCCCATCCTAATCTTCGTCGGAGCCATCGTCCACTTCCACTGCATCACCCGCGGACTTCATGTTACCTAAATCTTCCACATCAAAATCATCATCATCGATCATTTCCTGACGCCTTGCTTCCTTGACGGCATTAACCTTCTGCTGCAAGACCAGGAGCTCCTCATCCTTCAGCTTAATGTCACGGTACTGTTTCATACCGGTTCCAGCTGGGATCAGATGTCCGATTATAACGTTTTCCTTCAAACCACGCAACTCATCCTTACTACCCGCTATAGCCGCATTTGTCAATACCTTTGTAGTTTCCTGGAAGGAAGCTGCAGAGATGAAAGAGTCGATGCTCAACGACGCACGAGTAATACCAAGCAGCAGAGGACGAGCAACCGCAGGCTCTCCACCTTCACTGGTGACACGCTCATTCTCTTCATAAAAACGATACTTGTCTACCTGCTGACCATGGATCAGGTTGGTGTCGCCCACATGGACAACCTCAATCTTGCGAAGCATCTGCCTGACGATGACTCCAAGGTGCTTATCATTGATCTGCACCCCCTGCATCCTGTAGACCTCCTGAACCTCATCGACCAAAAAGGACTGGAGCTCATTCTCTCCCAGGATATCCAGCACATCGTGCGGGTCAACAGAACCGTCACACAGGGGCTCAGCGGCCTCCACCGAGTCACCGTCTCGAACCAGGAGGTTCTTACCCATCGGAACCATGTGCTTGTACTCATGGCCATAGGGGTCGGTCACCAGGATGGTACGCTTGCTCTTGACGATGGGCCCGAAGCTGACCAGACCGGAGACCTGTGCCAGGAAGGCACCGTTCTTGGGTCTGCGAGCCTCAAAAAGCTCACCGACACGGGGAAGACCGCCGGTGATATCCTTGGTCTTGGTTCCTTCCTTGAGCAACTTGGCCAGGATATGACCCTTTTCAACCTTCACGTTGTCAGCTACCTGCAGGTATGAACCGCCGGGCAGGAGATAGACAGCAAGCACATCACCCTTTCCATGCTCCTCACTGGTAATCTCAATGCGGGGCTGCAGGGACTCCAAGCTATGCTCGGTGATCTTCTTCTCGATGTTACCGGTCTCCTCGTTCACCTCTTCATGCAGGGTGGTACCCAGCTTGATGTCGATAAAGGAGGTGAAGCCGCCCTCTTCTGCAAGAACAGGCTCGCTGAAGGGGTCAAAGGTGACCCAAGGGGTGTGTGCCTCCACATACTGACCGGATTCGATCAACAGCTCAGAGCCTGTCTTGACCACCTGGCTTGTGGAGTGACCCACAAGATAGAGGTGCTTGCCAATGAACATGACCGAACCGTTCTCACGGGAGAGGACCGTCTTGCCCTTCTTCTTGAAGATGGGAGTCCCCTTTCCTACGATCGAACCGTCTTCCACCAGGAGCTCATCATACTCGTCACGGCGTATCTCGGCATTGACACGGAAGTATTCGATGTGGCCCTTACGGGTGAACACCTTTACCGAGTCAGAGGCGCGAACGACGCGAGTGCCGGTGATGGCCCCGATGACAACAGGATAGCTGAAGACCAGCTTGGTATCCTCAGAGCTGGTGGATGCCGTTCCTCCGACGTGGAAGGTACGCATCGTCAGCTGGGTTCCAGGCTGTCCGATGGACTGTGCCGCGATGATTCCAACAGCCTCACCGATGACTACGCTGCGGTTGGTTGCAAGGTTACGTCCGTAACACTTGCGACAGACACCATGCTTCGCCTCACAGGTGAGCACGGTCCTGAGCAGTACGCTCTCCAAACCGGAGTCCTCGATGGACTGGGCCACAGCCTCGGTGATCTCGACGTTGGTCTCAGCGAGGACCTCACGGGTAAACGGATGGAGGATATCCTCGACAGGGCAGCGCCCGACAATGCGGTCAGCAAGACCTTCGACGATCTCATCACCATCCTTGATGGCACTTCGCCAGATGCCGTTGATGGTGTGGCAGTCATCTTCATTGACAACCACATCCTGGCTGATATCAACAAGACGACGGGTAAGGTACCCGGCCTCAGCAGTCTTCAGGGCAGTGTCGGAAAGGCCCTTGCGAGCACCGTTTGTCGAAATGAAGAACTCAATGATGGAGAGCCCTTCCTTAAAGTTCGACTTGATGGGGAACTCGATGACGTCTCCGGATGGCTTGGCCATCAGGCCACGCATACCACCGAGCTGACGAATCTGGGTCTTCGATCCTCGGGCACCACTGTCGGCCATCAGGAAGAGCGGGTTGAACCCGTCCTGGCTGAGGCGAAGCTCACCCATCAGGGCGTCTGTAAGCTGGTCATTGGTCTGTGTCCAGACCTCAATGACGCGGTTATAGCGCTCTTCCTGGGTGATGTGACCCTGCCTGTACTGATCAAGGATCCTCTGCTGCTCGCTATTTGCCTTAGCGACCATCTCGCCTTTGGCTGCAGGGATGATCATGTCGGAAAGCCCGATCGTAGCACCAAAGATAGTGGCATACTTGAAGCCGACATCCTTGATGGAGTCGAGCATCTCAACAGCCAGGGAGTTTGCCTTGACCTTGAGGGTATCACCGATCAGGGCCTTCAGCTCCTTGTCACCGAGGCACATGTTCTGGAAAGGGACGCCCTTGGGGAGGACAGAGTTGAAAATGACTCGTCCTGGGGTGGTCTCAACCTTCGTGCCGTCGGAAAACCTGAACCTGATGCTGGCATTATAGGAGAGGGCACCGATGTCGATGGCCATCTCAATCTCGCCGAGGGAGTCGTAGTAGTTACCTTCACCCTTGGCCCCCGGCATCTCACGAGTCAGATAGTTGATGCCGAGCACCATATCCTGGGAAGGATACACGATCGGCTTTCCGTTTGCTGGGTCGAGCAGGTTGGTCACCGAGAGCATCAGCGTCCAGCACTCAAGCTGGGCGGCATGGGTAAGAGGCACGTGCACAGCCATCTGGTCCCCGTCAAAGTCAGCATTGTATGCATGACATACGAGGGGATGCAACTTGATGGCCTTACCATCCACCAGCACAGGATCAAAGGCCTGGATGCCGAGGCGGTGAAGCGTAGGTGCGCGGTTGAGGAGCACAGGGTGCTCCCTGACCACATCATCGAGGATGGACCATACTGCATCGGTCTCTTCCTCAACAAGGCTCTTGGCCTTCTTGATGTTGTAGACCACGCCGTCCTGGACCAGCTTCTTCATGATGAAGGGCTTGTAGAGCTCAAGGGCCATCTTCGAGGGCAGACCGCACTGGTGCATCCTCAATTCAGGTCCTACGACGATAACAGAACGACCGGAATAGTCGACACGCTTGCCGAGCAGGTTCTGCCTGAAACGGCCCTGCTTGCCCTTGAGCATGTCAGAGAGGCTCTTCAGGGGCCTGTTGGAGGCACCCTTGACAACACGCTTGCGCTTTGAGTTGTCAAACAGGGCGTCCACAGCTTCCTGCAGCATCCTCTTCTCATTACGGATAATGATGTCCGGAGCGTTGAGCTTGACCAGGCGGTCGAGCCGGTTGTTCCGGTTGATACAACGACGGTAGAGGTCGTTGAGGTCACTGGTGGCGAACCTGCCGCCATCGAGCTGGACCATCGGCCTCAAATCCGGTGGGATGACAGGAATGACGGTGAGGATCATCCACTCGGGCTTGTTGCCACTGTCGCGGAAGTTCTCACACACTTCAATTCTCTTGAGCAGGCGCTTGTCGGCCTTGTCAGCCTTCAGGCGCATCTGCTCGCGAAGCTCTCGGGAGAGCTCCTCAAGGTCGAGGTTGATAAGAAGCTTGCGTACAGCCTCTGCACCCATGCCTGCCTCAAAGGAGTCACCGTACTGCTCCCTGGCCTCCCAGTACTCCTCTTCGCTGAGCAGCTGCTTGGTCTTGAGGCTGGTATCCCCAGCATTGATGACCACATACTTCTCATAGTAGAGAACACTCTGCAAAGAGTTGCGCGTGATGTCCAGCAGCATGCTCATGCGTGAAGGCACCGAGCGGTAGTACCAGATATGGGAGACGGGGGCGGCAAGGGTAATGTGACCCATGCGCTCACGACGAACCTTGGTGTTGGTTACTTCAACACCACAGCGGTCGCAGATGACACCCTTATAGCGGATAGACTTGAACTTGCCGCAGTAGCACTCCCACTCCTTGGTGGTGCCGAATATCTTTTCACAGAACAGACCATCCCTCTCGGGGCGAAGCGTTCGGTAGTTTATGGTCTCGGGCTTCTTCACTTCACCATACGACCAATCC
>JAVERP010000091.1:0-5453 GCA_034007055.1 Sphaerochaeta sp.
TGGTTAAAAACTGCTCAAAGTAGGGCATATCGATGTCGCTGACCAATAACCCATTGGCAGGGATTTCATCTCCATGGCTTGCTTGGAACATATCCTGCATCATTTCCCTACTCGTGACTTTTTGTTTGTCGCTACCACACTTCACCCATATGGAACCATGGTTGTCCATGTACGGCTTGCTGCGGCCTTCAGCTACGGTAATGACCATGACCAGACCTTTAGGATGCATGATGATCTCAGCTCGAGGATGTATGGGAGGTTTTACAGCAGAGAAAATGGCATTTCCAATGATGTGGTCGATCTGAGTGACATCTGCTTGAGACAAGCCCTGCACACTCCAATCCTTCTCGGAAACACCGACAAGAAGCCTACCACCTAAAGAGTTAGAAAGAGCAACCATCTCTTCAGCAAGGAGATCAACAGTTTGGATATTCTCCATAAACCGGTGTTTGGAATCTTCACCCCGAGCAATGATATCTAACAGGTCATTGGTATCCATATTCTGCATAGTCCCTCTTGCTTGGTAGAAGCATCATAGTCGACTTCGAGTGTATCTCCACACTCATTAAGCTACTTAGGAAGGTCAATTCTTCCAGTATTTATAAAGAAGGGCAACAAGAAAGCCTCGATAGCCGAAGACTCCAACAAGCTGAAAAAGACCAAGAAGCAGAGGGAGCGCTTACAGGCAAGACCTACTCAAAAACACCTAGATCTGGGTATTTGGGTTACTGGTATGTAAAGTAGCAAGACCATTCCATTCGATCTGCCTACTACTCCAGTGGGTCTCTATCGTCTGGACGAACTCTGATCGGACCAGTTTTCCCCGGGCCTCGTTCCATAGAAAGTCATCTTTTCGTATGACGATACCCTCAGGTCTACCCTCTCTATAAGTGCTTGTTGTAGTGTGTAACAGGTTCTGCAAGCTGTCAGAGGAATAATGACCTAGATCAATGAGTGGTACAGTTTGTATTCCGATCTTTTGAGACCAATCATTCCTGCGGGAAACACTCCAGAACTTCTCTTCTACCTTATCGTAGATATCAAAAAGGAGGAAAAAATCAGGTAAGTGGGTATACTGAAGAGAGTGTCTTGCAGCACACCATTCCCCGAAAACAATCAGGTTTTCTGTAAGATTAGGCTTCATCAGATATCCAAATTGTCCCAGCCAGCCGTTCAGCCTGCTGAACTGCCCTCTGTAAGGTTGCTCCAAGTACGCACCTCGGTTCTGAACTTGAATTTCACCCTTCTCATCCAGAGAAAATCCAATGTTTGCCCCATCAATTTTTTCTTCAATGATAACTTCACCTGAAAACAACTCCTCTATCTCCTTCAGGGAGAGAAGCTTGTCACCCCGGGGCATACCCATTCCAAGCCATGCGATATGGGGAGTATGGGGAAAGCGAAAGAATGTATTCATTTCTGTTTTCGCTCCTGTTTTTTAGCAAACTTTTGACGAGACCACTCTTCAAGTACAGGTTCCAAGATACGTCCTCTTTGAAGCAATACATCTTCCCATTCATGCCAATCTGTATCGCCGGCAAATGCAACCAATTCCTTTGCCTTTTGTAGGTATGAATCTCCACATACTTAATCCGCATATACCAAAAGATACTTGGATTACATGCAGTGGAGGTGGTGTGAGATGATGAGCAACCAACTTGATAGCTTGATTATACTTTACAATCAGTTCGGTTAATAGCTAATAGTGATAAATATTCTTATCCTTTGGGGAAAGGGATGTACGAAAACTATTGGCCAGAAGAAAGCTTGATTCTACCAATACCCTTTCTGATAACCCACAACAAAAGCAGTGATGATACCATGGGATGATGCTACTGGAAGCTTTTCTGAGAGCTTATTGGGTGTCAGATCAAAGAGAGTTGCATCCCTATCTGGTGGTCTACGCTCATACAACCTACTTTTTAAAATCATATCTATCCCAGTTGAGATCTTTCAATTTCGAGAGAAATGGAATGGATCCATACCGTCCGGACAAATATCCTTTCCTTATATCTTTGGTGTTGTGCTCCTTGAAATCACAAAGTGAATAGAGATCCGTACTGCCTGTGGCATCTTTCTCGACAAACCAGATCTCATCTTGTCTGAAAATCTCCTGATCAAGTAGATTCGATTCATGGGTAGTGAAGACCAACTGCCCTTTAGAGCTATCATCAGCAGAAAATTTTCTGATGATTTCCTTTATTAGTAATGGGTGGATGCTCCGTTCAATCTCATCAATGAAATAGGTGATGTCCTTAGTCAGGAGGTCCTTGAAAGCTGGAAGATAATCCAATAGCCGTATCGAACCATCTGACTCCTCAGATAGGTCGAACATGACAGGACTACCGTCTTTCATCGTATGCTCAGTCTTTAACTGCTTAACGACAACGGCTCCATTCTCCTCTACGACAACAAATTCCTCCCCAGTACTATCAAACAAGCCAAGTGCCCTATCAGGATTTTCTGCCACTTTATTCAACAGCTTTTCCATATCGGCCTTATTGTCATCGCCAAAGAACTCTCCGATAGGCTTCTTCACTGTCAATAATTTTTTTATCCCAACACTGAAGGTGCACATAATCTCTTCAGCATACTGGTGAAACTCCTTATCAATATCGAGCCTATGGGCAAGCCCACCAGATTTCATATTGGGTGTGATTATCACCAATTTACTTTTGAACCACTCAAACGCCCGGTTCACATCCATCAGCAGGGGATTATCGAGCTCAGAGAGGATCTTGAGAGAAGTCTTGTTCTGCTTTATCAGATTGTTTTCAAGGATCCCCTTCAAAACCCGCCCCTCTTCGGTTTTAGTAAAACTATCAAAGAATTTCAGAATAATCTTACCGCCTTCACCACGGCGGCGTTCAAACACAAGGGTGTCTTCTTTTGTACCCAGCCCGGAGATATATAGCTCTTCTTTCAAAACAGCCTGCTCCCCTATCTCCAAGGCATATATATAGGGAACATCTGCACTGATGAATTCAACAGCCAAAACCATCGCAGCTTCTTCAGAATGAAAATGCTTCATTCTCCTCAGCACCATTGAGCTGGGCAGTTCTCCTGATACAACAATAGTTTGCAGAAACTTAAGAGCACGTATCAAATTTGATTTTCCCGCCCCATTTGCCCCATAGAAGGAAGCCATTTTCAGAAGTTCAATCCCTGGTTTCTGATATTTATGGCCTTTCAGCCTAGAGAATCGGGGAGCTGGAATCATATTGAATTCCGTCTCTCTTCCAAATGAATAAATATTGTTAAGCATGCATCTTATAAACATATACGTGATTATATCACTCTTAACAACATCCTTCAACATAATAATAGTGATTAGAATTATAAATCACTATACTTCGTAAAGGTTTCACGTAGAACATAAAACTAAAAACATCTTATCTTGTTTACGGCAAGTCTTACCAATTTGATTACAACAGTATGTTGATCAGGAAATGCAATCCAAAAGTTGACCAAACCACGTACTACGTGCACGTTTGTTCTTTAGTATCACAAGAAGATTGAAAAGAGAACGGAACCAAGATTGTCGCATCTAAGAAACTTGGTTTATGCATTGGGTAGTGCTACCCTGAAAACTGCTTGGTATCACCACTATCTCAGCACTTTTATCAGAATCCTTGGCTTTCAGACAAAGCTTCTAGCAGCCCTTGTGTGCAACCATAAGAAGAAAAGGAGAAAAAGAGTTATTGATGGGGTTGTTATGGTAGAAGTGTAGAAAGGTTAGATGCTGAACAGATACAGGTATTGCTAGATAAGACCAAGGGCTCAAAGGGTTTGAGGGAAGGTCTCCCCCTTCGCCTCTGTTGGCTTTTCACCTCCCTTGATCCTGCTGCCCTACGGTACGCAGGGGGAGGTGGCCAATGCGGGGCTACCCTTTCGAGTAATGTTGTGTGTCCATAATCTTCACATTATAGGGCTATACATGAGATAACCTCAGAAGAGGAGGGGTTGGTCGCTCCACAAGATTGATGTGTGAACTGGTCTAAATTTTAGAGTATGAAGATTCATCATAGAAAACCCCAGCACTTATTCTTTTTTCTGGTTCTCCCAGTCCTCCTTTCTATTTTTAGACATTCTATATCCAACAGGAAATGGCTTGAACACATCGCTTTTCACAGGAACATGATTACATTGAAACGACCGTAACCCACCAGTATCAATCTTACCAATGATAAAATAATCATTCTCACCACCCTTTGATTTGACAATATCACGCTCATAATCTTGTTTATGAGGAGCTCGTATCCTGCAGTCCCCGTACAAATTATTATTGCACTGGATGATATACGCATGAAGATCCATAGCAGATGCTTCGACCAACGCATTAAAGGTGTTGATATCTTTATTCCATTCAGATGCAATCAATGCATCAATTTTTCCTACCAAATGGGAACGGAGTGAAACATTAAGAAGTTCACTGCAAACAAGCAAAGAAAGGAAAAAATGTCCATGCTGTATAATTGGAGGCCATGGATTTCGAGAAGTCTTTGGAGTGAATGCAAGGTTCTTTACTGATGACAGCATCGCTACTTCATCAAACGAAGGATACTGTTTTTGCTGCCTATAGACAAAATGTGTAGGGAACTGAAAAGCATTAAAATCCAAAGATGCCCAAATCTCATTTGACACTTCCTGAGAATCTTCTTTGTCAAACAGATATTGAATTCCACTTATCAAGCAGATGTTCTTCTTTTGTAGTTTCTGGGAAGCAGTTATAAACCATCTTGGAGGTAGGGCCAACTCAGGAAATACCAAATATCGGATTGGTGTAGGAGAACTCATTATCTGGTTCACGAGACTAATAAACCGCTGATACTTCCTAACAAGACCCAATCCACTCGTTACACATTGGAGATGATTATAAATTTCAGTTTCTTCCATTTTCCAACATGCTAAAGCAATGGGAATTGATGATTCGTCATAAAGGACAGGAATAGTGAGGTTATTTTCAACAAGTTTCAACTTCTTAAGGTCTGGCTCCCTGTGAAACCCCCTCAGCAGTTCGAGTGCGTCAAAGATTTCTATTCCATTCCAGTCAGTTGATTCATTGGGATCTGTAAATATAAAAGAGAGATCATTGGCAGCAAACGGTCTTGTAGATAAAACATAGGGCCATATGTTGTTTTCTTTGATTGCAGTAAAGGGGTTATGACTACTATAAACTTGTTGAAGCTTCTGTTTAAAATCCTTTCCTAAGCTCTCTTTTCTCTCCATCCCATGAAGGACCATAGGGTTAATAAAGCGAGGAACACTTGTGCATTTATAGGGAAATACTGCAAGATCATAGTGAAAGTACTGGGACCATATTGTGGAGATATTTTTACTATCCTTATAATAATTTCTTGCTTGTAAGCGTAAATTAACTTCATATTTCAATAAAAACTGAATAACCATATCCTTCTTACAAACGTAGGAGGAGTATATGAACAACAAATATA
>JAVERP010000041.1:0-33321 GCA_034007055.1 Sphaerochaeta sp.
CGTACAGTATCAAGGGGACAGGGGCGTTCTACAGCCTGTTGCAGATTTTAGAGGATGCATAGGTGCTCGGTATGGATCCCATCCGGAGAGGACGTAGTGGTAGCACATCACTGACTTCCTCCTAGAGGCCTGGTAGGCCACTAGGGAGAAAAGTTGTACTATAAGATATTCTTATTGGCTTGTTAGCGACTTAAACATTGACTTCCCTATGGGGATGTTCTACTATTTACATAGAGGATATACATTGAAATTCTCTATAAAAAAGGAGCTCGCTGTGGTATATGAGGAGGAGAGGAAGATAAATGCGCTTGCTTATATTGCCATTATCCATACTTCTTTGACAGAAAAACCTGCATTTCAAACCTATATGTATAAATATGCAGCTTTAATTGATTTTGCTGCAATAAAAGAGTGTGGACGACCAGTATTTAATTTCGATTATCTTGCGTTAAAAAATGGACCAGTACCACGGCAGCTTTATGACAATAAAGAAGAGTACCTAAAAACTCAGCCATTCAAGGAAAAAATTCGATTAACGAGAGAAGATAATAGAATAATCTATGAACCTACAGGAGAACCTAATTTAGATTATTTCTCAGATTATGAAATTGATCTGATTGAAACAATTGTTGAAACACATGCCAAAAAATATATCACAACTGTAGAAATCTGTAATTCAACCCATAAAGAAATATTAGCTTGGCGACAAGCTTGGAAAAACAGAAATAAAAGAGAAAGAGTCCCCATTGATCCTCTTGAGACTTTTCCAGGCATTCTTTCTAAAGAGGCACTTGACAGAACACCTGTTGAAGAAGCTGCTGTTCGATATTTTTTGAACAGATAATACGTATCAGGCTTAACTACTCGTGATACCTGCGGAACTAACCCCCGGACTGCTGTTTTTATGGCCAAAATATGAACACCAAAACGATGGTATCATTAAAGATAGATATTTTTTGTTCTTAGGTGAAACAAATGATATTATTGACCCAGATTCCCTCTATTATTTAGTTACAGGAACCTCTCTTTGTAACTATTATGATTGTGGAGAAGATAGGGAAAATAGCTGTCATGTACGATTTAAGGCATTTACTCATGGATTACCAGTAGAAACAGTATTTGACTTTGATTTGAATTTCAACATGCATTACAAACATACTCTTAATGCCAAGATTTCTCAGATGATAAAAATATCTATATTCTCCAATGATGAAATTGCCGTACTTTTTAACAAATTGAATCTTTCTGATAGGATTCCACACCATGCAAAAAAGAGTATTCAATCTGGACTCAGCCAACTAGGGATACCTAATCTGAATACTGTAGCGACAAAACGAAAAAAGAAGTATTCCCAAAGAACAAGATGATAACCCCCTCACAAAGCATGTTTCATGTTTCAACCCAACGGCTCAGAATGGTTTTCTGAAAAGATGTAGTGGGCTGATATAATCTTACCACTGTTAGTCATGTGGTTTCATGCCATTGAGCTGTTGAAGTGGATCCCATCTCCTATACTCCGGGAATATATTGAATATGAAGACTTTATCGAGGAGTTCAGCAGGTTCACCAAGAAGCTGCTCTGCACAAAGGGCATCTGCTCCCTGGCAAAGAGACCTACCGCAGAAGAGGTCAAGAAAGGCACGTACAGTATCAAGGGGACAGGGGCGTTCTACAGCCTGTTGCAGATTTTAGAGGATGCATAGGTGCTCGGTATGGATTTCATCCAGAAAGGCGTAGTGGTATTACCCACCTGAACATCACTGACTTTGCCCCCTAGAGGCCTGGTAGGCCTATAGGGGCAGGACTGTATTTCAATCTTTTTGTAGAGTAAAAGGAGTAGAGTGGGGTGCCTGAAGAAGAACAGCCATGACCTCGATTCGCCTTTTTTCGGGATGCCTTCCCTTTTTTGCAGACTCCTGTAAGATAGAGGGTATGAATACCTACACAGAACTCAAGACACACTGCACTACCTTTTCTGATAGCTTTGATTCTATCTACGAGATCGCTTTAGCATGGGGCTATACCAATAACGATATTGCAAAGGGTATCCAGAAGCTATTGCGCTTTTACAGCCAGAAGAAAGCGTCAGACGAGTATGCGATGGGCAATGCACACAACTATATTCTGGCAGAAATCTTCCAGAGTCCTGAAAATATCAGGCTCCTGATGAAACAAGACGAACTTGATAACAAGCCAGAGGGGTACAAGGTACTCGCCTTCTTGGAGAAGAATCCAGCATTCTGGTGTTACTTCTCCGTCAAGCAGCATCTCTTTGATGACCTTTGGTCCATAGTGGACCTTATGAGTGGAGAAGAGCATATTCTGAGCTCCCCTGTGATCACAGCTATGCAGAAGTGGGAAGATGCACAGTGCCTGCGCTTCTTGGGCTTAGTGATACCCAATGGAGAGTGCCTGCAATCTGTGGGGATCATCAAGCACAACAGGCTCTCTGTCTCTGACTTCCTGTACTACTGCTCCCTGTTCAAACCCGAACAAGGGTTGCAGGAGATACTGAGCAAGCACTTTGCTCAGTTCTCCCAGTTGGACAATATCCACTCCTTTATCCCAGTTATGGTAGATACCCACGAAATGGGGTTTGCATGGCATGCATTCCCCCTCCCCCATCTAGCTATCGAAAAACTGGCAGGGAGATGGATACACACAACACTGGGTGACCATCAGTGCTATACGACCAGAGTCAGGGATACCAACATGTTTGATTCTGCCATGCCCAAGCTGTTTGAAAAGGACTCCAGGGCACTGGCTTGTACTATTCTCATGGACAATGCGACAGGCGAGGGGGCCCTCTTCACCAATACAGAGGTTGCCTTCACCTTATTTGCAGAGATGCTGAATAAGGCATACCCTACGCTGGAACTTCCCCAAAAGCCCTCTGTCTTCATCGGGGCAGCTCTGCGTACCCTCATACAAGTGGAAGGCCTTCCTGTCCCCTGGAAGAAGTATGAACCGATCATCGAGTATCGTAAGTCCGAAAAGAGGAAACAAGAAATATTCAAAGAGGAGTGGGAGGAATTCCTGATGGAGTTCAAGCGAAGCACTGAGACAAAGAGGCCATCCTCCACAGATATTATAACACTCCTCAACGAAGCCCACATACGAGAGATCACCCCGGAGGTAGACGAGGTGTGCAAGGCAACAGGCCTGCATCGAAACGATGCAGAACTCCTTATCCGAAGGTTTGCCCAGAAAAGCAACTCCTTGCAAGACGGTAAAGAGTTGGCCGAAGACCTTGTCTTCATCGTCTCTGATGAAGACAAGGAGTTTGCACTGACAGGCTGGCCAAAGCCAGATGATGGGGATGGAAGATTCCTACTCCTTGACCTCACTGATTCTGAGCTTTTTGATTTTAACAATGCTGACGAGGCGTATAAGTGCTTTGTCCAGCTAGCTGATGAACTCTACCTCCAGGAGATCAGGAAATATGGCATGGTCAACCGTATAGAGGCCCTCTTCACCACCTTCTTTGCAGGTGATCTCAGCTTCTCAAGTATGAACACCTTCTTCTGGCTTCTCCACCACCATGGCAGGGAGTGGATCCCTGTACGCAGCTATGCCATTGAGATGCTCAAGTGGATTCCCCATACCATATTCCAGTACTTTTATTACTCTGAGGAGTTCATCGAATTCTTCAGCCAGTTTACCCAGAAGTTCCTCTGCACCAAGGGTATCTGCTCCCTCAAGGCCCGTCCCACTGCCAAGCAGGTACAAACAGGCAGGTATGCCATCAAGGGAACAGAGGCGTTCTATAGCTTGCTGAAGATCGCAGAAGATGCAATTGATCTTCTAGATGAGTAGGAGAAAGAGAACAGGGGAGCATGCTCTTTCCTAATCCCCTCTCTTGGCACTCCACGGTATGAGGTCTGGCTTTTTCTCCCTTGTACCTTTTTAGCGATTCATCTGTTTGTCCCTTCCCTTTTCAACCTAATCCTGTAAAATAGTGCCTATGAATACCTTTAACAACCTCAAAATGGTCTGCAACGCCTTTGGCAAGGGTTTCTCTGATATAACCTCCTTTGCAGACCAGTATGGCCGTAGCAAAAAACCTATCAAGGCAGTCATGGATGAGATACTCAGCTCTGGGGCAGAGAATATCGTAACAGAGTATGAGATATTTTCTTCATACCACTACATGCTTTCAGAGGTCTTTCAGGACACCAATGCCCTTAGACAACTAAGGCTTTCCTATAAGGATGAATTGACCCCAGAAGGGGAGATGGGACTAGCCTTCTGGGAGAAGAATCCAGCGTTCTGGCTCTATTTCTCCGTCAAGGAGGATCTGGGCAATTCCTTGTGGTCCATAGTGGATGAGATATCGGGGGAGGAGCACATCCTCTACTCCACCGGTATAGGAACGATGCAGGCTTGGGAAGAGGCAGAGCGTACGCGCTACCTCTCTCTCATGCTGCCCAACGGACAGTGCTTGCAGACAATTGGACCGATCAAGTACAACAGGATTCCTGTCTCTGACTTCCTATTCTACTGCTCCTTGTTCAAGCCTGAGGTGGGTCTGAAGGCGATCCTGAGCAAGCACTTCGTCAAGTTTTCGAAAGTAGACGCCATTGCAACCCTGCCTGTAGTAAAACACAACTCCTATACCATGGGATTCGGATGGCAGCCTTTCACCCTGCCAGAATTTTCCATAAAGAAGCTTCCCGGGAGTTGGGTCTCCCTACAATTGGGTGATCAGCAGAAGTACTACCTCGAGAAGCCTGACAAGAGCATGCATGCCCTGCCCAACGGAAACCTGTTGGAAAGCGATGCCCCAGCCATGGCAGGCTGCTTTGTCAGGGACACCACCACAGCAGAGATGGGCATTGTCATCAATGCTGAGGTAGCCTACCCCTTCTACACATCGGTCCTGCAAAGTTCGTATCCCTCGTTGCAGTTGCCGAAGAAGTCTTCTGTCTTTATAAGTGCAGCCTTACGATCGGTTTCAAACAAAATGGACCTGCCATTTCCCTGGAAGAAGTTCATCGATATCATCGAGCTAAAAAAAGCGGAGGAGCCTACTTTCGCTGACGAAATGCTCCAAATACAGCATGATTTGGAGGATATCTATAAGAGGGCCCAGGAAACGGGAGGTCCTCTGGACATTGATGCCATCGCCAAGGCGGCAAAGGTCGACAGGGCATTTGCTGAGAGGATGTTTGGGGACTATGAAGATTTTATCCGGGAAACGCCGTCTGGGTACCATCCGGATGGGTATGACGATGAGGATAGAAGCCCGGAAGAGTGAAAACAATGTAGTGAAGAGATCCAAGGAATGTCCTCTCATCAGATCTGATGAGAGGACATTCCTATATGGGGGGTGTGTAAGCCGTTCCGCTTAGAAAGAGACTTTACCAACCATGCCCAGGGTCACCTGGTTGTTGACAGCCGTTATCACAGGGGTGACAAAGACCTCGGCCTTTCCTAGCAAGGAAGAGTGCAAGCGCCTGTTATACGCTTTTGCATAGGAAAAAGGCTTGGTGCATTGGTAGATTTTCGATCCCACCAATAGCCCCACCCCAAGCAGAAACATGGTATGTCCAGGACCAGAGATTTCCCCATTAAAAGCAGCGTTATAGATCTGCACATACCCCACTGAGTACAGCCCCAAGGCTACAATGTCAGCGACCAGCGCAGTAGTGCCAGTTTTCGTATCACCTTGGAGAAAGGAGCCGATACCGTAGCCTACGAGAAGATTCACGACAAAGGGAAGGGTGGGCGAATTCTCATGCATTGAGTAGAGCGACATCTTCTCGAAATCGCTCAATTTTTCAGACTCTTTGGTAATGGTGGTAAAATTTCCTGCCAAGTCTGTATCTATCATCAGAGAAATGGAAGCAACGGGGGATTGAGAGGCGAACAGGGCAGAAAATGATACAAGGAGTACACAGATAAGAATAGTTGGTTTTTTCATAAAACCCTCCCAATATGCATGCTGAATAGGTACAATACCTATCGATTCAATCTGTTACGAGACAGTGGCAAACATCACAATGCAAGAAGGCTTCAAAAGAGAACAACAGTAACCCTAAGCCTATATTGCCAGTATCACACAGAACCCTCAAGTACTGGTATATATACATTTGACGAATAAGGACTATTTTGTTTTAGGGTCAAGTACGAGAGTTTGTAATGTGCTCATTTATATGGGCACCTAGAACTGAGCAGGTCAGATGTTTGCTAGCAAGGGGACGGGGATGTGCTATAGCCTATTGAAGGAGAAAGAAAAGCATGGGGAAACAGAGGGGGTTGCAACGACAGCCACCTCTGTTGTGAGGGTGGGAAGCTCTATGAGAAGTGGTTGTAGGCTTGTAGGAAGATTTAGTGGGTCCAAAACTTCCGAAGTTCTTCTTGTCAGTGGAGACGCTGTCACAATAGTGGAGTCATATACAGGGGTAGATAGACTATGCCTTCTTCCTCCTTCCTTCTTTACATCGCTTGTATGCAGCACGTAGGGAGTATGCAGTTGCTGAGCATACTTCGTCCTGAACTTGTTCAGCGACCTCAACGTGTACTGCTTGCCAGACTTCACCTCTATTGGCGAGATGTTGTGCCTGTTGCTGATCTTGCTCTTTGCAATCAAGAAATCGATCTTCATGCGAGACGCGCTGTCATTACGGGATGGGTTGGAAGAGAAATAGAGCTTATGACCGCTTGCTACCAACATCTGCGCGACAATATTTTCCATAATCATTCCCAGATTGGTCTCTAGCTTGTCAAAGAGGATCTTCTTATAAATCTCTTCACTCACCATGCCGTTTTCGTCGAAGGCGTGACTGATAAGAAGCCCTATATCCGCCATATAGCATTTGAGCGTCAGGCGGTCCATGTTGAGTCTCAATCCGATATCAGGGGAGGTGGAGTTGTAACACATGTTTACGATCATGGCATCACTCAGCCAGAACATAGCATCTTCATAATCGCGCATGCGTGCTTCCTTTTGCAATGACGACAGCCTGAATTTTCTATCGTGCTTTTGGAGTTGTGCAGGAACATCGTCGAAGATCTGTGCAATCTTCATCTCATAGCCTCCGGTGTGTTTTACAATGTCGGCACGGTAGAGTGTGAGAATATCCCGTTTTACCCTGGCAAAGTCATGGGTAGCCACATACGCTTCAACTGCTTGGGGCATTCCCCCCACAATGAGATACTGCCTGAAATAATCCATGGCTTTTCGATGAAGGGCTTGTCCCAAGGGTTTGGTATCCTTGAAACACTTCCTGATGAGGCTCATCAGGGTTTCATCTTCGAGAGCCCACAGAAATTCCTCAAAATCCAAAGGATGCATGCCAAGGTGACGTTCTTCTGAAGGAATGACAATGTTCTGTACATTCCTTTTTATACTCATGAGGGAACCGGTTTCGATATAATCATACCGGCTGTCAGCTACAAGATACTTGATTGCTGAGCGTGCTCTTGGAAAGAGCTGCACCTCATCAAGGATAATCAGCGTTTCCCGTTCATGTAATTTTACCTTAAAGTAATTTGAAAGGTACAGAAAGTGATATGCCCATGTTGCATCGTACGGGGACCAGTCGCTTCAGCTCCTCAGAACCCACGGCATGCCCGCACTGGGAGCAGGAGTACAAAACTTCGCGGGCTCTGAAACCACCGATAGCCAGGGTAGCAACCTGTTTGGTGGTTGTCTTGAGCATTTTCATTGGTGCTTCACATCGTGGGCAGGGTGGGAAACAGACTTGCAGATGCCAGATTGTCTGTCAGTCGGGTAAGGATCCCCCTGAGAACGTTCACCCGTTCATATGCAGTTTGTTTTTAAGACCATGGCAACTGAAAAGGTTCTCAATCATGAGCACGTCGGTCTTGTGTCCCGCCTTCCGCAGCCTCTGCGCGAGTTCTTCCGGTAGGAGGTCCGGGTGTTTGATCAATTCAACCAGAATAATGATGCTCCGGGCATCCGAAGGCAGTTTCAGTGCCGAAGGTTCCGGGGGAAACCTTCTTTTCTTCTGAGCCTGGTATACCGCTTCATCGGCTGAAAAGTACACTACCTGCCGTTTGTGCTTTTCCCTCCTCACTCCCTCAAGGTCCTTGTATTGGGGAAGGTAGGAGTTGGGATTTGTCCCGAGAATCTCCTCCAGCTCAGTGTTGGACAGCCCGCTAGCTGCTCCCTGCACCAGATGCACGACGGTATCCTTCATCGTACCCTGTTTGGAGAAGAAGGCACCTTCATGTTTCCACAAGCCCTGCTTGTTGAACGCAGGTATCGAGGGAAGGGTGTAGTACTTTCCACTTTGGTTGTAGCTGCTCAGTGCGCCCCACTCTTTCAGACGTCTTCGTACGGTGGCTTCAGAAAGTTGCAGCAGCAGGCAAAGGGAAGTGAAGTTCAGCACCTTTTGTCGCTTGAAGGCAGTGATAGCTTGCTCATTGTGGTCTGATTTTCTTGGTCTCATACGCTTCTCCTGTTATGAATATATGTACGTAATATAGTAGTCAGATTACCTCTATACCGTATATTTTATCATAAAAAGAAGGGACGACCCACCCCTTTTCGCTTGAAAAAGCTGTACGTTATGAGAACACCTACGCGGTTTGATTTGATTTATTCTTTTTACATAGAGAAGTTACTTAGTCCACAACCGTTTGTTGTTTCCATAGTGTTTTCGCTACAAGGTTCAAGGCGGTCTTTTCCGTGTTTGAAAATAGAGTATTTATTGATACCATCATTGATTGCAGACAATTAATTTGACTATGACATGCAGAAACCATATTCTCATCACGATAAAACGGGTCAACTGCCACAGCAAAGGAAATACGCTTCTCTCTAGCCACCTTTGTTACGAAGATTGTGAAGGCTGCAGTAGTGGTCAGCCCTAACTCCCGACAAACCGGCTCCATGTTGTTTTTGACTTTTATCCATACAGAGATTACTCAGTACCGTTGCATGTCCCATTGAGCACACCTCTTTAGATCATATGGTAGCTATGGGTAATAGAAGAGTCGATATCTTTCAGGTTCTCGCCTTAAGAGCATGGAGGTTATGCTCGAGCCTATCAGGGGCAAAGCTCTTCCCATGTCCGGGATAGATCTGCTGTATGGGCAGGTCCAGAAGCTTCTTCCACGTCTCATAGAACTCTTGGAGGTCGGTAATGATTGGAGGAGCATACTTTGTTCCAGCAAAGTGTAGGAAATTGGCTGAGGCATCACCACAAAAGAGATTTCCCCTCCCATCCAAAAGACTTATGGAGTCGGGAGTATGACCTGGTGTTGGTATAATCGTATACCCATGAAACAGGACAGGTCCATGGGAGAAATCCAGCAGAATGTCTTGTTCCCGTCCAGAAAAGGGAGGATAGGTCGAACTTCTTTTCACATTGAATTTTTTATACAAGGCCATGAGCATCTTCATCCGCCTTGAGCACCAGGCGCCACCATACTCTGAGGTATTGCAGCCTTTGGCAGTAAGGCTGGAGCACAAGGGATGCATGATGAGCTGTATCTTGGGATTGTGCTCAAGCAGGGAGGTTACCAGTCCGCAATGATCGTCATGGTGGTGGGTAAGCAGGATATAGGCGATATCATCGATAGCTATTCCGCTCTTTGCCAATCGAGCAAGAAAAAGTGCCTTGTCATGGGCATAGCCTGTATCGATAAGGATGTTCCCCTGATCACTCTGAAGGTAGTAACAATTTACCATCCCAAGCTTGATCTGCTTCATAGCCACCTCCAATCTTCAGATTATCCCTACAAGGACCATGCGTATCCCTTCACAGGATACACTGTCTATCAGCAGAAGACGAGAGCTATTTCTTTACCCTACGATAAACCCAAAAGTAGAACTATACCCTAACAAGCTCTCTCAATATCTTTGATCCCTGCATTTTAGAGCACTTATTTGCAATTTTGGTTGCACCCTGAAGCCCTTTACCGTATCCCAAATTGTTCTACTGAGGCACATATATTAGTTCTTGGAGACAAAGCCCATAGCATTCATAAAAGTGCAGAAACTGGTGAGAAATGAGGATGGGAATGTCAGGTCAGGCAGCGCCCCGATCCTAATTACAGAATACGACCCTTCATGCAAAAGCCTCTCTCGCCACAGAATCAGGGAAAAGCGGAGTGTTCCTATCTCCAACTAGAGGGCTAGTTTCTTATGATTCTACAACCGATTCCTTTGAAATCCTCAGGAAGGAAGATACCAGGGTTAAGGCCCTCGATATCCTTGCAGAGCCTAAGATCCAAACTGTTTTTGGTGATGTCTACCTCTTTCTCCAGTTTTGTGAAAAATCAGGTCTGATCAGGGTTCTACGGAAGGCTTTTTCACAAGACAGAGAGTATGAAAGGGCACTTTCCTACTTGCTGCACTCAGTCCTGAAGGACGGGTCCAAGGTCTCTTGCGATGATTTCATCGGCAAATCCTTTGCTTCCTATCTCTTTGACGAGATCCCCTCAGGTTCCCTTGGGAGCGACACGGTGTTCTTCATGATGGGTGAAGACAGGAGCAGGGTTGCCTTCTTCAAGGCGTTTGTCTCCCATATGAGAGGGACCGATCCCCAGTTCGGCATCAGTTGCTATGTTGATTCCATGCCTTTGCCCAATACCATCAGGGGCAATCCATTCAATGCCCTTTGCAGAGGTGGGATAGAATCAACGCCCATCCAGATAAGGCTGGTGCTCGTCCTAGATGAGAAGACGGGTTTTCCCGTATGGTATTCCATTATACCTGGCAATATCCTGGACCTGAACACCATCCAGTCAACAATGGAGGATGTAGCTGAAACCCTTGATATCCCCGTCCTTTGTGTTTATCGTAGGCTTAAGATCCACAGATGCTACCTTCACGAGAGCAAGAGCCGGACCATTTCTTCCTTGTTCCAGTTCCTCAAAGAGATCATTGTAGCAAATTCCTAGGGTGTTGCCTCGGCTTTTTCACGGATCGCTTTGTATTGGGTGGTGAAAAACAAATATCCGCGTAGGTTCTTCTTCTTTGCGGAGTATAGCTCCACCTTCCTTGACACTAGCCATCAATACTTCAAAATCTTTATCGTTCATGGTAGTTCTTCCTTGACCATCACCACGTAAGAGCCTCATATGAGATGCTGGGGAGCTTCACTTTAGCTAGACAGCTGTTCATCTCAGCGTGAACCAAAATCTTCATGGTGGAGGCTGTAAGCGTTGCTACAGCATCTTCTTCAAGGGGAGATGGGAGAGATTCTCCTGAAATCCAGACGGCAAAGCAAAGCGTAAGGGTGAAGATACTTTCAGGGGATTTGTCTTCTGTCGCTATGCTACAGGTACACTCATGCAAGACTGAACACAATGAATCTTCCCATGCACTGGAAACAGAGTTCTTAAGGGAAAATACGATCGAGAGCTTCTCTTCTTTTTTTGGAACCCGATACAACCTAAACTTTTCTGAAACCAATCTATACGTATGCAATTTCATGTATTACCTCACCATAATAAAATTCATCCGAAGAGAGTTGTTCAGTTTCCATCTTTCTCACTTCCTGCCTTGCATACGAGGTGAGCACCTCTTCAAACCCATTTTCCACCCGCCCAATAGCGATCGGTTCAAGACTCTTGCATAGATTTGCCCACTGTAGGGAAAGAGCAAGCTGGGGGTCATAATCATTGTCAACGACTTGTGATAGCCAGGGCATAAGGTCAAGCAGATTCACCAGCACAATGCCTGCCTCAGATGGGTTAATGGCACCTTGCTTCCATTTTGATAGTGTCCTTTGCGGAAGAGCTAAAGCGCGTTCCAAAGAAGCAAAGCTTGTTTTCCCTTGTGCCATTTTTTCCAGGAGAATTCTTACATTTCGTTGTTCAAGAAGCTTAACCATATCTCTACGAACTGATTCTTCCTTTTCATGTACATAGGATTCAGCCTCACATACAGGGCAAAAAGAAACTTCAACTTCTCTAGACTCGGAAAGTCCATATTTGGATAGGGTCAAGACCCTCTTTTCCTGTTGTAGTTCACCCATCGAACAGACAGGGCATTTCTGATTACTCATGACTTTTCTCCTTGTAACAAAAACTTCCTCAAAGCAGCTTGCATGATCGAATTGCTACCTTCGGAAACGTGCAAGCTTTTCAGCATCCAGCTACTGGTAAGCTCAAAATACATGAAAGCAAAATAACAGCGCTTGTGATCACTAAGAAACGTGTAGGCATCCACCATTACTTGCACAGAAGGGTTGGGGTTATTCTTCCAAGCTACACTATTCACCCATGTGAGCTCATCTTGTATTCCCCCATTCGTCAAGAAATGCAGTATTTCTGATTTGCTTTGTAAGCCTAAATCTGCTGAGGCAGACTCTACTACTTTTCGCGTCACAGCTACTTCACCCTCTTTACAAGCTTGCAAGAAAGCTTCTAAAGCATATGCCTTTCTATGAGATATATCAATATGTTTATCCTTAAAGGATAATTTACTCATTTTTCTATCCTTATTGCTTCATAGGAGGTCTTGCAACTACCTATGCAAAAGCTCCGGAGTCTGTTCTAATTTCCTTACCTATAGTGAAGAGCAAGCAACTATAAAATTGCTTCACTAAGAGAAATGGTAGAGGACTCCTGATCTTACGGATAAAACATGAACGATACCATAATTGGGACGCGGGGCAGGAACTGCCCACTTTCTAACAAGCCCAAAACTGGCATCCATCTTGAATATTCCTTTTGCCTACTTGTTTCTGAAAGAGATTGCCTAAAGAAAAGTCACCATCCCTGATTGTCGTAAGCATGGAAAAGCAAATATCAAACCCAGAACCAACATCCAAAATCAAAATCCCCAACATATGCGACCATTTTGCAGTCGAAAGCATAAGCATGTATGACTGTATGGTTAGAACTCAAGAAAAACAAAGATGATGAGTTCAAGCTAATATAAAAACACAGACCTTACGTTGGCATCGTTCTAGAACCAGCAACACTTTACCCTGTATGTATCTTACAATCATTATCCTTCTAATGTTTAATAAACTAGATATATCAAATAATCAGTCTTATATAATGAACATTATGGCACAAAAGAAACTTCACTTACTCCCCTCAGTTGAACGCCGGCTTGCTCAGATGGGAGAGCAGATCAAACTAGCAAGGCTCAGAAGACGCATATCAGTGCAGCTGGTAGCAGAAAGGGCCAACATCAGCCGTTCTACCCTCTGGGCAATAGAGAAGGGATCTCCTTCTGTCTCCATGGGTGCATATGCACAAGTGCTGCTTGCCATTGAATTGGTTGATGACCTGCTTCTTGTGGCTAAGGACGATGTATTGGGAAGGAAGCTTCAAGACCTGGCCCTTCCTGTAGGGAAAAGGGCTCCTAAGGGGGGTTCATGAAAGAAAAAACGATATCAGTGTATGCCCATTGGGAAGGAATGGGAGAACCTCAGCTAATAGGCACCCTATTTGCACAGCCAGGAAGACAATACCCAAACCCTTCGAGGAATACCTTTGGGCTTTTCCTTGACTCCTCCCCCGACCGATGGGGAAGGACACTGATGCAACGACGGCAATCAATAGTAGCTAAGGCAACAGGCAAAAAGCAGAGACCACTGACAGAGAGTGACTATCTCCTTGGTGTCCATGATATCGCCAGAATGGTAGCCCTCCGCTTCAAACTAGAACAAGATGGTCCATTCATTGCTGAAGACTCCCATTTGCTACGCCTCCTTGGGCACGATTGCGTGAGTTGGAATATGGAGTTTCCAACTTGAAGACAATCCGTCTCCTACTGATGAGGCCCATTGGATAGCTCAACTTGTAGTGCCCGGTTCTTCTTTGGGAGGAGCCAGGCCCAAAGCTACTGTCGTTGATGAACAGAACAACCTCTGGATAGCTAAGTTTCCCTCGAAGAACGACACCAATGACAGTGGCGCCTGGGAAATGGTAATCCATGATCTTGCCTCCAATGCGGGCATTGAAGTTCCCTCTGCAATGCTAGAAACTTTTTCATCCCATGGCAGCACCTTCATCGTTCAGCGGTTTGACCGCACCAAGAAAAACGAACGGTTACACTTCGCTTCTGCAATGGCCTTGCTTGGCAAACAAGATGGGGATCATGAGTCTAGCTACCTTGAACTGGCAGAGTTCATTCTTGAGAAAAGCTCACAACCAGAGAGAGACCTTCACCAACTGTGGAGGAGGATTGTATTCAACATAGCGGTATCGAATACCGATGACCACCTGAGAAACCACGGCTTCTTCCTTACAAAGACTGGGTGGAAACTCTCCCCTGCTTATGACTTGAATCCATCTCTAAACAGCTATGGCCTGAGTCTTGCCATTGACGAAATGGATAACTCCCTGGACTTTTCCCTTGCTCTCAAGCAGGCTCCCTTGTTCTATCTCAGCAAGAAGGGGGCTATAGCCATATTGGAAGAGGTCTCTGCTAGTGTAAGCCAATGGGAAAACACTGCAAAGAAATACGGGTTATCACCATCGGAGTGTATGCAGATGGAATCAGCATTTAGGCTGTATACCCGATAATGAGTATCACTCAAACTTGTCTGAAGCATACAGATCTTCAAGCAATGCCAGCTATTCTCTCTTCCAATAAACATGACGGCCTCTATTACAATCAGTATACTTATGATTCATATACTCGTAATTCCCTAATCCAAAAAATATCTCCGGGTTTTATCGGTGGCCTCTGTATGGTAATGACAAAACAGGTCGAGTTATATCATTCTCAAAAACTTACAATGACTGGAAATTCTAGAAGAAAAAGACAGCCTAACCAATATTTCATTTTTCAGGTTATCAAATGACCATCAAATAAGCCTGAAAACAGTGATTAACTCCATGCAATTAAACTAGTTACTGGTAGCCTTAAAGAAGTTAACCGGACAGTAGTGAATCTAATTATCAACTTCTTTTCTGAGGACGAAGCACCCCAGCTTTCCTAGCTGGGGCACCTCTCTCTATCTTTATCTCTCTTTCTGTCTTTCTTTACTCTTCTCTACTCATCTTCAACAGGGACACTACTCTCTGCATCCTCTGCAAAGCTCTCCTGGCTCAACTGGACAAAGGAACTCTCACCCTCATCGCCATACAGGAACATCTGGTCGAGATACTCGATGGCTGAGCGTATCTTGGAACGAAGGAGATGACCTCCACTTTCGACAGTGGAGAACATCGTCTCCAGATGGACGGCCGGCTTCCAGTCATATGCCCTGCCATGGAAGAGGATGATTTTCTCCAACACCTCGATGATCTCCCTACTGCTCAGGGGTTCAAGCTGTTTGGCATCGACGATGGCTTTTAGCACACTCTTGATGGGCTCCTCGTCATCAGGATGGATCTCAGTGAGATATTGGAACTCCTTCTTTGCCTCAATGACATCCTCCACGTAGGAGGCAGTGAAGGCAAAGAGGGAGAAGGTGGACTCAAGCTGCTTAGGGGGGAACAGGAAATGCGCCATGTTGTTGTAAGCCTTCAGCCGGGTCTTCTTCCCCAACCTCCCCACAAGCTCCGACTCATCGAAGAGGATGACCCACCCCTTGTAGCCTAGCTGCTTGAACAGGTGGCTCAGGAAGGCCACATAGTCCTGGGAGTGCTTTGTCTTGGCAAAGTTCACATTGAAGGAGACCTTCTCGTTGAAGATTCTCCTATAGATCTTCTTAATCTGATGGTTGGGCACGAAGTCCCCTTCCAGATCTGTCTGCAGAAGGAACTGCTCGTCCTGGTCATCGGTATTTATCAGAGACCTGAGCAGATAGTAGAGCCTGTCGGTCTCCAGCTGCGTAGCGGCAAACAACAGCAGGTCACTGGTAAGCTTTGCATTGGGGGTAAGGCGGGAGAGTTCCTGGGCAAAGCCGGGCTGCAGCCTGTTGGGAAGGTAGGTGTTGCTCACCAGCTTCTGGTAGACCAGGTACAGCTTGTCCAGGGGGGTCTCCTTGCTCAAGGAGAGCATGGAGACGACCATGTTGTTCTTATGTGCAATGTTGAAGACCGTATTCAGCAGGTGGGTCTTGCCCTCACCATACTTGCCGCTGATGATCATGCCTTCGCTCGCTTCATCGGCGACCACAGCATCGAGGCGGTTGACAATATCCTCCACCATCTGGGGCCGGGCCTCACTGAAACACTGGCCGACCGCCCTGGAGGGGATTCCTGAGCGCAGGGCCTCTATCATATGGCGCGCTTCAAAATCAAAGCTCATACACTCTCTCCTTCATCGCTCTCTTCATGGAAGCCCATGGTAGCCTGGCCGACAAGGCGGGGAAGGGAGACCCCTCCCATCTTCGCCTTCCTGATAAGCTCAAGGGCCTTTTCCTCGTCAATGACCATGGCAGTGACATCGACATGGGAAACCACTTCCGCTAGGCGCCTGGACATCTCCACCAGCAAGGCGGGGGAGTACTCCTGGTCAGCTACCTGGTCCAGGTCCACAATATCGGTGAACTTGTTGATCCGGCTCCCGACTATCTCATTTTGGATACGCATCCACAGCGCCTGATAGGACTTCAAACCGGCGTTGTCATTGTCCAGCAGCTCCCTGCCAAACGAAAAGACGAACATGATGTTCTTGAAGTTGTCGATGTCGTCTATCAGCTGGCGGATGCTTTCGTAGGTGTCCTCGCGCTTCATCTTGGTGTAGTGCATCGGGTTCAGGCCCGACCTGTCCACCAGGACCTCCAGGTTGTCTATGGTGGCCAACAACCCTGAGTAGCCGCTGAGGGTAACCACCTCGGACAAGGAGCGCAGCATGTTGCGCGCGTTGTACTTGGTGATCTTGCTCGGGGCGAGGCCCAAGGGCCTCATGGTGGTCACCCTGATCTTCTTGTCCCCATGCATCCAATCGAGCAGCAGGTCCCTGTTCTGCTCCTCCAAGGATGGGTGGCCCAGCATCCCACCGCAGATAAGGGTGCAGGCAAGGGCAAAGTTATTGTCGAGGTGGGGGTTGTCCAGGAACATTTGCCTCAACTGCTGGCGTATTTCCCGACGGTTGAGGGCATCGGCCATGGCCTGCTGCCCAAGCAGGTCGATGAAGGTCGTCCCGGGAAGGATATCCCTTGGATTGTAGCCCATCCTTTCCACTATCTTGTCGCTGCATCTCTGCAGTAGGTCAAGGATATTGCTCTGACGGAGGATTTCCAGGTAGACCTCCCTGAAGTCGTTGAGCCATATCTGTTTTGCCGAGAAGTTGACGGTAACATACCCTTCGCTCTTGGCGAGGGAGGAGACGAGGTTGAGGGTGTGGGTCTTCCCACTCCCTCTCTGCCCTGTCAAGAACTTGATCTTGCTTCCCCCCTCCCTGATGAACTCGCCAAAGTAACGCTCGCGCCAGAAGTCGGTGATGAACTGGACCCCCACCGTCAGGGCGTTGAGCATCTCCTCGCTTTGGGGGACATCCCCAAAGGAGAGTTGCGCGATGGTAGTTGGAATCTTAGATGTTTCGACCATGCAGTACCTCGTTTGCAGAATATTCTCTTAGAAGAAGCGAATGGTGGACAAGTGTTGTTCCTTACCATTGCCATCCAGTATGCGTATCGATGTCTTCGCTTCCCTGCTGGGCCCCCACTGGATCTTGCGACCATCCTTGAGCTCAACAGAAGAGCTCTCAGCATAAAGCCTGGCAAGGTCAAAGGCATAGCTTTGCAAATCATACTCCTTGCGGGAACGACTCATGGGAACCATGTACTCATAGATTTTCTTCAGGTACTGGTCTGTGGAGCTGTTCTTGTCAAGATCGGCAAGCAACAGGTCATACCCCTTGGCCAGTTCGGTAGCAAATCGAGTGGCATTGAAGGAGGCCTTCATAAGCTTGTCCTGCCCTTTCTTCACTATCTGCACCAGGGAGTTTGGACGGAAGCAGGGAATCTTCTTGCCATCGAGGAAGATATCCATATTGGAATCAAAGCGAAGCTTGTAGGGGAACATCTCAAAGTTGGGAAAGGTTCCCTTCACATCAACTTCGTTCTCTTCGCACTGGAGAAGCATCTGTTCGGTAAAGTCACCGCCTTCAATGTATTTCTTCTGATCGAAGCTGGCTACCAGGGTCTCGATCTGCTCGATCAGGGAAGTGACCTCTTCACTGGCACGCTTCGCTGAAGCGGAGTCAGTGACACATTTGACAAGGTCCCCACCTTCCATCTCCTTGGCGATCGCTTTCTGCAGCTTCGCCACTAGTTTTATCTTATCTTTCAGGCTTTTTTCCAGGTTCTGGTACTGGATAAACAGGTCTTCGTAATTCATGGATTCTCCCTTAGGTTGTGTAGGCAATCGACGAAATAGTAGAACATGATAGAAGGTATTTCAAGGCCTATATAAGAAATTAGTTCTATTCGTACAAACAAAAAAGAAAACCGACAATGGTGGAATGAGCCTCGTGGAACTGGAGGTGTTTCTCACACCCCTGTATCTATTACCAAAGCCACACCACACCCCCACGCCTTTACTTTCTGGCTTTTGACCGCTCTTTGTGATACCTTCACCATAGCAAAGGAGCCTTGAGAGATGAAACTTGAACTCTACCCCTGGCAAGAGGAGTGCCTCGAAGCTTGGAAACAGATCCAGAGCCGGGGCATCATCCAAGTGGTGACTGGAGGGGGAAAGACCATCCTCGCCCTCGCTGCAGCGAAAAGGCTGCAGGAGAGCCTTGAGGGCACGCTCCAGGTAAAGATCATAGTCCCCAAGCAGTTCATGGTTGCCCAGTGGACAGCAAGCCTGCTCGACCACAAGGAGACCTTTGGTATCGAGAAGAAGAATATAGGCAACTATTCCGGACTCAACAAGGACAGCCCAGACAAACCGTATATGATCTACGTGGTCAACTCAGCGCGGTATAAGCTCTCCGTCCATATTGCAGAGAACCTTAGAAAAGGCGAGCCGGTGCTCATCATAGCTGATGAGTGCCACCACTATGCGAGCCCTGAAAACAGAAAAATCTTTGACTTCATGAGCCTGCTTGATCAGAAGAAACCACAGCAATACTTCTCACTGGGGCTCTCTGCGACACCCCAGACAGAGGGCTTCAACAGCATCCTGGTTCCTGCTTTAGGCCCCCTTTTCTACTCCTATGGGTTCTCTGAGGCTATCAAGGCAAGGGTTATCAACAGCTGTGTGCTGTTTAACCTAGGGCTTTACCTGAATGATGAAGAATCTGGTGAGTACTATGAAATTACAGACAAGATAACCACCCTCATGAAAAAGCTGATAAAGGCATACCCCGCGATCAAGACAGTTCCCCAAGGGCAATTCCTCCCTACCTTGCGGATGCTGGCAAAGGACCCGGAAAGCAAGGCTGGTAGTTTTGCCCTCAAGCTTATCTTTCTTTTTTTCAAGCGCAAGGAAATTGTCTATGAAGCGGAAGCACGTGTCTCTTCTGCAATAGCCTTGGTGGCTAGACTGGGCAACAAGGCAAAGATCATCATCTTCGGCGAGCGTATCAGCCAGACGGATCTGCTGTTCCTGTCCTTGGATAAGGAGTATCCAAACCGGGTAGCGCGCTATCATAGCGAGATGGGAGAGGTTGCACGAAAGCATGCCATCGATCGCTATCGGGATGGCGAGGTGCGCATCCTGGTATCGTGCAAGGCCCTTGATGAGGGCTTTGACATCCCTTCGGCAGATGTAGGGATAGTGCTTTCGTCCAACTCAGTGCAAAGACAGAGAATCCAGAGACTAGGACGCATCCTGCGTCGCTCCTCTGGCAAAAGGATCTCAAGCCTCTTCTACTTCTACATGGAGTATACAGTGGAGGATAGCGCCCTGCTTGAGAGTGGAATCGAAGGGGTGGAAGAGTTCATGCTCAACTACCATGCCTACAATGATACCTTCATCAACTCCTCCTACGACCCCTATGCCCAGGAGGTGCTCGACAAGCTTACCAACCGGGGCCAGACTGATCTTCTTGCAACGACAGAGCACTTCCTGGATTTGGGCCGGGTCCGTACCGACTGGCTGGAAAGTGAAGAGCTCCTGGAAGAGAAGGTCAAGGAGGCAAGGGGTACTGAAGAGACCAACTACTGGATCTGCATGAGGGAAGTTGCCAAAGAGAAGAAAAAGATGGATAGCCTACCAAAGAAGCGCTTTCACTAATTCAGGCAACCAACAGGAGTAACTCCATGCTTTCATATTTTACTATCGAGAACTTCAAGTCAATTCAGCATCTGACGCTCGATCTCAGCTTTGCAGAAGCCAAGGCTCCTCAGGGATACAAAGATATGGCGATGATATCCTTCCTGCAAGAAAAGGGATCACCTAGAACGGTCTCTTGCCTTGGTTTGTTTGGAGCCAACGGTTCAGGCAAATCAAATATCATAGAAGCGTTTGCCCTGTTCACAAGTATAACGGCCAGTGGCCTTGCTGGTTTCTCCTACAAGCCGAACAGGCTTGCTATAACAAAACTGAGTCCTACATCGCTTGAACTGGGTTTCTTCTTTGGTGGTAGCACCTACCAATATTGCCTCACCTACGACCAGACGGGGATTGTTTCAGAACGGCTGGTTGCCAACGGGACAACGATCTTCTCCTATACTGAAGATGAGCATGAATTCAGTTACCTTACGGTAGGTGTCTATACCTCAGAGAAGCTAGAGGAAATCTTCAGAGTTCAAGCAACTTATCAGCATGCCTTTCTGGCAGTGCTTGCTACGGGCTTCGCAGGGCTTTCAAGGGAGGTAACAACAGCTTTTTCCTACATCACCAACCACATGGGAGTTCTCTCTAAAGTGAAATCCTCTGTAACTCAGTTCTTTATGAACTATCAACGCAAAGCAGGAGATCCTCCAAACTTTGATCCTCTCGTTCGGATACTGAACATGCTCGACATAGATATTGTACGTATTGAGAAGCGACAAGGCTTTGAAGAAGGCTTTATCGCCTACCACCACAATGGTGAAGGAGGCGAAGTTGCTTTCGATAGTAGTGAAGAATCAGAAGGGACCCAAAGACTGTTTAGGGTGCTGGATATGGCATTGGACTGTTTGGCAACAGGGTGTGTAGCAGTCATAGACAATCTTGACCTCCTCCTCCATCCCCGGCTCTCCATAGAGCTGGTGCGGATGTTCAAGGACAGAAGGCTCAACACCAAGGCTGCCCAGCTGGTGTTCACTGCCAATTCCACAGAACTCCTCTCTGACGAGCTGCTTCGTGTATCTGAGATAGGAATCGTCAGCAAGACCCTTAAGAATGGCTCTATTGTTCGAAGGATTTCAGACTTTGCAGGGGAATACAATGCACACGACTTCAGGAAAAATTATCTCAATGGAAAGTATGGGGGAATACCATTCCCCTATCTGTAACAGTGAATATGAACCAAATTTGTTTCGCAACTATCTTCTAAAGCCATCGTTCAAATAATAAGGGTTAGTGCTCTTTTCTCTTCTCAAAGTATGTAACTGCATTTTTGTAGCATATCCCTTCTACAAGACTCTTCAATGTCTCCCTGTCATTGGGATATTCACCTTTCTGCACATAGTCACCGATGACATTGCACAGGATCCTTCTGAAATGCTCATGCCTGACATAAGAGAGAAAGGAACGGCTGTCGGTGAGCATGCCTATGAAGTGTCCAAGGAGGCCAGTGTTGGCTAGGGCCAGCATCTGTTGCTCCATCCCATGCTTGTGGTCCTGCATCCACCAAGCGGCTCCCAGCTGCATCTTGGAGGGCACTTCAGTACTTTGATAGGTGTTTGCAAGGGCAGCCAAGGTCCAGTTGTCCTTGGGGTTCAGGCTGAAAAGGATGGTCTTAGGAAGGGCATCGCCCTCCTCCAAGGCATTGAGAAACAACCCCAGATGGTAGGCTAGCGGATAATCACCCACTGAGTCATACCCTGAGGCTTCCCCTACCGCCCTGACCATCTTCATGTTCTGGTCCCGGTTGCACCCGATGTGCAACTCCATCGCCCAGCCTCGCTGTGCATAGCCGCGGGCAAGATGGAGCAACAAGGTAGAGCGATATTGGTGCAGTTCTGTGGTGGAGAGACTCTTCTTGTGCAGGGCTTTCTCCAGGAGAAGGTCCATCTCCCCATCCTGGACAGGATCGAAGATCATCAGGTTGATGTCATGGTCGCTAGCTACACACCCTGCCTCATCAAAGATCTCCATCCTTGTGTGCAGGGCATCCTTCAATGAGCTGTAGTTGGTGATGGATATGCCGCTCAGCCTCTCCAATTCACCTATCGCTTCGGTGTATGCCTCACTCTTGTTGATCGCAAGGAACCTGTCGGGCCTGAAGGCGGGCAGGACCCTGCACGAGGAAAACTCCTCTTGCAACCGGTGGTGGTAGGAGAGATCGGAGAGGGGATCCTCTGTAGTGCACAGCATCAAAACATGTGCCAGTTCGATCATCTTTCTGGGCGAATAGGCCCGCTCTTCTATGATCGCGTTCGCCTTGTCCCAGGTCTTTTGTGCGTTCTTCTCTGTAAGGGGTTCTACTATACCAAAGTATCTCTGCAGCTCCAGCATCGACCAGTGGTAGACAGGATTGCCTATGGCGAATTTCAGACTTTTTGCAAAGGCATGGAACTTGTCAAAGGGACCAGCATCACCCGTCACCGATTCTTCTGGGACCGCATTGGCCCGCATCACGCGCCACTTGTAGTGGTCATGATCTAGCCAAAGTGACCCCAGGGATGAAAACTGCTTGTCCTCATAGATCTCTTGTGCACTCAAATGACAGTGGTAGTCAACAATTGGCAGAGTTTTGGCAAAAGAGAAGAGCTCTTGTGCCAACTCACTGTCAAGCAGGAAGTTTTCATCCATAAAGGGTTTCATGCTCTACTCCTCTTTTAGAATAGCAGGTTGGGCAGGAACATGGTGATCTGGGGAATGAACACCAGGACAATTACCTCTAGGATGATCGCCAGAAAGAAGGGAATCGATTCCTTCATGTAATCCTGTATATCACACTCGTGGATTCCACATACTATGTAGACGGCGGTACCAACCGGCGGGGTCATGATACCCATCGTAACGATGGTCATCATGCAGATGCCGAAGTGTACTGGATCAATGCCCATCTGCTGCACAACAGGGAGGAATATGGGAGTCAGCAGCAGGATGTTCACATTGCTGTCGACTATCATGCCTGTAATGAACAGGAAGGCCAGCATGATCAGAACCATAACCTGCGGGTTGTTGGTCAGGCCAAGGATGAACTGGCTCATGGTGGAGGGCACATTAGCGTAGGTAAGGGCGTAGCTGAAGATTCCCGAGAAGGCGATGATAAGGATGATGGCGCCATTGTCCACGATGGAGTTGATCAGGGCTTTCTTGAACTTCGCCCAAGTCAGCTCCTTATAGACAAACTTACCTACTATCAGGGCATAGACGACAGCAAAGGCGCCTGCCTCTGAAGGGGTGAAGATACCAAACCTGATACCAAGGATGAGGATGAGGGGGAACATCAGGGCCCATACAGATGTCTTGAGGTTCTCAAAAATCTCCTGTGCCGTAGCTGCCATGACATCATCTGTAGGCACTTCAAACTTGCGCCTGCGGCTGGTAAGGTTGACAGTAAGCATCAGAGCCCCACACATGATGATGCCAGGAATGATCCCTGCGACAAACAGCTTTCCAATGGAGACCTCACCCACAAAGCCGTACAGGATCAAACCAAGGCTGGGAGGTATGGTAGCCGTTATGAGGCTCGACAGACAGGTGACTGCAGCAGTATACCCCTTAGGGTAGCCCAGACGGCTCATCTCAGGGCCAAGGACTCGGATCTGCATACCCGCATCAGCTGTGGCACTACCGGAGACTCCACCCATCAGGGTTGAAAGGATGACGTTTACCTGTGCGATGCTTCCATACATCCTGCGGGTAAGCAGGCGTGAAAGGCTCAACAGGTTTTTGGTGATGCCTGTCTCATTCATCAGGTTTCCTGCAAAGAGGAAGAACGGGACGGCAAGGAAGGTAAAGGACTGTGTCTGTGCAACCACACGCTGGACAAGCACGGCCCAAGGGATATCATTGTTCAGCAGAAAGTACCCGCTGCCTGAAATACCGATGACAAAGGCTATCGGCATATTGATAACGATCAAACCAACAAAGAGTAGGAGTAATAACCACATTTTAGAGCTCCTTCTTAGCTTTGTTCTTGAACGCTTTGAGATCAAAAACAACATTATGAATAATGGAGAACACCATAAAGACTGCAGCGACAGGCAGGCTCATCGTAACAAAGGAGTAGCTGACCGGCAGGGTCTGGAAAGCCCTGTTCCAGTTACGCATGGCCAGTACAAAGCCATGGCGGATAAAGACGGAGATCAGGAGCAGCATCAGGGCATAGCAGATGAACTTCAAAACCAATTGTGTCTTCTCAGGGAGTCTCTCAGTGAACAGGGCAACACCAACCAAGCTTCCTTTGCGCAGCGCTATGTCTGCCCCTAGGAATGCCAACCAGGCAAAAGCCAATTGGGATACGTCAATGGACCACTGGATGGGAATGGAGAGTTTTCTAAAGAGTGCTGCCGTAAAAACCAGCGCAATGATGATCACAAACAGGACGGCACATATGAGGGTTTCAATCTGACAAAACTTATTGTAGATGTTTTCTATCCTTGCCAAATAGTTTTTCTTTTCTTTCATTGAGGGCGACTCCTAAAAAGGCTAATGACAAAACCAAGTCTTGTCATTAGCCCCACATTTTTGTATGAGAAACTATTTTGCAATTTCAGCGAGAATATTGGTTCTGGCCTTAGCATAGCCCAACTTCTCATAGACAGGCTGCACAGCATCGATGAAGGGAGTCTTATCAAGGGTGCGAACGATCATGCCCTCTTGGACCATCTCTGCCTCATACTTGGCGGTCAGTTCCTTTACCAGAGCCTGGTTGTCCCTACCGACTTCCTTGAAAGTCTTCACGAACACATCTTGGGCTTCCTTGCTCCAAGAATTAAAGACAGAGGTACCCATCACTACACAACCGATCAACTGGAAGTGCTCGGTCTTGTTGATGTACTTGCTTGTCTCATACAGGCGAGTGGAGTAGACAGCTGGGGTCTGAGCCTCAACACCATCAATGGCACCCTGTGAGATGGCAGGATATACTTCTGCCCATTCCATGGGAGTTGCAATGGCGCCCATGGCGTTGATGCTCTCCGTATAGAGGGGGCTGCCAATGGTGCGGATCTTCTGGCCCTTGAGGTCAGCGGGGACATTGACTTCCTTGTTCAGGACAAAGTTTCTTGCACCGGAGTACCAGTTGGAGGTGACCAACTTGATACCCTGCTTCTCAAACTCTTTTTCCCAACCCTTGTAGGTTGCAGTTTCTACCAACTTGTTCAGGGAAGAGGAGTCTTCAAACATAAAGGGCATCTGGATCACACCAAACTCCTTTACATAGGTCATCAGGCGCCCGGGATCAGAGACGGTCAGGATAGGAGCCCCAGCAACACCCTGCTCGGTCAGGTCATCGGTACCACCCAAGGATGATGAAAAGTAGAGCTCAACCTTGAACAGGCCGGTAGCCTCAAGTCTTTTCTTAGCTTCAGTCAAACCAATCGACTGCGTATCTTTTTCACCTGCAGTATTTGCGAGCTTGATGAGGTAAGGACCTGACTTATCAGCCTTCTCACCACCACCCTGGGCAAATACCCCAGAAACGATAACTAACGAACAAAGAGCGATCAACAACAATTTTCTCATTTCTTTCTCCTTATAGTAAGACCAGTCTATTACAACAATGTCTTGAATCTACGTATCAGCATAGGCCATGACCGGCGGTTATTCTTCCTAATTTATACCTAATAATTACTGTATATTGACTTTATGCTTTTCTACTCCATCAGAATCCAATGGAAAAGCCTCCATCGATCATCAAGCAGGTCCCGGTTACAAAGTCAGATGCATGTGAGGCAAGGTAGAGCGCCCCAAAGCCCACATCCAGCGGTTCTCCGAACCGGCCCATGGGGGTATGGCCCAGTATCTTCTTTTTCCTCTCAGGGTCGTTGTCTGTGGCAAGGCGGAACATCGGGGTATCGATGAAGCCTGGGGCGATGGCATTGACCTGGATGTTATCAGGGGAGACCTCTGCGGCAAGGGCCCTCACCGATGCGGTGATGGCGCCCTTGGCGGCTGTATATGCAACAACCTTCGTAAGGCCCACAAAGGCACTCATGGAGGAGAGGAATATGATCTTACCGCTTTTCCTTGCCCTCATTTCAGGAAGGACAGCCTGGACCAGGGAGATGGAAGCGAGGTAGTGCACATCAAAGACCCGCCTGAAGTCCTCCGGATCAAGGTCCTCAACATTTTTCTTACAGTGAACCCCTGCGTTGTTGACCAGGATGTCTATCGGTCCATGCGCCTTCTGCACCTGCTTTACAAAACCCCCTACCTCATCGAGGCGGGTTATGTCAAAGAGGTAGTAGTGGCTGCCCTCCAATTGGGCACAAGCCTTCTTGAGGTTCTCCTCATTGCTATGGCCGACAAGGATTACCGTCGCCCCGGCCCCTTGCAGTGTCTGGGCGATGGCGAAGCCAAGGCCCGAGCCTCCGCCTGTTATCAGGGCAACTTTTCCTCTTAAGCAAAAGGCCTGCCCGATCAATTCATTCATGGTTCCCTCCTACAGGATGCCGAATTTCTTAAAAGCGGCGGTAGCGCTCATCCCCGATTCGATGGCTTTTCTGACCACCTTCTCATCGGTGGCCTTCTTCAAGGCAAGGGCAACTACTTTTGGTGCAACCTCTTTGGGTATGATGATTACCCCATCGACATCACCGAAAACAATATCCCCATCATTGATGGTAACCTCCCCGATCTCTATCCTACAGCGGAAGGCAACCACCTGGGTCCTCACCGAGGAGTCCTGTGCATAGCACCCACAGCTGAATACCGGCCAATCCTGCTCCAGCACCTGGGGGGTGTCCCTGTGCCAGCCATTGACCACAGCCCCTGTTGCACCGCGGGTCCTCGCTGTTGCGGTAAGCAACTCCCCCCAATAGGCGCAGCGCTTGGTTCCTCCTGTTGCAAGGTATATCTCATGCTCCTCCAGCTGGTCCAAGGCCTCGGTCAGCAGGCCAAAGGGTTTTTTCTGCTCACCATAGACGTCGATCATCAAGACGGTCATAGCCTTTCCTGCAAGCTTCATGCTGGGCTTCAAGGGTCTGACATCTTGTGGCAAGAACTGGTGGTAGTAGCCCATGGTGTCCAGAATGTCACCAACTACCGGGGTATAGAGCTTCTCCTTCATCAATGCGAACATCTCGGCCTCGGTCTTCCATGCTTGTGCTTCCATCTTATTGATTCTCCTTTTCCAATGATTGCAAAATAGCGCGAATATATCCCAATGCATACGCCATGCCTGCATGCCAACTCGCATCACAGAGCAGTTCAGGGGTGTGGTCGGGGATGAGGACCCCTTGGAAATCATGCTTCTTCAAGATCCTGAGGGCTTCGAACATGTCGATGTCCCCCTCATCGATGAACACCTCGTCATACACGGGGACCTTCCCCTTTACATTACGCACATGGGCATAGCTTATCTTCCCTTGGGAAGCATAGCGCTCAAGGGCATCATAGAGATTGCCCTCACTCATCTCCTGGACGCTGCCCATGCAGAACTCCAGCTTGTTAGACGGGCTGTCAAACAGATCGATGACCTGTTGATAGATATGCGGCTGGTAGACGAGCCTTGGGGTACCCCGCAAGCTCTCCATGGGAGGGTCGTCGGGATGGAGGGCCAGCTCCACACCCGCCTCCTCTGCCACCGGCAGCATCTCAGCGAGAAACCAGGAGAGCCTCTCCCAGAGCATATCGACTTTGATCTCGTCGATGAACTTGCCAGCAGTCACCTCGCCATAGGTCATGTTCCATATCTCCCCGTCGGGTATAGGGGAGTCGATGGCCAGCTCATGGGCGTTGAAGCAGGCGCTTACCGCCCCGCCCCTGGCGACGGTGCGCCTCTGATGACCCCACACCCCGGCAAAGCTGAAGTTGTACCCAAAGCTCTGGATACCTGCTTTTCCTGCATTTCGGATGATCTGCTTCAGAGCCTCGACCTGCTCGTACTTCTTGGGACCATCGAGAAGGACATCGTACCAGTCGGCAGGGCTGAAGTTTTCGATACCGAATATCTCCAACCCCTCTTCACGGGCCATCGCCTGCAAGCCTTGCATGCTTTCCAGGCTCCAGATGGGGTCGGCGATGGTCGAGCTGCCGTAGTTGCTGGTCTCATCGGTTGCGGTGACCACCCCCTTCTCCTGGGAGTAGTAGTCGGCAAGATGCACGATCAAGTGGGTACAGCCCACTTGTTTTGCAAACTTGAAGTTGTCGCGTGTGAGCATATGTTTGTATAAGCCAAGCCCTAGTTTCATGTATCGGTACCCTTTTCTTTTTGCTTTATTGTACCCCTCAGGCCACTGCCATTCTTCCTTGTTCTCAATGTGTTATTGCTATATATTGATAAGAGGCAGGTAAAATATCATGGTGCAGGTCATTAATGAAAAGGATATTCTCAATCCCATAACAGAATCACACTATGCGTTCCAGAAGCAGATCATCCCAAGTGCATACCCACAGATGCATGATTTTTATGAAATCACCTTTATTACTGAAGGGAATTTGAGGTTCATTGTAAGCGGAAAGACCTATGAACTGACCAAGGGAGATCTTTTCTTTATCCGCCCGCACCAAATACATACGAAAATTGCCCAAGGGGTATGCGAACACATAAACCTTGCTTTTTCTGCAACCACCCTTGAAGCTCTGTTTGAATTTCTCTACTCCGACAAGGAGAAACAGATACCATTCGCTTCCCAGCAGTTGGCGGCCATCCATCTGAAAACCAATGAAGCCAACTACCTAAAGAGCAAGCTGGATCGACTCTCCCTCCTAAACTTGCGCGAACCCCATACCATCAAGGCATATCTGAGGACCCAGCTGGTGTACATTTTCACCCAGCACCTACTTCCCGCCTTCTCCTTCGATGCCAAGATAGAATCAAGTGAAAATGTACCTATCTGGTTCCAAAAGCTTGTCAAGGATCTGGACAAGATCTCTCTTAACACCATCTGCCTTGATACCTTGGTGGACATGGCAGGCAAGACACGGGAGCATGTATGCAGATGCTTTCAGAAGTATCTGCATACAACCCCCATAGCATACATCAATACCCTCAAGATCAATTATGCTGCCAATATGCTGCTACACTCTGATGATGAGATCATCGACATTGCCTATTCCCTAGGATTCCAAAGCCTCAGCAACTTCTATGCGCTGTTCAAAAAGGAGTTGGGCCAGACCCCTTTGAAGTTCAGAAAGAATGCCTGTCAGAAGTTTTAGCGCTAGCTGTTGTATGACACCCATGAAGAAGTGCATGACAGGATCTTGCAGGCAGGTATTACTACTTTGGATGTTGGGGGACAGAGTCTACCATAAGTCCTTCAGGAGGCAGTCCCTGCCTCCCAAAGAAGCTTGTGTAAGAGAGAGCAGTCCATCAGGGATAAATCCCCTAGGTATCTGCTAAGCGTTCACCACATTGACAGGCTTGCCATCAAGGAAGCTCTTGAGGTTATCAACAGCAATACCCATCAGGCGAGTCCTGCTTTCCTTAGGGGCCCAGCTGATGTGTGGGGTAATGATGCAATTCTTTGCCGTAAGAAGCGGGTTGTCAGCCCTGATGGGTTCACTGGATACGACATCCAATCCTGCAGCATAGACCTTGCCCGTGTTGAGGGCATCGGCGAGATCCTGCTCTACGATAAGAGGGCCTCGACTGTTGTTGAGGATGATGACCCCATCCTTCATCTTGGCAATGCTCATACTGTTGATGATACCCTCAGTCTCAGCGGTGAGCGGGCAGTGCAGCGCAATGACATCACTTTGGGAATAGAGCTCATCAAGCTTTACATAGGTACAGTCAGCATTGGCAATAGGGTATCCGTCATAGGCGAGCACCTGCATGCCAAAGGCCTTGGCGATGCGTCCTGTTGCCTGTCCGATCCTGCCATAGCCGATGATGCCGATCGTCTTGCCAAGGAGCTCCATCAGGGGCTTGTCCCAGAAGCAGAAGTCAGGGCTCTCTGTCCATCGGCCTTTCTTCACCTCGTCACTGTGGTGCGCCACATGGCTGGTGATGTCCAGCAGCAGGGCAAAAACAAACTGGGCTACAGCATCGGTTCCGTAGGTAGGGATGTTGCACACGGGAATAGCTTTTTTCTTCGCCGCTTGGATATCCACCACATTGTACCCAGTGGCCAACACCCCGATGTATCTGATGGCAGGAGCCTTATCCAGCGTCTCCTTGGTAAGGGGGGTCTTATTGGTTATGACGATGTCCGCATTGCCAATACGGGAGAGAATATCTTCTGGATCAGTGCGGTCATAGACCGTCAAGTCCCCCAATTCGGAAAATCCATCCCAGGAGAGATCCCCAGGATTCAGCGTATATCCGTCAAGCACTACAATGGTGTGGTTCATCAAAACACTCCTATTCTGTTTTTATTTCTGTTTCTGAATATTGCATGAAAGGTTGTCCATCAGGGCAACCTTTCATGTAACTCCGTGATTCTTATAGCCTACAGGAAGTTTGCCCTGTGGGCAATCTTCCTGTATCCCTTATCCCTTCCCTCTTATCCAAACCTCTTCCTACAACCCCTCAAACACCGTACTCCTTGGTGCCAGGCTCCCTGCAGAGTACCCCCATATGGTCTATATTGTAGAACATATGAACTGACAACCAATAGAATCGGGTAGGAGGATGAGCCTTAGTGGCTCACCCAACCTCCCAGTCGAGTAGCCCAAAAGAGTTTCACTCTTAGGCTCTCACGGAACCGTACGTGAATCTCTCGATTCATACGGCTCTTATCATTCACCATCACGGCAAAAACCCTAGTGCCCAATGGGCAAACAGTCTTGGTTGCCTTTCTGCAACTTTCCTTAGCCAGGACTCGGCCCGTCTAGGCCTGCCACGGAGTTTCTTGTACTTGCACATGGCCCACTTGATGAGCCTGCGGTTAAGACAATACATCGTATGTCTGACCGATGATGATGAAGGGTTGAATTTCCTAAAGTAATTGAGCCACCCCCTAACCATCGGATTGATATCTTCAGCAATCATGTCTATTTTACTACCGCTTCTCATATGCAGCCGCAATGAGACAATCCGTTCCCGGAAACCTTTTCCCGCTTTGATGCTCGCAGAAGGTAGGAAATTCCAATAGAGCCTCCCCAATTTGTCCTTGATGAACACCCTTTTGAAGGTATACCCAAGAAAGTCAAACTCGGTATTCTCATATTCTTGCTTCCTGTCCTTATCCTTGCAGTACACGATCTTGGTCTTATACGGGTGCAGTTCCAGCTTACACTCCTTCATGCGCATGTCCAGACTCTGCATAATCTCCATCGCCTCCCTTTCAGTTCGGCAGTGGATGATGGCATCGTCGGCGTACCTCTCGAACGGATTTGAAGGGTGTTCCCTATCCATCCATTTGTCGAAGGCATAGTGCATGAACAGGTTCGCAAGAACCGGACTGATTACCCCTCCCTGTGGCGTTCCACTTGTTTGGTTTATGACCTCACCATCGCCCTTTACAAACGGAGCAGTCAGCCATCTTTGGATGTACAGTATCAGCCAATTTTCCTTCACATGGAGACGAACGGCCTTCATCAGCAGTTCATGGTCGATATTGTCAAACAGTCCTCGGATGTCGAATTCAATGACAAAGTCATATCTCCAACACCGTACCCTTGCCTTGCCAACAGCGTCCAATGCCGATTTGTTCGGCCTGTATCCATATGAGTCCTGATGGAACAGGTGCTTGACCTCTCTTTCCAGATATTGCTTGCCGACCATCTGGGCTATCCTGTCCGATACGGTAGGGATGCCCAAGCCCCTCTCCCCACCCGATTTCTTTGGTATCATCACCAACTTTACCGGGGGAGGGAAGTAGCTTCCCGAGCTCATCCTATTCCAAATCCTATACAGGTTTGCTTTCAGGTTCTCTTCGAAACTCGCAATGCTCTGTCCATCGATGCCTGCACTTCCTCCATTTCTCCTGACTTTCCCATATGCTTCAAAGATTTCCAGCTTCGGGATGCAGAATGGTTTGTCCTTGTCCATAAAATCCTCCTGTGTTACCAGTTGTTCCATAAACAACAACCGAATGATGACGCCCCTTCGCTCCATCCCCATTACAGGGACTTCATCACTACTACGAACGTCTCCGTCCCTATATGGCCCATCGCTATTTCGGCCTCACCTTTCTGTGGCTTGTGCCTTTTCACTTATCATGACCATACAGGTTCCTGTGTTCCGTACCTGAGCCAGATATGCACTCATGCCGCCTTAATACCGTTTGCCGCACAGACAGTGTTTCAGGATACCTCTGCACCCATCTCCGAGGAGTGGTGAACCCCGGATTTTGGCAAAACCTTACGTTTTCGATACTTCATCAGCGATTCACTTGCGTTCATCTTTACATATCACACATGATTGCTCTTGCAACCTTTTCCCTACGCGCTCACTACCATGGCTCTTTACCACAGCAGCCAAGGGTTGTTTGACAGGTCCTCCTGACCGGTCCCTGCCGAGGGGCCTACCCTCATCTCAAGCACAGCTTTGCACAGCACACCAGATCCGCACATACTGTTCAGTATGCGGCTCCTCGTCAGTTTACGTACTCTCTGGCATACAGGCCAGAGAACCATCGCCATCCCTTTTCATAGAGCTTTCTATCGGTCAGTGTCGTGCTCAAAACCCATGAATTTGAAATCTTCCAGTATCCTTTTCTGGTGTTTGCCCATTCATAAGACTTCTGATGTCCAACACCAAGCCTCCTGAACTGCCTGTACCGAGTCCTTACCCGTTTCCACATCTTCCAGTACAGCATCCGTATCCGCCTTCTCAGCCATTGATCAAGCTTCTTCAATTTTGCCTTACATTTGGCTAGCTTAAAGTAAGCAATCCAACCTCTGATTAGTTGATTCAGCTTTTCCTGTCGGTATTTTACCGACCAACCATTGCTTCGCTGTGTTATCTCCTCGATTCTAGCCTTGAGCTTTGCCTCTGTCTTCTTGTGAATACAGAGTTCCCATCTCTTGTTCTTCGAATCATAGAAGAATCCATAGCCAAGGAACTTGATGCCCCCGATTCTGGAGATGCAGGTCTTTTCACGGTTCACTATCAGCTTGAGCACATTCTCAAGATATCTGGTCGTGCTTTCGAGTGTCCTTTCGGCTCCCTTCCTGCTGGAGCATGCTCCGACCATGTCATCGGCATACCTGACGAACCTGTGACCCCTTCGCGTAAGCTCGCGGTCGCATTCGTTCAACAGGATGTTAGCCAATATTGGACTGAGGTTCCCACCCTGCGGGCACCCCACCTCTGTCCTCTGGTACGTTCCATCCACAACAACCCCAGCCCTCAGGAAGCGATGGATGAGTGATACCACCCTTCCG
>JAVERP010000042.1:0-32807 GCA_034007055.1 Sphaerochaeta sp.
TTCCTCTATCATTGGATTTGAGAAAGATTTCTTGCTGAACACCTCAATTTTGAAGTTTCTGTTTGTCAACACAGAAAAGTAAATCTAAAAGAATTGGAGCATAAGCATGGCAAATGACTTGAACGTGATCGCAATGGTGGGCCGTCTCACTCGGGAGAGTGAACTTCGCTATTCCAGCGGCGGTATGGCTATCTGTAGTTTTTCTCTCGCTGTTAACCGTAGAAAGAGGACGGCTGACAACAGGTGGGAGGATGAAGCCAACTTCTTCAATTGCACTATGTTTGGAAAGAGCGCCGAAGGCCTGAACCAGTATCTGGAGAAGGGCAGGCAGGTTTCCATCCTTGGTGAACTGAGGCAGAGCCGTTGGGAGCAGGATGGACAGAACCGTTCCCGTGTCGAGATCGTAGTCAATTCCCTGCAGCTTCTAGCAAGCTCTGGTGGTGATCGCTCAGAAGGCCGTCGTACCGACAGCCAGGCGAGACCCCAAGGATCGTATGCCGCACGGACCCCCTCAGCCGCACCTCAAATGCCAGATATGGACATTGGCGGACCTGAGCAGTTCGATGACGACCAGATCCCATTTTAACAACTGCTCATAGCAGTATCTAGTTTTTAAGGAGAAAAATTCATGCGTGATGACGATAAAGATTCAAAGGATTCCGATAGCAGAGGTGGTAGGGACAGGCGCTCAAGTGGTGGCGGTGGGCGCAGACCCAACTTCCGTAAGAAGGTCTGTAAGTTCTGTACCCAGAACCTCACCCCTGATTACAAGAACCCAGAAATGCTTCGCAGATATGTGACCGAAAGGGGCAAGATCCTTCCTGCTCGCATAACCGGTTGCTGTGCAAAGCACCAGAGAGCTGTTACCAACGAGATCAAGAAGGCACGCGTACTTGCATACCTTCCTTTTGAGAAGAAGTAAGCTTTGTTAGACGGTATGAATCAGAGTGAAAAGCAGTTGATGGGCAAGGCGGCCATGGTGGCGGGGGTGAGTTTCGTGCTCTCCCGGTTCATGTTGGGCAACTTCCTGTTCACCATTCCGCTCTTGGTTCTTGCGCCAAAGATTTCCGATCGCAGATATGCACTGGTCCCCGTAGCGGCTGTAGCGCTGCTTACGATGATCGTCTCCCTGTTCCAAGCGCGAGGCGCGCTTGCAGATCCCGCAGGAAGATTGCTGCTGGGCATCGGATTGTTCATTCCGGTTGTATTGTTGGTCGCTGCCGCTGTTTGGATCTATCTGGACGACAGGCGGACAATAGTACGCTATCTTGCATCCGCCTCCTTTGGTGTGGTTGCTTCGATAGGGTTGGTTATCTGGCTTTCCAGTGGTTCTGAGACGGTTGCACAGGTCGATGCGTTGATGCTCGAATCCTTTCGCTCCCTGTTCAGCCTGATGGACGGCTCCTCCGGCACTCTCTCATCGAGAGATCTGGAGAAGGTATATCGCTTGTCGGTGATGGTCAGCGCATCGGTTCTGGTCCCCCTTTGTATGGGACTGGTAGGATTTGCTTCCTTCATGGCTATGAGTTATCTGGGACGGTATGATGGGAACTTTTCACAGCGCATAACCCGTTGGTCGGTTCCGTATGAAACCCTTTGGGTGTTTCTCGGTTCCTGGACAGTGGTCTTGTTCCTGATGGTTCTCAAGGCTCCCTTCCTGGGACGCGCCCTGGCCTTAAATGTTGCCTTGGGATCCTGTGTGCTCTATGCTGTGCAAGGCATGTCCATCGTCATGTACTTTGTGCGTCGCAAGGGTCTGCCCATCAGTGGCGGACGCTTGATGATAAGCCTGTTCCTGATAGCTTTCCTGGTGCCTGGATTGAACGTATTGGTTGTCTTCGTGTTGCCCCTTCTGGGGGTCCTGGAGACTTGGATAGTATTTAGAAAAGACGAGTAAGGAGTTTTCATATGAAAATCATTCTCAATCAGGATGTCGCCAACCTCGGAGAAGAGGGAGACGTTGTAATTGTAAAGGATGGGTATGCCCGCAACTACCTGTTACCCACCGGGGCTGCTGTCATGTTTAACAAGACAAATCAGTCGTTGTTCACCGCCCGTGCCGCTGCCATTGAGAAACGCAAGAACGAGAAGCGCACCCTGGCATCGGGTCTGAAGACCAAACTGGACGAGACCACCATCAAGCTGGTGCTTTCTGCCGGTGAAAGTGGCAAGCTCTTCGGCTCTGTCACCTCAGCTATGGTCCAGGACGAACTGTCCAAGCTGGGTTTTGAAATCGAGCGCAAGCGTATCGACGTCTCTTCACACACCATCAAGATGGTAGGGACCTACACTGTTCGCATCCGCCTGTATGAGGATGAGAGCGCTGAGATCCACTTGGTGGTCGAGAGCGAGAGCCAGGTGAAGGCACGTGAAGCCGCCGCCGCAAAGGTTGCAGCTGAAGAGGCCCGCATCGCTGCCAAGGTTGCAGCTGAAGAGGCTAAGGCCGCTGCTACAGCTGAATCGGCAAAAGCTGCCACCAAGGCTGCAAAAGCTGCTGAAAAAGCCGCTGGAGAAGCATTGGTAGCTGCCGAGGAAGTTGAAGAGGTTGCCAAGGAAGTCGAAGCTGCCACCATAGCAGAAGAAGCTACTGAAGAGAAAGAGTAATTGCATGGCGTCGAATAGCATGCTCGGACGCGTTCCCCCTCAAAATGAAGAGGCCGAACGCGCAGTATTGGGTGCGATCCTGCTCAATGACAAGGTCCTTGTAGAAGTGACCGACTTTTTGGGCAGGGCTGATTTCTATCGTGTTGCACACCAGGAGCTGTTCGGTGCCATTGTTGCATTTCGTCAGGAGAGTTCAGAAACCCTAGACCTGATCACCTTGAGTTCCTATCTCAAGGCCAATGATCTTCTGGACAAGTGTGGCGGACTCTCCTACATCTCCACCCTCACCAGTGATGTCCCAACCACCACGAACGCCGCCTACTATGCCAAGATCCTCAAGGCCCTGGCACAGCGGCGCAAGCTGCTGCTCTTCTCCTCCAAGCTGAAGGACAATGCCTACGATGAGTCGCAGGATATCCAGAAGGTGATCGATGAAGGTGAGCAGGCCCTCTCCAAGCTCAACAACGAGACTGCAGGCAGTGACAACTACTACAGTATCAGGGATCTGATAACCTCAACCATAAGCGATATCGAGGAACGAAGCACCACCGGCATCAAGAACGGGTTCGAGACCGCCTTCGCCCCTCTTGACTCCATAACCGGAGGGTTCAAAAAGCAGGAGCTGATCATCGTCGGAGCCCGCCCTTCCATCGGAAAGACCGCGTTCGCGCTCTCGATTGCCCTGAACATGATCGTAAAGAAAAAGTACCGGGTGGGGTTCTTCTCCCTTGAGATGAGCGCCTCCTCCCTGATGGAGCGTCTGTTGACCGGCCATAGCCGGGTCGACTTCTCCCACATCCGCAAGGCAACGCTCAAGCACAGCGAGATGAACGCTATCATCGATGCCTCAGGGTCGCTGTATGATGCCGAGTTCTACATCCAGGACACCCCCAACATGAAGCTGATGGAGCTTCGTGCCCAAGCCAGGCGCATGAAGCTCGAGCATGACATCCAGATCATCTTCGTCGACTACATCGGTCTGATTGATGCCGAGGCCGATGCCCGTATTCCCCGTCATGAGCAAATCTCCATCATCTCCCGCTCGCTGAAGCAGCTCGCCCGCGAGCTGGACATCCCTGTAGTCTGCCTCAGCCAGGTAGGGCGCCAGGCCGATGGGGTTGAGCCGAAGCTTTCCGACCTCCGGGACAGCGGCTCGATCGAGCAGGATGCCGACGTGGTGATCCTGTTGCACCGTGATGTGGGCAAGAACCGCACTGACGATGAGGATGAGCGGCGCAAGAACAACGTCCAGGAGACAAAGATCATCATGGCCAAGAACCGTAACGGTGAGACCGGAGTCTTCTCCCTGGCCTTTGTCAGCAATATTGTCAGATTTGAAGAGATGGAGTACAGCAACAAGTATATTGCCGGCAACAACCCTAACGTCTGATGGAGAGGAAGTGGACCATATCCGCAAATCCCAGAAAAAAGAAGATGCCCACCACAATGCCTATGCCGGCCAATTGGAGAATCCAATAGGTCTTTGGCCGTATGTGCCGACCTGTGGCCCATTCATAGAGGGCGACCACTATCTGCCCTCCGTCAAAGGCGGGCAGGGGCAGCAGGTTTGCCAACCCCAGTGAGATGCTCACCACCCCCAACAGATATCCCAGCGCCCTCAAGCCGCCCCCTGCCGAGCTCTCCAGAGCCAAGGCCGTGATGTCCCCAATCATCAGGGCGGCCCTCGCCGCCCCTGTGAACTCCTGGCGCACATCCCCCCTCTCCCCGCGGATGAGCAGGAGCAGCGATGTGAGGGTATCCTTTGTCATCCGAACGGTCGTCCTCCACCCGGCACTCAAGCTGAAGGGGGAGCCCTTGTGCGGCCTCTTCTCAGCGGCAAGGGAGAAGTTCCACTCCCCCTTGCCCCGTTCGTCAAGATCAGGGCGGAATGTGATGACGCTTGTTCCCTCTTCCCTCTGGACTAGGAGCTCTGTCTTTTCCGTATCGCTTGCCAAGGCGACCAGCAGGTCCAGGTCATTGGCAACGGCAACCCCATTGGCAGAGAGGATGCGGTCCCCCTTAGAGAGCCCTGCCTCCGCCTCTGGGGTTGCAGGGCGGACACCCCCAATGATGGGAGGGCGTATGACGGTGATGCCGTAGCGCACACCCTTGGCGCTTTTTTCCCCGACTACAGGGATAAGGAGCATCTGCCCATCCCGCTCTACGGCAAACATTTGCATCCCCTCACTGCCTTCCAGACGGGCCTCCAGGCTCTCCCAGTCGGGCACCTTCTCCCCATTGAGGAGGAGGACACGGTCAGAGGTGCGCAGTCCCATCTGGTGGGCAGGGCTTGAGGCCTGGACGAATAGGGAGGGGTAGTCGTTGACGGTGGCGATGACAGGATCGGTGGAGAGGGTTGAGTAGGGTAGGGAGGCGAGCACTGCATAGAGCAGTATGGCGAACATGATGTTCAGAAGGGGTCCTGCAAGGTAGGTGACTATCCTCTTTGCAGGATGGACTGAGAACAGTGATCCGTCCTCTATGTGGGTGAAGCTCTTCTCATGCTGGGCCAGGGCGGCCCTGAGGTCGTCAGAGCCCTTCAGGCGGCAGTAGCCGCCCAGGGGGAAGGCACTGATCCTGAAATCAGTGCCCTTGAAGCTCCTGCCCCAGAGCTTGGGCCCCAGTCCAAAGGAGAAGACCTCCACGCCGATGCCACTTAAGGTTGCCGCTATGAAATGCCCGATCTCGTGGATCACCACAACAAGGCCTATACCCAGGAACCCTATGAGGTATTTTGCTACAAGGGCGAGGAGGCTGCTCATACATACCGTCTTGTCAGCTCTCTTGCCTCGGCATCGAGGGCGAGTGTCTCCTCAAAGGATGAGGGCTCACTCTCCCACGGCCGCTCCAAGGTCTTCTCTATGGCAGCTATCATCTGAGGATAGGAGCATCTGCGATCGAGGAATGCGTGTACGGCAACCTCATCGGCTGCATTGAAGGCGAGGGCTGCACTGCCTTTGCGCTCAAGGATGGAGAAGGCAAGCGAGAGCAGCGGAAAGCGCTGGTAGTCGGGCTGCTCGAAGGTGAGGCTGAGGTTGGTGAAGTCCAGAGGCCGCACCAGGTTCCTCCCGCCCCTGTCCAGCGCGTTGACGATCGGCAGCGTCATGTCAGGGACTCCCATCTGTGCATAGATGGCGCCGTCGACGGTGCGTATCATCGAATGGACGATCGACTGGGGGTGTATTACCACCTCTATCTTCGCAGCACCCAGGCCGAAGAGGTAGGAGGCCTCGATGACCTCAAGGGCCTTGTTGGCCAGGGTTGCGCTATCCACCGATATCTTCCTGCCCATGTCCCAGGTGGGGTGGGCGAGGGCCTGCTCCACCGTAATATGGGCAAACCGGTCCTGGGGTAACGTCCTGAAAGGACCTCCGCTGCCGGTGAGGATCAGGGAGTCTATCTCGCTGGGGTCGCGATTGGCAACCAATTCGGCAAGGGCGCTATGCTCGCTGTCCACTGCGATGATCCTGGCCTGGTGCTTCCTGGCAAGGTCAAAGAGATAGGATCCGCCGCACACGATGCTCTCCTTGTTGGCCAGGGCGAGGTCGAAGCCTTGCTCGAGAGCGAGCAGTGAAGCATGCAGCCCTGCAAAGCCTGCAATGCCATTGAGAACAATGTCAGCATCGAGGGATGATAGCATCTCACTGAGGAGATTATATGTTGTGATGTTGGAATAGGGGCCGGCCTTGCTGCCGGTAAGGCATATCGAGGGGCAGGAGAGCTCCCTGGCAAGGGCGACCAGCTCCCTTTCGTTGCTATGGGCCGAAAGGCCCACCACAGAGACGGCGAGCTTCCCTTCCCGTATGGCCCTGATGGCGGTGGAGCCGATGCTTCCTGTACAGCCTAGGATGACTACCCGTTTCATGGCCTAGAAGAGGGCTAGCATCAGCCAGTACACAGGAGCGCTGGCTAGGAGGGAGTCGATGGAGTCCAGCAGGCCCCCTCTGCCGGGAATGAGGTTGCCGCTGTCCTTTGCCTTGGCAGCACGTTTGAACGCGCTCTCAATGAGGTCCCCGATATTGGCGCTGACGCTTGTCAAAAGCCCGAGCAGCAGGGCCTGGGGGATGCTCACCAGGGCTTTGACCCCAGGGTAGAAGAGGCAGAAGGCGAGGGCGAGCGCTATGGTGCTCAGTGTCCCGCCTACAAAGCCTGCAATGCTCTTGTTTGGGCTCACCTTGATGATGCCCTTGTTGTTCTTTCCCAAGGACATGCCGAAAAGGAAGGCGAACACGTCGTTGCCGAAGACAAGCAGGAAAAAGAGCAACAGGAACGCCGAAGCCAGGGGAAGGGCTGTGAGGCGCATGATGAAGGTCAGCAGGAGTCCCGGGTAGATGAGCAGCAAGCTTGCCCCGCCTATGCGCGAGAAGGTCTTGTCGTAGCCATCCTTTGGCCCGGAGGAGAGTTCGGTTGTGTATATTGTCAGAGCCATGACCACCAGCGTCAGCTCAAGCAGGGGCAGTTGGGGAAGATACGCAATTTCAAGCCACTGGGCGAAGGGCAGCAAGGCCGCCATCCAGGAGGGGAAGTTGATGCGCGCCCCCTCCGCTTTGAAATAGAGGGCCTTGAGCTCCATGGTCGCCAGGCCTGCTGTGAGCATGGCCAGAAGGGCGAGTGCGAGAAACCCATAGTGGGGCAAAAAGAAGATGAGGGAGAATAGTGCCGGCACTGCAATGACCGTGGTTAGTATCCTTTGGACCAGTGAACTCATTGTATCCCCCCGAACTTGCGCACCCTCTTGGAATAATCACTGCAGATCGCCTGGACATCCTCAGCCTTCCACTCCGGCCAGAGCTTTTCATAAAAGCCAAGCTCTGCATAGGCACTGTCCCAGAGCAGGAAGTTGCTCAGGCGCCTTTCATTTGCGCTACGTACTATCATATCGACGGGCGGAACATGGGGCAAGTCCAAATGGAGGCGAATGTCCTCCACACTAAGAATCTTTTGGGGATCCGCGGTTAGGGCTCGCCTGACTGCGCGGCAGATCTCATCCTGGCCGCCATAGTTGATGGCCAGGATGCAATTGATGCGGCTGTTCTGTTCGGTTGCCTTGACTGTAGAGGCTATGACCGCCTGCACATCGGAGGGAAGGCCCTCCATATCCCCGCAGACGAGGATCCTGATGCCGTGCTTGTTGTAGAAGGCGAGCTCCCCATGGAGCTTGGAAACGAGCACACCCATGAGGTAGGATACCTCCTGGGTGCTCCGCTTCCAGTTCTCGGTGGAGAACACATAAAAGGTAACATACCCGATGCCAAGCTCAGCGGCTTCCTTGATGACCCTCTTCAGTGCCTTCAGGCCCTCAAGATGTCCGGCAGCCCGGGGAAGGGCACGCTTTTGTGCCCATCTCCCGTTCCCATCCATGATGATACCAAGGTGCTTGGGCACGACCGGTATAGCTTCCATCAGATCTCCATGATCTCCTTCTCCTTCGCATCAGTGAGTGTTCCCACCTCTGTGATGAAGGAGTCTGTCAATTTCTGGATCTCCGCTTCGGCATCCTTTTGCTGGTCTTCGCTGATCTCGCTGGCTTTCTCCATCTTCTTCAGCTCATCCATAGCTTCGCGACGTACGTTGCGGATGGCAACCTTGGTCCCTTCGGCAGTGGCCTTTGCCGTCTTTACCAGCGTCTTCCTCCTCTCCTCGTTCAAGGGGGGGAAGTTGAGGCGGATCAGCTTGCCATCATTGTTGGGCGGCAGCCCAAGGTCACTTTTGAGGATCGCCTTCTCTATGGCAGAGAGGACGCTCTTGTCCCAGGGCTGGATGACGATCATCCTGGCTTCGGGGACACTGACGGTTGCAACCTGATTGATAGGAGTCTCGTTACCGTAGTATTCGACACGAATCTTATCTAAGAGGGAAACGGAAGCACGTCCGGTTCTCAATGAGGAAAAGTCCTTTTCAAGACTTTCAAGACTTTTTTGCATTTTGCTTTCGCAAGTTTCTAATACCTCTAGCATACAAATCTCCAATAGGCCAACCGCTCACAAGGTGAGCGGTTGGAATGAATCGATGGACGTTATACTTCGCAGGAAGCAGAACCTGCAAGGATGTAGGTGAAGTTTGAGATTTCAAGCTTTCCACCGGCAGCCTTGCCGACTTCCTTCGCTTTCTGTTCCACAGTCATAGAGTCGTCCTTGACGAATTTCTGCTCGAGGAAACAGATCTCAGCAAGATGCTTGCTGAGCTTGCCCTTTACAATACCCTCAACAACCTTTGCCGGCTTGCCAAGCAGTGCTGCCTGTGCGGTAAAGATCTCAGACTGCTCTGCAATGTAGGCAGGGTCCACTGAGGAGGTTGAGAAGTAGGAAGGGGTGAAAGCTGCGACGTGCAGGGCACAGTCGTTGGCAAACTCCAGTACCAGGGGATCCTTTGCAAGGGCGTCGTTGTCGGTCTTGAAAAGAACCACAACACCGAGAGAGCCTTCGCCGTGGACATAGCTTGAGGCAAACTCATGCTCACCGAGGGGGAGGACCACAACCTGTTTGAGGGCCATGTTCTCCTTGATGACGGTGATCAGGTCATTGACCATTGCATTGAGCTCGTCGTTGATCCCTGTGTAGCCTTTTTCCACTACAACGGTGCAGATATTCTCTCCGAGCTGGGCAAACTCTGCGTTACCGGCGACAAAGTCGGTCTCACACGAGAGCTGAACGATGACAGCCTTGTCATCGGTCACCCTTACAAAGACACGGCCGTTGTTGGTTGCCCTGTCCTGTCTCTTGGCGATGGCAGCGAGGCCCATCTCCTTGAGAAACTTATTGGCGGCATCGAAGTCGCCATTGGACTTCATCAGCGCCTTCTTACAATCCATCATGCCTGCGCCGGTGGCGTCACGCAATCTTTTTACGTCTTCAGCTGTAATAGCCATGCTTTGCTCCTTAGTCCTCGTAGAGGGTCTCTTCGTCGACGGTGATACCACTCTTGTCGTCAGCGACCTCTTCCTCTGCAGCGGGCTCGGTCACCTTGGCTTTCTTTTCTACAAAATCGGTGATCTCAGCACCCTCTTCTGTGGAGAAGACAACCTCTTCCTCAACTTCCTCAACCACTTCCTCTTCGACACTCTCGTCATCGTTTCCGAGCGTCTCGATGATCTGGATGCCGGCTTCGTTGTCAGCATCGATTACCGCATTGGCAATGATCTCGACAAAGAGGCTGATGGCGCGGATGGCGTCATCGTTTCCAGGGATGGGGTACGTGATGTCAGTTGGGTCACAGTTGGTGTCTACAACAGCAATGACAGGAATGCCGAGGCGCTTTGCCTCTGCGACAGCGATGGTCTCCTTTTTGGTGTCAATGATGAAGATCGCTCCGGGGAGGTCCTTCATGTCCTTGATGCCGCCAAGGTTCTTCTCAAGCTTGATCTTCTGCTTGGTGAGCAGGGAGACCTCTTTCTTGGTAAGGGATTCAAAGGTGCCATCATTTTCCATCTTCTCAATCTTCTTGAGGGTGGAGATGGACTTCTTGATGGTTGAGAAGTTAGTCAGCATGCCGCCGAGCCAACGGTTGTTGATGTAGGGCATTCCGCAGCGCTTTGCTTCGGTCTCGATAGCCTGCTGAGCCTGCTTCTTGGTGCCGACGAACAGGACGGTCTTGCCCTGCTTCACTACTGCACGAACTGCGTCGTACGCTTCAACGATACAAGCAGAGGTCTTCTGCAAGTCAATGATATGGATTCCATTTCTCTGGCTGAAGATAAAACGAGCCATCTTTGGATTCCATCTTTTGGTCTGGTGACCGAAATGCACGCCTGATTCTAGCAGGCTCTTCATGGTTACTACGGACATAATCCTCCTGTCTGACAACACGGCCGTACTACGTACAAGCTTGTGTGCGTCACCCTTCATCTATTACTCACCCCCGCAGGGGCGGATATTCTGCGCCATCACAAACGGGCACAGTTGCAAGCAAGTATTTCAGAAATCTGCGCCAGTGGCAACCCTATAACCGTAGCAATATCCCCTCGGACAGCTTGTACCAGCTCTTTTCCTCTTTCTTGGATCCTGTAGGAGCCCGCAGCCCCCCTCCACTCGCCAAGGTCGAGATACTCCTCGATGGCCGGCCCATCCAACTCCTTGAACAGTACGGTCGCCTCATCACAGCCGTGGTAGAGGGTGTCCTCGAACCACAGGGCCCACCCTGAGTGCACCACCTGGCTCCTGTTGCTCAACAGCTGGAGCTGGGTTCGTGCGTCCTGGCGGTCGCTGGGCTTGCCCAGCAGCCTCCCTTCGCACGAGACGAGCGTGTCGCACGTGATCACCGGCCCTTCATACAGGGCCTTGCCTTTCCTGTACCCCTCCATCTTGCGTAGGGCCAGCAGGTGCACAGCCTGTGCAGGGTCCTTCACCTGATGGCTCTCATCACAGTGGGTTGGCTCGATGGTTACCCTCATTCCCAGGTCCTCCAACAGCTTTTTCCGTGCGACCGACTGGGAGGCGAGCACCACGCTCAGAAAGAATTCATTCAGCTTGGCCAAGGGTTGCCTCCAGGTTCTCGGCCTCTTCGTTGAGCAAGAGCCACGCCTCCTCACTCTCCTCAAGCTTCCTTTCAAGTCTGGCCTTCTTTTCAACCAGAGCCCTGATGGTCTGGGCGTCGGTGTAGTTCTCCTCCAAGGCCATGCTGTGGTCCAGGGCAAGCAGCTCCTGCTCAAGCTTCCCAAGCTTGCCTAGCATCGCTTCGCTTTGGCGCCTGAGGGTTGCAAGGCGGTTCTTCTGGCGGTTGGCCTCCTTGTAGGAGAGGGCGGAGGGTGGCTCCTCATCCTCCTTCTGCCCTTTTTCCCTATTCTGTGCCTCCTCCTCGACACGCTCCTTCTCCTCCAGCTTGTAGGAGAAGTAGGAGTAGTCCCCATCGAAGAACTCAGGGGGATCGGTATTGGTGAGGTAGAGGATCCTGGTTGCGATGTGTTTGATGAAGTGCGCATCATGGCTGACGAAGACCATCGTCCCGTCATAGTGCTCAAGGGCCTTGAGCAGCATCTGCTTGGCATTGATGTCCAGGTGGTTGGTCGGTTCGTCCAGGATCAGGAGGTTCACCGGGTGCAGCAATATCTTCAGCAGGGCGAGGCGGCTTCTCTCTCCCCCGCTGAGAACCGAAACGCTTTTGAATACATCGTCCCCGCTGAAGAGAAAGGAGCCCAGATAGGTGCGCAGCTTGGGGATGTCTGCAGTGGCGGCTACGCTGCTGACCTCCTCAAGGACGGTGAGCTCAGCGTTGAGCGTCTTTTCGGTGTCCTGGGCAAAATAGCCTATGCTGACCCCACTTCCCTGGCGTATGACGCCTTCATAGCTGTTGTCATCGCCGCACAGCATCCTCAAGAGCGTACTTTTTCCTGATCCGTTCTTGCCGGTCACCGCAAGCCTCTCACCTCGGTTGACGTGAAAGGAGAAGTCGTCGAATATGACCTGCTGGTCGTATCTTTTGTTCAAATTCTCCACTATGAGCACATCGTTGCCGCTGTGGGGGGCCGGGGGGAAGGTGAAGGAGAGCTGCTTCAGATGGGAGGGGACCTCGACGATCTCCATCTTCTCCAGCTGCTTGATCCTGCTCTGCACCTGGCGGCTCTTGGTCGCCTTGTAGCGGAACTTGTCGATGAACTGCCCTGTCTTCTCCAGCTTCTCCTGCTGCTGCTTGTAGGCACTCTCTAGCTGTGCGATCTCAAGCTCCCTCTGTTCGAGGTACTTGCTGTAGTTGCCGCTGTATCGGGTGAGCTTGCCTGCGAAGAGCTCAAAGACCTCGTTCACACTCTCATCCAGGAAGGCCTGGTCATGCGATACTATCATGATGCCCCCTGAGTAGACCTTCAGGTAGTTCTTCAGCCAGTACCGGGCCTCGATGTCGAGGTAGTTGGTCGGCTCGTCCAGCAGCATGATGGTAGGGTGTTCGACCAGGACCTTGGCTAAGGCGATGCGCATCTGCCACCCGCCTGAGAACTCCAGGCACTGGCGCGAGAAGTCCGAGGCCAGGAAGCCCAGGCCGCTGAGGATCTGCTCGATCTTCTCCTTGCGTGAGAAGTACCCCTCTTCCAGCAGGCTGTCCTGGATGGAGGCGAGCCTCACCAGAAGGGGGTAGGTGTTCTCCTCCTCAGTGGAGAGGGCGAGCTCATGCTCAAGGTATTTCTTTTCTGAGAGCATCTGGTCAAAGCGTGCGTACCCCTTCTCCACCTCAGAGTAGACGCTCCCTTCTTCAAAGAGGATGTCGCTTTGCGGCAAATACGAGATGCGAAGGTCGCGAGTCTTGCTCATGCTGATGCTGTCGGCGGCCATCTGGCCGCTGAGGATCTTCAGCAGCGTCGACTTGCCGCTTCCGTTTCCTCCGGCAAGCGCACTGCGGCTTTTTTCTGTCAGGATAAAGGACACATCGTCCAGAATATCCCTATCTGCAAATGCAAGGTGCATGCTTTGTACCTGCAACGTTGCCACTATACTGCCCCTTTATGTAAACGGGTGTTGAAAAGCCCGTTATTTGACGTTATGATAACCTTAACACAAGCATGTGTTCTAGGACAATCCACCCGACCTCAGGAGGTTTACAGTGCTATGCCTTACCCTTACCGGCTCTACCCTAGAGGAGAACCGCTGTCAGGTGGAACAAAACCGAAGGTGGATTTCCCTTGTGGAGCTCCGCCTCGATCACCTCAATGCAGACGAACAGAAGATAGCCTCTTCCTTTCCCTCGACGGTGGACCTGCCTGTCATCCTCACCTTCCGGCGCACAAGCGACGGGGGGGCATGTACGGTGGGCGAAAGGGAGCGGCTGCAGATCCTCTATGAGACTGCCAAGGGCGACTATGCCTATGTCGACATCGAAGAGGATGTGAAGAGAAGCGACCTCAAGTTCAAGGACCCGCTCTTTGAGCAGAAGGTGGACTTCGAGCGCTCCCTCAGGGAGAGGGGCATCAGGATCATCCGCAGCCTGCACGACTTCACCTGTGTCCCTGCCGACATCTACGGCAGGATCAGCAAGCTTGCATCCAAAGGGGACATCCCCAAGGTTGCGGTCACCCCCAAGAGCATGATAGACATCATCTGCCTGTTCAGGGTGCAGACCGAGCTCTCCGCCATCAAGGATAAGATAATCATCGGCATGGGTGAGTTCGGCATCTGTACGCGCCTTCTCTACAAGAAATGCGGCTCGACCCTTACCTTCTGCTCCGATTCCCAGGCAGCGCCAGGGCACCTCTCCGCAAGGACGATGAGCGAGCTCTACCGCGCCGACAAGGTTGATGAGAAGACCCACGTTTTCGGCATCATCGGCAACCCGGTCTACCATACCGCCTCGCCCAGGATCCACAACCCGGGCTTTGAGGCGATCCACTACAATGCCATCTATGTGCCGTTTCTCGTCGACTCGGTGCGCGCCTTCTTCAAGCTTGCCGAGATGCTGCAGATCCATGGGTTTTCAGTGACCGTGCCGCACAAGAGGAACGTCCAGCCCTATCTCGGGCGGATAACGCGCGAGGTGAAGCAGATTGGTGCTTGCAATACGGTCACCCGGATCCAGAACATGTGGAAGGGGACCAATACCGACTACTATGGCTTTCTCGCCCCCATAGCCGATGATATCGCCCAGGAGAAGATTCGCACAGCCCTGGTCATAGGAGCAGGGGGTGCAAGCCGGGCTGTGGTCTGGGCCCTGCACAACCACGGCATCAAGGTGACCATCCTCAACCGGGGTGTGGAGAAGGCGCGCCAGCTTGCAGGGGAGACTATGAGCTCCTACGACTCGCTGGAGAAAGCTGGCCTCTACAGCAGGCTCTTCGACCTGGTCGTGCAGACCACCAGTGTCGGCATGGAGCCCCATCTGCACGAGGATCCTGTCCCCTCATTCATCTTCAGGGGGGATGAGATAGTCTATGAGCTGGTCTACCAGCCAAGGGAGACCCCCTTCTTCAGGAGGGCCACACTTGCCGGGTGCCGCGTCGTAGGAGGAGCTCAGATGCTCCTTGAGCAGGGCAAGCTCCAGTTCGAGGCGTTCAGCGGGTATCACTACCCCCACTGGATAACCCCAGAGATATAGGGTCTAGACGAGGTGGTAGCGTAGCTGCCTCACCAGGAATATCTTGCTGACTGGGATGATCTTCACCTCCATGTCAGGCATGACCGCCGCTTTCAGGAGCGCTTCCTTTTCTGCCGTATAGGCAACTTCCAGGGCCTGGACGATCAGCTCCTGGTCTGGGAGCATCAGCTGCAGGGCTATGTTCTTCTTGCCCACTGCGTTGCGGCAGAGCCCCACCTTGCCCTGGTAGTCGAAGCCGCCGGCCTCAACCACCCCGCTCACCACCTGGGCGACGATCTGCTCAGGGACGAGGATCATCTTTGCCTTGAAGCGCTGCTCAAGGTCCGATCGTTCCGCCTTGGATAGCTTTGCAACCTCAATTTCCAGGCGCAGTGCCTTGTCAAGCGGCTGTGCCTCAACTTCAAGCATGGGGTGGGTGTCTATGACCACCTCTTCTGTCCTGCTCTCCTCAACGAGCCTGTCAAAGAGGGGGTTATCTTTCTGCTGGGATACCTCAAGGTACTCGCCAGTGCGTTTGGCAGGGACAAGAACCCCGCTTTGCACCAGGATTTTGCGCCACGTCTGTTCGGTGGACCGCTTCATCAGGAAGGCGTTCGGTGCAACAGCCGCCACAATGTGGTCCTGTATGCTCTCCAGCTGGGTGAGCAGGCGAGTCACCCGGTCCTCTGTTACCAGCACGATCCCCTCATAGATGGTTATCTGCTGGTACCGCTCGTGCGTGATGAGCAGCATCTTCTGTAGCGTCTCGCTCATTTGGGGGTAGCTGTTCTTTGCAAGGTAGAGTCGGATCTCCTCCCAGGTGAGGTTGCCGTCCAGGCCTCGGGTGAAGCTCTGGGGGCTGACCTGGTAACTGGTCTGCCGGTCAAGGACCGACAGATCCGAGAAGCGGTAGAGTATGTCCCCCCCTGGGCAGCTGCCGCTGTAGCTGACGGTGTTGTCGCTGTCGATGACCAGCGTCGTGCGTCCTGCCTGCTGCTCTATCTGGTTGGCATGCCATGTCTCATCAAGGGTCAGCACCCCTAGGGTGCTCAGCGTATCAAGCAGGGACTCCTCGCCCTCGATACCGGTCTTAAGGGAGATGACCTTGAGCAGGAGCTTCATCGAAGGGGCGTCACAGGAGCCTATCTTCTGGAGCATCGCCAGAAGGTTTGCAGCAAAAGCCACAGCACGGGTGCGGTCCTTCTCCTTGGAAAAGGGTTCCGCTATGAACAGGCACAGCAGCTGGCGATCATTGAGCGAGAGCAGGCTTTGCGCCTTCTCGAAGTCGACCTCCACGCTCTTCTCCCCGGTTATGATGCACTGGTTGCCCAGAACCTCCCCCAGGAGGGCGAACAGCAGCTTCAGCTGTCCTGAGCTGTAGGAGGGGAAGAGGGAGCCGTACTCCTCCCTGTAGGCAAGGCGCTTCTCCTTGTCCACCAGGTTCAGGTAGGCACGGACAAACTCAGTGGAGCAGTAGGCACCGCTTTGTACAGCGGTGGGCTCATCCCCAAAGAGAGGCTTCAGCGAGCACATCTGGCGAACCCTCTCCTCAAAGAGGGGATTGAAGATCAGGACCCCCCCGTCATTGATCAGGATCATCCGCTCCTGCAGGTTCGAAACCCTGCGCATGAGCTTGCCGTAGCTGTACCTGTCCTTGAGCAGCGAGATGATGTCCTCAGCTGTCAGGGCTCCGGCAATATGGACCAGGCTCAGTATGATCTGGTCCTCCTTGTCTATGAGTGAGAGGATCTTCTCCTCTATCTCAGGAAGCGAAAAGAAATTGCACAGCTTGGTCGTCAGTGCTGGCTTGTGGAACGGGGTGGTGACCAGTCCCAGGTAGTTACGTACCAGATAGAAATAATTCTCTTCAGAATATCTGTTCAACAGCGTCTTGAAAGCAATTTTTGCATCTTCGGTCAATGTGGCCATACCTCAATTTTATAGGAGTATCCCTGCTCTGCAAGGAACTTCTGTCGGTTTGCCGCAAACTCCTCTTCGTTGGAGTAGCGTGTTACTATGGAATAGAAAAAGCTTGCCCTGTCCTTGGGGCGCAGTATCCGCCCCAGGCGTTGTGCCTCTTCACTGCGGGACCCGAAGGTTCCGGAGACCTGGATGGCTACAGAGGCGTCGGGCAGGTCTATGGCAAAGTTTGCCACCTTGCTCACCACCAGGATGTGAATGTCCCCCTCCTTGAACTGGCGGTATAGCTCCTCGCGCTTGGCGTTCGGGGTGCTGCCGGTTATGATGGGCAGGGCGAACATCGCGGCAATGGTCTCCAGTTGGGAGATGTACTGCCCGATGATGAGGATGAAGTCATCCGGATGGCGCTCCACCAGGGCCCTGACCACATCAAGCTTGAGAGGGTTTTCACTTGCCATGCGAAACTTCTCACGCTTGTTCCCCACCGCGTAGGGGATCTCCAGCTCGGTGGGAAGGTCTACGCGTATCTCATGGCAGAAGGCCTCTGCGATGAAGCCCTGCTGCTGAAGCTCGTTCCAAGGCACGTCAAAGCGCTTGGGGCCGACCAGGGAGAAGACCTCGTCCTCGCGTCCGTCCTCACGGATGAGGGTCGCTGTCAGCCCTACACGGTAGACTGCCTGCAGCTCTGCTGTGACCTTGAACACCGGTGCGGGAAGCATGTGCACCTCGTCGTAGATGATCAGGCCCCATTCGCCCTTTGTCAGCAGCTCCAGGTGGGGAAAGGGTCCCTCCTTGTCGGGGCGGTAGGTGAGCACCTGGTAGGTGCACACCGTCACTTCACGGGGGTCCTTCTTCTCTCCGGTATACTCTCCTACCTGCTCGCGCGTAAGGTCTGTCTTGTCCAGGATCTCATCCTGCCACTGGTGGACGGCTGCGATGTTGGTGGTGACGATGAGTGTCTTGGTCTCCAGCATGCTCATGATCTGCATCCCTACCACCGTTTTCCCCGATCCGCAGGGCAGGACTATGGTCCCGTACCCACACCCGGGTCCCAAGTCGCCCAGCAGCGCCTGCGCCGCCTGCTTCTGGTACGCCCTGACAACGAACTTGTACCCGCCCTGGGTCTTCTCCCTCAGGGCCATGGGCACCGGGATGCCCCGCTCCAAGGGGATGCGGTCATCGACGGGGTAGCCGAGCTTGATGAGCTGCAGCTTGATCTCCCCGCGGTTGTATTTCTCCAGGAGAAAGGAGTGCTCGTCATTGGGGACAAGCATCTTGGCAATGTTCTTGCGCGCTGTCATCTCCGCCTTGATCCTGGCCCCTTCGATGGAGAGCTTGTAGTACATGGGGTCTTCACTCTCACTGAGGATCACCTTGCCGAAGCGGGAGGCGATGTCGGTGACATAGAAGAGCACGCTCTCATTTACAGGGAAACGGGACCAGAACTCGATGCGCTCGGTGATGTAGTCGCTTCTGACCCCGCTTGAGGCGGCGTTCCACAAGGAGATGGCGCTCAAGGTGTATGTGTGCACATGTTCCGGACTTTTGACCAGCTCGCAGAACTTCACCAGGTCTGCACGGCAGGCGTCGCTGTCCGGGTGGTGCACATCAAGCAGCATGGTCTTGTCGCTTTGGACTATGAGGGGTTTGTCTCTCATCGCTGCCTTCCGAATGCGGTGTACCAGAGGTCCAGCACCGTGATGGCCACCATCGCCTCGACGACAACTACAGCCCGGGGGCAGATGCAGGGGTCGTGCCGTCCCTCGATGAGCAGATCGGTGGTCATATTCTGCTTGTCCACGGTCTTCTGCCCCTGCCCGATGGAAGCGGTAGGCTTCACTGCCGCCTGCAGGATGACCTCCTGGCCGCTGGAAATGCCTCCGAGGATGCCCCCGCTATGGTTGGAGAGGAAGCCTTCAGCCGTCCTTTGGTCATTGAAGGCGCTGCCCCGCATGGTGGCGCAGGCAAAGCCGTCGCCGAACTGGATCCCCTTGATGGCCCCTATGCTCATCACCGCATGGGAGAGCAGGGCCTGCAGCTTGCCGAAGACCGGCTCGCCAAGGCCTGCAGGCAGGCCCTGGATGCGGCACTCTATGATGCCTCCGATGCTGTCCTTCTCTGAGCGTACCTCTTCAATGAGGGCTGCCATGCGAAGGGCGGCCTCGCTGTCAGGGCAGGTGAGGGCGTTGTCGCACCGTTCCCAGTCCCGTTTTGTCGCAATGACATGGCCCACCTGCACAGTTCCCCCAAAGATGGTGATGCCCTTGCAGGCGAGTATCTGCTTGGCGACAGCACCTGCTGCGACGCGGGCGCTGGTCTCCCTGCCTGAGGACCTTCCCCCCCCACGGATGTCGCGCACCCCGAACTTCTTGTAGAAGGTCCAGTCGGCGTGGCCCGGGCGAAAGACATGCTCCAGGTTGGAGTAGTCGTACGAGCGGTGGTTGGTGTTGTACAGGACCATGGCAAGGGGGGTGCCGGTGGTCAGGCCCTCGTACATGCCCGAGAGGATGACCAGCTCATCCTGCTCGTTTCGCTCAGTCCCAAGGGGATTGCCCCCCGGGCGGCGACGCTTCATCTCATCTTGCAGGGCCCCAAGGTCCACCTTGAAGCCGGACTCGATGCCATCGATGATGACCCCCAGGCCTTCGCCATGTGATTCCCCGAATGTGGTGACTGTGAAAGCAGACCCGAAACTATTGTGACCCATGCTGCAACTCCTCAGAAAGTCTGGAAAATAGATAGTGCGCGGTATCGTTGATATCCGCATAAGGAGATAATTCTATCACAATATCCGATAACTTTCCATAGAGCGCATCCCGATGCGTATAGAGCTCAGCAAAAGACCCTTCGACATTCAGGGGGTCCAAAAAGGGGGGGACCCCCCCCTTGAGGATCCGCTTGAGCAGGACGCTCTGTTCCACCTTGAGGTAGACCACCTCCCCTGAAGATTGAATAAGGGAGATGAGGGGTGTGTTGTCACATGCTCCCCCTCCCAGGCTGATGATGGTGTCTTCAGGCTTTGTGGCAAGGAAGGATTCCAGAGAAGCGGCCTCCTGGGCCATGAAAGCCTCTTTTCCCTCTGCTTTGTAGAGCTGGCGGATGGATGGGAATTCTGGACGGTCAGATAGGATGAGGTCATCGTTGTCGACGCACCTGTAGCCCATGCGCTTTGCGACCAGGGTGCCCAAGGAGGTCTTGCCGCTGTGCTTTATCCCACAGAAAAAGATGATGCCCACCCTATGACCTGTCAAACAGATCGGTCCACTCACCGCTGTACGCCCTGATGACAGGCTTTCTGGCCGGGACGTTTGCGTAGTAGGATCTCTGCCGCCTCTGTTTGCGTTCGAGCGTGATGCGCTCGGCCTTTGTCTGGTAGCGCGCCTCATGGAGGTTCTTGCGCACCTGCTCAAGGTTGTAGTTTACCTTGACGGTCTTCTTCAGGGCATAGTGGAAGGTCACGATCATGGCATACCAGAACAGGGAGAGCAGCAGCGGCTGGAAATCCATATAGGTGTAGGCCTCTGTCCTGAGGGTCCCCATCGAGGCAAGGCTATAGAGGTTGATCGCATTGGGCCAGACCAGAAAAAGCGTGACTATCAGCGGCACAACCCAGTAGAGGCCCTGGCGCGAGAAGAGAAACCTGAGAGAAGCTGCAAATGCAAGAAAGTTCAATAGCAGACAAACAATGGGTAGTCCATACGTCTCGATCATGGTGCCTCCGCTTTCCAAGGGTCTCCCGCTATGATACCATAGCTACACTATTTGGGGAATAACTATGGAAATGGCAAACAAACTTCCAACAGAAGAGCTGCAACAGCGCAAGAACAAGCGTAAGGGCGATGTGCGCGGAGCCTACTACCGCGACACCACTGCGATCATCCACTCATCCCCGTTCAGACGGCTCAAGCACAAGACGCAGGTCTTCTTCGCACCGAGCAATGACCACATCTGCACCCGCATGGAGCACTGCCTGCATGTGGCTTCCATTGCCTCCACCATCTGCCGCGGACTCGGCCTTGATACGGAGCTGGCATGGGCCATCGGCATGGGCCATGACCTGGGGCACACACCCTTTGGCCACACAGGGGAGAAGATCATCTCAACATTGATGCAGAATGCAGGGTTCCCCCCCTTTGAGCACGAGCTGAACAGTTTGCGTGTCGTCGACTTCCTTTCCGAGCATGGGCGGGGCCTGAACCTGACCTACGCTGTCAGGGACGGCATAGTCTGCCATAACGGTGAGAGCCTGGTGCGCTCGATCATGCCCACCTTTGCCATCCGCGACCTTGAGACGATCCAGAGCCGCAAAGAGCTCCTTCCTGCCACCTATGAGGCGGCTGTGGTTCGCTTCAGCGACTCAATCGCCTACATCGGCAGGGATTTTGAGGATGCCACCAGGCTGAACATCATCAAGGCGGCCCAGCTTCCCCCCCTTGTCGCCCAACGCCTTGGCAGGACGAATGCCCAGATGATCGACACCCTGGTCAACGACGTCATCGAGCACTCAAGCAGCGTTGAGGGCATATGCTTCAGCGACCACTGCTATGAGGCGATCGAGGCGATGATAGGCTTCAACTACGCCTCCATCTACAGGAGCCCGCTGCTGGAGGGGTATGAGCGGTACTTTACCCGCCTGATAACGCTGATCGTCGATTACCTTGAGATGCTCAGGTCGAGCTGCGGCTTTGATGAGGCTCTCTATGCCTCGGAGAAGAATATGCTTGCCATGGGGTTCTACCACCACTTGGTGGATATGCGTGAAAGCTATCTGAGCCATGACCGATCCCTCGATCGCCTTGTCTTTGACTATGTTGCAGGGATGAGCGACAATTTCGCCCTTGACTGTGCCAATGAGATCCTCAAGCCCGAGCACCTCAACGACTCCATCGCGCTCTCGCTCACCGGCAAGTGGTTTGATGCCAGATGATCATTCCAGCTCCTTGCCGAGCTGGCGGATCTCAGCAATGAACTGACCGAGGTCATCGAAGGCCTTGTATACTGCGGCAAAGCGCACATAGGCGACGAGATTGACCTCCTTGAGCTGCTTGAGTGTCTCATCTCCGATATCCGATGAGGTAATCTCGCGCTTGCTGCCCACCTTGAGCATGATGGCATCCTCAATGTTGTGCAGCAGCGTCTCCACCATGCTTTCGCTGATGTCCAGCTTGTCCGTGCAGGTGCGGATGCCCCGCCCTATCTTGTTCAGGTCAAAGCGCTCGCGCCGCCCATCGCGCTTGACGACCATCAGGGGCTTGTCCTCGATGTGCTCGTAGCTGGTGAAACGGTAGCCGCATGTGTTGCACTCGCGCCTTCTTCTGATGGCTGTTCCGCTCGCATTCTGGCGGGATTCCAGGACCTTGTCATTCATCTCTTCGCACTGGGGACATCGCATGAGGATCCTCCTGTCACCAGTATAGCGACAAAAACAGGTCTTTTCAACATCTAGTGGTGTTTTCAGCCTGTTTACAGGAGTTACAGGATGCAAGGACACTAGGCAAAGGACAAGAGTTGCACAAAGAGAGAGGGATGGGGCAGCTTGTGCTTGCATATCCATAAAAACCCATGCCAATGCAAACAGGCAGGATGCGTTTTTTACCCTTAATGCATTCCAAGCAGAGCCTTCAGCTCCCGGGTCTTGTCCTTGCTCAGGTGAACCTTCTCATCATGGGCGAACCTCAGCACATATCGGCCCCGTCCCCAGGGGACGACCCGTTCGATGCGGTTTAGGTTCACCAGTGATTTCCTATGCGCCCTGAAGAACACATCAGGGTGCAGGGACTCCTCCAGTTGGGAGAGACTCTTGTCTATGATGAAATGCAGGCCGTCGGTATGCAGGAATACCAGGTTGTCCTCAGTATGGAAGAAGTCTATCTCCTCAACGTTGATGACCCTGAACTCGAACTTGTCCTTCACACTGATCCGTTTGAGATAGGTTTTTGGCAGGGTGGCTTCCTCAGTTATCAGCTTGAGGTCCTGCAGTGTCTCGGCCCCTATATGGCTGCCTACCGGAACTCGGGAAAGGGCTTCAAGCAGGCGGTTTTCCTGGTAGGGTTTGAGCACATAATCGATGGCGTTGATGTCAAAGGCCCGCACAGCATGCTCATCAAAGGCTGTGATGAAGATGACAGCAGGTTTGTGCGTTGTTTTCTCCAGCACCTGGAAGCCTGAAAGGCCGGGCATGTTGATGTCCAGGATCACAATGTCAGGACGTTTGGCATCGATGAGCTCTACAGCTGCCTTGCCATTGTCCGCTTCCCCCACCACCGTGAAACTCTCATTCCCTTCCAAAAGGTTCAGAACCCGCTTTCGCGATCTGAACTCATCATCTATTACGCATACTGTCCTTATCATGACCTCACCCTTGGTATGGCTATGGTGACTATCAGGCCACCACCTTCACGCCTAGTATACGCTATCCTGCGGTGATAGAGAGAAAAAAGTCTCCCTTCAACATTTTTCAGACCCGTTCCTCTCCCTGTTGCTATCTTGGCATGGTCGAATACCCGCTCGCCATGATCCTCAACGCGCATGACGATGTCCTCCCTGAACGAGTCGACGCTGATGCTGATCTCTATCTCCCCGTTGTCCTTCACCCCGTGGGTCACGGCGTTCTCCACGATCGGCTGCAGGATCATAGGAGGAATCATCACATCCTTGGCAGAGGGGTCCAGCACTATCTCAAAGTGCAGCTTGTCGCCAAACCTGGCCTTTTCAATGGCCAGGTAGGTGGTTATGGATTCCATCTCCTGTTCGATGCTCACCAGGTTCTGCTTGGTGGAGTGCAGGATGTAGCGGTAGTGGTCGGCCATGTTCTGCACCACATCACGGGCCTCTGAGGGGCTGCTGTCTATGAGCTGGATGACACTGTTCAGGGAGTTGAAGAGGAAGTGCGGGGTGATCTGAGCCTTGAGCGCCGTCTGTTCTGCAACAGCCATCCTTTCGCGAAGGAGCGTATAGTCCCGGATTCTTCTGGAGTGGCCGGTTACCTGCCTACAGTAGAATCGGGCCCTTTTTGTGTTCTCCTCGGAGGTGGCCACATAGGCATTCAGCAGGATGGGTATCCTGCTTCCATTGAGAACCATGATGCTGGTGGCGCGATTTTCAATATGGGCTAGGGATGAGAAGATCTCCAGCACCTCCTTGTCACCAAAAAAGAGCATGGAAAAACTACTCTCCTTCTGGAGCTGGGCCAGGGTATCAGAGCCTACCATGCGCAGGAAGGAGCTGTTTGCCTCCACTATTCCAAACCTGTCGGCCACCACCAGCAGAGGTTCCTTCTTCTGCAAGAAGGAGAGCGCCCATTTTTTCTTGTGCTTTTTCTCCTTGTGGTAGTAGCTCATGGGGGTCCTGCCCAGGACAAGACGTTCAAGGGCTTTGGCAGAGTAGGTCTGTTGTACATTGCCCCTGCCTTGGGACCAGAAGGCGACCAGAAAGGTTCCGCACCCTATGATGGCCACAAGCACCACGCTCAACGCTGAGGCCTTGGAAAGGGAGCCCTGGTCTATCAGGTTCATTATCTGCAGCGAGATGCTGTTCCAGTTCAGAGGAGCCAGGATGAGAGAGGCGGAGAGTTCGGTAGCACTCTTTATGATGCCGATGAACAGGGCTGCAAACAGGTAGGTCCGTATCTGCGGCAGCGTGATGCGGTAGAAGGCGGCGAAGGAGCTGCTTCCGAGGCTTACCGCTATCTCCTCCTTTTGGGGGTCTGCTGTGATGAACCCCGCTTCCAAGGTCTTCAGGCTATAGGGGAGTCTGCGGATGACAATGGTGAACAGCAACAGAGTGAAAAAGGGGATGGTATGGTCTTTGGGGAATATGAAGGCATAGGTTCGCAGCACCCCGACTGCAAGCACTATTCCTGGCAACACCAGGGGAATGATCAGGACAAAGTTGAAGACTCGCAGCGTCTTCTTATGGATCATCATATGAGAGAGGATCAAACTCATCATGAATATGGCTACCGTTGCCAGCACAGCCATGAGGAAGGTGTCAAAAAACACCTTGGCCGGAGAGAGGATCGAGCGGTAGTTGGCCACCGTCCAGCCATGGGGGATGACTTCAAAGGACCAGATCCTGACGACAGACTGGATGCATGTCACCAAGAAGGGCAGCAGCAACAGCAGCACAGTCAAGGAGACCGCCAGTGTTGTCGCCATACGATACCCTTTGAGGTTGTAGATCACCGGATTGATGCCCGGGACATATTTCTTGACAGTAAGCTTGAGAAGGCGGGTCACCCCTGCGAGCAGCAGCAGTGACACTATGATGATCCAGAGGCTGAGGATCAGCGCTATCCTCTCATCATTCAAAAGGGAGAGGAAGTTCGTGTATATCTCCGAGGAGAGCACTGCATAGCCGCCTCCTATCACCAGGGGGCCTCCGATATCCCCTATGGAGATGAGGAAAATCATCAGGCCCGATATGATGATGTGAGGGTAGATGCAGGGAATGACCACCTCGAGGATGTAGCGAACCGGATAGACGCCCAAGGAGGAGGCCGTCTCATCAATATGACGGGGAACGCCTTGCAGTCCGGCAGCCATGATGAAGATGGCATAGGGTATGGAGACGGTCAGTTGCATGACAAGAAGCCCCGGCAGGCCAAAGATATGCGGGGTGAAGATGCCAAGTTTCTGCAGCAGCAGGGGGACCACACCGCTTCTCCCATAGAGCGTGATGATGGAGAAGGCCATGACAAAGGGTGGGGTTATCATCGGGATGGTAAGCAGGGACAAGAGCAGCCTTGTAGCGTACAGGTCTGTGCGTGCCAACAGGAAGGCCAGGGGAAGTGCGATCAGAAGTGTCAGTGCGGTTGTAAGGGAAGCGAGGGTCAGGGTGTTTTTCGTGACTCGGAAAAGGTGTGACCAGAAGTATGGGGGCAGGGGCTCACCGGTGCTGATGGTGGAGCCAAGCCCCCGTATGAAGAGGTAGAGGATGGGAAGGATCAGGAACAGCACCAGAATGAGAAGGCTGGGGGAAAGAAGGAGGATGGTTCGTACTTGGCGTTTCACGCTATAGGTCTCCTTATTTCCCGAGCCTTTCTAGTTCAGTTTCCTGATGTTTCTTCCTATCACCACATCATGGGCCATAAAATAACCGGAAACAGAGAGGCCCTTGTGGAGGTTCGAGGGAAAATTACTTCGTATCGGTTGTTCAAACTCAAGGGTGAGGTTATCCGAAGTCAACAGCTCACCTTTTACCAGACCACCCAAGTATTCGATGTATTGGATGGTTCCCTCGATCATATTAGCATGGGTTTCTGTCGAATGCTCATCAAATCTGATGTATTGGGGGCGCAGGGAGAGCCAGATATCCAGGTCCTGTTCAAAAGCTTCCTCTGTCTTTGAGTAGAATGCGTGCTTGCCCACCTGTATTGTCGTGGTATCGCCCTTATGCTCAGAAACCTTACCGTAGAGGATGTTTGACTTTCCGATAAAGCCGGCGACAAAATCATTTGCCGGTTTTCGATAGATATCTTCAGGGGTCCCCCCCTGCATCAGAACCCCCTGTCTCATCACAAACACCTTGTCAGAGATGGAGAGGGCCTCCTCCTGGTCATGGGTGACGAATATGGTGGTGATCTTCAGTGCCTGCTGGATCTTGCGAATCTCTTTGCGGATATTCAGGCGCAAGGCAGCATCCAGGTTTGAAAGGGGTTCGTCAAGAAGCAGCACATCAGGTTTTATGACCAGGGCACGGGCAAGGGCGACACGCTGCTGCTGTCCTCCGGAGAGTTGGCTCGGCATGCGTTTTTCATACCCGGTGAGGCCGACAAGCTCAAGGTACTCGGTGACCCTCTGCTGGATCTCCTCCTTGCCGAGCTTTTGTGCCCTCAGCCCATATGCCACGTTGCTGAACACATTCATGGTGGGGAATATCGCATAATCTTGGAACACTATCCCTATGTTCCTCTTTTGTGGGGGGATGTCCACCAGGTTCTTCTCCCTGAGGAAAATCTTGCCGCTTGTAGGGGTTTCAAATCCCGCCACCATGCGCAAGAGGGTTGTCTTTCCACACCCTGAGGGACCAAGCAGGGAGACAAGGTCCCCCTTTTCAATGGTTAGGGAGAGATCCTTGACAGCTTCGACCGCCCCGAAATTCTTTTGTAGTTGTTCTATGATGATTTCTGACATAGCTTTATTTATCCTTTGCTTTCATACTGTTTGAAATGAATGTCCCGATACCAACGATGATGATAAGCACAACTCCCATGGCCGCTGCACGTGAGATGAAGCCCTCTTCGACAAAATACGCAATATAGAGGGACATGGTTCTCCATCCTGGAGGATTGAGCATCAGCGAGGATGAGAGTTCGGTGACCACCTTGATCATGCCGATGATCACCGCCATGGAGATGGCGGGCTTCAGCTGCGGCAGGATCACCGAAAAGAATGCCTTTACCTCTGAGGCGCCCAGGCTCAGGGCCGCCTCTTGCTGGGAATCATCAATTTTGGAGAATCCGGCCTCGATGATCTTCAGGACAAAGGGAAGCCTCCTGATGCTGATTGCTATGATGAGAATATATACTGAAGAGATGAAATCAACCTTTCCCAGGGAGACTCCAGCATAGGTCTTGAGCAAGCTTACTGCAATGATGACCCCTGGGATGGTGAAGGGAAGCAGGGTAAAGTAGTTGACCCATTGCATTGACCTCTTGTTCCTGAACATATGGCCGAAAATGATGCTTGCCACAATAAGCAGGGGTGTCACGGTAAGCAGCAGGATGATGGTGTTTCTGATGGGCAGGAAATCCCCAAACACCGTCACATAGTTTTTCAGGGTAAACGCCCTGGGCAGCCAGTCATAGGCCCATATGGTGCCGAATGATTGGATGAGGATCGCTATGTAGGGGCTAGGAAGAGCAAGGAGGTCAGCGCAAGGACGATAAAGCCGGCCTTGCGTGCCGCTGGATTGCTGTACGTCATCTGCCCAAGTCTGAACCGATGCTTCACATCGGTGAGCTTCATCAGGCGATTGACAAAAAACAGCATGATAAAGGAGAGCAGCAGTGTCCATGCACCGAAGATGATGGGGATCCTCTCATCGCCCATGTACGTGATGAAGTTGTTGTAGATTTCAGTGGAAATCACCTGGTAGCTTCCGCCGATGATCAGAGGACCTCCTACATCTCCCATCGAGGTGAGGAAGACCATCAGGGCAGCCATCAGGATGTGGGGGGCAATGTAGGGTAGCACTATGGAGGCCTGTGTCTTCAGCACGCCGTGGCCAAGTGAGAGCGAAGCCTCCTCAAGATGGCGCGGCACTGTCTTAAGGCCTGTGACTATCAGCAGCAGAGCGTAAGGCATGGCATGCAGGACCTGGGTGATTATCAGGCCACGCAGGCCGTATATGGAAGGCAGGTGTATGGAAAACAGTTCGAAGAACATGGTGATGACCCCACTGTTTCCCAAGAGGATTATGGTTGCAAAGCTTGAGATGAAGGCAGGGGTGATGAGGGGGATGGAAAGGAGTCCCAAAAACACAGCACTGCCTGGAATCTGCAGTTTGGCGATCATAAAGCCAAGGGGTATGGCAATGAGGACCGCAAAGAATGTGGTCAGCAAAGCCATCTTGAGGGTGTTCCCTGTCACATAGAGCAGGTAGGAGAAGAATCCTGGTGGCAGCGGGTCACTGGTAGAGAAGATCAGCGAAAAGGATCCTGCAAACAGCCTGATGATCGGGATGATCAGGAAGATGACAAGAAAGAGCGTTACCAGGGCATATGCCAGGGTGAACCAGGAGAAGGAGAGACGTTTTTTCATACTGGGCTCCAAACGATCAAGAGCCCACACCAGAGATTCTGGTGTGGGTTCGGATAGCTACTTATTTGGTTCCTTTGGTACGGATGTACTCCCCAAAGGTGTTCTGGATCAGCTCACGATTCTCTTCGGCGAGCACAGGGTCAGGGGCATAGATGTTGCCGATGCCGCTGGTGACGCTTTCCAGGCTGAAGGGAAGGGAAGGGTCGACAACCCCTGCCTTGACAGGAATGTAGAGGTATTCCGATCCCTTGAGCTGCATCTCGTCACTGAGGATGTAATCCATGAAGGCCTTGGCGAGGTTGGGGTGCTTCGCACCCTTGACCAGTGCCATGGAGTTGTCATAGATCTGGCTGCCGTCAGCAGGGAATACAAACCCTACAGGGTAGCCTTCACCCATTGCAACAAGTGCCGGGCGGGAGAGACCGATGGCAAGGGCGAACTCGCCTTTGCTGACCAAGGTATAGATCCTTGAGCTTGACCCTGAGTAGTAGGGCAGGTTGGCATTGGTCTTTTCCCACAGGGCAGGGGCCTCATCACCGTAGATTTGCAGCATAGCCACTACGTATGAGCTTGCCGTTGATGACTTGAGGGGGTTTGCACTGATGATCTGATCCTTATAGATCGGATTGGCCAGGTCCTTGTAGGTCTTGGGGATGGGAAGGTTGTATCTGCTCAGGACCTGCTCGTTATACATGATGCCGGTAAACATCAGAGACCATACATGGTAGTAGTTTTCAGGGTGGCTCAGCTCTAGCTTGCTCTCCCCTACCCGGATCGAAGATTTGAATCCGGGAGCGGTCGGGGCATAGGGCTCGATCAGGCCGTCTTCAATTGCATGTTGGTAGTTGATCATTGATCCTGCATGTACGACATCAGCCTGAGGATTGGAAGATTCGGACTCCAATTTCTTGAACATGGCTTCTGTACCACCGGGATTCAGCACGTTGACCGTAACCCCTGGATGCAAAGCCTCAAATCCTTTTTTCATTGCTTCGGCATATTCGGCAAAAATGGTGCTGTATACGACCAGTTCTGTCTCGCCATGCGCTGGAGCACCCGTTTTTACTGTATCGGCTTCTTTCACGCCAGCGGCGAAAAGTGAGATGCCCATTACCATGAGCATCAGAAACAGTGTAGTTTTTTTCATCATAAGACCTCCTTGATGATTTGGTCCAGTATAGGAAGCAGAGGGAGGAAAAGCAAAAACAATCTGATGAATAGGGTCTGGGCCAGGGTGAACGGGTATTTGCAGGAGGTGAACCGGACTGAAAATCTTCGGAACTGGGGAATGTCAAATCTTATTCCCTGCGATGAGGCATATATGTTCAAGTAGGACCTGAGCTATGGCAGCGGTCCAATACAGCCCTACCGCAATGCGTAGACCCCTCTTGTATAGGTCTAGCTAGTTTTGTAATTTTCCACACTATTCTGTACTATCTTGTTGTAATTATGTCATACTTGTGAATATAATAACATTATACAAGGAGCAAACAATGGCAGAGTCGGTCAGCAGTTGCGTCAAACGAATCGTAGACAAGTCCCCTTTCATACATGAGATGCTTATCAACGGCATCCTATCCTTCAGCAACTATGCCCAGGCTATCCATCCAGAGGTGGAGAAGGCCTATGGCAAGGACGTGAAGAGCTCAGCTATTGTGATGGCCCTGAGGCGTTATGGGGATGAACTGAAAGCGCGTACCATAAAGGAAGAGTACAGCAGTGTCGAGTACGGCATTGTGATGAAGACCAATATCTTCGACTTGAACCTGGTCAGGCGCGACAGTTTCATCAGCAAGCTAGGCTCCCTCTATGGCCAGGTATCCACCGAGAAGGGTGATTTTCTGAACATCACCATAGGAAGCCATGAAGTCAGTCTTGCTGTCAGTGAGAAATATCGTGACTTGGTGACTGACCTTGCCAAGGATGAGGAGGTCCTGCATGAGATGGAGGACCTTGTCGCCCTCTCCCTCGTCTTTACCGGTGATTTCCTGCAGACACCTGGGGTGGTCTATGAGGCGGTGCGTCGCCTTGCCTGGGAGCAGATCAACGTCATAGAGATCGTCTCCACCATGAATGAGCTTACCTTTGTCATCAAGCGGGAGGACTCCATGAAGGCCTTCGATGTGCTGCAGGGCTTCCTCGGTGCCAAGTAGGACGATCACGGTGATCACAGCAGGGCAGGACAGCGGAAAGACCACGGCCCTGCTTGCGCTCCTCAAGGAGAAAAACCTCCCCCCAGACCATCTTTGCGGCTTCGTTTCCCTTGCCAATGCAGAAAAAACCTGCTATAGACTGAAGGACCTCTTTTCAGGGGAAGAGCGGGTGGCCGTCGATGAGAGAGCCATGCCATACGGACGCAAACAGGGAAGGTTCTTTGTCGATGATGCTGTCTTTGCCTGGGCCAATGAGCGCGTGGCCGACAGCCTCTGTCGTGCAAGGCTTGCCGTATTCGATGAGGTGGGAAGGTTTGAGCTTGAGGGTATGGGGTTTGACCCCTCCTTCAGAAAGGCTCTTGCCCACTCTGAAGTCGATATAGTGGCTACCGTGCGCCTCTGCTTTCTCCAGGAGGTCATAGATCACTACGCCCTTGATGGGGATGCCCTTGTCATCCGGGCCCTGTGATCAAAGGTGAGGATGGGCGACAATGAATGAACTCTTATGGTTTTTGCTTCTTATACTGGACTTTGCTGCCATCATGCTTGCCTATAGGTTCTGGGGAAAGCTGGGTCTCTACATCTGGATTCCCATCAGCATCATCCTTGCCAACATCCAGGTCACCAAGAATGTGTCGATATTCGGCATCGAGGCGACGCTGGGCAACATAGTCTATGCAACCAGCTTCCTGGTCACTGACATCCTCAGTGAGATCTACGGCAAGAAGGAGTCCTCCAGGGCTGTGAAGTTCGGCTTCTTCGCCCTGCTTTCGATGACCATCCTCATGCAGGTCGCCCTGCTTTTCGAACCCTCATCCTCAGACATCGCACACCCTGCCATGCAGACCATTTTCGGCCTCATGCCGCGCATTGCCATCGGGTCCCTGGTCGCCTACCTCCTGAGCAATACCCACGATATCTGGGCCTTTGCCTTCTGGAAGGAGAAGAGGCCGGGTAGGGGGTACCTCTGGCTGAGGAACAACCTCAGCACCTTTGTCAGCCAGCTCATAGACACGCTGGTCTTCACCTTCATAGCCTTCTGGGGTGTATACCCCAGTTCCGTACTGGTCCAGATAATCATCAGCACCTTTGTGCTGAAGTGGGTGGTGGCTGTCTTCGACACCCCGTTCATCTATCTGGCCCGGCACTGGTATGAGCAGGGAAAGATCCCGACCCCCACTATGTAGTGGCGGGAAGGATCCTTGCCAGCTCCGCACGGCACGCCTCTGTCCCTGCATAGAAGGAGGGGGAGAAAGGCTTCCTCTCCAGCAAAAAACTGTCGTCATAGACAAAGGGCCTTGCGTCCACATACTGGATATCCATCCCGCAGGCGAGCAGGACCGCATGGCTTGCCACTATGTCCCAGACATAACAGCTCTGGTTCACACACCCTTGGATGTGCGAGTGGATTACCGGTGCTAGCATGTGCAGGATGCTGCTGCCGAAGATCCTCACCTTGCCGTGGAAGCGGGAGAAGTCCATCAGGCGCTGTCCGCTCGATCCCATGGTCACCTGTCTGGGCCTGTCCTTGTCCCCTGTCAGAGTCCACCCCTCGCCGTTGACAAGGAGGCCCGATCCCGGATCCAGGCGGACAAACAGGCTTTCAGTTCCTATGCCCCACCGCGGTGCTGCTATATAGGCACCCACAGGCCTGCGCTCCTTGTCCAGGATGCCCAGGGCGACTGCCCAGGAGGGCAGGCCTTGGGAGTAGACATCAGTTCCGTCTATGGGGTCAAGCACAAAGGTATAGGGTGCTTCAGGATCAAATGTGGTGAGGATCTCCTCGCTGATGATGTTCGCTTCGGGAAAGAGGGAGCTGACCACACTGAGGATTCTTTTGGAGATGGCTAGGTCTGTCTCGGTGATGACCGAGCCGTCGCTTTTGTAGGAGCGGTGGATCTCCCCTTGCTGCCTCTTGGCGTAGAGCCCTGCATCCTCAACAGCCTGTGCCAGTATGTCGAGTTTTTCCTTTTCAAGTTGTATTTCCATTCTATTGCATAACCTTCTTGCTCATGATAGGGTAATGGCGCTTATGCAAATGCCTATCGCCACGATCGTTCAATCGTATATCAAAAGCAGCCCTGCCTACAAGGCGTATGCCAGCGGAGCTTCTTCACTCTTGGTCCAAGGCCTGGAAGGGTACCCTTTGGCCCTCTTTTTGCGTCTGCTCAGCAGGCGGGAAAAGAAGCGCATCTGGGTGATCTGCCCCACTGAGGAGAGCGCCCTTGCCCTGTTGAAGGACAACGGCTTTCACGTCGATGCAAAATCTGTCATGCAGACGCCCCTGAGCAAGGAGGAGGTAAGGACCATCTACCTTCCCAGCCATGGGCGCAAGCTCTACTCCTCCTTTGCCGGCGATGACATCGAATACTCCCAG